>NZ_FOYZ01000043.1 GCF_900112775.1 Anaeromicropila populeti
CAAGGACAAATTGTATTAAAGAATAACTCAACTAAAACATACAATGGCTGGACATTACAATTTGATTATAACAGCACTATAAATAGTCTTTGGGGCGCGGAATTGTCAAGTCAGTCTGGTACCAAGGTTGTAGTTAAAAATCCGTCATGGGATGCCACACTTGCCTCAGGTTCATCCGTTACTATTAACTTTATAGCAACAGTTGGAAGTAACAAAAATGCACCTGCAAATTACTCATTTAGTTAAAAGGCAAGTTTGTAACTAAAATAGAATACCAATAAAGGAGGATAATATGAAGGGGTTAATAAAAAAATATATTGCGTTATTTGCGGTGATGGCGCTTCTTATACCATCTTATGGTTCCGTAGTAAATGCAGCAGCAAATGCCAATCCATCTTGGTCTGTAGATGAACGTGTTATTTTTCACAGAGAATGCAGCCCGTATGATTATTATGGGGCAAAGGATCCAACTATTGTATATTACGGAGGTAAATATCACGTATTTTATACTGGAGCAAATAAAAGCGGTGGATGGCAGATGCTTTATACATCAGCAACTACTATATCTGGGTTAAAAACTGCTCCACGTACCTATATGAGTAAAATAGGTGAATCATATTTCTGTGCACCAGAAGTATTTTACTATGAACCACAAAAATTATGGTATTTAGTTTATCAGGATGGAACCCACGGGGCAGCTTATGCCACAAGTACAAATATAGCGGATCCTAATTCCTGGTCAGGACCAAAATCCTTTGGAATGTCAGGAAATATGGGATGGGATTATTATGTCATATGTGATGATCAATATGCTTATATGTACAACACTCCAAGTGACGGCTCACATAAATTGTATGTACGTAAGACTACTTTGGCAAACTTCCCAAAAGGCTGGGGCACACCAACAGTAGCTCTTAATGATTCTTTTGAAGCAGCAGCAGTTTATAAATCAAATGCAGATGGTAAGTACTACCTGATTATGGAAGATATGAAAGATGGCCGATACTTTGAGTTATGGACATCTTCTGGTGCAGGTGGACCTTGGACACAGGTTTCTGAAAAGTGGGCATGGCGTGGTAATCTTACAAAATATAATGCAGACAAGTGGACTACTAATGTTTCACATGGAGAACTTATTCGTGCTGGATATAATCAGAAATTAGAAATCAATGACATTAATAAAGTAGATTTTCTTATTCAGGGTACTACAGATATGTCAGCTCAATATCAGCAGATTATATGGGATTTGGGAATTATTAGAAACTACACCCCTAGTTCTGCAACGCCAACACCAACTAGTACACCTAATCCTGGTATAGGAAGTACTGTAAAATTAACAGATGGCTGGTACTATATTAAGAATGTAAATGCTCAGAAATATCTTCAGGTAACAGATAATACAGGAAAAGCTGGACA
>NZ_FOYZ01000041.1 GCF_900112775.1 Anaeromicropila populeti
TGAAGGTATTTCTGCGCATTTACATTTTTAATATAATACCAGCCATCGGTTAATTTTACAGTACTTCCTATACCTGGATTAGGGGTACTGGTTGGGGTTGAGGTTGGGGTTGTAGTACCACCTCCCATTGAATAACCTGCATCAAAGTATGCTTGCAAAACAGATGTATAAGCTGCTTTTTTTGTATTATAATCGCTGTACAATAATGGTTTGTCACTAGAACGCCATGACGTATTATCGGTCATTCCCCACCATATAAGAGCTGTAATGTTACCACCTGATTTTTTAACATCTAAAATTGCTTTCATTAAGTTATAGTAGTACGTTGCCTGTGTAGTAAAATCTGTACATCCTGCATCAAGCTCTGTTATCTGAATTTCAAATCCAGCTTTTGCAAAGGCTTGTAATGCACTCTTATAGTAAGCTACAGATGGAAATGATGTACTTAAATGAGACTGCATACCTATACCAGCACAAATTTTACGACTAGAGTTTACATAGTTAATTAATGTAATAATGTCATCTACTTCCATGTATTCGTTATAATCATTGTAAAACAGTGAAACTTTATTTGTTAAGCCATAATAGCTTAATGTATCATAAGCATATTCAAATGCCTGTTTTACAAAGGCACATTTTGGCCCAAGATTATTTCCATAAATTTTTTGCCAACCAGATTTATCTGCTGATGCATGAAGATATTCGTTAACAACATCCCATGCATAAATTATTTCGCTATATTTACTAGCACAGCAATGACCAAGATAGGATTTAATAAAAAACTCCATTCTTTTATTCATAACAGTCTGGCTTACATAACTTCCTGTCCGAGAATACCCTGTTCTGAAATACCAGTCTGGTGTCTGTGCATGCCATAGCAAAGTATGCCCACGCATATCTAAACCTTTTTCATAACATGCCTTCATCATATTATCAACTGTTGTAAAGTTTAATGTTGGCACAGTACTTTCTGTATAACCATCAGGAATATAATACCCTAAGGCTTTTGCTTGAGAAACTGAAATTAAGCTATTTGATAAAACATAATCCGGTTTCATTTCGTTTCCAACCGTAATACTGTTATATTCCTTAGCTGCATAATTCAAAATGGTACTATTTAAAATTTCAGATGCAACTAATGCTGTACCTACATGTGGTATTACATTTCCATATGTATTTAGTAAATTTGCATTAGATGGAACGGTTGCTGCTTTTGTCTTTGCAACTGGTGTAGCTGCTGTTATAACACCGATTGCAAGACATAACGACAAAATAATACTAAAAAACCTTTTCATCTTTATTCTCCTTTTCTTAACTAAATGAATAATTTACAGGTGTATTCTTATCACTTCCAAGTGTTGCTGTAAAATTAATCGTAACAGATGATCCTGGTGCAAGCGTTGTATCCCATGATGGATTCTTTACTATCACTTTTGTTCCAGACTGACTTGATAATTCTGCACCCCAAAGACTATTAATGGTACTATTATAGTCAAATTGTAATGTCCATCCATTATATGTCTTGCTTGAATTATTCTTCAGCACAATCTGTCCCTGGAAGCTGCTTCCCCAATCACTAACCACCTTATATTCACAAGTGATTCCACTTGGCAAAGAACCAGATGCGGTTGGCGCTGG
>NZ_FOYZ01000040.1 GCF_900112775.1 Anaeromicropila populeti
TGATTAAGAGGCAACAATACTATGCCTCCTTACAGGATGCGGCATAGGTCGAACATCCTTGTGAAAAAAGTGTAAAGAGATATTGACAATATCATGTTTCTACTTTCTCTGACAATAATTTTGTTTCATTCTTCATGAATTGCCTTGAAATATTTAGTCGCTTCTCATCATCTCCTAATGTTTCAAGTGTTGAATACATGAGAAGATCTTTTAACTCTTCATCATCTCCATTAGCCATTTCTTCAAAGAAGTCGAAAATGCTTGATATTAAGTCCTCATAATTTTCAATGTTATCTATAATTTTATTTACACAGGGCATTACACCCATTCCCCACAAAACATAGATTCCATCATTTGTATCAACCATATTATCTTTTAGATTTTTGTTTATATCTTCATTTAACTGTGGAAATTTACTGATGAATATCTCAAAAATATTATTAATAGTCAATTTATTTCCCTCCTAACGCTGCATTCAAGCCATTTAAAATATCTTGCGCCACTTTTGTATCCGTTGGAGATAAAGTTCCCGAGTCAACAAGTTTTTGGAAGTACTTAGACATATCAACAGCCTTTTGGGTATGTCCTTTTTAATCTACATTTTTTGATTTACATAATAAAACGTACCTTTCGCTACAATTATCTTGCTACAAAAAGTACGTTTATAGGAACTGCACCTAAGTTTTTATATCATAGAAACAAGCCTTTTCAATATCTGAAAAAAGTGCGTCTGTCTCTGATATTAAATTTTATCTATTCTTTCATATATTAATAATAGGTTTTTTTGTGATTTATGGTATTGAAAATCCCAACGAATAACCATAATATAAG
This sequence comes from Anaeromicropila populeti, assembly GCF_900112775.1. Classification (GTDB taxonomy): domain Bacteria; phylum Bacillota; class Clostridia; order Lachnospirales; family Lachnospiraceae; genus Anaeromicropila_A; species Anaeromicropila_A populeti. The sequence continues at coordinate 832 of NZ_FOYZ01000040.1, forward strand.
TTAACTTAATAAAAATACTTTTCAATCTCCTCACAATGCTGTACTGTATTTGTTTTCATATACTTTTTACATTGCTTTATCACATCATGTCCTTTATCCGCTAATCCTTCTAATACTGTAAAATCCAATACTTCCTGCACCTTAATATCTTCGCTAACTGCCATCTTTTCCATGAAATCAAAAACTTTCCTAATCTCTTCAGTTTTTTTATTATCAACAATATCTCCAATATACGGAACTACAACCATTCCAAAAGAAATATGAACTCCTACTGTTTCATCGACAAGATTATCCATTTCTTTTTTTCTGAAAAACTCTAAACACTCAGGCACCTCTTTTTTAAATTCTAAATATAAATTGTTATATTTCATCTAATTCACCTACCTAATGCGTTATTTAAATCTCCTAGTAATTTTGTGGCCAATGCCTTATCAGTTTCACTTAAGTTCTGGGTTAAAATTTTATTTTCAATATAGCTTGCCATATCGATTCCCTTTTGAATATGTGAACCGCCATTTTTTCCTAGCATAATTCCAGTTTCTCGCTCAAATTTAATAACATCAGCAGTTCCCCCGTCACCAATAAACGATTTTCCTCTGTATAATTGTTTTATTGCATTCTGTAATTGAGGATTTTCTGCCTGACTTAATAATTCTTCTTGCATATTTGTACCAATCCAATTCTTATATTGACTTGGTAATGCTTTTCCATTTGGTCCTACAAAATAATCTATTGTTTCACTCCCACCCTTACTAATCTTTACTCCATCCGCAACCTTTTCTGCGTCCTTTATTCCATCAACTATATTATCACCTTTTTTGCTTTCTTTCACTATCTTT
>NZ_FOYZ01000034.1 GCF_900112775.1 Anaeromicropila populeti
CTGAAGGAAGAAGAATATCGGAAAGCCGTATGCGGGAAAACCGCACGTACGGTTTGATGAGGGGGCGGTGGCAATCCCACTGCTCTACTCTATCAAAGGTGGAAAAGTAATGAAATGGAAAGGATTGAAAATAAGGGGTTTATATATCAAGCAGATGGCTGTCTGGTGATAAGAATCCTGTTTCTTTTTGTTAAACAGAACATTTCTATGAATTATTTGTCTTAGGGTTGAGTTGATAGGATTGAAATAGGGTAGGTTGTAGAGATAGTATTGATATTTGGTAAGTTAAGTTTGACAGGATTATTAAACGCCAGCCACGAAGTGTGTATGAGACCGGCGTTTAATTATTTGTGGTATCAAAGTTCGAGAACTGAAGAAGCAATAAATCCAATAATTTGAAGATGGATAAATAACTTTGGAAAATATAATCCGCAAGCTATAAAGTGTTCTTTGGATTAAGTAGAAATACGATTAATAAAGTGGGCAATGTGTATATTAAGAGATTTCAAGGATATGAAAAAGAGGGGAAATAGGGCACATAGAAGTACGAAAGAGAGAACCTTTCATGTTTGCACATTGGTCATATCGAAGTAGGAATGTTGTTATGCTAGTATCAACTGATTGTTTTTTGTTTTATGTTTTATGGAGGGAAATATATGCCTGTAGAAGTGATAAAAGTAAATTATAAACCTTTGTGGAAACTGTTGGTAGATAAAGAAATATCAAAGTCTGATTTGAGGAAAAGAACAAAAATAGCTCCAAGTACATTCACTAAAGTGGCAAATAATGAGCAGGTATCCTTGAATATATTAGCACGTATTTGTAAAGAACTTGAATGTGGATTTGACGATATTGTAGAGAAGGATGAATAAGTTTTTATGAAGGTGGTAGAAAAATGCCGAAGATAATGGAAATAATAGCAAAAGAAACGAGAGGAACTAGTTATAATACATATAAGTATAGTTTTGATTCTATAGGATTGCCTTCAATTGTTTATGATGACGATTCAACAAAGGTGATGAAGTGGCAGGATTGTGCAGAAACGGTAGAGCATACAAAATCGGTAGATTTAAAATCACTTGCGGATAGAATAGTCATGGAGCCTCCTTTGATTAATTACTTTTTAGATGGCTCACGACATGTGTTTAAAGTAGATGATATGGCATATAACAAACAAGTATTTCCAGTGGTTGCTGGTCAAATTGGAGTTGGATGTTGTAAGCGAGTGGATAAAAAGATGTACCCAGAAGCGTATTACAGGGAATTGGTTTTAGCATTACCTGATAAGAGCAATGCAGATGGTTGGAATGACGTAGCATATTTTGCATCAACGGTAAAAAAGTTAAATGCAAGTGAAGAATTGAAAAAATTAAATTTAAATTTTTCTGTGATAATTCCCTATGCGACATCTAAAGTGGGTGCACCTGAAGCGAAACTTGAAGACAGAGCTATAGGAGTAATTCAAGACTATATGATTGAGTCTGAAAAGCGTATGGTAGCTGAATTGGTAAAAAAGAAGCTATTGGGGCAGGACAGTTATTTGTTGAAAGATGGTTCATTAGAATATAAAGTTATGAAATCCGGGCGTGAAGATTTAAGAACATTACAAAAAATAAAGCATAACTATAATTGGGTTATAGGTGTTTCTAAATCTTTTAATCCAGAGAGTTGTCTGGATCACACTGGCAAGCCAAATTCAAAATATATAACCGAATTGCCAGTGTTCCATAGAACACCCGTTGCTCGTTTTGAAAATAGAGAATTTTTAGGTGATGTACAGTTTGGCGTTTGGTATATACGAATAAGAGATAAATCAAGAACACAGACACCTTTTGACGGAGTAGTGAAGGTCGAAAAGATTATGATGGACGAAGAGTTGGAGAAGGGTATTGATAGTGATGTAATTGATTTAATATCTGCAAATATAATTAATGAACGAAATCCGACCTGTTATGGAACAGATAAAAGATGGGCTAACCATCTATATCCAGTGTTCTTAACGGAGTCATTTGTTAAGAGCAAATATATTAGCGCACAGTTATTTTTACATTTATTCTAAGGAGGCAATATATAATGGCAAATAATTTGATTGGAAGAGTTTTAGCAACAGAAAAGAATCCTACAACTATTGATGATTTTACATTTTGGACTGATCCAGAGTTAATATTAAATCCTTTTGATATTGTGAAAGTAGCACATGTAAATGATTCGTATTCATATGGAGTAATCGAAGATATAGCACATATAACAGATGCAAGTAGTTTTTTGACTAATTTCATTTCTAGTGATTTTGGTAATGTTGAGATTGAGGAACCTACATTGCGTGTCGGAATGAATTATGTGAAGGCGAAAGTTATTTGTAATGAAAAGAATATTTATATACCATTGCAAAATAATGCGAAGGTAATGTTGGCAACAGCGGAAGAAATAAACTATGCGTTAGGATTACAGAATATTCAGAATCCTCTTGTATGTGGATATTTAGAAATGTATGAGGGTACGAAAGGTTGTGAGAAGGTTACACTACCAGTAAATTTGAATTCCAAGTTTATTGTTGGACCAGAAGGTGCACATTTGAATATATCTGGTATATCAGGATTGGCTTCAAAAACATCGTATGCAATGTTTTTGATAAAGGCAATTCAAGATAGTTATTTGAAGAAAGCTGGAGAAGAATCGGAAGAGGATAGTGTTGCTTTCGTTATGTTTAATGTAAAAGGTAAGGATTTGCTCGCTATAGATCAACCTAATGATTTTATGGACGAAGAGAATCCTGAAAAGGCGAAAAAGGAAACATTTGAGAAGTATAAAAAGTTGGGGCTATCAACAGAACCTTTTAAAAATGTTCATTACTATTACCCATATTCTGTGGCAAAAACACGTTACTGGAATACCTATTTAACAGAAGAAGAGGTTAATGACAACATCAAAAAGAAAAAAGCAAAAAAATTCAAATATATATACAAGTATGATAAGGAAAATTTGGATTTAATGTTTGCAAATATTGATGATTCTAATCAAACAATGGATTCAATTATAACGTACATTATGTCGGGGCAGGGGGATTTTGGTAAAATAAATGATTGGCAAGAATTTCTTGAATCTATAAAGAAAAAGTGTGAAGCAGGAGCAAGTGGAACTGATAAAGAAATTCCGGTGGCAAGTTGGAGAAAATTTTATAGAATTATCAATAAAGGTATTACAGATAATGATATTGTCAATATCTCTTTACACTTTTTTCACAAGGATGTTCGACCTATGCCGCATCCTGTAAGGAGGCATAGTATTGTTGCCTCTTAATC
>NZ_FOYZ01000033.1 GCF_900112775.1 Anaeromicropila populeti
TAGGGGGCTTAGATTATCAATATATTTTTTCCACCTTTTTCGACATTATTAGGGGCTTAGATTATCAATGAAGTATTTTTACTCTCTGACAACATAAGTACAACGTGCTATAATGCGCCTTACTTTTGCTTGACTACAAAAAAGCACACCCACGATAAACGGTCAAGGGCGGCTATGCCGCCGCCATAGGCGGTTACACCCTTGACGGTCTATCGCTGGTATGCTATCTGTCAACTAAGCAAAGGTAAGGTGTTCTTTGTGTCTGATACACACCCTTTTTATTTTAAATGCTCTATTGCTGTCTTAACGCTCGTTAAGGCGTTTATTATATGCTAGTCGAACATTTCCTTGCCTTGCTTCTTAAAAAGGCTCTGTGAGGGCAAATATAGGCTTAGTCTGCTCGCCCTCTTTCTATTTGTTTAACTTTATCATGTAGGCGGTCTTTTCCCTGTTCTTTCAATGCACTATCAAGCACCCTGCGGGCTTCTGCATCTGCGGTAAAGGCTTCCATTCTGCCCGACATTTTCCCTATTGCTGGTTGTTCCTTATATTGCCCCATGCGTTCAAGTACGGCTTGCCGTTGGTCTGCTGGTATCTGCTTCACCATTTCAAGGAACACGGCTTTTGCTTCCTCTGCCCTGCTTCCTGCACCCTCGTTCATTTTTGCCGCCTGTGCCTGCTTCTGCTCATGCGCCGCCAGCATTCTTTTTTCCTTTACCGCTTCCTGTGCTTGCGCTGGATCAGCAACGCCCAGCGCTTTCAATTTGTCTATATTTCCTCTGCGGCTTCTTTCAAAATTATCAATTTTTTCTTGTATCTCTTTTTTCTCTTTTCCCTTAAACACTCCCAGCTTGTCACGTTCTGCCTTAAATGCTTCTATGGTTCGGGTCTGGTCTGATACAGTTTTTGAAATGCTTTCTATCTCATTTGCCTGTCTTGCATAAATCGGGTTCGGCTGGTAGTTGGTGCGCTCTGCGCTTTGTACTGTTTCTCTTACAAATTCATTTCGTAAGCTGGCAAGTTCTTTCGCCATTTTTTCAGTATAGGCAACATCAATTTGCGGTTTCTCCTGTGGGGCTTCCTGCTTCATTAACGCTTCACGCCGTGCGGCAAATCCACCCTGCTCCTGTGGCTTTGGTTGCTCTTTTGCAATCGTCTGTTCCTGCCGCTTTTGTTCCAACGCTTCAAGATAGTTATTTACTTTGCTCTGCATGAAAGAAATATCACCTATGACTTTGTTCTTGTGATACTCAAAATACGGTATCTGTCGCAAGTCATATTCTACGGTTCTTCCCTCGCTGGTCTTGGTCGGCTTCATGTTCTTGGCTGTTTCAATACCTAATTTTAAATTCTGTTGTAATGCCCGCAATGCTTTTTCGTTATCTTCCAATTTTGGAAGTGTCGCTTCAATCCCTGCATTTTTTTCGTGTATCTTATTCCAGCTTATATCCTCTTTGATATTTTCAATGTCTTTCTGCATACTTCTTTCGACAAGAGAAAGGGCTTTTAATTCGCTATTGGCTTCCTTGATTTCTCTGTTTTCATTTCCTCGCTGGCTTTCAATTCCTCGCTTCTCCATAGCGTTAGCCGATACGCCGATATGTTGGGTTGGTATCTGTTCCTTTCCCTGCTCCTTAAAACTTCTATGGTCTACTCTCTGTGGCAGATTTTTCTTTTCAAGTTCTTCGTTTACTTTTCCCGCCCAGCTTTCACGGTTTCTCTGTAAAAATTCCGTACTATCCCAATCGGTTGTTTTGATTGTCTTGCATTTATATGTTTGCTTCTTTTTGTCATATTGTTTATTTCCGTCTTTGTCTAAAATATATTCCTTTTTCTGTTTTGTTCCCCACGTTCCGTCCTGCTCTATTGGTCTTATGGTAAGCATGATATGAGCGTGTGGGTTTCCGTCCTCTTTATCATGTATGGAAAAGTCAACACACATTCCCTTATCCGTGAAATTTTCTTTTGCAAAATCACGAACAAGTTTTATCTGTTCTTCTCTTGTCAATTCAACAGGCAAAGCAACTTCATATTCACGGGCTAACTGTGCCTTACTGCTCTTTTCTATTTTCTCAACTTCATTCCAAAGTGTAGACCTGTCTTGATATTCTTTTGGTGCGTTTTCACATAGCATAATTTCACTATATGCAACACCGCCTTTTCTTGTATAGTCATGTTCCAAACCGTCATATTCATTTGTTAATTTTTCGCCGCTTCTATATGCCGCCGCACCAACGGCAGACCGCCCACTTCCTCTGCTTACTATTTTACAATGACAATGATATATAGCCATACCGTTTATGCTCCTTTCTTCGTATCATTCCGTGCTTCGTATTCTAATTTAATCACCGTGATTAAATTAGACAATCACGAAAACAAATTTGCGAATAGCAAATGTTGTTGTAGTGGTTGCCGCATGAAGCAGAAAACGCAATAGCGTTTCTCTGTTTCTGCGGTGGCTGTCTGCAAGACCCCTCGGCTAGCGCACATACCAACGGAGTTGGTATATAAGTGCGCACTTCGTGATATTGCCGCCGCTACTCTGTGACTACATTATAGCCGCAAACGTTCGATAATGCAATACGTTTAGGAAAGCGGCTAACTACATAGGCGGCAATGTCATGCGTTCCGCATGAAAGAAAATGAAAGTGCCAAGTGGCACTTTTAATTTCTTGAAGTAGGAGCGCCGAACACCGTATAAAAGCGGTGTTCCTGTCCTGTGCTTCGTTCTTGATATTTCGCATTGTCTATGTTACAATAATTGAAACAATAAAAGGAAAATTCAGAAAGGCGGTATTGACTATGGCAGAACGTAAAACACCCGAACAAAAGTTAGAAGAACTTGAAAAGAAAATGTCACAATTACAGGCACAAAAGAAATCAATCCAGCAGAAACAAAGTAAGATTGAAAGAGCGCAAAGGACACGCCGTCTTATTGAGAATGGCGCACTTGCTGAAAAGTATTTTAACTGTGATAAAATTGAACCAGCAGACTTTGAAAAATTGCTGAAACAGTTAGTACAGATTGAACAGGTAAAAACTCTTGTTTCTACTCCTAAAAGCGGGGTTGTAAATGAGTAATGAAACGGCAAGGCAAAGGGCGCAAGAATTGACACGAAAAGCCCTTTCAGAAGCCGACAAAGAAACCTATAAAGTTGACCGTTCTTTACGGGGTAAACATATCGAAACCAAATCAGAAAAAGCGGCAAAAGAAAAAGAATATAGGCGCATTGAAAAAGAAATACGGGGTAGCCGTGAAAAGCCCTCTTTTCTCGTTTCTATGGCTGACGTTTTAGAAAAAGTCTTGCATACTGTTGTTACGCTTTTTACAATGGCAATCGTTATAAATATCTTCTTTGTTTGGCAGATTTATAAGACCGTTTCCGCTAATGGCTGGCACGGTATATTTCAGACAAAATACACCCTCTTTATTCTACTTTACTTCGTGCTTTTGTTCATTCTGAAAAAGGTCTATCTTTCACTTTACAAATATGCAAATGAATAAAAAAGAAGCCCTGCATTTCTGCAAGGCTTTTTATTTTTTGATATTCTATTTCCCTACTGCAATATTACAATCTTTCTCTGCATATGCAAGGGCATTTTCATAAGGTTCATTCGGGAAGCTGTCCGCATACGCCAATGAAATAGTGGCGTATCTGTTTAAATATTCTGCGCTATATCCTGCCGCCTGCTCCTGCCCCATTCCATAAGAAATATTTGCAGTTAAAACACAAAGACACATTATCATACCTGCACCCAAAATAGCGTAGATTTTTTTTGACTTTAAAACAAATTCTTTTACTCTTTTCATATTGATTTCCCCTTTCGTTATCACGGTGATTATAGTTTACTTGTGAAAGTGCTGTCCTCGTAGTAATTGGCTTTTTGTAAGCGTTTATATCCATTCGGGAACACACAAACAACGTCTGTCATATAAGCAAATTCTTCGGGCTTGATAATACGTTTTTCCTCGGTGCTGGAACTTGTCCCTTGCCCCTTTCCTACTCCAATAATATCAGCATTGTAATTACTTGATATTTTTTTCTTATCGTAAGTACCCACCAGCTTAGAACACCATTCCTGCGTATTCGGTTCGCTGGCTTTTAATATTGCCTTGTAAGAACAGTTATCGGCTATGACTTCGGCAAAGTCTTTTCCATAAATCGCGGAAAGCTGGCTCTTGCTCTGAACGATAAGTGCTATATGTATCTTCTTGCTTCTTAGGGTCGCAAGTCCGTTGTTAATAGCTTCGATTTTTCCCAAACGTGGGAACTCGTCAATCAAGAACAGAATAGGCGTTTTGTTGCCCTCGGGTCTTTGTTCAAAGGATTTCAAGAACTGATTGCACATCATTCCTAAAAGGTCTTTCCATTCGTCCAACTTATGCTCTGGAATACAACAATAAACATCATAATTATTTTCAAGGTCTGCTGGCGTGATACAACGCCCCTCGCCTGATAAAGCACGTTGCAAATCATCACTTGTCGCAAAGATTGTAATATGGTTTGATAACTCTGAAAATACGCCCGAAAGGGTCTTATCGTCCATGCCACTAAATTGCATGATTTCCATTTTCGCCTTGTCGTTGGTGTCCTCTACAATCTGCGCTATCAACTCTTTTGTGGGTGTGCTTTTGATTATCTTCATACTGCTTGCAAAACTTTCCTCTAACCCTTGCAAGTAAATCAAAAACCCTGTAAGCATATTCTGTGCGCCTTTTATCCAAAATGGGTCTTTGGTGTCTGCCGGTAATGGCACGATTGACATTGCAAGCTGCCGTGCAGCACTCGATATATCATCAGACTTTTTCAGCATGAAAAATGGGTCATATCCATAAGCGTTCCTATCTGTTGGATTGAATACTTTAATCTGTGCTTCTCTCCTTGCTTTCTTGGTTTTCTCATATAACTCACCTTTAATGTCGATTGCAAAAACTCTTTCTTTCCAGCTCATCAGAGTAGGAATAGCAACTGCCGCCGATTTTCCACTTCCCGCACCGCCGACGATCAGAATGTGTCCGTCGGTGGTTTCGGGCATAGTAGCATATTTACCGCCCAGCTTTCCAAATACCACGCCCGAAAGGTCATTAGCCGTTTTTAGGGCTACTGTTTCCCCGCCCAGCTTCGCTTCAAATCCTTGCTTTTCTTTGCTCTTTAAAATCAGCTTTAAAAAGCTAAAGTCTGGATTTTTTGTGACATTACGAATAACAAGTTGCAATACCGCTATTCCCATGATAACAGGGCAAATACGAAACATATATACGCCTAAAAATGTATCAAAAGGGCTTCCTGCTACAAGCGATGCTCCTGTGATTTTTTCATATAATACCCACATTGCAAACCCAACAAGGACACACCAACCCCATAATCCAATAATAATATATTTAACAAACCATATTAAAAACTTTGGTATTTTTCCCATTATTGAAAATATAATTCCCATGTTATCCCCCTTTATCTGTCACGCCCGAAATCGTGCGTTTTATTCTGTTCTTGCGATTTAATGCGTGTTTCCACCTTGCCTTTCAAGGCTTCACGCCGTGCGGCAAATCCGCCCTTTTCGGGGCTGTCTTTTGCCTGGGCTTTTTCCTGCCCTGGCTTCTCTTTTGCTTCCGCTTTTTCGGCTCTCTTTTCGTCATAATAGCCCGACTTTACAAGTCGCATATATTTATCTTCGGCGTTTGCTAAATCTCTTAATTCTTGGCTCTGCGGGGTCTTATCGTTCACACGCTGGGTATTTTCTTCCTTGCGCTGGCTTTCCTCTTTCAATCGTTCTTCCCTCGCTGGCTCCTGCTCCTGCCGTTGGCTATCCTCTCTCTGTTGGCTCTCCTGCTTGCGGTGTTCTTCCTGCGTCCTCTGCTCTCGTCTGCGCTGTTCCTCTTGTCTACGTTGTTCGTCTTGTCTACGCTGTTCTTCCTGCCGTTGGCTATCCTGTCGGCGTTGCTCGTCCTGTGTGCGCTGGGTTTCCTGTCTTTGGCGTTCTTCCGTCTGCGCCCTTTCTTCTAACTGCCGCCCCTCTATGGCGTGTTGCTCCGCTTGCTGGCGGTCAAGGTGTGCGGCTTCCTCTCTTTGTTTATCCTGTTCGTTCATATTTCCCCTATACTCCTTTCGGTGTGATGTTCTGTGACAATGCTTCCACAAAAGAATAAAAGGCAGAAGCGTAAGAAGCACAAGAACCATTAAAATTATAAAATAAAAATCTTCCGTTCTTCTTCACTTCCTTTCTTCTCTCACGGTGATTATTTTTTGTTGTTTACCTCATGTGGTTCGACTTGCTTTTGATTTACTTCAGCACTCTTTTCTTTCACTTTTTCAATCATTTTCTTTACGCTAGGTCTGATATGTTCATCAAACTTCTGATTTTTCATCAATACCCTGCCCCCTTAACTCATTTTCAATGTTTTCCTTACCTCTAATTATTGTCATATTGGTAAGCACTTTTGGGTTGTCTGTTGCTGTTCCTACAAGTGTACCTATACAACTTTTGATTGCATAAACACTTTCCATGAGGTCGGCTTGGTCTGAAAAAGAAGTTTCATAATCGTGTGAACCGTCCTCATAAAACTTTTTAATAATTGCGTGGTATCTGCCTATCTGATAAGTTCCAATTTTCATATTACCACCACTCCCCTTGCTCGTTATAATGCCACCAATTACCGCTCTCGTACTCGATACAGATATTGCCCTTGCCGTCTATCCATACCTTTTCTATTTCGCCCTCTTTCCAATTTTCAAAGGCTTTCTTGTGTTCCTCAAAGTGTTCTGTGGCTCTCTGCTCTAAGTACGCTTTCAGTTGTTTAAATTCCTCAACCGTCTTAGTTCCCTTAATTACCGTGTGCATAAGTTTACCCCTTTCTTATATAAATTATTTAAGTTATTTATCATATATACATTATATAACATATATAATGTATTGTCAACGCTATTTATGTTATTTTTATTATTTAATTTATATAACATAAATAATAAAAAAAGGGGCGGGATTTTCCCCGCCCTGCCTTAATCTTTCTTGATTTTGTTATACTCTTTCAGCTTGGCGGCGTTCTCGGCAACATACTGTTCAATGCACTCTGAAACAATCTCGCTCACACTCTTTCGCTCCACATAAGAAATCTTTTTAATATCTTCATAAAGACTTGGAAGCACCGCAAGGCTGATACGTTGTTTCGTTTCTCTATCTGTCACGGCTGGTCTGCCCCTGCCTACTGTTCCCTTTTCCTGTGGCTTCTTCGCTGGTGTAGGCATATACTTTCCGTTCTCTAGGGTTTCAATGCTCTCCTGCCCCTTTATCTGTTCTTCCTCTGAAATACCTATAATCGACTTAAAAGCCGCGTCTTGGTCGAATTTTGCTTTTGTTTTTCCTGCCATTATTCATTGCCCCCTTTCAAAAATTCCTCTATAAACGCTCTATAATCGTCTGCAACGGTTGATTTTTCAGCGTATGTAAAAATATCCGTCCTGTTTGCCTGTGCTTCTTCTACGGCAACGGTAGACCGCACATGGGTATTGTAAATTGGGGCTGATATATACTCGCTCACCTGCGCCGTAAGTTCTTGTATCTGTTTACTGATATTTGCTCTTGGATTGAAGCGGGTAAAAAGAATACCTGTTATCTTCACGTTTTGATTACAATACTTCTGAACGTTTTTTACCGTCTTAGCAAGCTGTCCTA
>NZ_FOYZ01000044.1 GCF_900112775.1 Anaeromicropila populeti
GTTTTTGGTTTTTGGCTCGTTTTTGCAACAGGCACTGGCGTAGGCTGTGACTTGGGAATTGGTATAGGCTGTGGCTTAGGAACTGGTGCAGTCTGTTGTTTGGGAATCACTGGTGTCTGGGATGTAGTTGTTTTCTTGCTTGTAGAAGTAGTTGATTTCGTTTGCTGCGGATAACTTTCCTTAGGTCTGTTGTAGCTATAACTACTGGTACTTCCTTGAGCATATGGGCTTGGAGTGCCAGACGCGGTATAAATCATTTTAGTACTGGTCGTTGCTATAGTCTGCTTAGAAATCTTTACAGTAGCAGCAACACTGGATTTCAAAGCATTTTGAATGGAACTAGTGGCTGACTTTGTACTACTATTTTTATTGGAACTTGTTGAACTGCTTCCTTTTGCTGATGACTTTGGCTGATTGCTTTTCTTATTATTAGATGTTTTTGCAGATTTTATCTTAGGTGTCATAGCTGTTCTCTGTACACTCGGCATTATTTTTGACACTTTATTTTCTCCTTCTTCTAGTTTTTTTATCCTTGCTATTTTAACAGTATTTACTATTAAGTTCAATAATTTTATTGTAATTATATGAATAATTTTGTATGAAAAATAAAGTTGTACAAATGTAATGAAACTAGGATAAAATTAAATTGTTTGCAATCAAAAGTTGAATATGCAGTTATTTTTACGAGATTGCTGTAAAATGCAGTTGCAATGTTATTGACTCAACGTATATGGGGTAAGATAAAAGCATACCAAAGAGAATCAATAGCTAACAACGAAAGATAAGGATACACAACCATTGGGTAATTGATTGGGCGTGTTTTTTAGTTATTGGCTGTTCTGACTGAAAAAGTCCAACTAATTTTTTTGTCGAAAACTTGCAAAGTCTTGAAAATAGAGGGCTTACAGGATGAATTTGCCTATAATACAGATTAATTGAATTTGGTTGGACAAAAATGCAGGAAAGGCTTGCAAAATCTGAATTTTATGGTATTATAGAAGGAGAAAAATGGGATATTTACGTTAGTTGAACCGTAACATGAGATGTATTGAAACTACGTCGTTTTAATGCAGGTCTCCACCCAGTAACATGTTGAACCGTAACATGAGATGTATTGAAACTCGAATTGTACAAAATCATTATTACCCCATTCTCTCGTTGAACCGTAACATGAGATGTATTGAAATGATATTGTCAATATCTCTTTACACTTTTTTCACAAGGATGTTCGACCTATGCCGCATCCTGTAAGGAGGCATAGTATTGTTGCCTCTTAAT
>NZ_FOYZ01000036.1 GCF_900112775.1 Anaeromicropila populeti
CTGGAAGCTCCCCACTGCTGTACATTTGTACTATTGGCTGCTGTTCCGCCAGCGACATCCATATAGAGTCCGCTGTTTACATTTTTAATCATGTACAGCCCCTCTTCTACCGTTGCAGCAGATGGAGCTGGGGTTACCACTGGAGTAGGCGTTACAGTTGTCGTTGTTCCGTAAGATATTGCCGCCCATTTTGCCGCTGTTAAGCTGATTTTACTAGCACCCGCCTTTGATTTTATGACAGACTTAACCTCATTTAAAGGTAATGCATAATAAGAATAAGGAAGACTTTCACTGTAGCCATAAGTAAATGAAAATGCAGTACTAGGTGGATTTGATTTGCTCATGTTTTGTGAACCTACAATGGATGATGACCATGCCCACTTACCAATTGTAGATTTATCATGCCAGGTAAATCCGCTTGTAAATAAATTGCTTCCGTTATTATCCCAACTGCTTCCTGTATACGTGGAACCACTTCTTGTTGTAACCTGGGAATTTACAATAAGAGAATGATTGTATGCATTCGCAAAAAGCGTATCCCATGGAGCGGACATGCTTCCTGTGTCATCGCCCTGCATTTCAGAACCAATAATCGGAGAATCCACATAATTATATACACAGGTATCTGCTCCAATGCTGGCTCCATTTCTTGCATCAATTCCACGGCTTATGTTGTAAGCTCCATACTGTGTAAATGCACTATTCCCATAATGAAGAGTTAAATGAGAGGAATTATCAAAATAACAATTTACTAAGTGTCCTTTTCCCTGACGTATCATTGGCATACGCTGTCCTAGATTTATATAATAACAATATGCCATTGTCAGCTCAAGTCTTTGATTGCCATCTAATGTTACCTTTCCATTGCTGTCAACGTAATTTACATAATCCTTATCACCCGATCCAACTAAATGACATTTAGAATGAAACGCTTCATATGCCATAATCTGAGACTTCGTAGCACCAGCCTTACGCAATTTATAATAACGGCTTGTTGAACTTAAACTGCCACTATTATATTTTTGTTCCATGTAAGTAACAGACTGATAAATAGCACTGCTTGTACCTGGATTTTCTGATGCTTCTAGTCCAAACTTACACCAGGATAATGTAACACCAGAAGAACCATTTTCAATATCCAGCATACCATCTGCTGCAATGGCAAAGCTACAATGATCAATCCACACATCATTGGCTCCATTTATCTTAATGAAAGTCCAGCCAACCTCTTTATGTAAACCAGTGTCATCAAATTGATACATACCATCAAACGAAAGATTACGAAATACAATATCACTGCTAGAACTTTGTAATTTAAATTCTACATGATTAATCGTACTTCCATTAGTGGAAAATATGGTAAGACCATTTGTATTACTAATATTTAATTTGGAAACACCGCTGGTCTGCATAACAGGATTTGTAAATCCATACGTTGGATTTCCATACTTTGAAACAAATGAGTATTTTGTGACTTCGCTGCTAGAAAGACCAAGTTCCAGATACCCTAAGTTCAAATTGTTTTGAACCTCAATCAGTTTTACAGTACCACTTTGTGCAGCTAATATAGCATTGAGGAATGCTCTTTCTGTGGACACCTTTACATGATAAGAGGTATTAACATATTTGCTTCTGTCTTGTATTCCACCAGCCGCAAATCCTGTAACGGACATAAAATTATCGTTATAACTGCTAAAGGTACGTACTGTTCCAGGAATTTGAGAAATTGCCACACTAGCCGCTGTTACTTCATTATTTTTTTGAATTGCGTTGTCAGGAACTGCGGTTCCGACTAATACCGCAGCCATCAGAATGACAATTGCCTTTTTAAACTTTTTATTGAGCATTTTCGTTCTCCTTCTATTCATTAATAACTTTTACCCATTTATAACTTACTCCTATATTTTCTTATGGATTAACACCACTAATTACTGCCCCATCATAATATACTACTACTTTATTTGCATTCTGGTAGGAATAATCATTGCTCTGTACATAATTTGACCAGTCTGTATGAGCAATTCTTGAACCTAATTTTAATGTTGCAGATGTATTTAGTACGGCTGATGATGTAAAGCTGTATTCCAAATAACAGTCTGCTGTTGCAGTGGTCTGACTCATCTTCACGATCTTAGCACTGGCATTTGCAGCAATATTTACATACCATGGGTCTGCCTGATATTGTATAGCAACACTATCTAACCAGGTAGTTTGTTCTACACTGCTGTCAGACGTATAGTAATAACGGATTTTTAATTTTGATAAATCATAAGCAGCCGTTCCTTGTCCACTTAATTCAATGGCAACAGATACTGTATTTGTTGATGTGGAATCACTGTTTGTCACTTTAAGAGAAACGTTTCCTGTAGCAGCTGTTGGTGTTGGCGTTACCACTGGTGTAGCTGTTACCACTGGTGTAGCCGTTACCACTGGTGTCGCTGTTACTACTGGTGTTGGTGTTACCACTGGCGTTGGCGTTACTACTGGCGTTGGCGTAGCTAATGTTACCTTTTCCAATGTCCATTTCTGGTTAGCACTGCCTGTATACTGGTAAAGCTG
>NZ_FOYZ01000032.1 GCF_900112775.1 Anaeromicropila populeti
TACTTTCGTGCCATTATCAGCGCCGCTTGCTTTAAAATATCATTCTCCATTAATAACTGTTTATTTTCTTTACGAAGGCGAATCAACTCATTTTCTTCGTCAGTTCTGTTATCTTTAGCCTTAAAAGAACCTGTATTACCATAGTCATTTGTCCATTTCACTACTGTTGATTTAGCCAGTTGATATTCTCTAGCTATTTCTGCTGCTGGTTTACCATTTTGCCTTAATGCGACTATTTGCTTTTTAAAATCATCGGTGTAATTTTTTACTTTTCCTGCCATGATAGTTATCCTCCATTTTTCTCATTATATCATGACCGAATATGATTTGTATAATTTATTATAACCTATTCATAGCTCGCTGTTGAAGCCTCGAAGCTCGACCGTTTGGTTGCCGGTGAAAAAGCTGTGCAGGTTAAGAAAATGGTATCGGCTTGAATGGTAGTGGCGGCTGGTGCTTTCGCTGTAGCCTTCGTACCAAAGGCTCTCTATGGCTTCCATCGTTTTCGGTTTGCGTCGGTTTATTTTCTCGACCAGGAGGCTATCCATCTTTTTGCAGTAACTCATTCGTTCAGGTGCTATCTGCAAAGCCTTGTAAAAAAGGTCATTCTTACTGGCGATGATGTTCATGAAGTTCCTTATGCTCCTCGGTGTATGGTCCGAGCCGTTAAGGTGTATGTGAATTCCGCAAGAGTTGTTTGCAAATCCGCCAGCGTGACGAAGCTGTCTGACCAATTCCTGAAGTATTTCAATGTCCTCGCGGTAGGTTAATATGGGGCTTACCAGCTCAACGCTGTAATCGCGGGTGGCAGCTACCTTCTGGCGGCCTTGTTTCTTTTGGCAGGAGATGCTGCCGTCGCTCATAAACTTCCAAACCCGTCCGTCCGGGGCCGTTACCTTCTTGGTATCGTAATAATCGCCGGTGTGTGTAACCGTTCCGTTTAGGAAGTCGGCTGCAACCTTGGCCGCGTCGTTTCTTGTAATGCCTGTAAACTCAATCTCAATCCCGAATCTGCTTGTAAACATGTGGTTTTCCTCCTGAATGTGTATGTTTTGCGCTTTCCGCATGTACATATATCACTCTAAAAGGCTTATATAGCAAGCGAAATCCGAGAAATAAAACACATCAAATTATGGGTGTGTTTCTACGAAGCCATACCCTTACAACTTCCGCACCGCATCCTCTCCGTACACAACACCCAGAGAGGAACCGATATCCCATGAGCAGAAAATTGTACCTGTATCGTCCACGAAGTCCACGGTTCCTTGGTCGCCGGGCCTTAGTTTCGAATAAGGGTCGTTCATGTGTACCAATTCCACTCGTGTGCCAGATGGGTATTGCTTACGGAGGCGTTCCACCGTCTCCCTTGAAGGAAAGTTATTCATCAGTCGTTACCTCCTCAGCTTTAATCGGAGCGCCATTCTTAAAGGCGCTATTGCCTGATAGGTTCTTTAGCAGGATTTTACGTTCCATCTTGTATTCAGTGCCGACAAAACCAAGCCGGATGAGGAAACATCGAAAAGCATACTTCTCATTTTCCACTTGCTTTTCGGTAGCATTGACTCTTTGCTGTATTTTTGCCATCTCGCATAATGCAGTAACAAAATGCGTGTAGGCTTTGACCTCATCTGAAGTAAGCTCTCCTTGAAACCAAGGGAAGCTGATAGTTTCTTCACCTGTAATGATATGGGTGCAATCAATAGCGAGAGCCTTTTGGATTAGAGAGGATTTGCTTTCAACCAATCGCTTGAGGTTTTCAAGAGCCATATCGGTAAAAGCCGACCTTGGCATCTCGATGGTCAATCGGTTAGGTTCGAGCGTATCCTCTTGCTCGGGTTCCCCGTATGCAGGTGGCTCCTCGTTATCGTAGTAAGGGCTGACCCTGCCACCAAGAGCGGCTTCGTAAGGAATTTGAACATCCTCCGGCACAGGTTCTGCTTCCGGGAGTGGAGTGTCGTATTCTTCTGTAATAGCTTTGAAGTCGTGCAATCCCTGAAGGTCAGCAACCAGTCCGGGATTGTCATATCCTCTGAGTGTCCCATTCTTGTCAATGTGGTAGCCGCCTACCTCGTAAGCGAAGGTTGGTGCACCGAGGTATTTTGTCGGAGCATTTAATTCCTGGCTGATTGCTCCTACCAGTGATTTTCGTTGTGCGCCTGTAACATTATAATTAATCTGCATTTTTCATACCGCCTTTCTTTTTCGGTACTACATATATCACTCTGAGCGCTGTAAATAGCAAGTCGTTTCGAGCATATTTCTGTAGGGAAACTGTTTCGATTGATTGGCGGCGTTTTGTGTAGATGGAGTTTAGTCGTCAGCATTTATTTCCTGCAGATCACAATACTTATACTCCGTACCATCTCTCCATAGAAATACACTATCTGCGTTCCCGGCCTGCTCAATATACCTTTTTACAATCACGTCGCAGTACTTTTCATCCAGTTCAACAGTGTAGCAGATACGATCCGTCTGATCGCATGCAATAAGAGTACTTCCCGAACCACCGAAAGGATCGAGTACTATGCAGTTGGTCAGGCTTGAGTTGAGAATCGGGTATGCTACCAGTGCCACAGGCTTCATGGTGGGATGGTCTGCATTCTTCTTCGGCTTCTCAAATTCCCAGATGGTGGTCTGCCTACGATCGGCATACCAGTTGTGCTTTCCAGACTTCTTCCAGCCGAAAAGAACAGGCTCATGCTGCCATTGGTAAGGTGATCGACCGAGAACAAGCGACTGCTTTTTCCAGATGCAAGTACCGGAAAGGTAGAAACCTGATTCAGAGAATGCCTTTCTAAAATTCAGACCTTCAGTATCTGCATGAAACACATAAATAGAAGCATCCTTTGCCATTGCCGCCTCGGTGTTCTTAAACGCCTCAAGCAGAAAATTGTAGAATGCTTCATTTCCCATATTGTCGTTTTTGATTTTGCCCGCCGAACCTTCATAGTTGACGTTGTATGGAGGGTCAGTTACCACAAGATTTGCGAGTTTCCCGTCCATCAGTAGCGTGAAAGTGTCAGCCTTAGTAGAATCACCACAGACTAGCCTGTGCTGCCCAAGCTTCCAGACATCGCCTTGCTTGGTGAGTGCAGGCTTTTGCAGTTCAGCATCCACATCGAAGTCATCATCATGAATACCGTCCTTGAGCGAATCCTTAAAAAGCGCATCAAGTTCGGCAGGCTCAAAGCCGGTGAGGGACACGTCAAAGTCCGCTCCCTGCAAATCCGCAATGAGGAGAGCCAGCTTATCCTTATCCCAATCACCGCTGATCTTATTGAGGGCGATATTGAGGGCCTTTTCTTTTTCCTCATCCATTTCAATAACCACACACTCGACTTCGGTGATGCCCATATCAAGCAGCACCTTCAAACGCTGGTGGCCACCGACAACATGAGATGTAGTCTTATTCCATATAACGGGTTCAACATAACCGAACTGCTCGATGGAGCGTTTCAGCTTTTCATATTCCGGGTCACCGGGTTTCAAATCTTTACGAGGATTGTAGTCGGCTGGAATCAATAGCTCAGTTTTCAGTTTTTCTATCTGCATACTACTCAGCCGCCTTTCTTAAATTTGTGTACATATTTACATCCTCCCACGGGAACAGACAGGAATTGAAATGACCATAAACCGCCGTATCGGAGTAGATTGAATTTCTCAGCCTTAGTTTTTCAATGATTGCCGCCGGTCGGAGGTTAAACACATCCTGCACAATATTGGTGAGCTGATCATCGGTGAGTTTGCCAGTACCAAAGGAAGTCACGTCAACTGCCACAGGGTTTGCCTTTCCTATAGCATAAGAAAGAGCGACCTCGCATTTCTCTGCAAGACCGCTCCATACGATGTTCTTTGCAATGTATCGCGCCATGTACGCGCCACTTCGGTCAACCTTGGTTGGGTCCTTGCCACAAAGGGCACCTCCGCCGTGAGACGCAAGACCACCATAGGTATCGACCATGATTTTTCTGCCGGTTAAACCTGTATCGGCAGCGGGACCACCTTCGACAAATCTGCCGGAGGGATTAATAAGGATTTCAGTATCATCATCAAACGGAAAATCCTCAAAACACTGCCAAAGTACATTATTGATGATATCCGTTTTCAATTCTTCTTGTGTCTTGCCCTTATCATGCTGGACTGAAACTACAATGGTTTTTACACGTTTGGGCTTGCCATCCTCATATTCCACAGTAACCTGCGCTTTGCCGTCAGGCAGAATACCCTTAATGAGTTTTCCTTTGCGGCAGTTGTCAATGCGTTTTACAATGCGATGGGAAAGCACCAGAGGGAGGGGCAGGTTCTCATGGGTTTCATTGGTTGCGTAACCATAAACCGTGCCTTGGTCACCAGCTCCTACAGAACCGTATGGGTCATTGATACCATTTCGTGCTTCAAGCGCATTATCTACACCCGCCGCAATGTCTGCACTTTGCTGGTGTACAAAAACAAATACTGTGAACTTCCACGGATTGTATCCCACCTCACGAAGTACATTTTTTACGATGAAGCATATGTCTACTTTACCGCTGCAGGTGATTTCGCCCGCCACGATAATTTTACCTTTGGTCGCCATGACCTCACAGGCCACGCGGGAAGCTTTGTCTTTACGAAGACAAGCATCCACGATATTGTCAGCAATGAGATCACAGAGTTTATCTGGATGTCCAATGCAGACACTTTCTGCTGTTTTATAAGTAATCATATTTTCCTCCTATCTGATTTATTTTCCTCGCCTTGCCATGAGCAGACGTTCCATTACATCGTCCTGTGGGCTAGCGCCGTTGTATTCTCCTGTACAGTTTTCTTTAACGATCTGGAAGATCTCCATCCACAACCGATTGGTTTGGTTCATGTAATTCTGACCCATTGCCACATAAGGGCTTTGAATGGCATTACCCGTAGTAGGGTGTTTTGCTAAAAAGCCATATTCTGTGACAGCTTCCTCACATTGAATCCAACGAGCCACGCTCATTGCATAGCGTTCCAATAGCTGAGGCTCTACCAGAGCTGCACATCCACGTTCGTTTAGCCACCGCCATGTATTTCTGTAGATTTCTCCTGCAACCAAGGCTTTGCCATCTTTTTGTATAGCTTCGAGCATTTTATTTGGCTCGGGCATTTCAAGTCCTTTTAGGTCTGCCGTATCCTTAAATTCCATCACCGTCAGTTTTCTGCCTCCTGGATTGCCTTCGGCGATTTTGTCAGTCAGGGGCTTCTTTTTCGCACCTGCACCTACACGAGCGCCGCCTCGATTTGTACCGTCTTTCGCCATATTTTCACCTCACTTAGCAGGGCTGGGGCTATTCCCTCGTTTGAAACCGCGTTTTTTAACACGAAGCCCCACGCCGCTGTCCGCTTTAAAAAGTTTTAGAGATTTGACCGCCCCCACCGGTCACCGCTCTCTGCAGTAATTCTAGAGTGGCAGGATTTACAAAGAGCCATGAGATTGCTCTTCTCGTTACCACCGCCTTTGGAAAGCGGAAGGATGTGGTGTACCTCTTCGGCAGGAGTGAACTTGCCTTGCTTCTGACATTCCTCGCAGAGAGGATGCGACTTGATGTAGCGGTCACGGATACGCTTCCAAGCACGACCATATCGCTTGTTGGAAGCGGGATCACGTTCGTACTGGTTGTATTGTTTATCCATTGCTTTTTGATGCTCGGCACAGTATTGCTCGCGTACAGCAAGCCGACCGCAGCCGGGGTAAGCACAGGGACGTTTAGGTTTGTAGGGCATCGGTTCACCTCACTTTCAGGGCATAACAAAAGCCACCGCAGATCTCTCCACGATGGCCTTTGGAATTCTATTTCTCTATTGTAATAGTAACACACGAACCACACTGACAAACAGTGACATTCACTGACTTGTTTCAGGAAGTTTAATCAGTGAGGTGGCAACATCGTGCAGTCGATAAACGTGGCGAACATTATATCCCAGATCCACTGCGATTTGCTCCCAAGATTTAAAGCATAAGTATCGTAGCTCTAGAAGCGTCTGGCACTCCAAACTGTCAACCGCTTTTATGACTCCTATTATTTCACCCTTTAAGTCTACAAGGCGATCAATGTCTTTGTTGATCTCGTTCTGAAGATCAATGATTTTACAAATAGCGTCGGCCATCATAGATGTTCCATGACTCGGATTACGTGGCATCCCCGTCAATGTTGTAGTACATTTAGTTGCCAATTCATTCAATGAAGCAACCTGCTCCAGCTTGCTGTTGATCCGCTGGTCCAAACGATAGGCTTGGGACAAATATTCTTTAGCAGTCATAGGCAGGCACCTCCAGTTTTTCTCGTATCTTGCGCATTAAGATGGTACCGTCAAGATCAGTCAACATCTGATACCAGCCAGAACAGAAGAAGCGCTCAAGTGAGTTAACCTCAGCTTTGTAATCATTTTTCTCTGGGTGACGGCCCAAACGCTGTAAGGCTTCCCGGTAATCCTTGACTGCCTGTACTATAATCGCATTCGCTAAACTTTCATATGGTTCCATATCGCACCTCCAAGTTTTTGTTTCTCGGATTGGCACGGATTGTCTTTATTTGACTCTCATTTGCAGATCAGCTTTGACTGCTTCGATAAGCGCCGACTGGCTTTTATCCTTTAAGGAAAGAGCCCTCAAGACACGCTCATCAATAGTACCTTTGGTAACGATGTGCTGCACCACAACCGTTTCAGCTGTTTGGCCCTGACGCCAGAGCCTAGCATTTGTCTGTTGATATAACTCTAATGACCAGGTAAGACCGAACCACACAATACAAGAGCCACCAGCCTGAAGATTTAAGCCATGTCCTGCAGATGCCGGATGAATTAAACCGACAGGTATTTCCTTGTTGTTCCACCTTCGAATACTTTCAGCAGTATCCAGCTTAGAAAATGGAACCTTTATGCAATGAAGCTTTTCTACGATTCTTTCGTAGTCGTGTTTATACCAATAGGCCACAAGTATTGGCTTTCCGGCAGCTGCTTCAATAATGTCCTCCAATGCATCCAATTTCTGATTATGGATGACCTGAGTTTCACCGCTATCTTTATAAATGGCACCATTAGCCATCTGACAGAGCTTGTTGGAAAGTGCTGCTGCATTCCCAGCAGTAACCTCACCATCAGGAAGCGTAAGTACAAGGTCTTTTGCTAATTCGTCATAGCGTTCTGCCTCTTTTTCAGAAAGCATAACCGTGTATTCACTGTTAACCAGTTCAGGCATCTTAAGATAATCCGTAGACTTCATTGAAATTGTAATATCGGAAATTTTCTTGTAGATGCATTTCTCTGCTCCGGGAAGAGGCTTGTAACTATAAATAATCTGGCCATTTCTTTTATCCGGCATAAAGTAGTTGGTACGAAACGCAGTTATGAACCTTCCAAGCCTAACACCCATGTCAAGCAATTTGAACTCTGCCCATAAATCCATTAGTCCATTGCTGCTTGGTGTTCCTGTCATTCCAATAATGCGTTTTACTCTAGGACGTACCTTCATAAAAGACTTACAGCGCTTGGCCTGATGATTTTTGAAGGAAGAAAGCTCATCAATTATAACTGTATCGAAATCAAACGGAAGTCCGCTTTCATCAATAAGCCATGAAAGATTCTCACGATTGATTACATAGATATCAGCTGTAGCCTTTAACGCTTTAACTCGTTCAGCAGTACTTCCTACTGCAACAGAAACGATCAAGTCAGATAGATGATCCCATTTTTCAATTTCAGCAGGCCAGGTATCTCTTGCAACTCGAAGTGGTGCTACCACTAACACCTTATGGGCTTCGAAGAAATCAAACAGTAGGTCATTTATTGCAGTAAGAGCGATACTTGTTTTTCCTAAACCCTGAATAGGTTATAATAAATTATACAAATCATATTCGGTCATGATATAATGAGAAAAATGGAGGATAACTATCATGGCAGGAAAAGTAAAAAATTA
>NZ_FOYZ01000035.1 GCF_900112775.1 Anaeromicropila populeti
AATTTTTTACTTTTCCTGCCATGATAGTTATCCTCCATTTTTCTCATTATATCATGACCGAATATGATTTGTATAATTTATTATAACCTATTCACTGTTATCAAAGCACTCGGAGCGAACTAAAGGAGGGCAGCAACATGGCACAATTTGATGTTTACAGCACATCTGTACAGAATATCATCAGCTGGATTAAGTCGGGCGAAATCGCAATCCCTGAAATCCAGCGACCTTTCGTGTGGGATTCCACCAAAGTGCGTGACCTGTTAGACTCCCTCTATAAAGGTTTCCCGATTGGGTACATCATCGTTTGGAAGAATCCCGATGTGCGCCTGAAAGATGGCACCATCTCTATCGGCAAGAAAATCCTCATTGACGGTCAGCAGCGTGTAACAGCGTTGCAGGCTGCCATCGCAGGCATGCTGGTCACGGACGCTAATTACAAGCGCAAGCCTATCCGCATTGCATTCAATCCGCAGACGGAGGCATTCGAAGTGCTGAATCCAGCCATCGAGAAGGACTGCAAGTGGATTTCTGACATTTCAAAGGTGTTTGAGCCTACCTTCGAGGAGTTCCAGTTCATCATCCAGTATTGCAAGGACAATAACCTGCCCGGTCAGGAGAGCGCAATCTCCAAGATTATCGGAAAGCTCAAAAAGGTGCTGGACATCAACCTTGGTGTTACAGACTTGAATCAAGGCCTCTCCATCGACGAGGTTACTGATATCTTTATCCGTATCAATTCGCAGGGCGTTGTGCTTTCGCAGGCGGATTTCGCTATGTCAAAAATCTCTGCGGATGACAAATACGGCGGCAACGAGATACGGAAGATGATAGATTACTTCTGCCATTTCATGCAGCGGCCTGCTGACTATGAGATGATTGCAGAGAATGATACCGATTTTGCCAAGACCGATGCCATGCAGAAAATCAAGTGGATTGTGAAGGAAACAGAAGATATTTATGTGCCTTCCTATACCGATGTGCTGCGTGTGTCGTTCACACATAAATTCAAGCGTGGTAAGATTTCTGATTTGGTCAGCCTGTTGTCCGGTCGTGATTTTGAAACCAGAGAGAACTTGGAGACTATCGCTGAAAGCTCCTTTGCTACCTTGCGTCAGGGTGTTGAGGCATTTGTAAATCAGACCAATTTCCAGCGGTACATTATGATTGTTAAATCAGCAGGCATCATTGATGCTTCGCTGGTGCGTTCTCAGAACGTGCTGAATTTCGGCTACATTCTGTATCTGACACTGAAAGACCAAAAGCTGGATGCCGGAGTTATTGAAAAGCTGGTTAGAAAATGGCTTGTTCTTTCTATGCTGACAGGCCGGTATTCAGGCTC
This sequence comes from Anaeromicropila populeti, assembly GCF_900112775.1. Classification (GTDB taxonomy): domain Bacteria; phylum Bacillota; class Clostridia; order Lachnospirales; family Lachnospiraceae; genus Anaeromicropila_A; species Anaeromicropila_A populeti. Next base: position 1,343 of record NZ_FOYZ01000035.1, read on the forward strand.
TGCGGAATCTGCCATTGATTATGATATCAAGCGTTTCACCGAGCAAGACCCGGTGCAGTTCATCAAGAATACAGAGGCCGGTGAACTTTCGGATGCCTTCTGGAACAGCGTGCTGGTTACCAGACTGGACACCTCTGTTGCAAGCAGCCCGTACTTCCTTGTGTTCCTTATGGCACAGGTCAAGGCTGGCTCCAGAGGCTTCCTGTCCGAGCAGATTGACGTGAAGTCCCTTATCGAACAGCGTGGCGACATTCATCACATCTTCCCGAAGAAGTATCTGCAGAAGAACGGCGTCAATAACCGGAAAGATTATAACCAGATTGCCAACTATGTGTACACGCAGTCTGAAATCAATATTAAAATCAAGGACGATGCACCTTGCGTATATATGGAATTGATGAAGAAGCAGATTGCCGGAGGCGACCTGTCCTACGGTGGCATTACTACCGAGGATGACCTGAAGCGCAATCTGGCTGAGAACTGTGTCCCTGAAGAATTTATGGACATGGACATCTGGGGCTTCCCGGAGTTCCTTGAGAAGCGTAGATTCCTGATGGCTCAGTTCGTGAAGAAATACTACGAAGCACTGGATTGATTTACACCTTTTAATTTTGCCCCACTTTTTAATTTTACCTATTCTGATTGAGAGGAGGCCCTGCAAAGATGGTGCAAACAGTAAGAATGGCCCGTTCCAGAACACCATATTTCAGGTGCGGAACGAGCCGTAGAAACTATCGAAACGATGGAAATGCCTTGTTTACAGGGCTTTCTCGCTATTTTCACTACACAAATCCTTGTATCAAAAACGTGGTCTTGATAGACTCGGCTTGATATAGAGGCTCTATCTTGATGGATATGTACGATTACTTAGCGTCAACTGTTGCATTTTTTGCAATAGTTGCGGCAAGTTGAGACGGCGAAATTCGGGTGTCGAGACGGTGGGAGTGGACATGTTCCCTATCAAGGATTTCGGGAGTGTCAAAAGTGTAAGGATTTGTGGATTGACGAGCCTGATATAATAGGTAAAAAGGCACTTTTTTGAAAATGTGATAGTCGGCCAGCAAAGGCAATTGAACTACATACCAAGTGTAAAAATGCGGTCTTGGATAAGTTTCCGCAAACGAAAAATTGCCTTGATAAGTTTCCACGAACAGGCAGCGATTACCCTGATAACCTGACATCATAATCGAGGTATCGTGCCACGTTGAGACAGTTGTCTTGATGTGTGCGTCCAGCCAAGCTGGCAAATGCTAACAGGTGAAAGTCCTGTAGAGGTAAAGGTAGGGAAGCCTCTTAGTCAGTAACCAACGTAG
>NZ_FOYZ01000031.1 GCF_900112775.1 Anaeromicropila populeti
TTGATGTGTGCGTCCAGCCAAGCTGGCAAATGCTAACAGGTGAAAGTCCTGTAGAGGTAAAGGTAGGGAAGCCTCTTAGTCAGTAACCAACGTAGTGAGAGATTGGTGCGTTGAAGCGTTACGGAATGTTCAGAAATGAGCAGACAAACTGATGGGTTGTAACATAAAGTGAATACTGCCGCACCGTTATTGACATCCTCGTATGAGGACAACAGAGAGCCGAGCTGCGACATCAACAGCGAAGGCAGAAGACGGTATGAAGAACCCTAATTGCAATACCTAAGAACTCTGCGGTGTAGAGGTAGCGACACGTCAGGAAAGTATTTGTCGGAACTGGAGAGAACCTACTTTGCACAGAGAAAACTGTAAAGAGATAGCATATAAGCGAAAGTGAAATTGTCTATCTGCAAAGAGGTAGTCAGAAGTGTCCATAGTACCAATGATTGTACAGACAGTAAAACTGTACATAGGAAAGGGGCACAACTTTATTCACGTCTATGAAGGAGGTAGGAACTGGTGATTGTCAAAGAGACTAAGAACACCCATGAAAAGGTTCGAGACTTTCAGAATAGACTATACCTTACAGCCAAAACAAGTAAGAAAAGAAGATTTCATGCAATGTATGATAAGATATACCGCAAGGATATTTTAGAAGAAGCATGGAAACGAGTGAAAACCAATGGTGGAGCAGGTGGAATCGATAAAGTCAGCATAGACGATGTGAAAGCATACGGGGAGGAAAAACTTCTCGGTGAAATAGCAGAGGAATTGAAAAGTGATTTATATCGGTGCAAGCCTGTAAGAAGAACCTATATTCCAAAAGCAGATGGAAGTAAAAGAGCGTTAGGGATTCCTACAATTAAGGATAGAATTGTGCAAATGGCAACAAAAATAGTGATAGAACCTGTGTTTGAAGCGGATTTTCAGAACTGTTCTTATGGATTTCGCCCAAAACGAAGTGCAAAACAAGCGATGGATAAAATCTTTGAAGTGGCAGATGCGGGAAATGCACTGTGGGTTATAGATGCGGACATAAAAGATTATTTTGGAAGCATCAACCATGAGAAGCTTATGCTTTTAGTAGAACAACGAATTTCGGATAGAAAAGTGTTGAAGCTAATAAGAGAATGGCTGAGGGCAGGTATTATGGAAGCAGGGGGTTACTGTGAAAGTACAGTAGGAGCAACGCAAGGCGGAGTGATTTCACCTTTGTTATCGAATATATATCTGAATTACTTTGATATATATTGGAACCGTAGATTTGCACATTTAGGAGAGCTTGTGCGTTATGCTGATGACTTTGTAATCCTTAGTAAAAGAATGGCGCAGGCAGAACAAGCTATGCAGGCAGTTCAATGGATAATGAGAAAATTGGAACTGACGATGCACAGTGAAAAGACCAGACTGGTGGATATGTATTTTGGGAAAGATAGCTTTGATTTTCTTGGCTTTAATAATCGATTTCAAAGAAGCAGAAATAAAAACTGGAAATGGTATTGGACATTGCATCAGACACCATCGAATAAATCCATGAAGAAAATGAGGGCAAATATCAAAGCGGTGTTTGCAAGCCCTATTAGGTTGCAGTGGAGCATTGAGAATATGATAAAAATGCTCAATCCCAAAGTTGTAGGTATGAGAAATTACTATACAAGACGATTCTCAAGGCAAAAGCTATGGAAGATAGATAAATACATTAATCGAAAATTCACAAAATGGTACAACCGTAAAAGACAACGTAACTACAGAATGGGAAATGCAGTTGAAATAGCTGAATTAACCAGTAATGCAGGACTTTTACGGATGTGTGGTTGAATGCTGAAGGAAGAAGAATATCGGAAAGCCGTATGCGGGAAAACCGCACGTACGGTTTGATGAGGGGGCGGTGGCAATCCCACTGCTCTACTCTATCACGCAAAGATAAATAAATAGGCTGCAAATAGCTTGAAATCAAAGGTTTCCAGACTTTCGGTGACAATTACCGATTGATGGAAACCTTGTTTTTTATCTTTCAAAAGTAGCCTAGGCTTAATAAACATTTTTGGGTTGAGGCTATAGAACTACTTTTTGCCTTGCGAGACAAGGGAACTACTGTTTTTACGTTAGGTTGAGACTATGAAACTGTTGTTAAATGAACATAGTGAAAGGCAGTAGCTTTATTACAGAACTACTGCCATGTTTGTGTAATCTCGCTTAAGAATTATAAACTCAATATATTGACAAAATCATCTTATTTGTGCCATAATATTAAATGGATTTGTTAATCTACTGAACGGAGGACGGTTCTATGATAAAAAACAACATTGAAAAAGATATTAAAATAAAATGTGTTGAAGCTGATACAACACAAGCTGCCTTGGCTGAAAAAATAGGAAAAACCGTACAGTATGTGAATCGTATCGTAAAGAAAGATGATGGTGTTATAAATAAAACCTTTATTCAAATGATGGAAGGATTAGGTTATGACATTAGACTTACCTATGAAAAACGGGAGGAGAAATGACGATGAATAAACAGCAATTGGCGTCTACAATTTGGCAATCAGCAAATCAGATGCGTTCCAAGATAGAAGCAAACGAATACAAGGATTACATCCTCGGTTTTATGTTTTATAAGTACCTTTCGGAAAGTGAAATTCAGTTTTTGAAAGACGAAGGCTATAAAGATGACGATATAAAAAAAGTCAGTGAGGAGGATGCTCAACTGGCAAAGCACATTCGCCAGAACATTGGATATTTTATCTCATATAACAATCTGTTCTCTACATGGCTCGAGAAGGGCGATGATTTTAATATTGCAAATGTTCGTGATGCTCTAAATGCATTTGATTTAAACATAGAGGAGACCTATAAGAAGATTTTTGAGAACATCTTTAAGACCCTGCAGTCTGGTCTTTCTAAATTGGGTGATACAGCTCAAAAGCAGACTAAGTCAGTAAAGAGCTTGTTAAAGCTAATTAGACGAATTCCTATGGATGGCAAGCAGGATTATGATATTCTAGGATTTATTTATGAATATCTTATCAGCATGTTTGCAGCCAATGCAGGAAAAAAGGCTGGAGAATTCTACACCCCGCATGAGGTGTCAATTCTGATGTCTGAAATTATAGCTGAAAATTTAAAGAACAAAGAGCACATTAAAATCTATGATCCAACATCTGGCTCGGGATCTCTACTTATCAATATAGGTACATCAATTAGTCGATTTATCTCTGGTGAGAATAAGGTCGATTACTATGCGCAGGAGTTGAAGGAAAACACATATAACCTTACTCGTATGAATTTGGTTATGCGTGGTATCAACCCTACAAACATTAATGTACGAAATGGTGATACTTTAGAGGATGATTGGCCTTTCTTTGAAAATGACCAAAATAGAGAGCAGACTTATCGGCTGGTCAGGGTGGATGCTGTAGTTTCTAATCCACCGTATTCTCAAAAATGGGACCCAAAAGATAAAGAATATGACCCTCGTTATAAAGAGTTTGGCGTAGCTCCAAAAGCAAAAGCAGACTATGCATTCTTGCTGCATGAGCTATATCATTTAGAAGATGATGGTATTATGACCATCGTTTTACCACATGGTGTATTATTCCGTGGTGGTGAAGAAGGTAAAATCAGAGAAACGCTTATCGAAAGAAATCACATAGAGGCCATCATCGGTTTGCCTGCAAACATATTCTTTGGAACATCTATTCCTACGGTTGTTATGGTGTTGAAAAGAACACGTAAGGATTCTGATGTGTTGATTATTGACGCTTCAAAAGGATTTGAAAAAGCAGGGAAAAATAACAAACTTCGTGCCTGTGATATTAAAAAGATTGCAGATGCTGTGAGACTCAGACAGCCTGTTGAAAAATATGCAGCTCTTGTGACCAAAAAGAAAATTCGTGAAAATGAATATAACCTTAATATTCCTAGATACGTGGATTCTTCTGATGATCCAGAAACTTGGGATATTCGGGCGACTATGTTTGGTGGTATTCCGATGCACGAAGCCGCATTACTTAAGGAGTATTGGGATACATTCCCTGGTCTTTTTGATGCGCTATTCAAAGAGAAGTCTGAAGGTTATTTAATAATTCCAAACGAGGACATCCAAGCTGTCACCCTAGAGGTTCCTTCCATCGAAGAATACAGACAGGTTTTTGCTGCGAGTTTTGATGGTTTTTATAAATCCTTGCATGATTCTCTCATCGAAGATATTTTGGATGTAAACGCGCAAGGCAAAAAGGATGAAGTGTGTCAAGAGATTTTCAATCGTATTTCAAAGGTCAAACTCTTGGATAAATATAAAGCCTACCAAATCTTATCGGAAAATTGGGACGTTATTGCGGCTGATTTAGAAATGATACAGAGTGAAGGGTTTGAAGCAATTTTCCAAGTTGACCCCAATATGGTTATTAAAAAGAAATCAGATGACGATGAAGAAGTGCCAGAAGTACAGGAAGGCTGGAAAGGCCGTATTCTTCCTTTTGAATTGGTGCAGCAAGAAATACACGCAGATGAATTGAATGAGATTATCGCTCTTGAAAATCGTTTGCGTGAAATCGCTTCTATCTATACTGAAGTTTTAGAGTCATTGGAAGATGACGAACTTGAAGGAAGCACAGTGACTGAAGAAAAAGATTCTTTTGTTGCGAAGGAAGTCAAAATTTTTGTCGCAGAGGCATTAAAAGACGTAGATAGCCCGGAAATTACAGCTCTTCAAAAATATATAATGCTTTCAAAAAAGAAGGATAAGTTGGATTATATTGCCACAACGAATCAAGTTATGTGGGATATGATGAATGCAAATAACGATGGAACTTATGGTAAACCCGCTATTAATAATCGCATTGCACAATTGCAGATGGAATATGATTTCCCGGAGAATTCTTTTGAGGCAAAAATGAAGCAAGTGTTTATGTTGATGGAGGAAGAAACACAGAGCAAGCGTGAACTTCGAATCAAAAAGGATGAACTCCATCTAAAAACAAAAGAAACCATTGAACATATGGATGAAGATACTGCATTGCGACTTTTGGATTTGAAATGGATTGAACCGTTTGTAAGTGGAATATTCCAGTTGCCAGAAGACATGATTAATCAGATGATTTCCAAAATCATCACACTGAACAATAAATATGCTACTACATTTGCAGATATTGAAGAAGGTATAACTGATACTAGCAAAACCTTGTATAAGATGCTTGGTGATCTTACCGGAAGTGTATCTGATATGGAAGGATTGGCAGAGTTTAGAAAGAGTCTGGAGGTTTAAGTATGGACGAAGAAAAATTAATACCAAGTCTTAGATTTTCTGGATATAAAGATGTTTGGGAAAGACATAAATTGGAACATTATCTTAATGTTTCTGCTGAAAAAAATACTGAAGAGTCTTTTGGAAAAGAGGATGTCTTATCTGTATCTGGTGATTTTGGTATCATAAATCAAATAAAATTTCACGGCAGATCATTTGCAGGAGTTTCAACTGCTAATTATGGAGTGGTTAACACAGGTGATGTCGTATATACCAAATCTCCACTGAAAGCAAATCCTTTTGGTATTATCAAAACAAATAAAGGTCCTAGTGGAATTGTTTCTACACTTTATGCCGTTTATCATCCAAATGAAAATGTTTGTCCGGATTTCATCCAGGTTTATTTTGAACAACACGCTAGGATGAATCAATATATGCATCCTTTAGTTAATAAAGGTGCAAAAAATGATATGAAAGTATCAGATGCAAATGCGTTAAAAGGGCATGTCATATTTCCAAAAGTGGATGAAGAAGAAAAAATTGTGGAGTATTTCTCAAATGTTGATCAACTTATTGCACTTCATCAGCGTGAGTATGATAAGTTGCATATCCTGAAAAAAGCTATGCTGGAAAAAATGTTCCCCCAAAAAGGGATGGATGTTCCTCAAATTCGATTTAAAGGATTTGCAGAATCGTGGGAACAGTGTAGTGCGAAAATTATATTTAGACCTGTTGTAGATAAAGGACATCCTGAGCTTCCTGTTTTATCTGCATCTCAAGAATATGGGATGATTAATAGAACAGAAACAGGACTAAATATTCATCACGATATAGAAAATGAGAGCGGATATAAAAGAGTTTTGCCAGGACAATTTGTTATTCACCTAAGATCATTTCAAGGTGGATTTGCTCATTCCAATATAGAGGGCATAACATCACCTGCCTATACAGTTTTGTGCTTTCATGACCAAGAAAAACATTATGATTATTTTTGGAAATATGTTTTTAGTTCAGAAAGTTTTATAAGAAGGCTTAAGTTAATAACATATGGTATTCGTGACGGAAGAAGTATTAGCTATGAGGATTTTTCATCACTAGAATTTTTATATCCATCTTATGAAGAACAAAAGCAGATAGGAGTATATTTTCAAGAAATTGATCGGCTTATTATTCTTCATCAGCGTAAGCTTGAAAAGCTAAAAAATATCAAAGCCGGTTGCTTAGAAAAAATGTTTGTGTAAATTAGGGAGGTGAGTTATATGTCTGAAATTATATATACAGAAGAAAAAGACTTTGAAGATGCCGTCATTAAAGCCCTGATTGAATATGGCTGGGAACCGGATGTTATACGATATCCTACCGAAGAAGATTTGATTCGAAACTGGGCAAATATTCTTTTTAATAATAACAAGCAGAATACACGTTTGAATGATTGTCCTCTGACCGCAGGTGAAATGGATCAGATTATAAATCAGGTAAAGGCGCTACAGTCACCACTTCTACTGAATGAATTTATCAACGGTAGAAGTATTTCAATCACTCGCGATAACCCAGAAGATCAACTACATCTTGGAAAAGAAGTTAGTTTGAAAATTTATGACCGTCAAGAAATTGCTTTAGGCCAAAGCCGATACCAAATTGTACAGCAACCACAATTCAAGACTAAGTCTCCTATTCTCAACAATAGAAGAGGAGACTTGATGTTACTTATTAATGGTATGCCAGTAATTCACCTAGAGTTAAAACGTAGTGGTATCCCAGTAAGCGAAGCGTATAACCAGATTGAGAAATATTCCCACGAAGGTGTATACCGTGGAATTTTTTCTATGGTTCAGATTTTTGTGGCAATGCAGCCAAAGGAATCAGTTTATTTTGCCAATCCGGGTGAAGGTGGCGTGTTTAATAAGGCGTTCTACTTCCATTGGGCTGACGTTAATAATAATCCCATCAATGATTGGCATACTTTCGTGCAAAGGTTTTTGTATATACCTATGGCACACAAGTTAATCGGTTTCTATACGATTGCAGATACTGATGATGGAATCCTTAAGGTTATGCGAAGCTATCAGTATTATGCTGCTGTAGGCATTGCTGACATTGTGGCAGATAAGAAAAGCCACTGGGATGACGGTAAGCAGTTGGGAGGCCATATTTGGCATACAACGGGCAGTGGTAAAACTATGACCAGCTTTAAGGCGGCGCAGCTTATTGCCAGTAACCATGATGCAGAGAAGGTAGTATTCTTGGTTGACCGTAAAGAACTAGGTATTCAATCCTTAAAAGAATACCGTTCTTTTGCATCTGAAAGTGAATCAGTACAGGCAACTGAAAATACGACGATTCTGACTTCTAAATTGAAAAGTGATGATCTTGATAATACGCTAATTGTTACCTCTATTCAGAAACTCAGTAATATTACTGCTGAGGATTCTGGATTAAATGATGCAGACCTCAAAGCAATACAGCGTAAGCGGATGGTTATCATTATTGATGAATGTCATCGTTCTACATTCGGAGATATGCTGATTGACATCAAGAATACTTTTAAGAATGCTATTATTTTTGGTTTCACCGGAACACCAATACAGGATTTAAATGCAAAGAAAGACAGTACCACACCTACTATTTTTGGAGATGAAATTCATAGATATACTTTAGGAGATGGAATAAGAGACAAAAATGTGCTTGGGTTTGATCCATACCTTGTCCGTATCTATGATGACAACGATTTGAGGGAACAAATTGCATTAGAAAAAGCAAAAGCATCTTCTCAGCAGGAAGCCATGAGTGACCCAAAGAAGAAGAAAATGTTTCTCAAATATATGGATTCATCACAGGTGAAAATGTACGGAGAGCTTGTTAATGGTAAATGGATCAGTGGTATAGAGGATTACATTCCAAACGAGCAGTATCAAACACCTGAATATAAGATGGGAATTATAACTGATATTAAAAAGAAATGGCCCCTTTACAGCCGAGACAGACAATTTCATGCTATTTTTGCAACCAGCAGTATTCCAGAAGCAGTAGAGTACTACCGTCTGATGGTAAAGGAAATGTCGGAACTAACGATTACGGCTATGTTCGATCCGTCTATTGATAACGAGGGTGGTGGCTCTCTGGAAAAGGAAGATGGCATTGTAGAAATGTTGGATGCCTATAACAGTAAGTTCTCTCAATCTTTTTCCATTGCTTCATACGATAAATTTCGTAAAGATGTTAGTTTGCGCATGTCACATAAAAAGCCTTATGAACGCTTAGGCAAAGATGAGCAAATTGATATTTTGATTGTTGTAAATCAAATGTTAACTGGCTTTGATTCTAAGTGGGTGAATACATTATATCTGGATAAAGTCATGGAATACGAGAATCTTATCCAGGCATTTTCTAGAACCAACCGTCTTTATGATATGGCAGAGAAACCTTTCGGAATCATAAAATACTACCGACGTCCTAACACTATGGAGAAGAATATTGAAGCAGCGGTAAAAGCTTATTCAGGAGATGTTCCTACTGGACTTTTTGTAGACAAGCTCCCAAACAACCTCAGACATATGAATACTCTGTATTTGGGTATTGAGCAGCTCTTCAAAAATGCTGGTATTGAGAGCTATGAAAAGTTACCAGAGGATTCAGCTACAATAGCAAAATTTGCTAAAGATTTTAAATTGTTTGTAACGCATTTGGAAGCTGCATTGATTCAGGGATTTGTATGGTCTAGAAAATTCTATCCAGACGAGAATCAGGTTGAGGATGCTATTGAAGTAGCACTTGATGAGATGACATATTTGACCCTCCTTGCCAGATACAAAGAACTTTCAAGAGGCGGTGGCGGAGGCCGAGGCGGAGATGTTCCATATGAGGTGGATATTCATATCACTGAATATGATACTGGAAAAATTGACGCTAACTATATGAATTCCAATTTTGATAAGTATGTCACATTGATACAGGGCGATACCGATCCTGAAATTGTGGCTGCGGCATTAAAAGAACTACATAGATCTTTTTCCATGCTATCTCAAGAAGAACAACGCTACGCTGAACGATTTGTACATGCTGTAGAGAATGGAAAAGCAGATTTAGTTCCTGGAAAAACTTTCAGACAGTATATTGCAGATTACATGAAGGCAGACGAATATGCCAGAATTAATCGTGTTGTTAGGCGACTTGGTTGTAGCTTTAATCTTCTTCGTGAGCTCTTGGAGAGAAAAGTTAATAGTAGCACTCTTGATAATTATGGAAAATTTACAGAACTTAAAAATTCGGTAAATAAGATTAAAGCTAGAGAGTTTTTTAAGCTTGTTCTCCGAAACGAGTATGTTGAACTTAGATTAACATTATATAGTGAAGAGTATCTCCGTTTCTTCTTGTTAAGTGGAGGACAAGATCCATACCTAAAAGTGAGTGACGAAGAAATGCCTACACAGCCAAAGGATAAAGGTTCAGAATCGGATGCACCAAATGTTGGAGTTGTTCTTACAGAAAATGATTATGTTGGAAAAAGGATAGTTTCAACGGTAAAAAGTAAAACGCTGACCAACTGGTACTCTGAAAGTAAAGCAGTAGCAAGCGTAGTAAAAACTGATTGTTTTGCCTATGTGGACAATAAGGTTTGTCTGGCAACTTCTCAATGTATTCAACGAACTGACGATGGTCACCTTGAATTAACAGAATATGCAAAAGCTCATGAGGAAGAATGTTTCCTTCAATTCATTGTGGATGAAAATGATGGAAAATTGCACTATGTGAAACTTCCCGCAGCAAAAGCAGATGTGACATTCAATTATTATGATGAGATAAGTGAAGAATTACTTACTCAATATGGACTGGTAAATGAAATGTCTAAAGAAATGCTGAAAGCTATTGGGGAATCAGAGTTTGGAGATGCATTGACAAAGCTTATGGATAAACATATTTGCAATTACTCGGGTAGATTGTTAAAAAGTGTAACCGGCTTGGACATCAGAACCATCAGTAATATGAAAAAAGGCGAAAACCTTACTAAGCTAAATGTTATTTCTGCTTGTCTCGGAATTCATATCCCTTATAGGGTAAGTGACCGAATGCTGCAATTAGCAGATCTAAGTTTAAATATGACTTCGCCTGGTAAAATAGGTGTGGATAATGAAACTTATGATATGTTGTTACATCTTAAATGGGCTACTGATTACGGGGACGTGTATGATGAACTTAAAGAACAAAGTTTAGACTATCTTATTCATCAGCCCCCATTATAAGTCGATATTTTACTGTTTTGGATTGTCAACACTTTTTTATACAATTTTTATTCGGTCATTTTAGATAAACGATATTCTACTGGAGTCATATAATTTAAGGCTCCATGAATACGTTTATTGTTATACCACTTTACATAATCACTTAATTCTCTTTTCAGTTCCTCTAAACTGCTAAAAACTCTTTTAAATGCAAATTCTGTCTTTATAATCTTATACCCTGCTTCTGCAACTGCATTATCATATGGACACCCTTTTTGGCTTAAGGAACGTTTGATTTTAAAGGCATTTAGAACCTCATCAATTATTTTATTTTTAAACTCGTTTCCTCTGTCTGTATGAAAAACTTTAATTTTTGAT
>NZ_FOYZ01000030.1 GCF_900112775.1 Anaeromicropila populeti
GCTTTAAAATATCATTCTCCATTAATAACTGTTTATTTTCTTTACGAAGGCGAATCAACTCATTTTCTTCGTCAGTTCTGTTATCTTTAGCCTTAAAAGAACCTGTATTACCATAGTCATTTGTCCATTTCACTACTGTTGATTTAGCCAGTTGATATTCTCTAGCTATTTCTGCTGCTGGTTTACCATTTTGCCTTAATGCGACTATTTGCTTTTTAAAATCATCGGTGTAATTTTTTACTTTTCCTGCCATGATAGTTATCCTCCATTTTTCTCATTATATCATGACCGAATATGATTTGTATAATTTATTATAACCTATTCAAAGACACCGGAGGCAATAAAAGAGCTGACCGAGGTATACGACCAGAACGATTCTGTACTGCGTAACCTGTTCACCTTCAATGGCGCACAGCTGGACATCAAAGGCTATGCCACACCGGGTGAATTTGCAGTCAACTTCCCGTTTGTGCCTTACCAGTTCATCATCATGCAGAAGGTGTTCAATGAAATCCGTAAGCATGGCAATGCCGGTAAGCACCAGTCCAATGGTGAACGTTCCATGCTTTCTGGTTTCCAGGAGGCAGCGCAGAAGATTCAGGACAAGGACGAGTACGCACTTGTTCCGTTCTTCCGCTTTTACGATACCGTACACACCTTCCTTGACGGCAGTATCCGTCGAGTAATTGAGCGCTGCGCCCGTGCGGCAGAGGCTGGCGATGGCATCGAAGCCTACGATGTGGACGTACTGAAGCTGCTGTACTTAATCCGCTATATTGATAATGACGTGCCTGCAAACTTAGATAACATCGTTGTCCTGATGGCAGATGACATCCGTGTCGATAAGATTTCCCTGCGTGAGACCGTCCGGGATTCTCTTAACCGCCTGCTGGGCCAGAACTATATCGGCAGAACTGGTGAGAGCTATAACTTCCTGACCGATGAAGAGCAGGACATCCAGAGAGCAATCAAAAACGAAACATCCGTGGATACCGCAGCCATCGTGGAGCGTATCGCTCAGATGATTTTCGCTGACATTTATACAACGAAGAAATACCGCTATGGCAAATATGACTTTGCATTCGACCAGATGGTAGACGGCGTGACCGTTGGTGCCGTAACCGGTGGAATGCGCCTTAAGTTCCTGACCGTGGCTACCGATGCAGTGGAGAAATCCAAGCTGCGTCTGATGACCGAATCCACCGGACAGGCTATCGCTGTTCTGGGCGAAACCGATTATTACAATTCGCTGGAACAGGCAATGAAAATCCGCAAGTATGTAAAACAGCGCAACGTGGCTCAGCTTCCAAAGTCCGTACAGGACATCATCCGTGACCAGCAGGATGAAGCGACTCGCCTCGAAGCCTCTGCAACAGAGGAACTGCGCAAGGCCATCGCTGGTGCCGAGTTCTATGTAGCCGGTGAACATATTGAAATCAAAGCCGGTGATGCCAAGGCAAAGATTGACCAGGCACTGGAATATCTGGTTTCCCATGTTTACAGCGACCTTGACCTGATTACCCAGAACGTGGAATCCGATGCGGACATTCTTGCTATCCTGAACGGCACTGTTACTGTGCTTCCGGGCATGGAGCCTAACCGTGATGCAGCAGCTAAGATGGAAGAATATCTGGAAGTGCAGTCTCGCAAGAATCTGCCGACTTCCATGTCTGACGTGCAGAGCCGCTATCAGGCTATCCCTTACGGCTGGCGTGAAATCGACATCGCCGCTGTGGCAGCACGTTTGATTTTCGACCAGAAGGTTACCATCAAGTATGCCGGTACCACTATCCAGCCGAACAATCCGAAGCTGCCGGATATGCTGCGTAAGAAGAGCGAAATTGGCAAGACCAGCATCTCCAAGCGTCAGGTCGTTTCCATCACCAAGATGAAGGAAGTGAAAGAGTTCCTTCGTGAATACTTTGATGTGATGGATGTGCCGGATGACGAGGACGGTCTGATTGCCTTTATCGTTGAGAAATTTGAAGGCCAGAAGCAGCATTATGTTTCTCTGGAAGCACGCTATGATGGCCATAAATATCCTGACCATGCCCTTGTGGCGGCAGGCATCCAACTGATGGATGATGTGCTTTCACAGGCAAAGGACAACATTGCCCTGATTGACCGTGTCATCAAAAAGGAAGATGCACTGGATGATAACAAAGAGAAGATGCAGCGTGTCGAGGCATTCTTCAAAAATCAGGTGACTGTATTTGATGCAGCTGTTCAGATGGAGCAAGACCTGCATCACGACTTGGATTATCTCTCTCATGAGCCTGAGTCCAATACGGCCCTGAATCAGATTCGCCTTATCTGCGTTATCCAGTCCGGTGGCAACTTTGATTATAAGCGTATCCCGGAACTGAATGGCTTGATGGCCACAGTAACCGAAGGCCACGAGCGCCTGCTGAAAGCAAAGCGTGACGAGCTGTTGGAAATCGTGCGCCAGTGCATGGAAGCCATCCATACCACCGCTGGCAGTGCGGATGTTAAGAACATCATCCAGACCGCAGATACTTTCTACGCACAGAAAAAGCAGCAGATTAACGAGCTGAAGAGTCTGGCCCTGCTGGATGGCCTTCTGCCTCCGATGCTGCAGTATAAAGATACCACGGTAGACAGACTGGAAACCGCTGCAAAGCCTCCGGTCACTCCGCCGCCTGTAAAACCAGTCGGCGGTGGACAGCCTACACCTCCTGCACCGAAGAAGGTGTATAAGTCCCTGAATCGTTCCATTGTGTTCCCAGCAAAGCGTCTGGAAAGCGAACTGGAAATTGATGACTATGTGGAGAAGATGCGCAGCAGCCTGAAGCAGCTCTTGAATAACTGCGACGGCATCCAGCTGAAGTAAGGAGAAACCTATGGACAAGAATGCGATAAAAAAATACGCAGTCTGGGCACGGCGAGAGTTAATCTCCCGTGTCACCCAGAAAGCGTTGCAATATGGAATTACCGATAAAGAAATTGTGCCAGCCGATGCCGCAAGCGTACATGGTGTCGTGCTGACCGCACAGCAGAAAAAAGAGCGTCAGGCCCTGATTGCGAAAATCAATGCCGAGGGCTTTGAGCAGGTTATGGAGGAGGTTGCCTATACATGGTTTAACCGTTTCTCTGCCCTTCGCTTTATGGAAGTGAACGGCTACCTGCCTACCCACGTGCGTGTATTTACGGACGAGGAGAATCGCTTCAAGCCGCAGATTCTGGCAGAGGCCATCAATCTGGAAATCGAAGGCTTGGACATGGAGAAGGTCTATGCCCTGAAGGATGCCAACGATAACGATGCTCTGTTTAAGTACCTCATCATCACCCAGTGCAATGCGCTCAGCAGTATTCTGCCCGGAATGTTCCAGAAAATCGATGACTACACTGAGCTTCTGTTTCCGGATAACCTCTTGCGTGAAGGCAGCGCCATCGAGCAGATGATTGCCCTCATCCCGGAGGATGACTGGAAGGATGCTGTGCAGATTATCGGCTGGCTATACCAGTATTATAATGCCGAAAAAAAGGACGACGTTTTCGCCGCCCTGAAAAAGAATGTCAAGATTACCAAAGAGAATATCCCGGCGACCACCCAGTTGTTTACACCGGATTGGATTGTCCGCTACATGGTGGAAAACTCTCTGGGCCGTTTGTGGGTGGAAGGCCATCCAAACGACGAACTGAAATCTAACTGGAAATACTATCTGGAAGAAGCAGAACAGGAGCCGGATGTGCAGGTGAAGCTGGCAGAAATCCGCAAGGAATATGCTGCCCTGAAACCGGAAGACATCCGCTGCATCGACCCCTGCTCCGGCAGCGGCCACATCCTCGCTTACCTATTCGACGTGCTCGTACAGATTTACGAAGCCTACGGTTATACCGCACGTGAGGCAGTGGCAAGCATTGTAGAGAATAACATCTACGGTTTGGATATTGATGACCGTGCTGCGCAGCTGGCCAGCTTTGCTGTTATGATGAAGGCAAGACAGTATGACCGTCGTTTCTTTAGCCGTGGCATCCAGCCACATGTTTATGCCATTGTGGAAAGCAATCATGTGGATGCTTACACCGTGGATTACTTTGCAAATGGCGATGCCAAGCTGACGAAGGCTATCAAAACCATCATTGAGGAATTGCACGATGCCAAGGAGTACGGCTCTATTCTGACAGTAACCCAGCAGGATTGGGCTGCGCTGTATGCTCGATTTGATGAAATTCGTGAGGACATCAATATTTCCCGTGAGACGGCGTTGAATGAGTTGATGCCACTAACGAGAATTGCTCAGATTCTGGCAAATAGATATGATGTTGTTATAACAAATCCGCCATACATGGGTGGAACAGGAATGGATGATAAGTTAATTACATTCATCAAAAATAAATACGATAATTCAAAAACTGACCTGTATTCGGTGTTCATTGAAAGATGCATTGAGTTCTCTCGCAAGGATGCATTTACGGCAATGATTACACAACATGGTTGGATGTTCCTTTCGAGTTTTGAAAAGATGAGGGAGGATTGTTTAAATAGCAGTGTTGTTAATATGGCGCATTTGGGGCCGAGAGCATTTGATGAAATTGGTGGTGAAGTTGTTCAGTCAGCGACATTTGTGTTGAGAAAGACAAACTGCAATGCCTATAACGCAACATATGTTCGGCTTGTTTCCTATCCGAGTGAAAACGGAAAAGCGAAGGAGTTCTCAAACACTGAAAACATCTACCACTCAAATCAATCGAATTTTTTGAGAATACCTGGAAAGCCTTATGCGTACTGGAGCAGTGAAGCTGTAATAGGTGCTTTTTCAAAGGCGGAGCCATTGAGTAGTATTGCGGAGCCGAGACAGGGTGTTAAAACGCTGAATAATGATTTGTTTTTGAAGTTGTGGTTTGAAGTTTCTCCAGAAAAAGTCGATTATAACTGCTCATCAATAGAAGAGTCGGTTTCAACCAGAAAAAAGTGGTTCCCTTACAATAAGGGCGGAAGTTTCAGAAAGTGGTTTGGAAATAATGACTACTTGGTTAACTGGGAAAATGACGGTCGGGATATGAAAAAATTAGCGGTCGAAAAATATCACTCTGTGACCCGTACCATAACCAATATTAGCTATTTCTTCTTGCCGGGACTGACTTGGTCATCATTGTCTTCGGGAAATATCTCTTTAAGAGCATTTGATAAAGGATTTATATTTGATTCAAAAGGGTCATCGATGTTCTTTGCAGATAGAACGATAGAGAAGTATGTGTTGGCCCTTGTCAATTCAAAAATCAGCATGAAGTTCCTTGAATTTTTAGCCCCTACACTTGATTTTAACATTGGCCCATTATCCAAAATCCCCGTATTGATTGATAAAAGGAGTGTTCCGGCAATTGATGATGTTGTTGAGAATTGCATTCTATTGGCCAAGAATGATTGGGATGCGTATGAAAACTCATGGGATTTTGCTCGGCATCCGCTTGTATCTGTGATTGCAAAAAATCGAGTTCTTTTTGACGATATCAGTAATATAGACCTTGGCGAGTGCTTTGTAGCTTGGGAGAAAGAGTGCGAAGAGCGATTCAATCAGCTGAAATCCAATGAAGAAGAACTCAACCGCATCTTCATCGACATTTACGGTTTGCAGGATGAGCTAACACCAGAAGTGGAAGACAAGGATGTCACTGTTCGCAAGGCCGATTTGCAGCGTGAGGTCAAGAGCTTGATTTCCTATGCAGTAGGTTGTATGTTTGGTCGCTATTCTTTGGATGAAGCAGGCCTTGCCTATGCCGGTGGCGATTGGGATGAGAGCAAGTACAAGGTTTACCCGGCAGACAAGGATAATATCATTCCTATCTGTGATGATGAGTATTTCCCAGATGACATTGTTGGTCGCTTTGTGAAATTCATTGAGACGGTTTATGGTCAGCGAGCCCTGAAATCCAATTTGAAGTTTATCGCCGATGCACTCGGCGGCAAGGGCCAGCCGGAGGAAGTTATCCGCAACTACTTCATGAACGACTTCTACACTGACCATTTGAAGATTTACCAGAAGCGCCCGATTTATTGGCTGTTTGATTCTGGCAAGAAGGGCGGCTTCAAAGCGCTCATCTATATGCATCGCTATCAGCCGGACACCATCGCTCGTATCCGCACCGACTATGTGCATGAGCAGCAGGGCCGTTACCGTACCGCTATGGCTGATTTGGAGCAGCGCATTGATTCTGCATCCACCAGTGAGCGTGTGAAGCTGACAAAGCAGTTGAAAAAATTACAAGACCAGTGTGCCGAAATTCACGAATACGAAGAGAAAATCCATCACTTGGCTGACCAGTATATTTCGATTGACCTGGATGACGGTGTGAAAGTGAACTATGCCAAGTTCCAAGATGTTCTGGCAAAGATTAAATAAGGAGGTGGCAGAATGGCCAGCATGGATTTACAGACAATTACACAAGACCTGAATCGCCGGTTTGCTGCGCCTCTGCCGGAGTTTTATAAGCGACGCATTATCTTCTGGTACGATGAAGACCTGGAGTTTGAGGATAAGCTGGACGAGCTGGAACTGGACAATGCGTCCGTTCTGGCCCTGACCGGCACGAACAATTTTGCGGCAAAAAAGCTCCTTGCAGTGGATGACACCACCAGCAACTACCTTGTGTATTGCCCGGTGCATTATGAAAAGCCGGAGGATAACTGGCTTATCAATATTGAGATGTACAGTGAAGAGTTCCGGGCCGACCTGAACTCCATCTGGATGGACGAGATGGGATTGCCGAACAATCCTACCATCCGCAAGATGGTCAAGGGCTACCGCAAGTTCTTCAACAACATCGAGCGACGCAAGAACGTGGCTGAGCTTGCGAAAAATATCGGCACCGCATCACAGCTGCACCTTGCCGTAATGGCACAGATTTGCGGCGTGAGCGATACCCAGCCTTCCAGCATCATGCAGGCCGTGCTTGCACAGTCGCTGGATATCGAGACAAATACAATCTATCAGGAGTTCGTGAAGTACGGCGCACAGAATCCGTTCTGGGTGATGGTTTCACAGGCTACCGGTTATTCCGAAGGCGACGACTGCGACCTGGGCCGTTTGGCTACGCACATTCTTTTGACAGCCACCACCAGAACAATGCGCAGCGAGCATCTGGCAGGCTTGGATGCCTTTATCTCCACGCCGCACCAATCTTACTGCTATGATATGGTTTCGGATTGGCTCCAGAGCAGTGAGCGTGACAGCCTGTATCACATCGCTCGTTTCGTTGAGGATGAGGCTCGTCTTCCGCAGCGCTTCTTGAAGCTGGGCGTGGATGACCTTGCGAATACCGAGTGCTTCCCTTGCATCAACGAGTGTATCCTGACCATCCTCATGAAGGAAATCAGCGACTACATCATCAACGTGGATGCCATCACCGCCATCGTAGAAAAACGCAGAGCAATGGTCTGGTATGACCATGTTTCCTGCTACTATGAGGGCTTGCTGCAAGTAGCCAATATGCAGGCGTTCTACCATGAACACGCTGCAGGCTTCCACCTTGCACAGGCAAAAAAGGTCTGGGATGCTTACACAAGCGATTATTATAAAATGGATGCCTACTACCGTCAGTTCCACCTCTGCTTCGGGCAGAGCCTGACTGTTTCCAACAGCGTGCTGGATGACCTGTTCAAGCATGTAGTGGAAAAGGTAGAGGGCTTGTATAACGGCTGGTTCCTTGGCCAGCTTGGCAGCAACTGGTCAAATGTATGTGCTGAGGAATTGGCTGATTACGGACGTATTCTGGAGGTTGACCAGCAGGAGGATTTCTACCGCAGCAAGGTGAAGTCCGCTGATAACAAGGTCTACGTTATCATTTCGGATGCGCTGCGCTATGAGGTTGCAGCTTCTCTGGCAGACCAGCTCCGTCGTGAGACCCAGAGCAAGGTATCACTGGACAGCATGGAGGCTATCTTCCCGACCATCACCAAGTTTGGTATGGCGGCATTGCTTCCGCATAAAGAGTTGTCTGCAGTTCAGAAGACCAGCGGATTGGTTTCTGTCTTGGCAGATGGACAGTCAACGGACAGCAATAACCGTGACAAGCTACTGAAAGGTGCGTGCGGCCAGAGCGTAGCCTTGCAATACAAGAACATCATCGGCATGAAGCGTGCAGAGCGTTCCGCTTTGGTAAAGGGTATGGATGTGGTTTACATCTACCATGATAAAGTGGATGAAGCAAGCCATACGGCAGATAGCATGGTGTTCCCGGCTTGCGAGGATGCCATTACCGAAATCAAAAATCTGGTGCGTATCATCTGTAATGAGTTTGGTGGTACCAGAATATACATCACAGCCGACCACGGCTTCCTGTATACCTACAGCCCTCTGACCGAGGATGACAAGGTGGACAAGACTGGCTTTGTGAATCGTATGCTGGAATATGGCAGACGTTTCTGCCTGATGCAGCAGGGCTCCAATCCCGACTATCTGATGCCAGTCAAATTCTTAGATGGCAAGTCCGAGATGGAGGCCTACGCACCGAGAGAGAACGTCCGTATCAAGATGAGTGGTGGCGGCTTGAACTTCGTGCATGGCGGCATCAGCCTACAGGAGATGGTGGTGCCGGTTATCGAGTACCAGTACCTGCGCAATGCCTACAAGTCCTATCAGCGCAACAAAGACAAGTACGATACCAAGCCGGTGGAAGTCAGCTTGCTTTCGGCTACCCGTAAAATCGTAAACATGCTGTTCTCGCTGAATTTCTACCAGAAGGAAGCAGTCGGCGACAATCGTTCTGCTTGTAATTACCTGCTTTACTTCGTGGATTCCAATGGAAAACAAATCAGCGATACGGCACGTATCATAGCAGATAAGACCAGCGATAACGGACAGGAGCGTACTTTCCGTTGCAGCTTTAACCTTAAGAGTTTGAAATACAGCAATCAGGATAGTTACTATCTGGTCATTGCAGATGAATCCGGTCTGCAGGCACCGCAGCGTGAAGAGTTCCAGATAGATATTGCCTTCGCACTGGATGAGTTTAATTTCTTCGGATAATCCGTGCGGATTTGGAGGTGTAAGGAATGGAAGAAAATGCTGCGAGTGAATTTACTCGTGAGGAGTTAAAAGAAAAACTTCGCCAGAACTTTGACGGCAAAATTGTCCGCAAAGACCTGACGAAGAAGATTAAAGAAGGAGCGAATGTACCGGTCTATGTTTTGGAGTTCCTGCTGGGCCAGTATTGCAGCTCTGACGATGACGCCATCATCGAACAAGGCGTGCAGAATGTGAAGCGTATTCTGGCAGATAACTTTGTACGCCCGGATGAGGCTCAGAAGATACTTGCCAAGCTGCGCAAGAACGGCAGCCACACGGTCATCGATATGATTACGGTGAAGCTGGATATCAAGAAGAATCGCTTCTTTGCCGAATTTTCTAACCTTGGCTTGGGCGATGTTCCAATTGAGGATGAGTATCCGGAGAAATACGACCGCCTGCTTTGTGGCGGCATCTGGTGCATCGTCCAGCTGAACTATGAGTACGATGAGGAAGATAAGAAGAACGGCTATCCCATCCAGATTGTGAAGCTAACTCCGATTCAGATGCCTCATGTGGACATCGACGAGTTGAAGGCTGGCCGCAAGGCATTCTCAAAGGATGAGTGGATTGATGTTCTGCTGCGCTCTATCGGCATGGAGCCGGACGAGCTGAACTACCGTGAAAAGTGGTTGTTGCTGACCCGTATGATTCCGCTTGTCGAGAACAACTTCAACCTTTGTGAGCTTGGCCCACGAAGCACCGGTAAATCTCATCTCTTCAAAGAGATTTCACCGAACAGTATCCTTGTTTCCGGTGGCCAAACGACAGTGGCAAACCTGTTTTATAACATGGGCCGCAAGACGGTAGGTCTGGTTGGCCTGTGGGATTGTGTTGCCTTTGATGAGGTCGCTGGCATTCATTTCAAAGATAATGACGGCGTCCAGATTATGAAAGACTATATGGCATCCGGCTCCTTTGCCCGTGGCAAGGAAGAAAAGGCTGCATCGGCTTCGATGGTGTTTGTCGGTAATATCAATCAGAGCGTGGATGTGCTACTAAAGACATCCAGCCTCTTTGACCCGTTCCCACCGGAAATGGGCACCGATACCGCATTTCTTGACCGTATGCATTGCTACCTGCCGGGTTGGGAAATTCCGAAGTTCAGACCGGAGCATTTTACCAATGACTATGGCTTCATCACAGACTACCTGTCGGAGTTCATCCGTGAGCTGCGTAAGGAGCAGTACGGTGATAGCCTTGACCATTATTTCCGTCTTGGCAAAAACCTGAATCAGCGTGATACCATTGCTGTTCGTAGAATGGTGGATGGCTACCTGAAGCTGGTTTATCCTGACGGTGTATTTACCAAAGAAGAAGTAGAAGAAGTGCTGCAGCTTTCGTTGGAGATGCGGCGCCGTGTCAAGGAACAGCTCAAGAAGCTGGGCGGCATGGAGTTTTACGATGTCAACTTCTCCTACATAGATAACGAGACATTTGAGGAACACTACGTGTCCGTGCCGGAGCAAGGTGGCGGCAAGCTGATACCGGAAGGCATGTGCAATCCGGGCCAGGTCTACACGGTTTCCCGTGGTAAGTCCGGCATGATTGGCGTGTTCCGCTTGGAATCTCAAATGCTGCCGGGTAACGGAAAGTTTGAGAGGACAGGCATCGGCTCTGACCGTGGATGTAAGGAGGCTACCAATACGGCCTTCAATTTCCTGAAAGCAAACAGCAATCGCATCAGCGGCTCCATCAGCACGACCACAAAGGACTACATCATCAATTATCAGGACTTGCAGGGCATCGGGATGACCGAGAAGTTGGCAATGTCTACACTGGTGGCACTATGCTCCATTGCGCTTGGACGACCGGTGCAAAGCTCTATGGTTGTTCTCGGTGAGATGAGCATCAGCGGCACCTTGATTCCGGTGGACGAGCTTGCAAACACCCTGCAGGTGTGCTTGGATAGTGGCGCTAAGAAAGTGCTGATGCCAGCGACCTGCATGCCGGAACTGGCTACGGTACCGACCGACCTATCTACCGGATTTGATTTCATACTATACAAAAGCGCTGAAGAGGCTGTGGATTGTCAACACTTTTTTATACAATTTTTATTCGGTCATTTTAGATAAACGATATTCTACTGGAGTCATATAATTTAAGGCTCCATGAATACGTTTATTGTTATACCACTTTACATAATCACTTAATTCTCTTTTCAGTTCCTCTAAACTGCTAAAAACTCTTTTAAATGCAAATTCTGTCTTTATAATCTTATACCCTGCTTCTGCAACTGCATTATCATATGGACACCCTTTTTGGCTTAAGGAACGTTTGATTTTAAAGGCATTTAGAACCTCATCAATTATTTTAT
>NZ_FOYZ01000025.1 GCF_900112775.1 Anaeromicropila populeti
CGGATTACAGCTGCTGGGCAAAGGACAGGAAGCTGGAAAAAGAGAGGGCATACTGGAACCAGGTATTTGAAGAACCAGCCCAGGTACTGGAGCTGCCAACGGATGCAGGAAGGGGGCGTCTGCGTGACAGTCAGGGAGGACAGGTGAGCCGAACACTTCCAGAGAGTGTAAGAGAGAACATAAAGGATTACTGTCAGAATCATGGGATGACGGAATACATGGTGCTGCTGGGAGGGCTGATGGTACTGCTTGGGGCATACAGCGGACAAGAGGATATCACAGTAGGAACGGTGGCGGCAGGACGAACCAGAAGGGAAACAGAAGAGGTCATCGGAATGTTTGCCAATACGCTGGTAATGAGAGGATATCCAGAGAAGGAAAAACAGGTGAAAGCCTTTTTCGAGGAAATCCGAGAGACAGGAATCAAAGGATATGAAAACCAGGAATACCCTTATTGGAGACTGGCAGAGGAAAAGGGAGGAAAAAGGGAGTTGTCCCGGAATCCACTGTTTGACGTAATGCTGGTATTGCAGGATGGGGAAGCAATGGAATACCGCTTGAATGGAGTAGAGAGCAGTCTGGAGGCAGACGGGGCAGGAGAGGTGCAGTTTGAACTGACGTTTCAGATAAAAAGAAACGAGAAGGAAGAAGAGGTATCACTGGAATACAGCCGAGAGCTTTACCAGGAGGAAACCGCCAGATGGATGCTGGAGCATTATGTGGAATGTCTGGGATGGATGCTGGAACACCCAGAGGAGCCACTGGGAAAGGTAGAACTTGCTGGGGAAGAAGAGAAGAAAAAGATTTTACAGGAATTTAATTATACAGAAAAAGAATATCCAAGAAATCGAAGCGTTGTAGAATTATTTGAAGAACAGGTGAAAAAAAATTCCAGGCATACTGCGGTTGTTTTTGAAGATAAAAAACTGACCTATGAGGAACTAAATGAAAAGGCTGATTTGCTTGCAGTAAAACTGTGTAAATATGGAATGAAACCAGATGATAAAATCGTGGTACTGGCAGATAAGAGTCTGGAAACTATAATAGCATTTCTGGCTGTTGTAAAAGCTGGCGGCGTATATATACCCGTTGATACGGCATATCCAGAACAGAGAAAACAATATATCCTCCATGATTGTAATCCAGCCTTAGTACTGCTTTATCATAACCAGGTAACAACCCATATTCCAACACTGGACTTGGAGGATGCATCCTTATATCAGGCAGAAAATGAAACTGTGCCACAGGGAAATAAAACTGGAAAGTTAGCTAATATTATTTATACATCAGGAACAACAGGAAAACCAAAAGGGGTTATGGTAACAGAAAAAGGAGTTATACGACTGGTTAAAAATTCAAACTACATGAAACTGGACGAGCACATTGTTATGTTGCAGACGGGTTCCATGGCTTTTGACGCGTTTACATTGGAAATATGGGGGACGCTTTTGAATGGCGGAACACTTGTAATTGCAGAAACAGAGGTGATTGCTGATGAAAAAATGCTTCGTGAGCTGATTACTAAGAATAGAGTAAATACCATGTTTTTAACAACATCTTTATTTAACCAGATGGTACAGACCAATGCGGAACTATTTGCTGGGCTGGAATATCTGCTGACAGGCGGAGAAAAAATTTCAGAAGATCATGTTCGGAAATTCAGAGAGGTGAATAAAGAAACTAGTTTGATAAATGCATATGGGCCAACTGAAAATGCAACCTTTACTACGACCTTTGAGGTAAAAGCTTCCTTTGACCGAATACCAATTGGTAAGCCTATTGCCAATACAAAGGTTGTAATAATAAATGAAAATAAACTTTGTGGAATTGGTGTGCCAGGTGAATTGTGTATTTATGGGGATGGACTAGCAGAAGGTTATTTGAATGACAGCCTGATGACAAGTGAAAAGTTTCGTCCAAATCCCTATGAGAAAGGAAGGCTGTATCATTCAGGCGATTATGCCAGATGGCTGCCAGATGGAAACATAGAGTTTCTTGGACGAATCGATGAACAGGTAAAAATAAGAGGATTTCGGATTGAACTGGGAGAAATTGAAAGTGCAATCAGAAAAATAGAGCAGATTCAAGATGCAGCGGTTATTGTAAAACAAAATCAAAATTGTGAAAAGGAAATGTATGCTTATTATACTTGTAAAGATGGTGTAATAGAAACCAGAAAAGTCAAAGACGGTTTAAAGAAATCCCTTCCATCCTATATGATACCGGCTTATATGATGCAGATTGATGAAATACCAGTAAATCGTAATGGTAAATTGGATCGAAAGGCTCTTCCAGAGATAGAAGCTCCAATAGAAAATGAATATGTGGCACCAGGAAATAAAAGAGAAGAACTTTTATGCAGATTATTTTGCGAAATATTGAGTATAAACCAGGTGGGAATAAGAGATAACTTTTTTGAACTGGGAGGACACAGTCTGCGGGCTACCAGACTTGTAAATCAGATAGAATCAGAACTGGGAGTCCGGCTACGATTAAAGGAAGTTATGTTAAATCCAACAGTAGAGCAGATAGCTGAGCTTTTGAAAAATACGAAGACATGCTACCAGCCAATTCCAGAGGCTGAAATAAAAGAATTTTATGAAATGACATCTGTGCAAAAGCGTACCTTTATTACAACTCAGATGGATAAAGAAGGAATTCTTTATAATATGCCAAAGATAATGCAGGTTTATGGTGAATTACATATAGAAAGATTTAAAACGGCATTATCAGAGATGGTGAAAAGGCATGAAATATTAAGGACAAAATTTGTTCGGGAATCAGAACAACTGGTACAAAAAATCCAGTTTAGTCCAGAACTAGATTTTGCATATTTTCAGGATCTTAGCACTCCAGAAAATCAACTGATTCAAAATATGATTCAGCCATTTGATTTGGAAACGGGAAATCTGATTCGGGCAAGAGTGGCAGAGCGTAATGGATACCACCTGCTTTTTATTGATATGCATCATATTGTAAGTGATGGAATGAGCCAGGAAATATTTTATAGAGAACTTTGGGCGTTATATGAGGGGAAAAGCCTTGGAAAGTCCAGGCAGTATAAAGATTATAGTGAGTGGATGAAACAAAGGGACTTGAGTGAACAGAGATCCTATTGGCTGGGGGAATTTGAAGAAGAGCCGCCTGTATTAGAAATTCCAACAGATTACCAAAGACCAAATACCATGACGTACCATGGTGCTGTAGAAAAATGTGTAATTAATCAGAAACTTTCGGATGCACTTGAACAGCTGACAAAAGGGACTGGCACAACAAAGTATATGGTTTATTTGTCATCGATTATGATTCTGCTGGGAAAATACAGCAGACAGGGGGATGTTGTAGTAGGAACTCCAATGAGCTGTAGACTCCATAAGGATACAGAAAATATGCTTGGTATGTTTGTCAATGTATTGGCAATGAGAGGAAGACCAGAAGGAAAGAAGACATTTCGTACTTTTTTAATGGAAATGAAAGAAAAGGCATTAAAGGCGTATGAAAACCAGGAGTATCCGTTTGAAGAGCTGGCAGAGGAAGTAGCAGCCAACAGAGATCGATCAAGAAATCCATTATTTGATGTTATGATGGTGATGCAGAATAATGAAACTGTAACTACCCAGACCGCTGGACTTAAAATGAAGCAGACAGAATCAGGAAAACAGATTGCCAAGTTTGATTTAACTTTTATGATAAATGAGGGTGAACAACAGGACGAGTGGCTGCTGGAATACCGGACAGATTTATATAAGAAGGATACTGCATTGTCTATGCTGGCTCATTTAGGAGAGTTGTTACGTAAGATTGTAACAAATCCGGACCAGCTGATAGAAGATATTAGTTTCCTGACAGATTGGGAACGTCAGAAGATTATGGAGGAATTTAATGCTTCTGATATGGATTATGATAAGGAAAAAACAGTGGAAGACTGTTTTAAAGAGCAGGTAAAGCAAAGTCCATACGGCAAGGCGGTGGCTATGGGGAATGAGTGCCTGACCTATGAGGAATTAGATCAGAAAAGTGAGAGTCTGGCATACTGGTTAAGGGAACTGGGGGTTAAGAAAAATGATTATGTAGCAATTGTAGCAGAACGAAGCTTGGAAATGATGATTGCCATAATAGGAACAATTAAGGCAGGCGGAGCATATGTCCCAATCGATCCAGAATACCCAGAGGAAAGAATTCGGTATATTATAGAAGATGCAAAGCCTTATGTGATTTTAACCTATCAGGCAGAAGTGTCAGATAATTTGCGGGAGAACCACAAGGTTTTGGAACTGGGAGATAAGGCGTTATATGACAATAAGGATTGCAGGCTGGAGAGTATACATGGAGCGGAAGATTTAATTTATTGCATTTTTACATCTGGTACAACAGGTAAGCCTAAGGGGGTAATGCTGGAACAGAGGGGGATTGTAAACCTAACTCAAAACCTGTCAAAACGATATGATATTACCAATAAAGATGTAATTTTACTCTTTGCAAGCTTTGCTTTTGATTCTTCTGTCTGGGAAATATTTATGGCATTGTTAAATGGTGCAGAATTATGTATCGTTTCAGATGAGATTAGGAAGGAACCCAGACGGTTTGAAGAATATATAAAACAGCAGAAGGTAACGGTTATGCTTTTACCACCACAGTATTTATTAAATTTAAATCTAAAGAATAACCGCAGTCTGCGACTGATTTTATCCGCTGGTTCTGAGGCAGCAGTTGAAATTACCAAAATACTCCCAGACGGAGTACGATATGTAAATGAATATGGGCCGACAGAAGGGTCTGTTTGCGCCACTTATTGGGAAATGGATTTAAACCGTACGTTTCAGCAGCATAAAATACCAATTGGTATCCCTGTTCCCAATAAAAAGATTTATATTGTGGATGATAAGGAAAACTTATGTCCAATTGGAGCTATGGGTGAATTATGTATTGCCGGAACTGGCCTTGCAAGAGGGTATTTAAATAAAGAGGAACTGACCCGTGAAAAATTTGTGCAAAATCCATTTGGAGAAGGAAGAATGTATCACACAGGAGATTTGGCACGCTGGCTCTCAGACGGAACCCTTGAATACATGGGAAGGATCGATGAGCAGGTTAAAATAAGGGGCTTCCGTATTGAACTTGGTGAGATAGAGAATGCCATCAGACAGCATGGAGAAATAAAGGATACAGCAGTTATTGTAAGAGGGAAAAAGGAAGAAAGCAGAATATGTGCTTATCTGGTATCAGATACAGCTGTTAATTTATCAGAATTCAAAGACTGGATGCGTACAATTTTACCAGAATATATGATTCCATCTTCCATTATGCAGATAGAGGCTGTTCCAGTAACAAGGAATGGAAAACTAGACAAGAAAGCACTGCCAGAGATTGAACGTGGAAGGGATGAAAGCTGGGCAGCGCCACAAAACAAATCAGAAGAGATGATTTGTAAGATATTTGAAGAAGTACTGGGGATTCAGAAGGTAGGAGCAAATGAAAACTTTTTTGACTTAGGAGGTCATAGTTTAAAGGTAATTAATCTGGTCAATCAAATAGAAGCAGAAACAGCAGTCAGATTTAGCGTAAGAGAAGTATTTGACAGTCAGACACCATCTAAGCTTGCATTATTACTGAGTTCTGCTGAAAAAGGAACGAAGGCTGCATTTTCAGTTGCAGAAAACAAACCATACTATCCAATGTCATCGGTGCAAAAAAGGATTTTTATACTTAATGAAATGGATCAAGAATCAACAGCTTATAATATGCCACAGATAGTAAAATTTCGAGGAAATATTTCTGCTGAAAAAGTTGAGTCAGCCTTACAAAAAATCGTCGACAGACATGAAATATTGCGTACATCATTTTTGATACAAAATGGGGAACCAGTACAAAAAGTGAATGAAGATGTGAAGGTCAATTTTACGTATGAGGTAGAGGGAGACATTTCAGAGCAGGAATTAATAGATAGGTTTATTCAGCCATTTCATTTCAGTGAGGAATCTCTTCTTCGAGTAAAACTAGTAAAGAGACAACAGGATTATGTTTTATTGAGGGATATGCATCATATTGTTAGTGATGGTGTTTCAGATGGTTTATTTAGGAAGGAATTAAATGAAATATATGCAGATAACCAAATGGAACCTGTCAAATACCAATATAAGGATTACAGCCAGTGGATGGAAACAAGAAATTTAGAGGATCAAAAGGCATATTGGCTTGAGGAGTTTGGAGAAGGAGTTCCCGTGTTAAATATGCCATATGACTATCCACGCAGCCAGAGACAGAACTTTGAGGGAGATATAGTAAATGCTTATTCAGGGAGCAAAATCAAGAACCTGGTAAAAGATACGGCAAGAAAAATTGCTGGAACAGATTACATGGTTTTATTAGCAGGTATTATGGTGATGCTTTCTAAGTATAGCAGACAAGATGAAATTGTTGTAGGGTCTTCTGTTGGCGGCAGAACCAATCAGAATACAGAAAAAATTATGGGGATGTTTGTGAATACCGTTGCCCTAAAAGGAAACCCAGAAAAAGGGAAGAGTGGAATCCAGTTTGTAAAAGAAATAAAAGATAAAAGTGTAAGAGCATATGAAAACCAGGAATATCCTTTTGAGGAACTGGTGGAGCATGTGGTGAAGACAAGGGATTTGTCAAGAAATCCAATCTTTGATGTACTATTTGCTTATCAGAATACGGAACAGGTATCACTTTGTCTGGGAGGAATAGCAGCAGAGGAAATTCCACTAACGACGAAAACAGCCAAATTTGATCTTACATTTAGTATCTGTGACATAGGAAATGAGTATCGAATTGAATTGGAATATTGTACTAAATTATTTAAAAAATCCAGCGTAGAAGCTATGCTTGATCACTATCTGGTAATTTTGGAACAGCTTTGTACGGTACCAGATAAAAAAATTGGTCAGCTGCAAATGATTACAAGAGCTGAAACAGCGTTAATTCTTGAACAATTTAATGCAACGGAAGCAGAATATCCAAAAGAAGCCAGTGTGGCAGAATTATTTGAAAGGCAGGCAGCAAAAACACCAGATCATATTGCAGCTGGCTTTAGAAACCAGTACTTAACGTATCGGCAATTGAATGAAAAGGCAAATTCTCTGGCAGACATACTCTGTGAATATGGTGTGGGTCCAGAAGAAAAGGTTGCCTTGCTGGCGGACAAAAGTCTGGAAATCATAATTGCCATACTTGCAGTCGTAAAGTCAGGCGCTGCCTATGTTCCAATTGATACATCATATCCAAAGCAACGAAAAGAATATATTTTAAAGGATTGCAGTCCAAAAGTATTACTTGTTTACAAAAATCAGATAGAAACCAGTGTTCCAGTGTTGGACTTAGGGGACCAGGCATTATATCAGGGAAATAAAAGTAATCCATCCCTGCTGAGAAAAGCAGAAGATTTGGCATATATGATATATACTTCTGGAACAACAGGAAAGCCGAAAGGGGTTATGGTAACAAGCAGATGTATATCTCGTCTGGTAAAGAACACAAATTTTATGAAGCTGGATGAACATATATCTGTTCTTCAAACAGGATCCATGGCCTTCGATGCGTCAACTCTTGAAATATGGGGACCATTGTTAAATGGAGGACGAGTGATAACAGCTGATACAGAAGAGATAACAGATAAACGATGGCTGAAAAGCTGTATGGAACAAAATAAAATAAATACGATGTGGATGACGTCTACGTTATTTAACCAAATGATACAGGAAGCTCCAGATTTATTTGATTCTTTAGAGTATCTTATGATAGGAGGCGAAAAGCTTTCTGAAGAGCATGTGCGTAAGTTTAAAGAACGAAAAACAGCTGTCCACCTAATAAATGGATATGGTCCAACGGAAAACACTACCTTTACCACTACCTATGAAATACCAGACGATTTTCAAGGTATTCCAATTGGAAAGCCAATTGCTAATACAAAGGTATTGATTATGGATGAAACGATTCTTTGTGGTATTGGAGTTCCTGGTGAATTGTGTACTTTTGGAGACGGACTTGCCAGGGGATATTTAAACGATGAGGAACTGACAAATGAAAAATTCAGGCCAAATCCCTATGGAAAAGGAAAGCTTTATTACACTGGGGATCTAGCCAGATGGCTTCCAGATGGCAATATTGAATTTCTTGGCCGAATTGATGAGCAGGTAAAAATCAGAGGCTTCCGGATTGAACTTGGAGAAATAGAAAGTGCTGTCAGAAGGATAGAAGGAATTCAAAATGCGGCAGTTATTGTAAAAGAAGATAATAAAGGAGAAAAGGTTATCTGTGCTTACTTTACAGCTAATGAAGGAAAAAAGAATAGTGAAATCAGGGAGAAATTAAAGAAGTATCTTCCAGACTATATGATTCCTTCTTATATGATGCAGATTGATGCGATTCCTGTAAATAAAAATGGCAAGCTGGAACGTAAGGCACTTCCTGTTCTTGAAATGGTGGCAGAAAATGAATACTTAGCACCAGAAACGGAAGCAGAAAAAACAGTGTGCCATATATTTGAAAAGGTTTTAAATGTGAAGCAGACAGGATTGAAAGACAACTTTTTTGAACTGGGCGGGCATAGCCTCCGCGCTGCTAAACTGGTAAATGAAATTGAGGCAGAAACGGGTATCCGCCTTTCGATAAAAGATGTGATGCTATATCCAACACCAGAACAGCTTGCCAAGCTGATTCAGGAGGAATGTGCTTATTATGAACCAGTTCCTCAGGCAGAAGAAGCAGAGTATTATGAAATGTCATCTGCCCAGAAACGTATTTATCTGGAAACCCAGAAGGATACGAATGGGATTTTATACAATATGCCAAGGGTTATGAAGGTGTATGGAGGTTTAGAACCAGAAAAAATAAAATCTGCTCTGGAAGCTATGATAGAAAGACATGAAATTCTTAGAACAAGGTTTTTTGTTTATGAGAATAAACTGGTGCAGAAAATTGAACCTCGCCAGGAAGCAGATTTTGAACTGATTTCAGACGATGCAGGTTCAGAGGAAGAAGTGATTTCAAACTTGGTGTGTCCTTTTGATTTGGAAAAGGGAAATGTAATTCGTGCCAGAGTAGTGAAAAGAACGGAATATACAATTTTACTGATTGATATGCATCATATTGCTGGTGATGGAATCAGCGAAGGAATTTTCTATGAGGAATTCTGGAAGAACTATTATGGACAAACCATAAGCGAGCCAGCAAGACAGTATAAGGATTACAGTGAATGGATGAAAAAACGGGACCTGAGCAGTCAGCGGGCATACTGGATGGCTGAATTTGAAGAGGAAGTACCAGTACTTGAGCTTCCAGTTGATTTTGCAAGGCCAAATGAAATTACTTATACAGGAGATGTGGTAAAACAAAAAATAGAAAAGTCTATCTATAGCAAGATAAAGAAATTATCAAAGGAAACAGGAACAACCACATATATGATTTTTATGGCAGCGGCTATGGTTCTACTGGAAAAATACAGCAGACAAAGTGATGTTGTTGTGGGGACATCTATTAGTGGAAGAACACACAAAGACACAGAAAAAATGCTGGGAATGTTTGTAAATACCGTTGCCATGAGAGGGAAACCAGAAGGAAACAAGACATTTTATGCCTTTTTAGATGAAATAAAAGAGAAGGCGCTCAAAGCCTATGAAAATCAAGAGTATCCATTTGAAAGGCTTGCAGAGGAAGTGGCTGGAGAACGGAACCGTTCAAGAAATCCATTGTTTGATGTTATGCTGGTTTTACAAAATAATGAGACCTCTGTCGTAGAAAACGGGGGGCTTAAAATCCAGGAAATAAGTGTGCTGGAGGATGTGGCAAAATTTGATCTGTCAATTGTAGTAAATGACAGAGAAGATGCTTGTGATTTAGAAGTTGTATACAGAGTGGATTTGTATAAGAAAACAACCGTACAAACCATGATTAGGCATTTCATCCGTATTTTAGAGCAGGCAGTAACGGCACCACATGAAAAACTAAAGAATTTTCCAATTGCTACAGCAGATGAAATCCAATTAATTGAAACGGTATTTAACCATACGGATTACCAATGTTCTGACACAAGAAATGTGGTGGAATTGTTTGAGGAGAAGGCAGCTAGGCACGCAGATAAGACAGCGCTGACATATGGTGCTGAGAAGATGACATTTGGAGAATTAAATGCTAAGGCAAACAGCATTGCGTGGAAGCTTCGGAAGCTGGGTGTACTGCCAGGTGACTTAATACCTGTTCTGGCAGAAAGAAGTATGGAAATGATTGTTGGGATTCTGGGAATATTAAAAGCTGGTGCAGCCTATGTTCCAATAGACCCAGCGTCGCCAAGGGACAGGATTCAATATATGCTGTCAGATGTAAAGGCAAATTACCTGTTATGGTATTGTGAAGAAAGGCAGCCAGACTGCTTTCCTGGGATAGAAGTTATTCCACTTACAAAAGGGGAACAAGAGGCATTTCAAAATCCAGAAAGGGCAGCAAAGGAAAATGATTTAATGTACTGCATTTATACATCAGGCACGACAGGAAATCCTAAAGGGGTACTGCTGGAATACAAGGGCGCGGATAACTTGTGCAGGTATTTTAAAGATTATCTGAAAATTACAGAAGGTGATGTGGTGATGCAATTTGCCAACAATACCTTTGACGCCTTTGTTTCAGAACTGATTATGTCTCTTCCACTGGGCTGCCGTCTGGTCATACTGGATCAGGACAGAGTTGCTGATGCAGAATATATATCAGATGTGATAAGAGAGGAAAAGATAACAATTGTAACACTGCCTCCTATTCTGTCATCTCAGCTAACGGACTATGCAGGACTAAGAGTATTGATATCAGCTGGATCAGAAGCAGTTGCCAAAACGGCAAGGAGCTGTAAGGAAACATTATTTGTAAATGGGTATGGACCAACAGAAAACACAGTGGGCACCACATATTGGAAATATGAAACGGAAAAAGAACTGCATAAAATTCCAATTGGAAAGCCAGTTTATCAGCATAAAATATACATTTTGCAAGAAAACAATTTGTGCGGAATTGGGGTTCCAGGTGAAATCTGTGTGACAGGACCTGGTTTGGCTCGTGGTTATTTAAATTTACCTGAGCTGACAAAGGAAAAATTCGTGGAAAATCCATTTGGAGAAGGAAAGCTGTATCGTACAGGAGATATTGGAAGATGGCTTCCAGATGGAAATGTTGAGTTTCTTGGAAGAATAGATGAACAAGTAAAAATACGCGGTTTCCGAATTGAACCAGGAGAGGTGGAAGCCGCTATTAGGAAAGTGGAACAAATAGCAGACGCAGCGGTTCTTGTAAGAAAGGATCAGGAAGGAAATAACGTGCTTTGTGCCTATTTTACTGCGGAGGCTGAAAAGAAGCCTGAGGATCTTTATATGGAGTTAAAGAATATTCTTCCTGACTATATGATACCATCGTACTTAATGCAGGTAACAGAACTTCCAATGACTAAAAACGGAAAGCTGGATAAAAAGAAATTACCTGATATTTTACAAAAGATACAGAGTAAGTATATTGCTCCTGCTGATGCGGTAGAAAAAATGGTGACTGATGCATTTGAAAAAGTTCTTAACTGCTGCCCAGTAAGTGTAATGGATAATTTCTTCCTGCTAGGAGGAAACTCACTGACTGCCGTTTCTCTTTTGCATGAGATAGAAAAAGTGTCCGGCAGACAGCTGACAGTTAGGCAGTTATTTGAAAATCCTGTGCCAGCCAGACTGGCAAAAATCCTTCGATTTAAAGAACAGACAGAGAAAATCAGGATACCTTGTGCTCCAGAAGGTGATTTTTATGCAATGTCTTTTTCGCAAAAGCAGATGTATCTACTACAAAAAATGAGTGGAGATTCCATTATCTACAATATGCCTTTTATTATGAAACTGTCAGGAGTACCAGATGTTTCCCGAATGCAGAAGGCCTTTAAAAAGCTGATTGAGGAAAACGAAATTTTCCGTACCTCCTTTGGGGAAGAGAACGGAGAATTTGTCCAGTATATCCATAATCAAATTGATTTTATCCTGGAATATAAAGAAATAGAGGAACAGGAACTAGAAGGAGAGGTGAAGAGTTTTATTCGTCCTTTTCATCTTCAGATGGCTCCTCTTATCCGGGCAGAATTAATTAAAATAAATACAGAAGCAGTATTATGCATCGATATGCATCATAGTGTTTCAGATGAAAGAACCATGGCCTTGATGATGGCAGAACTGACAGATTATTATATAGAAAAGCCAGGCAAAAAGAAGCTGATTCAATATAAGGATTATTGTGTATGGAATGCTTCTCGAGGAATTGAAAAGGAAAGAACCTACTGGTTAAACCGATTGAAAGATTGCCAGTCAGTCATGGAGCTTCCTGTTGATTACACAAGAAAAGAAAATACAGATCATAAAGGAAAGCGGCAGGGCTTTGTAATCAGTGGCGGAGAACATGAGAAAATAAAAGCATTTACGGCAGCAGAGTCAGTAACCAGCCAGATGTTTTACCTGTCGGCAATCATGATTCTTTTAGAAAAATATTGCCAGCAGCCAGATATTACAGTGGGTATTCCAGTTTCTCTGCGAAATCAATATGAACTGGATGATATGATGGGCATGTTTGTAAATACAATGCCAATTTATGCAGTTATTAATGAGGAATCCAGTTGTGCCAGCTTGATAAGTGAAATCAGGACAGCTGTGCTGGAGTGTACAGAAAATGCTGCGTATCCTTTTGAAAAGCTGGTATCAGATTTAAATGTTCCAAGAGATAACACGCGAAATCCATTATTTGATGTTGTAGTATCCTACCACAAAGAAGAAGTTGGACGCAAAAAGTGTTTTGAAGGAATGACCTGTGAAGAGTATCAAGAAAATGTAATAGTGGAAAAGTTTGATATGACATTTACCATTATCGAAACAGAGCATGCCGTTCAAATTGATATCACCTACCGGACCAGTTTATACAAAGCATCTACCATAGCCAATTTGTTAGAAAGCTTGCAGGATATTTTGCAGGAAATGACGGAGGATAAGAAACGTAAAATCGGTGAAATAGAAGGCATAAGCAAGAGGCAGAAAAAGCTGCTGCTGGAAACCTTTAATCATACAAAGGCAGTCCCAGAAAATAAAGAGGGTTCTATCTGTAGTCTGATAGACAAAGCAGTCTTGGACTATGCTAAGCGGAACGCACTTGTATATAAGGACCAGACCATTACTTATCAGGAACTGGACAAGCGGATAGAATTATTTGCACAAAGATTATTGCAAGAAGGTGTGAGAAAGCAGGAAGTTGTTGCTGTTATACTGGAACCCTCATTGGAAATGGTAGTATGTCTTTTGGGAGTTTTAAGGGCTGGAGCAATTTTTCTTCCAATGGATCACAATACACCAGAAGACAGAATATATGCTATCTTAAGGGAAAGTGGATGCAGACAGGTAGTTCTTGGCAGCAGGTGTAAAGGGGAATCCATTCAGAAGCTGGTGGAAGGCAATGTGATTCTGACGGACTCAGTAGAATGGGACAGACTTCCTTCGGACAAGAAGGTGGAGAGTAAGGTTACAGCAGAGGATTTGGCATACATTATATATACTTCAGGTTCAACAGGGGTTCCCAACGGTGTTATGGTCAGTCATGGTGCATTGGCAAATTTGATTTACTGGCATAACAGACAGTATGAAGTAACCAGTGGGGATGTTGCTGCAAAATATGCTGGATTTGGATTTGATGCATCTGTATGGGAGATATTCCCTTACGTCGCAGCTGGAGCGTGCATTCATATACTTGAGGAAGAAATGCGGATGGATTTAAAGAAATTAGCAGGTTATTTTGAAGAAAATAAGATATCCATTGCATTTTTACCAACTCAGATTTGTGAGCAGTTTATGTACTATGAAAATACCTCATTACGTTATTTGCTGACAGGTGGAGATAAATTAAGCTATTTTGTAAAAAAGAATTACAGGCTGGTGAATAACTACGGACCAACTGAAAACACAGTAGTCACAACTTATTATGAGGTGACGGAATCAAACAGTAATATCCCAATTGGTAAGCCTGTAGACGGGGTTTCGTTGTATGTTGTGGATAAAAGAAACAAGCTGGTCCCTCCTGGAGGAAAAGGAGAATTGTTAATAGCAGGCAGTAGTCTTGCAGACGGGTACTGGAAAAATTCAGAACTGACAAAGAAAAAATTTATTGACAATCCATTTGTATCAGGAACAAAAGCATATAAATCTGGAGATATTGTGAAATGGGATGAAGACGGGAACTTAAGCTTTATGGGCCGGAATGATGAACAGGTTAAAATTCGTGGAAATCGGGTGGAAATAGGTGAAATTGAAATGACAATCCAGAAATACCAAGGCATAAGTCAGGCAGTTGCCATAATCCGCTCTATCAATGGAAACAAGGTCATTTGTGCCTATTACTGCGGAGAGTCTGTTATAGATTCTGGAAAATTAAAGGCATTTATCAGAAAGTATCTGCCATCCTATATGATACCATCTTACTTTGTCTGGCTGGAAACGATTCCATTAACAGTCAATGGAAAAGTAAACCGAAGGGCATTGCCTGAACCAGAAATAATTCAGGCAGAAAGTTGTGAAAGGGCAGTAACAAAGGTTCAGAGTCAAATCTCTGATATCTGGAAAAAACTGCTTCATGTTAACGAAGTGGGAATACATGATAATTTTATGGAAATAGGCGGTGACTCCGTACTGATTATTCAAATGCATAAGGAACTAGAAGAACGATATCCAGGTGTCATGGTAGTTGCCGATATCTTTGCCAATCCTACCATTGCAGACTTGGCAGAGTTTATTGAAGAGAAGCAAAAAGAGAAGGTATTTCGTTGTATGCAGACATCAGCGAAAAAGGCATTTTATGCGGAGAATAGAAGACTGTCTGGTAAGAGAAAATTCAGACGGGAAGCAGAAAAAATGCTGGCAGATAAGGCAGTAGGTTTAGAAAGAACCGAGGAAAGACACAACGTATTTTTATTTCTGTATACATTTTTGATCAGCAGGATATCTGAACAAAAAGATTGGACTATTTGCGGTTTTAATGGTTCCGATTACTATTTCTTTGATATGGAAGTGGAACAAGGGGGAACTATTGGTGAACGGAAGGAAAAAGTAGAACAGCTCTATGCTGCTTCTGAAAAAAACGAAAGACCAAAAGTATTAACAGAAAGCAGAAGGAATGGTTTTGTACCAGTATTCATTTTTCAGGAGGATTCTACAGAATATTATAAAAAGTTTGCAGATGTGGTGCTTTGCGTAAAATTTAATGAAGGCAGATTATGGATGGAAACAGAAATTATAAATAAGGAAATATCAGAAGATTTTGCAGAGCAGATTTTGAATCAATATGAGCAGATTGTGAAAGCCGTTTTTAGTGAGTAGGGGAAAGGAGAATTGTAGTTCGTCGGGCAGGCGATACAAAAGAACATATGGAAAAAAGAGCATTTTTATTTTCAGGACAAGGCGCCCAGTATGTCGGAATGGGAAAAAGAATATGTGAAAAGTCAAAAACGGCAAGG
>NZ_FOYZ01000024.1 GCF_900112775.1 Anaeromicropila populeti
TTCATGGAGCCTTAAATTATATGACTCCAGTAGAATATCGTTTATCTAAAATGACCGAATAAAAATTGTATAAAAAAGTGTTGACAATCCACTTTTTCAGGATACGCTTCTGGACAACTTCGTCTACGGAAGAAGAAGTCAGCGACAGTCTGGTCTTGAAACGGGCCTGAATACGGGAGAACTCATCGGCACGAACTTTGATGATTTCGTCGATGGCTTCCTGACCGGTGCAGCATACCCATACCTTTCCTTCGCACTCGCTGCCGATTTTCTCGGTCAGGGACTGCAAGTTTAGGAGCATGTCTGTATCCGTACCAACGTACTGGCCAGCTTCGTCAATCATGAACAGAAGCCTAAAATCCTTCGGCTTGCTGTCTACATAGGCCTTGATATCACGAACAAGCTGAGCAATGGAAAGTTCCACAGCCGTTTTGTCATTAAACCACTTCTTGGCGTCATCCTCACTCATATCCAGAACTTCCATCAAAGTCGGGATGATGAACTTGCCGTTGAAGGCAAAGGCGCGGCGCATCTCTACCCAAGACTTGCCCTTTTTCTCCTCGAACACACGACGGAACTCCTCGGTCTTGCCACTCTGCTCGATGTAGTATTCCAGCATGGCAACCTTTAGGTTTTCGCCATAGAAGCCAAGGTGGTTATAGAACATCTTGGCAAACACACGCATGACGGCGGTCTTGTCTTTATTGATGGAGCCTTCGATATCGATATTGAACAGGATAGTCTCGGTGGCACCCTTGGTGGCACGGTCAATCTGCATGAAGGTAGCAGGGTCATCTTCGAACTTCTGACGGAACAGTTCTACCGTATTGGTATCGCCAATGGCTCTGTTCTCCAGAATGTAGGACAACATTTTCAGGAAGTGAGATTTACCACTTCCAAAGAAGCCTGAAATCCACACGCCAATATCGGCTGTCGGCACGTCGAAGGAATCACTATAGTAATTGAAGAAGGCCGAAAAATGCTTTCTCAGTTCTTTGGTGATGACATACTCTCGAACTTCCTGCTCGATGATGTCGATGGAATCTTGGTCTACCTTGATGACACCATTAATCGGTCTGTTGATGTCATCATGGAACATGTTTTGTATTCTCATGGATGCGGCCTCCTTTATATTTCATTAAAAGCCCTGTAATAAGGGTTAGGTGTCAGTTTATCGAATAAGCGCACATAGTTGCCATCGAATGTTCCCGGATACATAACCAGAATCGGGATATCCGAGAAATGCGGCTGTAGGGCTTCCAGCAGCGAATGCACTCTCATGAATGGGAACACATCGCCAACACCGGTCAGGAGAAGGATGTCTCCCGGTTTATGTGGCTCATACTGTATTTTCTCGATGAACTCGCCTTCGCCGATAGCAGAATGAAGCTGCTCCAGCAAGAAGGTCTTTCCATCGCTTTCTTCCATGTCAGGGATGGCATCGGTAATATCAATGTCATCACAAAGGGAAAGATAGGTCTTGTAAAGATTGCACTCCACCAAGTGGCAGGCAATCGTCTGGTCTGTGGTTACCTGTTCAATGAACTGGCGAACAACCATCTCATCTGATGCCGGATAGCAAAAGATGCGGATATTTACCTCGTTGCTCAGGCCTTTGCCTTCGAGGAACTCCGGCTGCTGTATGTGATTGCGCAAGTTATCCAAGCGCTCTTTTATCGTGGCCATGCTGCGCCTCCTTTACGAAAAGTAATTGAATGCCGGAAGAACGATGTCATCGTTGTTGCTGCGGATGGCATTTTCCAGAATTGGATTGAGCCATACCGGATTCAGGTGGTCAGCGCTCGTGCTGTCGATATACTCGTTCTCCACCAGCATTTTATTCAGCACCTGTTTGACCTTCGTGATGGTGCTGTCACTCCAAGTGGCGACCCAATCGTCCTGCTCTTGCAGGCGAAGGAAAAAGGTGTTCAAGTCTATCTTACCAAAGGAGGTGTCCCTTAATCTGTACTTCTCCCCGATAACTGTAATCATAAAATCCCAAACCAGCCGGTACTGCTTCATCATGGCGTACAGGCATATCTGCTTGGACACTTCGGATGGCTGCGTAGCCATTGCTGCTATAAGCGATTCGTCGTTCATAGCATGCAATCTGCGGATGCAGGCCAGTGCCATTTTGCGCACAGACTTTTCCGTTGGGTACTGGAACAGATTCTCTGTTACGATTCTGTTTGCGGTATCTTCATCGGTCAGGCCCTCATTCAGCAGCTTTGCCGTCGTGCGCATTTCATAAAATAAAAATTGTTCTCTTGTTATGGCGGCATTGTAGGGACTGGCATCCCTCAGTGCTGCCGAATTATTTTGAGCCATAGTTACTTATCCTCCTGTGGAGCCTTCTCTCCCTGCGGAGCATCCTCCACCACTTCCATGATATCGCTGATATCACATTTTAAAGCAGTGCATATACGCAGAAGCACTTCTGTGGTAATGTTGTCGCCCTTACCGAGTTTGGCAACAGATGCGGAGCTGATTCCGCTGGCTTCTCGCAAGTCCTGCTTATTCATATTTTTATCAATTAACAATTTCCAGAGCTTGTTATAGCTGATATACATTCTCTTACCTCCGTATGCTTCGAAAACAGGTTATTACGCATCAATACACATCATGCAGGAATCCATAACGCTCGCCATCAACCTTTCTCTTTGTAAAGGTGATAACGTTAGCGCCGCTTGCCGCAAAATCCAAGTGTGGAATATGGTCTAAGTTTTCAATCACAATCAACTGGCCCTCCTGGTGGTTGATGAAATAATTAAACAGACCAGCTT
The DNA here is from genome assembly GCF_900112775.1 of Anaeromicropila populeti. Lineage (GTDB taxonomy): Bacteria > Bacillota > Clostridia > Lachnospirales > Lachnospiraceae > Anaeromicropila_A > Anaeromicropila_A populeti. Next base: position 2,784 of record NZ_FOYZ01000024.1, read on the forward strand.
TCATACTTTCCGGTGCATCTTCTGAATCATCCTCATCAAATCCATGAAGTGGCGTATCAATAATCAGTAATTCCGGATTGTAGATGGCGTGCTCATTCAAATACTTACGGAACATGAGAGCCACTACAGTATTCAAATAAGAGCAGTAACCTTTTCCGTGACTTGCACCCTTCGGCTCTCCATTTACTTCAATATCGAATTTCTTCATGTCGAATCGAGCTGCAGCAAGTCCTTGGTATTGACATTCCTGCAAAATTGAATCAGCATACTCACTCATCGTAGTCTGAAACTGACTATCAAAGTGTTCTTTCGGGTGATACTGAATCTGCTCCATGTCTTTTTCTTCCTGTTCCTTTATGGCAAGCTCGTCTAAATCGCCAGACCAGTCCTTCGCAAATTCTGCGACAATCTGCATTTCCTTATTGATTTGTATATAAGCCCGATAGCCATTGATTGATTCTGTCAGCTTTGCAGATTCTGGTTTCAGCTCTTGCTCAATCATTGCTTCAATGTTTGAGCGTTTCTTTCTCTGCTCATCGAGTTCTTCCTGAATCTTTGCCTGCTGCGCTTTCACATCCTTTTCGGTTTCAACCAATCCCTGCATCTGCGACATTATCCTGCCAAGCTCTGCCTTTGATGTTTCAATATAGGATTTATGACTGTGGGGAGTAATCTTTCCTTCGCAAAATGGGCAAGAGGTTACTTGTGGCAGTTTTTTCGTTTCAACTTCGCCCTCAACAATAAAAGAAAGACGCTGGATGTCCGCTTTATACTGGCTTCGAAGATTCTGATATCTCGACAGAAGCACATTGCACTCAGCTGATTTTTCTTCGAGAGCCATAATAGACGACAGTAACTTTTTGCTTTCTTCTAATGCTGCAGCGATTTTGTGTTCTGTTTCCTCCAGAGAAGAAATCATCTGAGCAATTTGAGCCTCAATATCAATACCACCGAATATTTGCAATTCTTTTTCCAGACGTTCCTTTCTCTCGCCAGCATTTGAAAGTTTCCCATTGACATATTCTTCAACAGCTTCTTTCCTTGCTTTTCTGATTTCCTTCTGCGTCTGGACATCCATTTCAGAGAAATCCTGACCCGTCAATAAGTAAATCAGTGATGACATAAAGAGCGTCTTCTCATATGTTTCCTGCGGCTCAATAATAGAAACTTCGTCATCAATCCTTCGCTCATTTACATAAAACAACCGTAGCAGGTTAGTCCATGTCAGGCGCTCAGGCTTGAAACGTGCATTTGCAGGCACCTTGGGCTCGCCGCTTATACCAAGCAGATGAAGCATTATTATGTTGAAATCAGGTGTTTTTGACTTCTCAGAGTGTTTCAGGTTATATGTGCCACTCTCAATTCCTTCGATTTGTGTGGATACCTCCACCTGATTTTTCCCAACCTTACGACTCACCGTAATATCGCCTTTATCGGAAGCCAGTATAACAATCGCCTCATTATATCCAGCAGACGGTTTAAACGGTGTCGTTAAAGTTTTCATGCTGCCGCCAAAGACAAATTCAATGCACTTAACAATGCAGGTCTTACCAGTATCAGACCGCCCTTGAATCACATTCAAACCCTGCTCAAAGGTAACATCAGCAGCTTCTTTTGTTTCACTTTTTGCAATCACTTTTTTAATCCAAAAACCAGCCATTCTGCTACCTCCTTAACGATTTCATGGATGCCTTATTTATCACATCCATAATTTCCGAATCTGTTCTGTTTCCAAACTTCTGCACAGTTATATGCGCCAGCTTTTTGTAGGCCACAGCGTATTCTGACTGCATTCTTTTTGAAGCACTGAATCCTGCTTCAGTTATCGCATATTGAAATCCATCACGACCTCTTACCACTTTTACCGTTCCATCCAGTACCATATCCTTTAGCGTGCTCTGGATGCTTTTTCTTCGGGCAGCATATTCGCTGAAGCCGAAATCATTATCACCATTTAGCACTTGCTCCGACAATTCAAAGTACCTGCTGTAAACAGTAAGTAAATCATACTCTGCGATTCTGTCAGCAGTTATCCCATAGCCACAGACTGATAAAAGAAGCATAATCCGTAGCGATGTTTCAAATGTACTATTAAATACCTTTTCCATATCAGACCACCCACGAGCTTATCGTCCCGTCATTCACCAGTATGTGGCAAATACCCATTTTCTCTAAGTTTCCTATTAAACTACGGATTTGACTCAAAACAGACAAATCCAAGGTTGTGTTTGTTACTTTCTCAAGAACAGCAACCAGCCTTTCATAACCATCTGCATACTTTCGGCTGTTGCGATATGTCATTCGGATACCATCCCATGCATCTTTTTTCAGTTTGGCAAACTCATCTTCTCCATCATCAAAAGTATCTCGAATGGAATGTTCAATGCTCTCTGCACTGTAATAGGCTTTTCGCTGGTCTGAAAAGTCCTCCGGGAATGGGTCAGGCAAGGATGGAATGTCTGCTTCCGTAATGCCCGTTTTCCCTAACGCCTGTGCGTAGGCATCACACAGTGCTTTTATATATTTCAATTCAACATTTGCAACATTCTGTGGCACCAACATCTGATGAATGACGATTTCTTCACCACAAATATGTAGCTTGTCGCCTCTGCGCTCTATTGTCGGAGGGGCGATATCTTTTATACGTTTACCCGTTTCTTTCTTCTTAATAGTAAGCGTGGTTATATCATCGGATTTTCCTTCGGCCCGATTGTTAATAATCTGGGCCATGATGTTGCCGCAGATTTCGCCAACGTTATCCGGATGAGCGTCAAATCCATACGCCCTGATATCTTCGCTCATTTGTGACAGCGCATCAAAGGAGTATTGATTTACAAAATCTGCAAAGTGTGCTTCATCAACACGAGAAAGCATAATACCTGCATCTTCTTCGGAAATATTCAACCTCGAACCAGTGTAAATGGCCTGCAAGGTGGATTTTTCCTTCCCGTACATTGGGTTTATATCCTTATCTGCGCTTCCTATTTTTTCGATGGCTACGTCATCAAGTATGGCATCTGTCAAAATCTGAACACACATAGCGGTGGTTTCACTTCTATTTCTTCTGTACTTATGCAGCACCTTGGCTAATTCACAAAATCTCAATCGAGTGCTCCTCCTTCCATGTATGCGGTGATGTATGCAGATGTATGCGCATGTCGCTAAATAAAAAATATGATTTTGTATACTGAGTTTGTAAGAAGCAAAGAGCAAATTACACTTCTTGCAATCTACACTTTTTAATTATAGCACGTTGGTGTGTAGAAAACAATATCTTCACGATGACAAATATGTGAACAGCGATGCAATACAAAACATTTTCTAAACACCAACTGCTAAAAAGGCTTTTATAGAGGAAGAAAGGCAGGTGAAACAGATGAAATCCTCCGACCGAAAAATGTGGGAAACCAATATTGAAAATGCTGCCTCCACAGTGGCAGCCGAGTATGGTAACGCCGTAGCAAAATCAGTTTTTGCACGCTATGGTGCCCACGGCTTTTATGATTTGGCCCCATGCAATTACAGTGAAGTGTTCGCTGACCTGGAGCAAATCGCCAACGACAACTAAAATAACCGCCCTGAGCAAGGCGTAAAACTACTTTTCCTGAAACCCGCTCACCTTCTTCGTGGCCACGAGGTGTGTTCGTAGCGGATGGATGGAAGAACTTTCAATATAGAGTGCCAGCTTAACGAACGGCTGGTCACCGATTCGAAGTGGAGAAATCCACCTGAGGTGACCATCTTATGAAATGCAATACTGGCAGCCAAACAGGTTATCTCCGCTTCGGTTTCACAGCCGAAAGGAGACAATCACATGGCAATCAATGACAATCAGAACACTCGCTTCATTTACGTTCGCTCCACCAAGGAGAAAATCCCTTGCACAGAGCAGCAGTTTCAGGACTTTTATCGCATGGCCGGAGCCGTCCGTAAAAAGGAACAGTACCACCACCGCTGCAAATGCCCGAAGCAATTCTTCTGGGCCTGCGATGGCGACTGCGAAAACTGTGAACATCATTTAGGCTACGGTACGCTTTCGCTCGATGCACCTAATACCGACGACGATAGCACGCTCCTTGACACCGAGCTTACCGAAACCGTCAGCATGGAAGAGGTCTATGCAGACCGTGCCCTTTTGGAGCAGCTGTTCCAGCGCCTTCAGGAGCTCGACCCGGATGCCGACCGCATCATTAAACTGTGGAGCGAAAACGACAAGATTTCCGACCGCAGCATTGCCGAGGCTCTGGGCCGCAAGCAGCGCACCTTTGCCGACCAGATGAAACGAATCCGCACTGAGCTGCGTAAGGTACGTGGCTATTAAATAGGTAGCGCACCTGGTTTTACTCTCCGGCTGGGCCAGTCTCAGTCGGAAAGAAAAACTTTTTTGAAAAATATCCGCTCAACTCTGTAATTCCTCTCCAGTGGGAAATTGTGAGGCACAACAAAACAGCCTCTCAGAAACGGAGGTGAGCATCATGAAGCAGGCTTATCACAAAAGCGATACCGACCTTGAAACGATTGAAGTTCTTACGGCAATCAGTCAGGTATCCGCAAGAATGGCGAGAAACCTTAAAATCCTCGCCGCAACAAGACAATCCGAGGAAGGAGGAAGAATCCATGAGCAAAATGAACGATATGGCTATGACCATCGAAGAACTGTGCAATGCAGCTGCTACCATCGCTGATGCAGCCGACTGGCTGGCAAAACAATTCAGCGGCGATGCTGCTGAGCAGCCACCTGCAGAAGAAGTCGCTGCCAAGCCGGAGCCTAAGCCCCAGCTGACGCTGGAACAGGTACGAGCTGTACTGGCAGATAAATCCCGTGCCGGTCACACCGCTGCTGTACGTGAGTTGCTTCTGAAATATGGAGCCAGCAAGCTGTCACAAATTGACCCGGCAAATTATGAAGCCCTCTTGAGGGAAGCGGAGGTGCTTGGCGATGCCACCTAATGGACATGCAATTCTCTCCGCCTCCTCTGCCAATCGCTGGCTCCACTGTCCGCCTTCTGCAAGGCTTGGTGAGAGCTACGAGGATAAAGGCAGCGACTATGCAGCGGAGGGCACCGACGCACACAGCCTTTGCGAGTACAAGCTCCGCAAGGCGCTGGGCCAGAAGGCCAAGAATCCTACCAAGAAGCTGTCCTGGTACAGTGAAGAAATGGAGGATTGTGCTATCGGCTATGCTGCTTACATCCTTGAGCAGGTGGAAGCTGCCAAGCAGACTTGCGCCGACCCGGTCGTTCTGATTGAACAGCGAGTAGATTTCTCCCGTTGGGTAGAACAGGGCTTCGGTACGGCAGACTGCATCGTCATCGCAGACGGTACACTCCGCATTTGCGATTACAAACACGGTCTGGGCATCCTCGTTTCGGCTGAGGATAATCCGCAGATGAAATGCTACGCACTCGGCGCTCTGGAGCTGTTCGACGGCATCTACGACATCGATACGGTCAGTATGACTATCTACCAGCCCAGACGCCAGAACATCTCAACCTGTGAGCTTTCCAAGGACGAGCTTTACCGCTGGGCCGAAGAAGTTCTGAAGCCTACCGCAGCCTTGGCCTTTGCCGGTGATGGCAGTTACTTGTGCGGCGAGTGGTGCGGCTTCTGTAAGGCCAAGCATGAATGCAGAGCCAGAGCCGAAGCAAATCTCTCTCTTGCACAACATGACTTCAAGCTGCCTCCGCTGCTCACGGATACAGAAATCGAAGTCATCCTCTCCCGTGTGGACGAGCTGGTAGCATGGGCTTCCGACATCAAGGAATACGCCCTGCGTCAGGCAGTCAGCGGCAAGGAATGGAACGGCTGGAAGCTGGTCGAAGGTCGCTCCAACAGGAAATACACTAATGAAGCTGCTGTCATTCAGGCAGTCAGCGAGGCAGGCTTCGACCCGTATGAGAAGAAGCTGCTTGGTATTACAGCCTTACAGAAGCTCCTTGGCAAGTCACGCTTTGATGAACTTCTGACCGGCTTTATCGAAAAGCCGCAAGGCAAACCAACACTCGTGCCGGAGAGCGACAAACGCCCGGCAATGAATAACGCAAAAAACGATTTTATGGAGGAAAATGACAATGAGTAAAAATATGAAAGCTACAAATCCCATGAAGGTAATCACTGGCCCGGACACCCGTTGGAGCTATGCCAACGTCTGGGAGCCGAAATCCATCAACGGTGGCGCTCCGAAGTACAGCGTCAGCCTCATCATCCCGAAGTCCGACACCAAGACCGTCGCTAAGATTGAAGCTGCTATCGAGGCAGCCTACAAGGAAGGCGAAGGCAAGCTCAAGGGCAACGGTAAGTCCGTACCGGCACTGTCCGTTCTGAAGACCCCTATGCGTGACGGCGACCTGGAGCGTCCGGATGACCCGGCCTACGCCAACGCCTACTTCGTGAATGCCAATGCTACCTCTGCTCCCGGCATCGTAGATGTTGACCGCAATCCTATCCTGACTCGCTCTGAGGTTTACTCTGGCGTGTACGGTCGTGCCAGCATCAGCTTCTACGCCTTCAACAGCTCTGGCAACAAGGGCATCGCCTGCGGCTTGAACAACCTGCAGAAGGTGCGTGACGGTGAGCCGCTCGGTGGCAAGTCCAGCGCTGAGTCTGATTTCGCAACGGATGAAGCCGACGATTTCCTTGACTAACAACAGCATCTAAGTAACCGGCAGGGTGGCGGAGAAATCTACCACCCTGTTTGACACTTGCGGAAAGGACGTGCTTTTATGAAAACACTGAGTATTGATATTGAAACCTACAGCAGCACGCCGCTACAAAAATCTGGCGTGTACCGCTATGTGGAGGCTCCTGATTTTGAAATCCTGCTCTTTGGCTACAGCGTGGATGCTGGCCCGGTGCAGGTCATCGACCTTGCCTGCGGTGAACATATCCCGAAAGAGATACTGGATGCCTTGGAGGACGAGGCCGTTATAAAATGGGCCTTCAACGCCAGCTTTGAACGAATCTGCCTCTCTCGCTTCTTGGGTTATCCGACCGGCGATTATCTTGACCAGGAAAGCTGGCGTTGCTCTATGATATGGGCGGCCACAATGGGACTGCCGTTATCCTTGGAGGGTGTTGGTGCCGTTCTCGGTCTTGAAAAGCAAAAGCTCTCAGAGGGCAAAGACCTCATCAAATATTTTTGCCAGCCCTGCGCTCCTACCAAAACCAATGGACAGCGCAATCGCAATCGACCCTTCCATGCACCAGATAAATGGGCCGACTTCAAACGCTACAATATCCGTGATGTGGAAACCGAGATGGGCATCCAGCAGCGGCTTTACAAATTCCCGGTGCCTGAAATGGTGTGGGATGAGTACCACCTTGACCAGCAGATAAATGACACCGGTGTAAGGCTTGACCTGGAACTGGTAAAGCAGGCGCTTGAAATGGATGACCGTTCCCGTAAAGAACTGACCACGGCAATGCAGCGTATCACGGCATTGGAAAACCCGAACTCTGTCCAGCAGATGAAGCAGTGGCTGGCCGAAAACGGCATGAAAACGGACAGCTTGGATAAAAAGGCTGTTGCTGAACTTTTGAAAGCAGCTCCACCAGAGCTTTGCGAGGTTTTGACCCTGCGCCAGCAGCTGGCAAAGTCCTCTGTTCGCAAATATCAGGCAATGGAAAAGACCGTATGCGCTGATGGTCGTGCCCGTGGCATGTTCCAGTTTTATGGAGCCAATCGCACAGGCCGTTTTTCCGGACGTAATATCCAGCTGCAAAATCTGCCGCAAAATCATCTGCCTGACTTAGCGGAAGCACGTGCCCTTGTGCGTTCCGGTGACTTTGAGGGTGTAGAGCTCCTGTATGAAGATGTGCCCGATACGCTCTCGCAGCTTATCCGCACAGCCTTTATTCCACGGGAAGGCACACGCTTTTATGTTGCTGACTTTTCTGCCATTGAAGCTCGTGTCATTGCATGGTTTGCAGGCGAAAGCTGGCGACAGGAGGTCTTTGCCAAGGGCGGCGATATCTATTGCGCCTCTGCCAGTCAGATGTTTCGAGTGCCGGTAGAAAAGCATGGCATCAACGGTCACCTTCGTCAAAAAGGTAAAATCGCTGAACTGGCCCTCGGCTATGGTGGCAGTGTCGGTGCCCTTAAAGCAATGGGCGCTTTGGACATGGGCCTCACTGAAGAGGAGCTTCCTCCGCTGGTTGATGCTTGGCGACAGTCCAATCCGAAAATTGTCGAATTTTGGTGGGTCGTTGACCGGGCAGTTATGGAGGCCGTGAAGTATAAGCACACCACCACCGATTACGGTCTGACCTTTTCCTGCCGCAGCGGCATGCTGTTTATCACACTGCCCTCCGGCAGAAAGCTGGCCTATGTAAAACCCAAGGTCGGTATAAATAAATTTGGTGGCAGCTGCATCACCTACGAAGGTGTTGGCGGCACCAAGAAGTGGGAACGACTGGATTCGTATGGCCCGAAATTTGTCGAAAACATTGTGCAGGCAACAGCTCGTGACATCCTGTGCTATGCCATGAAAACACTGCGTTGCTGCTCCATTGTCATGCATATCCACGACGAACTGGTCATCGAAGGCGACCCTCGTATGTCGCTTGACGCAATCTGTGAACAGATGGGCCGCACTCCACCGTGGGCAGAAGGCCTGTTACTGCGTGCCGATGGCTACGTCACAGATTTTTATAAAAAAGATTAAAAATACTCCGCTCAAATCGGGCGTTCATCTCCAGTGGGAAATTAGAGGTGGACGCTCTTTTTCTATGCCCACCCGGAAAGGAGAAATCGTGCAATGAGCATCAGCAAATTTAACAGCGAGGGATATTTTGACCCCACAGCCTACGGCGCACTGTCCGTTATCGACAAGGAAGAACGTGCCCTTCGTGCTTTCAGGCCAATCGTCTACATCTGCTCTCCCTTTGCCGGAGACATCGATGCCAACGTGAAAGCTGCCAGAGCCTACAGCCGTTTTGCCGTGGAAGCCGGTTATATCCCCATCGCACCGCATTTGCTATTTCCGCAGTTTCTGAATGATGCCGACCCACAGGAACGTCAGCTTGGTCTGTTCTTCGGAAACGCCCTAATGAGCAAGTGTTCCGAGGTCTGGGTGTTTGGCAAAAACATCTCATCCGGCATGGAAGCTGAAATTGAACGGGCCAAGTGGAAGAACTACCGCTTGCGTTATTTTACCGAAAATCTTGAGGAGGTCTAAGACTATGTATGAAGTAATCGAAAAAAGAAAAATGCTGCCTGATGGCACGGATATCAGCACCTATACCCGTGAGGTGGTGAGCGCCAACATTCTCGAAGTCGAAGCTGGCACTACCGGCTATCAAGGTGGCGACACCGGCCACGGCGGACGTACCTACTTTCGCATTCAGGATGCTGCCAGCACCGATATGGACATCCATGTTATGCGTGACCGTTTTGGAGATGCGACCGGCTTTGAGGTTTTCCTTGGCGGCGACTGTGAGCTTGAAACTACCATCCGTGCTTTGAAGTTTATCACCAAGGTGCTGGAGGAGGAATCCAAGGAGGTGTTTGACTAATGTTCACTCTGTATTCTGCGGACGTTGCCGGCAATCCCGGTAACTGCTCCTATCCCCATAAGCAGGTCGTTTTGGATAAAGCAAATCTGAAGGCGGCCATTTGCCATGACTATGTATGCGCTGAATACCGCAACAGCTATCGTAACGGCGAAAACTTCATCGGCAGCGATTGCCTGCCGGTGGACTGCGACAATGACCACTCTGAAAATCCGGAGGATTGGATTACACCAGAGGACGTGATGCAGGCTTTTCCGGGCGTGACCTTTGCGATTCATTACAGCCGCTTCAATCAGCGTGAGAAAAATGGAAAGCCTGCAAGGCCCAAATTCCATGTACTCTTTCCGATTGATACCGTAACGGATGCAACGCTCTATAGCGATATGAAAAAGCTGGTCAACTCCATCTTTCCGTATTTTGACACGCAAGCGCTGGATGCCGCACGTTTCTTCTTTGGAACTGCTGCTGCCGAGGTTGCTCTTTATCCGGGCCGCATGAATCTGACCGAGTTTCTGGATGATGACCTGTTCGATGAAGGTCTGCCGGAGGGTCAATATGATTCTTCCGTTATCCCGGAAGGCAGCCGCAATGCAACGCTGAGCCGTTTCGCCGGTCGTGTCATTAAGAAATACGGCGATACGGATAAGGCCTACCAGACCTTTCTTGAAGAAGCGGCAAAATGTGAGCCGCCTCTTGATAACAGCGAACTCGGTACTATCTGGCACAGCGCTCAGCGTTTTTATGCAAGGCTCTCCAGCCAAGAGGGCTATGTGGCACCAGAGGTTTACAACGACCCGTCCTGTTATAAGCCGGTCGATTATTCTGACGTTGGACAGGCTGAGGTGCTGGCGAAATATTTCTCAAAAGAGCTGCGCTACTCTCCGGCCACCCACTTTATCCGCTACTCTGACCACTACTGGCAGGAATCCGAGCCCGGTGCACAGGCAGTCGCTCATGAGCTGACCCGTCGCCAGTTAAAGGAATCCGGCAACGACCTGCTTTACTCTTTGGAAAAGCTGAAGAACTGTGGTGCGCAGGCGATTTTGGAAGGTGCCTCCAAGAGCAAGGCCGAACAGCTGATGAACGAAGAACAGCTGCAGGCTTTTCAGGAATTTTCTGCAGCCAAGGCCTATCAGGCTTTTGCAGTCAAGCGCCGTGACTCCAAGAACATCACCTCGACGCTGAAGGAATCCCATCCAATGCTGGAGATTTCGCCGAGGGATTTGGATGCCGACTGCTTTGCCCTGTGTACGCCCGAAGCTACTTACGACCTGCGCAAAGGCATGGCTGGTGCCAGAGAGCCTTCGCCGGAGGACTATATCACCAAAATCACCTCGGTATCGCCGGGCCAAAAGGGCCAGCAACTCTGGCTTGACAGCCTTGACCTTATCTTCCAGCGCAATCAGGAGCTCATCGATTATGTGCAGATGATTTGCGGACTGGCTGCAATTGGCAAGGTTTATGTGGAAGCCCTCATCATTGCCTACGGCGATGGCCGGAATGGTAAGTCCACCTTCTGGAACGCCATCTCCAGAGTGCTCGGTCTGTACAGCGGCAACATCTCTGCCGATACGCTAACCGTTGGCTGCCGTAGAAATATCAAGCCCGAAATGGCCGAGGTCAAGGGTAAACGTCTACTCATTGCTGCAGAAATGCAGGAAGGTGCCCGTCTGAATGATTCGACCGTCAAACAGCTCTGTTCCACCGATGAGGTGTTTGCGGAAAAGAAATATAAAGACCCGTTTGCCTTCAAGCCCTGTCACACCCTTGTGCTGTATACCAATCATCTGCCTCGTGTCAGTGCTTCCGATGATGGCATCTGGCGTCGACTTATCGTCATTCCGTTCAATGCCAAGATTACCGGCAACAGCGACATCAAAAATTACGGTGAGTACCTGTATGACAATGCCGGTGACAGCATTCTGGCGTGGGTCATCGAGGGTGCCAAAAAGGTCATCGAGCTGGAATACCAGATTCCTGTTCCGGCCTGCGTGCAAAAGGCCATTGATGAATACCGCAATCAGAATGACTGGTTTGGACATTTCATGGAGGATTGCTGCGACATCGACCCTTCCTATAAGGAAAGCTCCTCTGGGCTGTATCAGGCCTACCGTAACTACTGCGTCGATACCAACGACTATGTGCGCAACACGGCAGATTTCTATCTTGCCTTGGAGAGCGCCGGTTATGAGCGTGTCGTGCAAAATCGGAAGCGTTACTTTAAGGGCCTGCGTTTGACACAGAAAAATGACGCTGAGGAAGATTTTTTGAACTGATTATCTATAGATGACAAGGTGTATCAAGGTCATATACAAAAGTTCTCTTAGCACTATAAAAAAAGCTATAAGAAAAAGTTAGGAAAAGACCCTTGATACACCTTGCACATCTTGATTAAAAGCCCTGATGGGAGGACAAGTATGCGAGAAAAAACGATAGAAACCAAATTAACCGTGGCGGTCAAAAAGGCCGGTGGCATCGCAGTAAAGTTCGTGTCTCCGAGTTTCGACGGGATGCCCGACCGCCTTATCTTATTACCTGATGGCGTTATCGCCTTCGTAGAACTGAAGGCACCGGGAAAACGCCCACGCCCACTTCAGGAAGCAAGGCACAGACTGCTGCGCTCCTTGGGCTTTCGTGTTTACGTCATCGACAGTATAGAACAGATTGGATGGATGCTTCTTGAACTTCAAACCACATGATTATCAGGCCTTTGCCATCGACTACATCGAGACGCATCCCGTAGCTGCTGTACTGCTCGATATGGGTCTTGGCAAGACGGTGATTTCCCTGACTGCCATCGCTGACCTGCTGTTTGACAGTTTTCTGGCCTACCGCATTCTGGTGGTCGCCCCACTTCGAGTGGCCCGTGATACCTGGCCAGCAGAACTTGAAAAGTGGTCGCACCTGAAACACCTGACCTTTAGCGTTGCCGTTGGCAGTGTAAAGGAGCGCCGAGCGGCTTTGATGACTGCAGCCGATATTACCATCATCAATCGTGAAAACCTGCAATGGCTGATTGAGGACAGCAATCTTCCCTTTGACTACGATATGGTAGTTATCGACGAGCTCTCCTCCTTCAAAAATCACCAGTCAAAGCGTTTCCCGTCTTTGATGAAGGTACGGCCCAAGGTCAAACGTATCATCGGCCTGACTGGCACACCAAGCTCCAATGGCCTTATGGATTTATGGGCCGAGTTCCGGCTGCTGGATATGGGCAAGCGCCTCGGTCGCTTCATTACCGAATACCGCAACAATTACTTTACACCGGATAAGCGAAACGGCATGATTATCTATTCCTACAAGCCACAGCCCTATGCAGAGGAGCTTATCTACCGGCAGATTTCAGATATTACGATTTCCATGAAATCCACTGACCACCTGCAGATGCCGGAGCTGATTTCTTCGCAGTATGAGGTGAAGCTCTCCAAGGAAGAACGCCAGCGCTACGAGGAACTGAAAAAAGACCTGGTATTGCAACTGCCGGACGGAGAAGTGACTGCTGCCAATGCAGCCTCTCTCACCAGCAAGCTATCCCAGCTGGCCAATGGTGCGATTTATGCCGATACCGGCGATACCATCGAATTTCATGACCGAAAGCTGGATGCACTGGAGGATATTCTGGAAGCAGCAAACGGCAAGCCCGTTCTGGTGGCCTACTGGTTTAAGCATGACCTGGAACGTATCAAGCGCCGCTTTACGGTAAGAGAAATAAAGGAAAGCCGGGATATCACCGACTGGAATGCCGGAAAAATCCCGGTAGCCGTTATCCATCCTGCCTCTGCCGGTCATGGCCTGAATCTGCAGGCTGGCGGCTCCACCCTTATCTGGTTTGGGCTGACCTGGTCACTGGAGCTTTACCAGCAGACCAACGCCCGATTATGGAGGCAAGGCCAGACCTCCGGTACTGTGGTGATAGAACACATCATCACAAAAGGCACCATCGACGAGCGCATCTTAAAGGCCCTCTCTCAAAAGGAGCTGACCCAGACCGCTTTGATTGATGCCGTAAAAGCCAATCTATGACAATCAATGCCAATCCGAGGGAAATTAAAAATTCCGGAGGTATCGTATGACAGAAAAAGAATACTTACTACAAGCTCGTTACCTTGACGAGCGTATCAATTCTAAAATCCAGCAAATCGCTTCTTTGAACGAGCTGGCGACCAGATGCACCTCTACCATTTCGGATATGCCGAGAAATCCAAATCACGGTGGCTCTCGTATGGCAGATGCCGTAATCAAGATTGTTTCCCTGCAGGAAGAAATCAACGGAGACATCGACGCACTGGTAGACCTGAAGCATGAAATCATGGGTGTCATCAAAGCAGTCCCCAATGTGGAGTACCAGACCTTACTGGAGAAGCGCTACCTGTGCTTCATCACCTGGGAGCAGATTGCCGTCGATATGAACTACTCCATGCAGCACATCCACCGCATGCACAGCGCCGCACTAAAAGAAATCACCGTGCCGCCAAAGCATGAGAGTTAATGTGATAGAATGAGACTCCCTTCCTATGATATTATTACAATAGCGAAAAGCGAAAATCACAGAGAGCCTTGTGGGTCACACGACCTGCAGGGCTTTTCTTATGCCCGAAGGAGGTGAACACAACATGCCAAGGAAACCAAAACGACCGTGTTCCCATCCCGGCTGCCCCAACCTAACAGACGGTCGCTACTGTCCGGAACACGAGAAGGAAGAAAACAAACGCTACGAACGGTACGACCGTGACCCTGCTACCAAGCGACGCTACGGCAGGGCTTGGAAACGCATCCGTGACAGCTACGCTGCTGCCCATCCACTGTGTGAGCAGTGCCTGAAGGACGGACGCTACGTTGCGACCGAGGAGATACATCATAAGCTGCCACTCTCTCAGGGTGGTACGCATGATAGAAGTAATCTCATCGCCCTATGTAAAAGCTGTCATGCAAAGATTCATGCCGAGCATGGAGACCGCTGGCACAATAAATAGGGCTCCCGGAAGGTCGTTAGACCTTTTGGGAAAAGGACGAGCAGCGTAGTGAACGAGCTTTCGTATTTATACGGAAGCGAATGATGCGGAGCTTGTGAGGACGCAGGGGCGGTCTACTTCTCTACAGTGAAGTTGCCGTGGAACGGGCGTGGGCTCTTACGCACAAAGTCGCAAATTCAAACGGGGTATATAGGCCCCCGAAATGGAGGTGTGAAAATGGCTAAGGACGGTACAAACCGTGGTGGTGCCCGTATAGGTGCCGGAGCCAAGAAAAAGCCCTTAGCTGATAAGCTCGCCGAGGGTAATCCGGGCAAACGAGAGTTGACTGTCATCGACTTCGATAATCAATCAGCCGATTTAGAAGGTCAGCCGATGCCCAAACCATCCAGACTATTATCTGCAAAGCAAAAGGACGGCAAAAAGCTGCTGGCTTCCGGTATCTACAAAAAGACCTGGAACTGGCTGCAGGAACGCCACTGCGCATCACTGGTTTCGCCCGACCTATTGGAACGGTATGCCATGAGCGCTGCTCGTTGGATTCAATGTGAGGAAGCCATCTCCGAGTTTGGTTTCTTAGCCAAGCATCCGACGACCGGCAATGCAATCCAGTCGCCCTACGTGGCCATGAGTCAAAACTTCATGTCCCAGACCAATCGTCTCTGGATGGAAATCTATCAAATCGTAAAAGAGAATTGTGCCAGCGAGTACAACGGTGCCACTCCGATGGATGACACGATGGAACTGCTGCTGCGTGCACGGAAAGGAAATTGATATGAACATTACTTATAAAACCGCAGAGTCCGTCTGCGAAGGGCATCCTGACAAGCTGTGTGATAAAATCGCCGATGCAATTCTGGATGCGTATTTGAGAAAAGATAAAAGTGCTCATGTTGCTGTGGAGGTCATGGCCGTTGGCCGCCGCATTATCGTTGGCGGCGAAATCAGCTCCACTGCCAAGGTCAATATTCAGGCTGTAGTCTGGCGTGTGCTGGACGACGTCGGCATGAAATCGTGGAGGCGTCTGCTTCAGGTCTATGTGAGAAAACAGAGTCCTGACATCGCTGGCGGCGTAAACTACTCCTTGGAAAGCCGCAACGGCGATGACAGCTGGTATTCCTCTATGGGTGCTGGCGACCAGGGCACTGTTTATGGTTATGCCATTGATGAGGGCGGTTATCGCTACCTTCCGCTTCCGCTGCTCTATGCACACGACATCTGCAAAAAGCTGGATGAGTGCCGCAAGTCCGGTCTCGTTCACGACATCCTGCCGGACGGCAAGGCGCAGGTCACCATTGAATATCGTGATGGGCAGCCTGCTCGTGTGAAGGCCATCGTGGTCTCCATTCAGCACAAGGAAAGCGTACAGCTCGAACAGCTGCGCAGTGAAATCATCTCCAATATCCTGTGGCCCGTTTTCGAGAAGTTCCCGTTTGATAAGGACACCGAGATTTTGGTGAATCCTTCCGGTCGCTTCGTCAAGGGTGGCCCAGATGCTGATACCGACCTCACCGGCAGGAAGCTGATGGTCGATAGCTACGGTGGCCTTGCGCATCATGGCGGTGGTGCCTTCTCCGGCAAAGACCCGTCCAAGGTTGACCGCTCCGGTGCCTATATGGCTCGTTACATTGCAAGAAATCTCGTCTCCTCCCGTATCGCCAAGGAATGTGAGGTCAGCATCTCCTACGCCATCGGCAAGGCTGACCCGGTGGCCTTTACCGTGAACACCTTCGGCACCAGCAAGTATCCGGATGAGGCAAACCGTAAAGCCTGCCTTGAGGTTTTCAACCTGCGTCCGGCAGCCATCATCGAAAAGCTGTGCCTGCGCAATGCCGATTATGAAAAGACCGCCACCTATGGTCATTTCACCGGCTATAACACTTGGGAGGATTCGCTCTCCCTGAAGGAAGATATCCGTTTGGAGGAGGTCGTGAAAAAGTATGCAGATTGAAACAAAGAATGTGAAAGACCTGCTCCCGGCAGAATACAATCTGAATAGGTTATAATAAATTATACAAATCATATTCGGTCATGATATAATGAGAAAAATGGAGGATAACTATCATGGCAGGAAAAGTAAAAAATTACACCGATGATTTTAAAAAGCAAATAGTCGCATTAAGGCAAAATGGTAAACCAGCAGCAGAAATAGCTAGAGAATATCAACTGGCTAAATCAACAGTAGTGAAATGGACAAATGACTATGGTAATACAGGTTCTTTTAAGGCTAAAGATAACAGAACTGACGAAGAAAATGAGTTGATTCGCCTTCGTAAAGAAA
>NZ_FOYZ01000023.1 GCF_900112775.1 Anaeromicropila populeti
ATCCACAGAGCATTCAAGATGATTCTCATAAGGTTGTGATAAAAAAGGATGGGAAAGAGCAAATAGAACGTCCTAGAAGCCAATCAGAGCCAATAAAAAACAGTTCTAGTTTGCCAAATGGAACAGATAGGAATAAGGTCACTGGAAGGTCACAGGAACACCCACAGAGCATTCAGGATGATTCTCATAAGGTTGTAATAGAAAAGGATGGGAAAGAGCAAATAGAACGCCCTAAAAGCCAATCAGAGCCAATACAAAAAAGTTCCAGTTCGCCAAATGGAACAGACAGGAAGAAGGTCACTGGAAGGTCACTGGAACGACCACAGAGTATTCAGAATGATTCTCATAAGGTTGTGATAAAAAAGGATGGGACAGAGCAAATAGAACGTCCTAGAAGCCAATCAGAACAGAATAATGTAGTGAGACCAGTTAGTGCAGGATAAAATGGTAAAAATAGAAGTTGACATTTGACATTTGTGAAAAGATTTTATATACTTAATAAAAAGAATAGAACGAAAAAAGGAAAGTCTCAAGAGACTTTCCTGATTAGGTTCTCCTAGATACTTTGGCGAGTGTCTAAGAGCAACTAAAAGGTATACTAGGTAC
This sequence comes from Anaeromicropila populeti, assembly GCF_900112775.1. Classification (GTDB taxonomy): domain Bacteria; phylum Bacillota; class Clostridia; order Lachnospirales; family Lachnospiraceae; genus Anaeromicropila_A; species Anaeromicropila_A populeti. Next base: position 607 of record NZ_FOYZ01000023.1, read on the forward strand.
CAATAGTCTTTTAACCGTTATTATTAGTTTATGCAACACTATGTTTGCTTAGCACTATAATAACAAGGTTACTAAAAAAAGTCAAGTTATTAATGTGACTAATTTAGTTTTTAAGATGGCTGGATACCTAGATATTCAGCCATCTTTTGCGTTTTTTAAGTGTCACTTTTTTGGGGAAAAGTAAGAAAAAAAAATAAATCAGAAAGGAGTATTTCTATGCAGAAAATTAAGAACAAAGTATTTGAAAAATGGTTAGAGAAAAAATTATCCAAATTAGAAGTACTCTTTCTGATCGTGATTGCACGTTACCAGGATAACACAGGCCTGGTAAGAGGTGTGTATTATAAAGATATCTGCAAGGAGCTTGGATTGCTAACAGGCAAAAGAAGGGCGTATTCAAGCTACTATCTTATTCTGGATGCTCTGGAACAGAAAGGTTTAATAGAAGTAGAAAGAGGATTTAAGGATAGAAATATAAGAATCTGTGAGAATGACTTTACAGATGGAAATTATCATGAAGGATATATAAGCGTTCGTCATGGCTTGTTCTATTCACAAGATTTTGGGAGATTAAAGGCAAACGAAATGCTGCTATGTATGGAGTTTTTGAAAAATTGTGAGTCAAGCCAAAATGATGGACGAAAAATGGATATGCATATAGGAGTGAAAACGCTTTTTGATAAATACACAAAAAAGCTTCAGGTGACAGAAAGAGTGATAAGAGGTTATCTTACAAATTTGAAGACTTTTTTTAGCATTTACATACGTGATAGGATGTATTGGATTGAAATGTTGAAACACACTGGTAAAAAATTACCGGAAAACAAGGAAGATTACCAGTATCGTAAGAATGTAGCAAAGAGCATTCTTAGAAAAAATCGAATGAAAGAAACACCAGAACAGTTAGAAATGATCATGCAGCTAATGAAGCAGCATGGGAAACGGTTAAGAGATGATGTAGCAGATGCAGTGGCAATAAGTGTTCAAAAAAGTCTGCAATATGTGAACGATAAGGTAATAAATCCATACAAATGGGATCGGACGTTACGTCCTAAGTTATTGCAAAAAATTATAAAAGGGAATGGGGAAGTTCCATTACCGAGTTTTTTATAAATGAATAAGGTGCAGTAAGGCTTATTTCAAATTTACTTGTTTGAATAGGCTTATTTCTGCATCATGAATAAAGGCTCTGGAAGCAAATTCAGAGAAAAAGCCGGCTGGCGGATGAAGTGCAGCCGGCTTTTTTGTGATGCAAAAATAATTTATTCCATTTTCTATGTATAAAAAAAAATCATTCCATTTTCGTGGATAAAGTCAAAAAAACATTTCATTTTCTATGTAATTTATGAACTCAAGTTTTCCATTTTTGTGCAGAGAGAAACATAAGGAAAACACTTAAAAATAAGGATTTATCCAGATTTTTGGAACGGAGCATATATGATCTTTTTGTATATAGTTTTTGTATTATATAAGGTGTACTTTGCTTACGCTGCGTATCCTTTAAAAAATATAATAAAAACTTAATTTCAATAAGACTTTCTAAATAATTTAGATTGTTCTCTATAACACAGGGCGTTGCCCTCGCTTTGCTTCACCCATAAGCCCTTTTAAAAAAGGTCTTAATCCCAAAACTTTTTACGCTCGCCGCTAAGCAGAAGGGCAAGTATAAAATACATCCTTGCCCTTAGCAAGGTAGCGTATGGTGTATTGAACTTGTCAAGCAGCTTTCACGGCATATCCTCACAAGCTATGCTTGTTCCGGTATTCCATGTTCTGCTTGACAAGAAATTTACTTTTAGGAAAAAAGTGAATTTTTCCTAAAGCCAACCTACAAAAAGAATAACAACTTAGATCCATTTCTGTAGGTTGGCTCCATCAGGACACGTTAGAGTCCTGATACCACCGCTTGACCGCTAGGGAAAAAGGTGGTAAGCTGTCTGCAAGACCACACGTCATAACGTAGTTATGTGTAGTGTGTTACACATGATATGTGTTTTGCGTACTCCGAACGGAATAGGCACCGTAGTTTTAGGGTGCGTGAGGACAGCAACATATCATGTGTGGAAAGGAGCGAGCGGATGAGTTACTCTATTATGAGAATTGAAAAAATAAAAGCGAGCGGTGTAACCGGCATTCAGATACATGACCGTAGAGAGAAAGACGGTACCAGTCACACAAATAAGGATATTGATTGGACCAGGACAAAAGAAAATGTAGATTTGCTAAATCAGAAGGAAAGATTTCGTACCGTAGTAACGAATCGTATAACTGAATTAAATTTGAAAAAGAAAATACGGTCAGATGCAACGGTAATGTGTCAATGCCTAGTAACGTCTGACAATGTTTTCTTTTCAAATATGAGCCGACAGGAACAAACGGAGTATTTTAGACTTAGTTTAGAATTTTTAGAAAAGAGATACGGAAAAAAGAATCTGGTATCTGCTACAATACATTTTGATGAGCAAACGCCACATATGCATGTTAATTTTGTGCCAGTAACTTCCGATGAAAGACTATCAGCAAGGGATTTGTTTTCTCCTAGAGCTTTGCGAAAGCTTCAAGATGATTACAACCGATTTGTAAGGGAAAATGGTTATGATTTGGAAAGAGGTGAAATTGACAGCAAAGTAAAACATTTGAATGTGGAAGAGTATAAAGTGAATACTAAATTTGAACAAGTAAAAGAGAAAAAAGCTGAGTTGGATCGTTTGAAGCAGGTAGATAAACAAGTTGATTTGAACGTGGAAAAAGGTAAGTTTGCATATTCGGTAAAAGAAGTAGAAGCTATGAAAGATCAGAACAAGGCTTTAAAGATAGATAACATTCAGAAAGACAATAAGATTAAAGAGTTAGAAAATGAGGTTTCTAAACTTCAAAAACAGCTCGAAACAGTTCAGAATAAGTTACAGGGGTTAAATGTACCTATTAATCGGTTAAGCAACCTAGAAAGTGAAAATAGAGCCTTACAAGAATATGTTAAGATGCATCCTGAACTTGAGAAACTGCTAGAACACTTTAACCAGATGAAAGAGCAGTCCTATCATTTTGGCCAGGTTATGTGTGAATTGAAAAATAAGTATCTTGATATGAAGGATAAGAGAGAAAAGAGTATTCAGAATACATATACCCTGGGAAAGCAGGCTGAAAAATGTGATTTTACAGCTGAAGGAATTAGAAAATTGAAAAAGGATATTGAGAATGCCAGGAATAAGTGCCAGGAATATGAAAAGGAACTGGAGCTGACTAAGGGACTATTTAAGAGTAGGCAAAAGCAAGTTCTTCAGGAACATATAGAAGAAGAGCAGAGACAATTGAAAAAGCTTCAGACATATTTGAAAAAAGAATATGAAATTGAATATATCGACATACCTCAAAAGCTCATGCAGCTGCAACAAGAAAAGAAGGAAGCACTGGAGGGTAAAAAGGTACAGATCCAATTTACAGATGGCTTTGATTTGGATATAGAGCAGACAATCAAAGAATATAAGTATTTAAAAGTATTGGCAGAGATACAACAGAAAGATTTACAAGAGATCTCTTTCCGGATGAGTAACGTAGAAAAATTTACGCTGCAGGGAGGAAGAGCATTTTATATAAGCAGAGATGACAGAAAAGAGATTCTGGAGAGAATGAAAAAGGAATGTCCTGAGCTTTTGAAAAGATGTATACTGAAATGGGAAGTACAGGATAGTATTGAAAGTCAAGAACAAAAGCAGAATTTAACATTAGAATTATAAAATAACTATTGACAAATAAAGGGACAAGTAGTATTATATATATACACACAAAACATACACACAAATTAACCTTATAAAATATACACATAAAGGAGAATAATATGGTTGGATTAAAAGAAAATACAAAGAAAATGGACCTTATAGAAGTATATGAAGCACATAAAGCAACTTACGAAAATTGGAAAGAGGGAGACATCGCAGAGTATTGGTTTGAAGAGGAAGGAATCTTATGTATTGAATATGAAAGTGGAAATTGGTGGCATTATAAATACACAAACGAAGGATTGCAATGGTGGTAAAAGAGGGGGAGTTAAAATGAGTACAATTATAGCATTAGCAAACCAAAAAGGGGGGGTGGCTAAAACTACAAGCACGCACAATATTGGCGTAGGACTAGCAGAGCAAGGAAAGAAAGTCTTGCTCATTGACCTGGATAGTCAAGCAAGTCTAACAATAAGTGTGGGAATTGAACCACTGGATATTGAAAAGAATATTGTTAATGTTCTTGATAAGACTAAATGTGAAGTGAGTGAGTGCATTCAAAAAATAAGGGAAAATCTTCACATAATTACGTCAACGATAGACCTTGCAAGCCTTGAAATGGAAATGTTATCAAGAGCCAGCAGAGAGAAGATACTAGATAGAGCTTTAGAGCCTATCAAGGGTGAATATGACTTTATCCTTGTAGATTGTCCGCCACAGTTAAGCATTCTCACGATCAATGCTTTATCATGTGCAGACGGTGTAATCATACCTACAAAGACAGATTATCTTTCTTATCGTGGAATAGAGCTACTTATGGACACAATCAGCGAAATAAGGGAGCTGATAAACCCACGATTGGAAGTGCTGGGAACGATAGCAACCCTTTACAATATGCGTTCCAATGATGATAAAGACATTCTGAACGGTCTGAAATCAAAGTATAATGTTATGGGAGTAGTGAAAATGCTGGTGAGTGCGAAGAAAGGCATTTATGATGGGTTATCAGTTGTAGAGAAAGAGCCAAACAATGATATATCCATTGAATATATTAAAATAGCAGATATGCTAATAAAAGAGAATTACGAAAGAGAGGTTTCATAATGGGATTTGCAGAAAAAGAACAACTAAGAACAAGAAAAAGGAGTGTTGTCAGCACTCTTGCTGGTGTTGGAGTTGAAGAACAGATAGAGGGGCAAGAGAGCATTGAAACTCTAGAAGGTGGTAAATATGTGCCAGCAAAAAAAGATAGTATTGTTGTAGTTCCTGCAAAAGAAGAATCAAGGAGCAAGAGAGTGAATCTCTTACTAAAACCATCTTTATATAAAAAAGCAAAAGAAAAATGTGATGAGATGGGTATATCTGTGAATGAGTGCATAAATCAACTTTTAGAGGTATGGACACAGAAATAAATACAACATATACACATAAAACAAACATACAACATATATGTTTGTTTTAGAAAGGAGGAGAAGATGGAATTTAACTTTATTGTAGGAAAGTTGCTTTTAAAAAATGGTACAGAAAAAAATATAGGTGGATTTTTAGAATTAAAGAAGGCTCAAGAGTATGTTGAAACAATTCATTTTGATTATCTGTATTCGGTTGCATTTTTTGTTGATTCACCAGAAGGAAGATATTACTTTGGTGAAGATAGAAAAGGTAAAAAACGATGGTATTCACCAGAAGAAAGGGAACAAGTATTGGTATATGATTGTTCTATGGACGAAATCAGGGAACTTGCGGATGTAGTAATTGGTAAAAAATAAATATTGCATATGTGTTGTATGTATACACAATACGATAACACATATTTCATACCAAAACTTATAAGTTTTGGTGATTCACGAAAAGGAACGAAAACATAAGGATTGTACATAGTTAAAACTTATAGTCAAAAATAGTGGGGTGGACACTTGCGGAATCCGTCATACTTTGTGGCTACGGTATCTGAAAATACAGAAGAACAGATTAGAAAATATATACAAAATCAAAAAGTAAAGAGTGGTGATGATAATGGAAAAAGCATATCAGTATCGGATATATCCAAATAAACAGCAGAAGATTCAAATTGCTAAAACGTTTGGATGTGTTCGCTTTGTCTATAATCATTATCTTGATGCTCGTATAAAAGCGTATAAATCAGATAAGACCACACTTAACTACTATGATTGTGCGAATGACCTTAAAAATATGAAATCACAGTATGATTGGCTGAAAGAAGTAGACTCTACTGCGCTACAATCGTCATTGAGAGATTTAGATAGTGCTTACCAGAAATTCTTCAAAGAACATACTGGATATCCTAAATTTAAAAGTAAGAAAACTCATAGATTTTCCTATAAAGCAAAGTGTGTTAATGGAAATATTCAGTATTTAGGAAAATATATAAAACTTCCAAAATTAGGGACTGTTAAAACAAAAAACACATTGGTACCACAAGGAAGAATACTATCAGCCACCATATCTCAAGAACCAAGTGGCAAATATTATGTTAGTCTTTGTTGTACGGATATAGTGATAAAAGAGTTGCCTGCTACCAATAAACACATTGGAATCGATCTAGGTATTAAAGAGTTTGCGATTACAAGTGATGGAATCAAAATTCCAAACCAGAAGTATTTGCAACAATCATTAAAGAAACTTGCTAAGTTGCAAAAAGAACTATCTCGAAAAGCAAAAGGTAGTTCAAATTGGAATAAGGCTCGTATTCAGGTTGCAAAGCTTCAGGAGCATATCGCAAATCAAAGAAAAGATTATTTGCATCAATTATCTACTGATCTAATTAGAAAATATGGAATTATCTGTATTGAGGATTTGCAAGTAAAAAATATGATTAAAAATCATAAACTTGCTCGTAATATAGCAGATGTATCATGGTCGGAATTTACCAGACAATTAGAATATAAAGCTAAATGGTATAGCAAGCAAGTAGTTAGGGTGGATAAATGGTTTGCAAGTAGTCAGATCTGTAGCTGCTGTGGTAATCAGTTTCCTATCACAAAGGACTTATCGGTAAGAGAATGGATATGTCCGAACTGTAATACGGAGTTAGACCGAGATATAAATGCAGCAATCAATATACTAAATGAAGGATTAAGAATGCTTTCAGTAACATAGAGATATAAACCGTTGGAACAACGGGGTTAGCTTGGTAAATAAGGCTTCGTTAGAAGCCTGTTCCCAAGAATCTCTTCACTTTAGTGATGAGAGGTTCAATAATACTCATCTTAAGCAAGTGCATATTCCGGAAAGAATTTGATAGAGAGGAAACGGAAAATGATATATGGATATGTTAGGGTATCTACCAAAGGGCAGTTAGAGGGTAACAGTATTGAAGAGCAAATGAAAACGATTAGAGTTCGTTATCCGGATGCTGCTATCATGTCAGAGAGTTTCTCTGCATCTGGAGCAAGTGAAAGACCAATCTTTATAGAATTAATTAGAAATCTTCAAAATGGAGATATTCTAGTAGTTACCAAATTAGATCGCTTCTGTAGAAGTACAAAAGAAGGATTGGAATACATAGATAGGCTTATACAAAAGGGAGTATTAATACATATCCTGAATATGGGACTGATAGAAGATACTCCAATGGGACGTTTGATTATAACAAATTTACTTGCATTTGCTGAGTTTGAAAGAGCTATGATTATTGAGCGGACTCAGTCAGGTAAAGCAATTGCAAAGCTGCATCCAGGCTTTAAAGAGGGACGTCCTAGAAAGTATAGCAAAGAACAAATAGCGTTAGCACTTAGTTTATTAAACGAAAAATCATATTCCCAAGTAGAAAAAATGACAGGCATAAGTAAAAGTACGCTAACACGAGCAAAAAGGGAATTGGATTCACAAAAATAAACAGGAAGGAAAAATTGATATGATGGGAATTACCCATAGATGTGGTGCTGTATTGGCAGCATTAGCAACTATTGAAATAATGAGTGTTTGTAAAGTTCACATAGGAATTCCTGAAATGGCAGCATTAGCAACTGGCAGTATATTTGGTGGTTATCTTCCAGATATTGATACACCAAATAGTCATATAAGTAGAAAATTAGGAATTATACTTTGGCCAGTTTGGATATTGCGTATATTTATTCGGATAATCAGAAAGATTGTACCAGGTACATCAAAAGTGGGACAACAGATTTCTAAAGCTGTAGGGCATCGTGGCATGGCACATGCTCCAGTCACCTGGATAATAGTAGGAACTGTGTACTGGCTTTTATATGGTCAAGCGAGTACTATAACAAGTAAAATATCTATTTTAAATGGTGGATTTCCATTTCTGTTGGGGATTGGGATTGCAGTTGGAATAGTGTCACATCTACTGTTGGATATGATTTCTGGAGGAATACCATTATTCTTTCCAGTGACATTAAGAAGAATTAAATTGTTAACAATGAAAACTGGTGGTTATGAGGAATGGATAGTAAGGATAGGGTTGCTCATAACTATCATTATTATTACATATAAAATTTCAATTTCTGGAGGTGTCATTTTATGAAAAGGTTAAATCATTCATTAAAAAGTTTTTTAATAATGTTATTAGCAATGATTATTTCAATTTCTGGTGTATCTGGTATAAATTCTACTAGTCTACTGGCAGCAACAAATCTGAAGGTACATTTTATTGATTGTGGCCAGGGCGATGCCATACTTTTTCAATATGGTTCCAGTAATGTGCTGCTTGATACCGGGACAGAATCGGAATACAAATCAAAAGTAGAACCATACATAAGTGATTTGGGAATTTCAAAAATCACATCGTTGATTGTGTCCCATCCTGATGCAGATCATATGGGAGGTGCAGACCTGGCAATAGAGGATTTCAATATTCAAAAGGTATACATGACAACATATGAAAATAGCACAATGGAATATAAAGAATTAATAGCAGCCATAGAAACAAATCAAGTAAAACGTGTAAATGTAAAGAAAGGAAGCTCTATTTCAATTGGAAGATTAAAAGCGAAAGTGTTTGCGGCAGATTCAAAAGCAGATGATGCAAATGCATCCAGTATTGTTTTTAAACTGGTTCATAAAAAGAAGTCTTTTCTTTTTACTGGAGATGCAACTGCGGAAGTGGAGAATACTGTAAAGAAAAATTATAATATTAATGTTGATGTTCTGAAGGTGAGTCATCATGGCTCCAGTTCTGCTTCCCCGATAGCTTATCTCAAAGAAGCGAGTCCAAAGTATAGCATTATTAGTGTTGGTAAGGATAATGATTACGGACATCCAAATAAATATGTGGTAAACAGGTTGGAAAAGTATAGTGATAATGTTTTACGTACTGATGAAGCTGGAACGATTGTTATTACTTCAAATGGAACAAAATTAACTTGTTCTACTGTTAAAGATACGGATAGCTCCAAAGACAGTGTTCAGGAGAAAAAAACCGGTTCTATTATAGGAAATGTTAATTCAAAAGTTTATCATGAGAAAGGATGCAGTTCACTCCCAGCAGAAAAAAACAGGATATACTTCGATTCAGCGGAAGAAGCGGAAGAAGCTGGATATAGAGCATGTAAGAGGTGTCATTAATTAAACATAAGAAAATGCAATAGGAGGTAAGCTAAGAGGGAGCTGCCTCTTTTATTGCCACGATAGACATGATATGATAAAGGGGGAAATTAATTTGAGTCAAAGAGAATTAATATATATTCTTTTGTTTGTTACATATATGTCAGAACCATTTATTTGGCTTAGGGTTCTGGATAGGAAACTAAATAGAAAATATAATTCTAATAGATATTATATTCTTTACTGTATAGGGAATTTTATTATAATTTTAATAAAGCAAGTACTTACTTTTACAGGCGTACTAGGAAAATCTGAAATATTAGGTACATTATTTTCTGCAATAATGATATTGTATGCAGTGATATGTATTAATTTGTTGTATAAAAGTGAAATAAAATATAAGTTGCTGTGTAGTGGATTGCTATTAATTGGCTCTCTTATTGCCGACTTCTTATCAATAGGTATAATTGTACTTATATTCCAGGTGCCTGTAGCAACAGTTTCAAAATTTGGATTAGTAAATACTATTGCAAGCGTGTTTTCTAAAAGTATTTTGTTTTTAATTACATATGCAGCATGTGAAAAAAAAGAAAGAAAAATAGAATTGTTTAAATATTGGGAAATAGTCCCTATACTGTTTTCGAATGTAATATTTGAAATGCCTTGCATTTATATATTTAATAATATGAGTTATATAAATAATAACGGAATAGTATTATTTTATTTTGTATTCGGACAGATACTTTTTGTGGCATCAACAATTTATATGGTGTTCATACTAGAAAATAGAAGATTACGAGAAAAAAATCAGGAACAAAGAATTAAAGACATTGAAAAAGAACTGAAGATAGGTGAAGAACTTGGGAAAACAGTAATGCAATTGAAAAGTCTTAGACATGATATTAAATCTCATATTGGGATTCTTAAAACATTATTAAAACAAAAAAAATACGATGATGCCACAACATTTCTAAATTGTATGTATAAAGATGTGGATGTAGCTGAAGATATTTTTTTACTAGAAAATAAAACAGTATCTATTATATTAAATTTAAAAAGAAAACTAGCTCAATCAAAAAATATACAATTTATTTCCAAAATAGGAATTGAAAACTTTTACATACCGGATGTACATATTTGTTCTATAGTATCTAATATTTTAGATAATGCAATTGAAGCTGCAGAGCAAGTTGAGGACAATAATAAATATATAAATTTTTCTATTGAGAGTGATCCTGAAGGATATTTTATAAAGTGTGATAATACATACAAAACACGTCCAATATTTAAGAAAGGGGTTTATATAAGCACTAAGGAAGATAAAGATTTACATGGATATGGCATAAAAATAATTAATCAAATGGTTAAAAATAATGGCGGAAAAGCTAGCTTTGGATGTAACAGACAATATTTTTCAGTTCTTGTGTATATACCTATTCCCAATACAAATATTTTGAATGAGGGTGATAAGAAGTGAAAGTTAATTTTTTAATATGTGAAGATGATATAATTAGCTTGCAAATTAATAAAACATATATAGAAGAGCAGTGTAAAATTGAACATGTTAAATGCAATATATACATGTTTTCAAACGTAACAGATATAAATAATAAGTTTTTAAGTGAAAATAAAATAGATATAGCTTGTCTGGATATAGATTTAGGATATAACAAGACAGGCTTGGAGCTGGCAGAAGAGATAAAGAAATATAATGAAATGGTGGCTGTAATTTTTATCACCAGTCATAATGAATTCATACATGTGGCGAGCAAATTAATGTTCAGTTATTTGGAAAAACCAATAGTGCAGCAAGAAATGCAACAGAAACTTAAAAGAGCTATTATTTATGTTGAAGGAATTAAAACCCATAAAAAGATTTATACTAGCTTAACTTTCAAAGTAGGAAGACAAGAAATAAGTATTCTTCAGGAAAGTATTATTTATATCGAAAAAGTTGGACGTAAAATCACAATCGGAACTATTAAGAAAAACTATGAAGTATCAGGTTCAATTTCAAACTTAGAAAAGCTACTTGATCCTGTATTTGTAAAAATTGATCAGGGAATAATCGTTAATATCCAAAAAGTTAATGTAGTAGAAAGAAATGTAGTATATATGAATACTGGAGAGAATTTTAAAATTAGTAGGAGCAGGATAAAAACAATAAAAGAGCAATTTAGTAATTACACTAATGATAAATGAAATAAAGAGAAGAGGTGACGCAATGAAAGGAGAAAAAGTCAGCAAAGCAATAATTCGAATTGCAGAGAGGGTAGTGAAAGATAATATTAATACCGCTTGTTTTTGGGTGTTATATCAACCTAAAATACCACAATCAGCCTTGAAAAAATTTAATATTAAGTAAAATAGGAAAGAAGAAGTTCATTTGATGGGACTTCTTCTTTTTACCGAATTGACATCTAAAACAACCGAATGAGCAGACTACTTGACAAAAAACGACCGAATTGACATATATAATTACCGAGTTAGCATGACATATAGCATTTAAAAAGAAAAAAAATTATAATAAATGTAAATATAGCCTATAGAAAGGAAGTGTTGGAAGTTGAAATTATCAGAGAAGAAAAGGACGGAACTATCGGAAGAACATTTAAGAAATTTAATTAACTTAGTAATTAAAGAAATAACAAGTGCTGATAGTTTAAGGCAAATATACAAATTTGCAAAAGAAAAAACAGACTAACCTAAAAACTAGTCTGTTTGAACTTTAGCAAGTAGCTTTGCAAATTTTTCAAGTGCAATCCAATCTTCCTCATCTAGTTCAGATAGTAAATATGCAAATCGATTAGCAAATGTTTTGTCATTTTCACTCCTGGTAATTTTTGAAGCCCAAGAAACAATCTGGTCATTTCGGTTCATTTCCAAAAACATGTTACCTGTTCCGAAACGTAACCAATCTTCCGAAACATGATAATCCTTCCAGAGAAGAATGAACTTTATATGTTGCTCGGTTACATCCCTTAGTCCATTTTCAATATTACTGATACCAGATTTTTTAATACCAACAACTTTACCGAACTCTTCCTGACTTTTTTTAGTTGCTTTTCGTAATTTTTTAAATCGTATATTAATATCCTTCATAGCTGCCTCCTAAAAATACAATATCATATTTCTAAATAAATGTAAATTGCAAAGTACACAAGGAGAACAAAAATGTATTGACAAAATTATCTATGTGTATTAAAATGTATACAAACATAACAAGGGGAGATAGAAATGAAACAAAGTTTATCTGAAAAGGAAAAAAAAATATTAGATACATTTATAGAAGTATTTCCTACTCTCTCTGAAGGTGAAAAGGATAGACTGCTTTGGGCAGCTGAAGGAATGTTAATGCAGTCAAAATTAAAAAAAAATAACAAGTGTTAGAAGAGAATCTTAAGAAAATAGGGGGTTTAGTAGTAAATAAAAAAACTTATAAGCTACGTAAAAAGTTTTCCCCAAAGCACAGCACACCCCTTTAAGGTTCTATTCCTTGATATACCCCCTTTTAAGCGATACTGGATAGTCTCCCTCAAATATCTGGTATCGCCTACTTTTATTTTAAAAGAAATAAATGAATTAAGTTATGTAAGACCAGGAGGTAACAAAAAATATGGTAGATGAAAATACAATTTTGAAGAAAAAAATAAACTTATTAATTGACAAAGTTATGGAGCATGAAAATACAATTAGTGAGCTTAAAAGCATTAATAATTCTTTGCTTGAAGAAAAAAAGACACTTGAGAAAAAAATTCAAAATTGTGTTCCAAATCAAGAAAAAGAGAATGAAAAATTTTATGTAAATAGTACAGAAAATGAAGTTTATTTATTTATCCAGGAATTTAACAAGATCATAAAAAAAGCTGTTCAGGATAATGCTTTTATTCCATACAGCTATGATACAAAAAATTCTCACTATTTTTATAAAATAGAGAAAGATGTTTTTGACCAATATGTTCAGGAATTATCAGTGTTAGGGGAACAAAATTTTATGAATTATTGCATTGGTTTCCTGTTTATTAAATCTGAAAGAAATGGGCGATGTACATATAATAACAATAAAATAAGGGTGTATTTCTTAAACAAAAAGTTAATTGACGTCATTGCTCCAGAGCTACCAGCTCAGGAGGAACAGAAGTGATGCTACTGGCAGCCTATGTAAAAGAGTTTGTGGCAATATGTGATTACCTGGCAGGGAACGAGGTTAAACAGGTAAAAGGCTATTTCATTGCTGAAAGAGCAAGGATTGAAGCAATGTTGGATCGTAACAAGTATGATACATGCCAGGGCAAATTGAAAGTTTGGAAGCAATTGAATTGGATAGATGCAGAAGAGAACCGTTATACAAAAAGGGTGTATGATATGGAAACGAAGAAGTATATTCGTCGGATGAAGCTTAGTGTAGAGGTCTATAAAACACTGAAGGAGCTAAACGAAAAATAAAGGTTTTATGGTGGTCATATATGAGTGTTTTAATATTGATTTTTTGCCCAATCTTAAACCCAGTATTTACAAGGGTTTAGGTGGAAAGTATGACCACCACGATAATAGGCTATATACGTAGTATATAGCAAAATAGGGTATGGGAGTGATGCGGAGCGTTGTTTTTGAAACGATTTTGTGAGGATGACAGGAGTAGTGATGAGAGATGGGAGGGAACGTGGTACGGAGGAACGGAGTACCAGATGGAAGGTGATGGTTGGAATAGAACTGTGATAGGAGATGAAGTAGAAATGAGTGAAAAAATGACATTAGGAAGAAAAGAAGAAATATACAATGCTATATTGGCAGAGCCATGTGAGATTGATTTCAGACTACTCAATGAAGAGGAATGTTCATTTGCAATGGGAGTAGTTATAAGTGCTGGAGAAAGAAATGCATTTAAGAAAGGACATTTTAATGAAGAACAGACTGAATTTTTAGGAAAAGCTGCTAGAGAACTGGAAAAACAAGGTATAAGAATGAGAAAGTGGGAGTGACTATGCAGAAAAAAATATATGTAAAAGAAAAACTATATCGTATTCATGAGGTAATTGTGTCGTTTGAGGATGATGAAGAACTTTATTTTGATGATGCCATTAATGAGTTAGATGATAATGTTTGTTTTGATAAGTACCTTGAAAATTTGAAGAGAGTTGAAAATGTTAACGTGATATCTTCAAAGAATGGAAATATCGAGTTAGAAGATGAAATTGATAGGGTATCAATTGAAGGTGTAGATGAATAAAAAGGATGAAAAGGTTTAGTAGCAATTAAAAAAGCATGTCTGCTTCGCTTGAAGGCTTTCCTTGAGGTTTTTATTGAAAGGAGGATAAAAGTATAGATTAAGTGAAATTTGATATATTAGAGGACTATAAACAGTATGTGCAGGAGCATACAAAGTCACCTCAGACAGCAAAAAAATACTATTCTGCTGTAAAAAATTTGTTTGCAGATATTCAGTTCAATCACCTACAAGAGATTGAACAAGAATATTTAAAAGGTAAACTTTCCACGCTCAAAACCAAAAATGAATTTAGTGCAGCCAAAAATGGACTAAAGCTCCTGCACCAGTTTGACAGCACATTGAAGCTTCCGGATGAAGCATTCTTTAAAGAAAATAGTTTACATAAGAAAAACCATAGGAAAAAAGCGGAACCAATATATACAGACGAGACTATGAGAAAAGTGAATCAGATTCAAAATAAAAAATTGAAATTGGCGTATAGGCTTGCCGTAATTTCTGGACTAAGAGTTTTTGAACTGGAAGCTCTGACGCCAGAAGATTTTGATTTTCAAGAGGATGGAACAATTTCTGTAAATGTTCGCAATGGAAAAGGTGGTAAAAACGGCATTGTATACTGTAGAAAAGACAATTATGTGTTTCAGGAACTGAAAAAATATATTCAGGAAAATGGAAAGGCTGATACACGATTATTTTACTCTGAAGAGTACATGCGAGAAAAAGCTAATGATTTAGGGTTAGAATGTCACGATTTTAGGCGTATTTATGCATTCTTACACCGAAAAGAATTGAAAGAAAGCGGCATGAACACCTATGATGCTAACAAGATTGTACAGGAAAATATGCGACATTCTCGCTTTAAGACTACCAGGCGTTATTTGTATGGCAAGAAGTTTTATGAAAAAAGGAGTGATAAAGAATAGCAAGTAATAATTTGAATGGATTGGAAAAAGAGTTAAATAGAGGACTGGAGGAAGCACTAAAAGTAATTTTTGAATCAATAGGAAAACTTTTAAAAGGTATTTTTTTAGGTATTAAGCAGTTAAAAAATTTGAAATATTTAATTGCCTTTGGATGTATGGTAGGAATTGCTGTAAGTGCTTATTTTCTAAGGGGGTTCATTTTTAAAATTGAAGCTCCAATCTACATTCAACGGTTAATTTATTTGACTTTTTTGTGTGTTCCAATTATCTATTTGGTTTGCATTGGAAATGTAAAAGATAAGATACAAGAAAAATACAGGCAAATGTTTAAGGAAATTGAATTTAAGGGTAAAGACAATAAATATCCCTACTTTTTAGGGGTAAGGGAAGCAGACAAAAAGCTTATTTATACCTTTAAATCCAATATTTCTATTGATGAATGGAAGGGAAACAAGGGAAGGCTGGAAACGGCTATGAACTGTAATATTTTACAGTATGAGCAGGAAAATAATAAAAAGGTTATACAGCTCACTACGGTTCCAGCTGACTTTAAGATTCCGACAATGCTCAAGTGGGATGATCAGTATATAGAACAAAAGGATGGTGTTATTAAGCTGGGAGAATCCGCATTACAGCAAATTTCTTTTGACCTGAATCGGGTTCCTCATGTACTGGCAGCTGGAGAAACTGGTTCAGGAAAATCCGTCATTCTTCGGGTTTGCCTGTGGCAGATGATCAAAAAGGGCTGCAAGGTATTTATGATTGACTTCAAAGGTGGGGTTGAGTTCGGCTTACGATATGAAGACTTTGGAGAAGTCATTACAGAGAGAAAAAGAGCATTGGAGGTGCTAACACTTCTTGTTGAGGAGAATGAAAAAAGGTTAGCACTGTTTAGACAAATGCAAGTCAAAAACTTAGCGGAATTCAATTCCAGGACTGGAAAAAATCTTTGTCGCATTGGAGTTTTTTGTGATGAGATAGCAGAAATGCTAGATAAAACAGGAATATCCAAAGAAGATAAACCGTTGTTTGAGCAGATAGAAGGCAAACTTGCCACGTTAGCCAGGCTATCCAGAGCTACTGGAATAAATTTATTTCTGGGAGTGCAGCGTCCAGATGCTAAAATTCTTCCAGGGCAAATTAAAAACAATATTCCTGTTCGTATTTCAGGACATTTTGCTGATAAAGCAGCCAGTGAGATCGTTTTAGGTACTACGGATGCAGGAAATCTGCCAGATATCAAAGGACGGTTCTTATTCAAGGTCGGGAATGAAATCATACAGTTCCAAAGTTATTACTTCGATGATGACACCATGCTCCATGATGTAGATGTAACCGTTGGTGGTACTCTTACCGAAATGAAAGAAGTCAAAAAACAGGTGAAAGGGTTAGATGATATAAAGATTTTTGAAGAGACACCAAAGGTTAAGGTGAAAAAGTTAGAGGATGCGGAAGGCTTTGACTTGAATTTTGACTATAACAGCATGTGGGATGATGCGTTAAAAAAGGGCGGTGATGAATAGGCAGCATGAAAAAAGAAAGAAAAGTTAAGAAACAAAAAGAACTAAAAATTAAAAAAGCAAAAAAGCAAAAAAATGATACGTATATAATGAGAAAAAACGCTGCTATGAAAGGATTGCGTGCAGTTCTTTGGCTGCTGCTAGCCTTTATATTCGTAAAAGGAATTCTCGTAAGTATTCGGCCAGACCGCACCGATGAGGTGGCAGGTATGATTGAAAACTTTAAAAGTGAATTTTATGCTCAAAAGGATACCAATGATGAGGTGTTTGGATTTGCACAAAATTTTACACAAGAATACCTGACTTATGAAGTAGATGGACAAAAGGACTTTCAGGAAAGGATTAAGCCATATGTTTCTCCCAAAATATATGAAATGAATGACATTTATGATTTTAAGAGCAAAGCGAAAACCATCTATGTTCAGGCATATCGAAAAGTGGAGTATTCGTCGAATCAGCTTGATGTATATGTAAAAGCAACCGTAGAATATGAAATGCAACAGCTGACCGAAGATAAAACTACATATGAAACGGTTTCAAAGTGCGAAAGCAGCACCTTAAAAGTGCCAGTTAGTATACAAAATAATGGATTCTGTATTGAGGATTTACCAATGTATGTGAGTGATTCTTTACTAGATGAGTGCGAATACAACAATTTAGTAGGGGAAGAGCTTGAGTCAAACGAGTATAACACAGCTATTACTAACTTTTTAATGGCTTATTATAGTCAAGAACAGAGTGTAATTGACTACTATTTAAGTTCTGATGCAGATAAGAGCAAATTTATGGGTTTGAATACAAGATATCAATTTAATCAGATAAGAGATTTGAGCGTATATAAAACAGATTCAGGTAAGGTTATATGTCTTGTAAAGGTGGGAATTCTTGATTCAGTGAACGCTGCAGTAGTAAGCCAGCAGTTTAATGTCCAGGTAATAAAGGATGGTGACAGAATTTATATTCAAGACATCAATACAAAAACAGCTAATTTAAAAGAATAGGAGAATATTTTAATGAAACGAAAAATTATAAGAGCAGCTATGCTGTTATGTATGTTATGTATGTATTGTGTAAATACAGCAGTTGTTGCTGCAACTACGGCTACCAATTATGGAAAAAATGCAGGAGAATGGGCAACGGAACAGCTTTTTTGGGTAGGAATAATAGCAGTTGTAATAGTATTGGTAGGCTGCTTATTAAAACGTAGTTACGTAGGCAGTATTATAACAGTGGTTGCTGGTGGAATAATCTTGTACTTTATTAGGAATCCAGAAAAGATTTCGGATATTGGCGAGAGCCTTTGGAAAATAGTATCAGGGGGCTGATATGGAAAGCATTCGATTGTATTCCTATGCAAAGGTATGGAAAGTGGAACATAAGATTTATTCATTTAATAACATTAATCTGCCTGTACCAATTAAACCTTTTGATGTGCTATACTTTGGAGTTTCAATGTTATTTGTAATGTTAGTAGGTAAGTTTTTACCCTTTTTTGAGCATATACCAACCTTAATAAGGTTAGGAGCAATGCCGTATGGAATTATGGTGTTTATGCAGAAAAAGAAATTAGATGGAAAGAATCCAATCAAATATTTTTTTGGGTATATCATGTATTTCATTTTTGAGAAAGGTAAGTATATAGAACGTTTTCAAATCATGTCAGATAAAGAAGTGAAATTTAAATTAGTATGGTGGAGTTCAAGAGTCTGCCACAAGTAATTTGTGGCAGATATTTAAAAAGCGAGGTGTATTATGAGTAGAAATATTGTGAATCAAGAGATAAATGTAATAGGCTTATGGGGCAATATGAGAAAGAATGAAGTGCAACAAACAAATTTTCGGTGTATAGTAACGAATACTAACAACGGAAAGACATTGAGCATTTGCAAAATGGATGAAAAAATTGAAATTACCATACCGTTTGAGCCGTTAGAAAAATATTTGCTATAGAGGAAGGGGAGAGGGCGGTGTATACGTGTCCGATTGATTATTTTACGGATAATTTGATTTTTAACCAGGATGAGAGTTGCTGGGCAGTATATAAACTAAAAGGATATGATTTCGATTTTTTAAGTAACGAAGCGAAAATTGGAATGTTACATAAAGTTACTAGGATGCTATCTGGAATCATGAGCGAAGCTCAAATATTGATTGTTCCAATGGTGCAGGATATTGATGAGCATTTTAAACGATTTAAAGAAAATTTAAATAAAAATGATATATTATATCAAACAGCCATAGAACAAGCAGAAAAAACGCAGGATTATTTGAAAAAATCAATTCAAATTAATGGAGCAGTGAATGAATATAGGACGTATTTAATAATAAAAATTGAGGAAGCAACAGAATTTGAAATAGCAGCAAAGCTAAAAGAAAAATTTGATTTTTTTATAAAGAACCCTATGAATGCAATTAATGTAATGATGAATACAGACAAAAAGGATATATTACAGTCTAAAGTAGAAAGTTTTATTCGACTTGCTGAAAAGTGGTTTATACAGCAAAAACAAAGAATTGCTATGGAAAAAGTAAAAGAAGAAGAAATACAGTGGCTGATTAGGCGAATGGCATATAGGGGATTAAATAAACCAGTAAAACTTTTCTATCAAAATGAGAAAAAAGAATCCTGGGAGCCAGAAGCTCTTCAGGAAGATTTGAATGGGGAACTTATAGTAAAGCCTACAAAAAGAGATATTGTAAGGTTGTTTTCTGGTGCGATACGCTCACAGGAGCGTATCGTAACAGTAGATACGGATCATCAGATTTCGTATCAAACCTTTTTGGTAATTACAAATATTCCGGATGTATTAGACTATCCAGGATGTGAATGGTTATATATGCTGCAACAATATAACATGCAAGCAGAAATTTGTATTCATATCAAGGCAATAGAATATAGGAGCGGATTAAAAAAGTTAGATTTAAAACGACGGGAAATTAATTCTCAATTGGAGCATATTACGGAAGCGAGTGCGGATATTCCAGAGGAACTTCTGGAAAGCAAAGAGTATCTGGATGCAATGGAGTCGGAAATAAAAGACTCCAGGTGTCCGATTTTGAATACAACAGTCAAGATTTGCTTGGCGGCAGATAATAAAGATAGACTGGAAGAAAAGGTAGATGAAATAAGAAATTTTTATGAAGATCTGAATTTTGTCATAGAAAGACCAATTTCAGACCAAATAAAGCTTTATTTTCAATTTATACCGTCAGTTGGTACGCTTATAAAAGATTTTGTAATGCCACTTACACCAATGACACTGGCAAGCGGTGTGATAGGTGCGACCCATGAACTGGGAGATAATGAAGGACCATATATCGGAACAACAGGAGAAGAGGAAAAGCAAGTATTCCTGAATTTAGGGCGTGCTTGTCTACTCAACAAATCAGCAAGTTCTATATTTCTGGGAAACTTAGGAGTTGGAAAGTCATTTAACACGAATTTATTAGTGCTTTTAAATGTGTTATATGGGGGGTATGGGTTGATTTTTGATCCAAAGGGAGAAAGATCCCATTGGAAAGATGAATTAAAAATACTGGAGGGTTTAATTACTATAGTTACATTATCCTCTGAATCAGAGTTTAAAGGCAAGCTAGATCCGTACAATGTGTACAAAGACGATATTAGCAGTGCCAATGAACTGGCGATTAACCTTTTAACAGAATTGTTTCAAATAAAGCCGACTAGCGATGAGTATACAGCAATATTAGAAGCAGTTAGAAGAATTGAGGAAGGAAGTGAAGTCCCATCCATGTTAAAACTTTCTAAGGTATTAGATCTGTTTGAACAATCAGATACCTTGTATGGGACGGCTAAAATGTTAGCTCGAAGGATACGTTTACAGCAAGAAGCTGGTATGGCTCAGCTTTTGTTTGGAGATGGCTCTGAAGAAGCCATTAACCTGGATAACAGGTTAAATATTTTGCAAATCCAGAACTTGAAGCTTCCTAGTCCAGAAGTAAAGAAAGAAGATTATTCTTCAGAGGAAAAGCTATCAACCGTTTTGATGATGGTGATTTCACACTTTGCAAAGAAATTTGCACTGGTCAAAAGACCAGTATTTAAAATCATTGAGTTTGATGAAGCCTGGATGCTTGGCAAAACGCAAGAGGGTGTAAAATTATATGACTTCCTGACAAGAACAGGACGTTCCTTATACACAGGCTGTGTGTTCAATAGTCATTCCGTTTTGGATATACCAACGGAAGGAATTAAAAATACACTATCATACAAGTTTTGTTTTCAGACTAATAATGACAATGAAGCAAAACGTATGCTTGAATTCATGGGGATGGAAGATACAATGGAGAACAGAAGTTCTTTGAAATCTTTGGGAAATGGTCAATGTTTATTTCAGGATTTGAGCGGTAGAGTAGGGATTCTGACTTTTGATGCAGTGTTTCAGGATATTATTGATGTATTTTCTACTACACCTACTACAGAGCAAGAAGATGCTACAGAAATACAAGAAGATGAAATTGATTTAAGGGATAGAATTCGAGAAAGCAATACAGAAATTGATGATATTCTATTTTCGGAAATTGATATTTACCAGAAGGAGGTAGTATAATTGAAAAAAAAGGGAGGAATGGGGTGGAAAGCAGCTTTAATTTTATATTTTGGAGGTTTTTTGCTTGTCATCATTTTAATGATAGCGGTGGCTGGTGGTAGTTCTACACCTGTAGAACCTCCTGCTACAGAAGAAAAAGCAGCGGAATATCAGTACATTGGATCAGAACTGGGGGTACCCTGGGATATTGCTTTATTAGTGGATGCATACAATGCAGGAAGTGGGGATATTGAAAACAATCCATTAGAAAGCTGTTTGGAATTCTGCATATTACGTGAGGATGTATATGAAATTGCAAAACAAAGTACAGAAATAGAGGAAGAGGAAGAAAGCCAGGTTAACGAAAGTGAAAGTCCAGTTGAAGAAACATCCATTGAAACAAGGGAGTTTCTGAGGACAAATTATTATGCTGGCAAAGAACAAATTTTGAAGTACATACAATTTTCCGGAGATATAGAAACGCTAGATGTATCACAATTGGTAGCAAAAGTTCAACAGACCGCAAAAGAAAAAGGTTCTGACACAAGAGATTATGTAACCTGTTTCACAGTGG
The DNA here is from genome assembly GCF_900112775.1 of Anaeromicropila populeti. Lineage (GTDB taxonomy): Bacteria > Bacillota > Clostridia > Lachnospirales > Lachnospiraceae > Anaeromicropila_A > Anaeromicropila_A populeti. The sequence goes on from NZ_FOYZ01000023.1 coordinate 22,646, forward strand.
TTTCAGATTTAAAATCAATTCTGGAAAAAATGGAATTTGATGAAGAAAGCATTGAAAACATGATACAGCTACATGAGAGTCGTTATATTGAACTTTTGTACAATGGAGCAGATGGGATTAGTGGTGATGTAGAACTTCCTGAATTAACAGTGGGAAATGTAAAAAGGGCAGACATGGCATTGGTTGCGGTCAGTCTGATCAATCATCCATATAGCCTGGGAGGAAAATATCCTTATGAGGGAATCCCAGACGTGGCAATCGACTGTTCAGGGTTTGTAGACTGGGTATACATACAGTGTTTTGGAAAGGGTGTCAGCAGTGGCTCACTTCCTGATGGTGTAGCAATGAGTGGTACCGCACTTCAGTTCTATGCCTGTAGTGAAATTGGTGAATCAGAATTAAAAGTAGGAGACTTGTGTTTTTTAAAGGATCCGGCAATGATGGAAGCAGGAGAAATTAATCATGTAGGGATTTATATTGGTAAAATAAATGGTCAGACAGCAGTGATTCATTGTGCCGGAAGAGCATATGGCACGCCAGAACTTCCCACTGGACGTGTAGGAATTTCGATCAATACTTCTGGAATATCAAACAATGTGAACAATGTTACTGGTGGAACATTTAGTCCCTCCATGAAAGGAATTCATTTTAGTTATTTTAGACGTCCAAATTTTCGATTTTTGGATGATATTGAGGAGGAGAACAATGAGTAAAAAAAGATATTTCGCAGTATTAGCAATTTGCATGGTAACTGTATTAATGGCATGTGGCCATAAGAAAGAAGATAATAACACTGATATAGTAAAAACAGAAGCAATAGAAGTTTATAGCGTTCCAGTTACAGGAACATTTGATAACAATGAAGGAGAATTACAGTTTGATGGATTTGCAAAAGATATTGAGATTATAGAGGTGACAGATAAAGAAGTTACGGTTTCCGCAGTATTGGCTGATCCATATTTTACTACGGTGGATGCGGTAGAAGTCACCTATACATATGAAAAAGAAGATGAATTTTATATTACTGGTGTAAATGAAATAGAAAGAGTACCGATTAAACCCACAGTAGAAAGAAATTTGGATATGTTCTATGAAAAGGGAATTGAGATTAATTTTTATAATGAAAGTGGTATTGGAACATATAGTGTGGACGTAACTAAGGACACAGTAAGTAAGATTGAATATGATCCGGACTGTACTATTAGTGGAGAGAGATATCTAGCTCTTAGCGATCATGAATTTTATTACAATGGAGAGGTGATTTTTCATTGCAATGATGGAAAAATGTATGAAGGGGTAGTTTATATGTTTTATCTTCCATACGAAAAGAAAGAGGATGGATGGGATGGTGATGCAGAATGGAAACTTACAGGACCAGGTGGAGACATTACACTAACAGAAATAAAGTAATGAAAAAAATTAAGTTGGTATGTTTGATTGTATTATGTATTCTAATTGGCGTAGGCTCTTCCACGAAAATAGTTAAAGCAGATTCTTCTTCAGGCGTTGGAACAATTACAGAATTTAATGAGCTGGATGGAGATGCAGCCTATTTGAATGAAAAATATAGAGATAACTATTATTTAGATATTGAAAAGACTGGAATTTTAGACACCGGGGATAAGGTAATCAATGATATAGCGAATATTCTTTTTTCTTTTATTAAGTTTCTAGCAGTGTTAGTGGTAAGTACGTTTTACTTTACGATGGACTTTGACATCGTAGCACTGATAGAACCCCAATTGAATGCTATTCAGAAAGCCCTTAATACCAGCGTGTTTAAACCACTATTTGTGATAGCATTTATGGGAACAGCGTTTATTATTATCAAGCGTATGATAAAAAGAGATATGGCTGGAGCTTTGACAGAAGTGTTAAAAGTAATAGGAATTGTAGCACTCTCTTTTTTCGTGGTAAATGAATCAGCGACAGCTTTATCTGGTTGTACCAATATTACAAAATCCATAAGCGTAAATGCTTTAAATGGCATTAATAGTAGTATGGGTATAAGTGGGGATGGAAATTCCTATGCAGCTACAGCTGCCGGGGTTTTATGGGTAAATCTAATTCACGAACCATGGAAGACATTAGAGTTTGGAAACTCTAATCCAACAGAAGAAGAAATGAATGCTTTTTTAAATGAAACGCCAGGGAGCGAAAAAAGAAAAGAATTAGTAAAAAGCTATAAGGACGATAGTACCTTTAGTAAAGGGAAAGGAGGCTCTAGGATTGGTTTCTTATTAGTTTATCTAATACCGTTTATAATAAAAAGTGCCATTTACTTATTAGTAGCATTGATACAGCTTGTATTTCAGCTGTTGGCTGTATTTTTCCTGATTACAGCACCAGTTATATTGCTGTTAGCTTTAGTACCTGGATATGAAACCAATATTATATCTATCTGGTTACGCAAAATGCTTGAAACACAGGTAAGTATATTAATTATTACTTTTCTAATGGCATTATTAATTAAGATGGATCAGTTGCTGTATACTTTGGCTGGCACCTATGGATGGTTGGTGGTTTTAGTATTACAAACAGCCATAGCAGTAGGTCTGTTTTTTGGAAGAAATAAAATCTTATCTGCTTTTTCCGGTATGCAAAAGGGCGTAATGAATCCGTCCTATATAAAATCCAAATTAGCTGCATCAGGAAACTTAGAAGCAGGAGTACGAAGTGCTAAAAGCATGGGTAGTGAAGCTTATCGAAGTGGTAGAGAATTTTTGGGAAAGGTAAATGATCATATAAATGAGAACGTTGACAAATTTGTTGCCACCAATCGAGTAACAAGACCAGTGAGCTATTCTGAAAGTAAAGTAGAAGATAGGAAAGAGAATACCGAAGTACAGAAACCAGAAGTACAAAGACCATATGCATTTACCAGAACCTCTTATTACATAAGCACTAGCAATTTTCAGGAAATGTGGGAAGCTGCAGAGCCGATACAAACTAATTCCAGTTCGCCAAATGGAACAGATAGGAAGAAGGTATCTGGAAAATCACTAGAACGTCCTAGAAGCCAATCAGAGCCAATAAAAACTAGTTCCAGTTCGCTAAATGGAACAGACAGGAAGAAGGCACCTGAAAAGTCACAGGAACGACCACAGAGCATTCAGGATGATTCTCATAAGGTTGTAAGAGAAAAGGATACGAAAGGGCAAATAGAACGTCCTAGAAGCCAATCAGAGCCAATACAAAAAAGTTCTAGTTCGCCAAATGGAACAGACAGGAAGAAGGTCATTGGAAGGTCAC
>NZ_FOYZ01000039.1 GCF_900112775.1 Anaeromicropila populeti
TACCTGTTGCGGCGAAAATCCCCGCCGTGGTCGGTATCAGAATATCACTTGCAAAGGTAAACGCATTAACAGTTAAAACACCCAAAGACGGCGGCGTATCAATAATAATAAAATCATAGTTACCAGCAATAGGGGAAATAGCTTCTTTCAAGCGGTATTCCTTTCCTGTTTGGGATAACTCCTGTTCTGCTCCTGCAAGCATGATATTTGAGGGTATCACATCAAAGCCGCTTTTCGTTTGCTGGATTGCTTCTTCTGCGCTGGCTTCCTCTTTCATCAGTTCGTATGAGGTTGGCACATTATAATTTTCTGCCCCGCAAGCGGTAGAAAAATTCCCCTGTGGGTCAAGGTCAATCCCTAAAACCTTAAAGCCCTTTTCTGCTAACCCTGCGCACATAGCGTGTGAGGTTGTTGTCTTGCCTACGCCGCCTTTTTGGTTCGCTACTGCTATAATTTGCATTGTTTCACTCTCCTTTATGTTATGCTTGTTATTTACTGTATATCGGTTATATCCATTATATATGTTATATAAATTATATAATCGCATATTAGCACGTTGTGTATAGCTTGTCAAGTATGTTATCACGGTGATTAAATCTTACATTCTTTCCGTGCGCCCTGTTCTTTGCACGGCTTTAGCCTGTTCTTTTGCCGCTTCATAATGCTTATAAACCGTCTTTTTATCAAGCCCTGTTCCCTTTATCACATCACACTTTCTTGCTTCGGGATTTTCTCTCATATACTCTATTATTTTTCCCTCTGCGCTAGGTCTGCCATTTCCTTCTCGCCAATCTTTATTTTGTCGTTTCATACGAATATCACGAATTGCTCTTGCTTCTTCTAAATGGTCTTTCTGTTTTTGATAATTTCGCTTGTTTCGTTCTATACGAATATCAGTCAACTTCTCAATATCAGCTATTTTGAAATTATAGTATTCCTTGTCATAAGTCTCTAAAGCACTTCGTATATCTTCCTCGGTTAATGGATTGTCATGCTCCACCCCTTTTAGTTCCTCGAAAGCGGTTTGCATATCCTCTTTTAATTTTTTTCGTGGCACATCGCATTTGCAAGCATAAATGACAAGACACATTAAAAAATAATACCTATGACCGCCTTTTACTTCCCCTATCTGCCGCAACCACCATTCATAAAGAGCATAGCCTTGTTTGCCTTTTATATCCCATTTTTTAAGCCGCTTTCTCTTTTCTACAATTACCCTTTGATACCATTCAGGATAGGCTTCTTTTGCTTCCGCTTTCGTCATCTGTGACGGTCTGAATGGACGGTTTATATCTACCCTGTTTTCTGACTTGGCGTATTGGTTTAAATAATCAAGGGTTACTTTCTCCCCTGTCTGAAATGCCTTTATTTCCGTTCCATACTTGCCGTTGATACTTCCTACCATGCGAAAACTCTGATTGATAGATTGATATTGTATTTCTTTTTTTGTGGAAGTCGATTTATACTCCCACATTCTGAACGTAAGGTCATATTTTAAGGCTTTCAACTGTAACTTAATATTGGGGTAAAGGTCTATCGGTTCTTCAAAGACATAGTACACATGAAGTCCTGCGCCACTAGCCACAAGGAAAGTAGGCATAGGCAACGTGCGTATTTTCTCTGCTGGCTTTCCAAACCGTAAAAACAGATTTCGTATCTCATATGCACCTACCCCGTCAAGGTCAAAGACAAGAGCGTTCATACGCTGGGCGTTCTGCAAACGATTTGCACGCTGTCGGTAAGTCAAGCCACTACACAAGGTAAGCTGGTTCTGTTCCACATAATCGGCATAGTCCTTTTCCCATGTATCAGAAAGCATAATACGCCGCCTTAATTTTCGTTGCGTTCCCTCGTCCTTTTCATCTTGGTAAAGATAGATTGCATTAGGTCTTGAAAAATTAGTATTCAATTCTCCCTGCTTCTCATTGTCGGGGAAAAGATAGCGGTAAAAGGAATATCCATTTACTTCGGGATAAACTGCGCCAATGACTTCCAACAATTCCATATACGATTGTTCAGCTTCCACTCTTACCACTCCTTTCTATTACTGATATACATTATATAAGTTATTTATATTATATAACATAAATAACAAAATTACAAGTCTTATTCAAATTATTTTATTTTTATTGGATAGTATAAAATCATAAAGATAGAGCATAATATATAAGAGTACCCCCATACCCTCTTAGGGGGCTTAGATTATCAATATATTTTTTCCACCTTT
>NZ_FOYZ01000029.1 GCF_900112775.1 Anaeromicropila populeti
GCTTGCTTTAAAATATCATTCTCCATTAATAACTGTTTATTTTCTTTACGAAGGCGAATCAACTCATTTTCTTCGTCAGTTCTGTTATCTTTAGCCTTAAAAGAACCTGTATTACCATAGTCATTTGTCCATTTCACTACTGTTGATTTAGCCAGTTGATATTCTCTAGCTATTTCTGCTGCTGGTTTACCATTTTGCCTTAATGCGACTATTTGCTTTTTAAAATCATCGGTGTAATTTTTTACTTTTCCTGCCATGATAGTTATCCTCCATTTTTCTCATTATATCATGACCGAATATGATTTGTATAATTTATTATAACCTATTCAGTTTAGACCGGATTGTGTCAACGCCGGAATCAATTTGACCGAAAACGCCGGAAAAAAATGACCCAAATCGCCGGTCACCCTACCGCCGGAATGTTCGCCGGCGGCGTAACCTGAACACCGGATTTCAGGCGGTCTTTAAGACGATATGTTTGTCCTCGAATATTGATTACATGAGAATGATGTAGCAGCCTGTCCAGTAATGCTGTCGCGATCACAGTATCACTTAGCAATTCGCCCCAATCACTGAAGAACTTGTTGCTGGTAAGAATGATGCTACCGTGTTCGTAACGTTCCGAAATAAGTCGGAACAGGAGTTCGGCTTCCTGCCGATTAAGCTGCATGTAACCGACTTCGTCGATGATTAGGATTGCTGGTCGCAGATACACCCGCCAACGTTTCTCCAAACGGTTTTGCTGTGATGACAGCTTCAAATCTTCAATGAGCCGAGCTAGGCTGGTGTAGTAGACCGTCAGTCCGGACTTCAGCGCTGTCATGGCTATACCGACAGCGAGATGTGTTTTTCCGACGCCAGGCGGTCCTAGCAAAACAACATTTTCAGCTCTGGCCGCAAATGATAGGGTTGCCAGCTCATCAATTTGGCGTTTATCAATACTGGGCTGAAAGCTAAAGTCGAATTCATCCAACCCTTTTCTATGTGGTAGCCGCGACATCTTAATTCTTGTCTCTTCGCTCCGACGGCTACGTTCGTTCTGTTCCAAGATTAACAGTTCACTAAGGAACCGGATATATGTATGTTTATCATGTAAAGAACGTTCTATCTGTGCATCTAGAAGCTCGGCGGCAGTACCAAGCCCGAGGCCGCCCAATAGTTCTCGAGTATGCTCCAACTCAACCATGGGAGACACCTCCCAACAGCTGATCATAAATACTTAGTTCGCGTATCTCAACAGCACTATTCCGCTGCTGGGCGCAGGGATAGGGCGTAGCAATTCCTTTTCGCTCAGCGAGTCCCTCGTACTGACCCTGGAGATAGATGATGCTCCCAGAACGATATTGTATCTTGTGTTTAGCCAGCAAGACTTCACCGTAGTAGATTTCAAGAAAGCCGGAGCACAAGCGCACTTGAACCTCTTTTCCGCTGTACTGCCAGGGCACACCGTAACGGACACCGTCAAAGCTCACCATCCCGTCACGTGTCACAATTCGACTTTCCCAGCGGTATTTATCCAATACCGGTTGTGATGGCAGTGTTTGTAATCCTTCGTGGATGAGTTCCTGCAGAGGAATCTTTCCTGTGGTGCCGTGCGGTTTTTCATCTACCATTCTGCACCAATCCAACGCCTGAAGATTCAGGTCGGAGAGATCTTCAAACTTCCGTCCTGGCAGGAAATTGTCTTTTACGTAATAGACAAGCCGTTCTACCTTTCCTTTTGTCTGTGGAGAACGAATCCGACACACCTTTGGGGTAAAACCAATATCCGCCGCAAAATCTTCAAATCGTGTGTTCCACAACGGTTTTCCCGCCTGACGTCCCACGACAACAGTTTTCATGTTGTCTGTCAGGACTTCCTTTGGTACACCGCCAAAGTATGAGAAGGCGTTTACCATACAGCGCTGCAAGCTTTTTAGATCGCATCGGCTGGTAAACTCTACATACTTGACGCGGGAAGTTCCGAGTATCATCACAAAAGCCGGGACCTTGTGAAGGATACCACTGCTGTCGGTATATTGGCATATACCCCAGTCCATCTGTGCTTGTTTGCCACTTGGCGTCTCAAAACGTCTGGTTGCCGGTAGCGATTTAGCTGGTCGGAAAGGATGTACGTATTCTTTGAGGATTGTAATCCCACCCTCATAACCGGCGTCCTTAAGCCTTTCCAGAAGTACAACGCAGTTAAATATCCCTTCACTCATTAGCTCGTGTAGCATTGGCTTGAAGCTATCCAGCTTTGAAAAACGGTCAATTTTTGGTGGCGGTGCTCCTTGTCGCTCTATGTATTTACGGGCGGTATTCTTGGAGATGCCAAGCTCCATCCCGATGGCATAGGCGCTTTTCCCGTGTTGTGCCTTTTCACGTATCATGAGTATTATCCCACTCCTTAGCATCGGCATCACTCCACAATCTCTTTTTGATTATGGTAGCCGTTATTTTTGAGTGGGTCAATTTTCACCGACGATTTGGGTCAATTATATCCCGGCGATAACAATTGTATGTCCGGTCTAAATTTTTTTTGAAATTTTTTGATGAACTTAGTTCATCAGATATTTATTTGTTGTTAGTTATAAAAGCAACTTTTATTTTTAAATAAGGAACAGTGCATATGAAAATATGTACTGTTCCTTATTTTTTTGTCTCAAAAACACTATTTGCATGAAAGTGATCTTGCAAAATTAGTGGATTTTCAAAGTTAAGAAATAAAGATTGTCCGTTATTAAGGCTTTTTGATGTTGAACTTTATTCAACGGGCAAAAAAGCTAGAAATTATAAAATGAAATTACAAAAAAAATATTTCAATGCCTGATTTGCAATAAGGCAAAGGATACATATTGTCTCGCACCAGTCCGTAAGGACTGTGGCGGTGCAATAGAAGTACCCTCCCCTTATTGCGCTCATTTTCAGGACAAAAGGGTCTGTGTACTTCTGCACAGACCAATTTTTGTATCCTTTGCCGCCAATGCAGTCCAAGGCGGGAAGGACAAAAAATGTTAAACACAGTCAATCAAGAAACTAAGCAGTACTACCTCACCATCGATGGCCAAGAGGTAACGGTAACCGAAGAGGTGTACAGAGCCTACAAACGTCCGATCTGGGCTGAACACAAGCGTAATGATCGGCAGAAACTCTGTCAGGTTAGTGACGGCAAGGGCGGCCTGAAAAGATGCACAGAAGATTGCTCCAAATGCAGTCGTACTAAGGAAGGTAACGTCCTTTCACTAGACGGACTCGAAGAAGCTGGATACAGCGTTGAGGACCGCACACAGGATGTTGCAGAGATTGTTGCAGAAAAGGTGCTTCTTGAAGAGCTTTTTAAGGCTCTCGAAGAACTAGACCCCAATAGTCATCGTATCTGCAAACTACTTATGGAAGGCTGTTCGAAGCGAGAAATTGCTAGAATTATGTCAATTCCGCAGTCAAGTTTTGAGTACCAGCTTAAAAAGTTGATGGCATCTTTAAGAGAGCGTCTGGAAAACTATATCTAAAACGTAAAAGAATAGACGGTACTGATGTAAAAGTCAGTACCGCCTTTCTGTTTTAATCTTTCTTATAAAACATTGTCTCATAGCCATCGGCCCTAAGAGCCAAACCTTTTATCCAAGGTGGCGTTCGTCCCATCTTCTCACAAACTGCTTTAAGGGAGACATCTATGCTGCACTCAATAATTAGCTCGTCATGGACATGACCACAGATTAAGCAATGGCTGAGTGTTTTCATAGCGTAGGCCAGGATATCCCGGCTGATTGCCTGGACAACATTTTCCGTAAACTTCGGCCCGTAACTTTCTATGCGTTCCCACTTCTTAGTGTTGCCGGTTCCTTCGTAGGTGACAGACTCACCACCGAACTGGTTCTGTTCGATCTTAGGTTTTACATAGGAAAGTCTCCTGCCGGAAGGAAGCTCAATAAAAAGCATACCCTTCTGGTAGTAGAAATTAATGCCATGTGTTTTAGTATGTGTTCTTAAACGAACTGCCTCTTTAACATTTCTGTCAACATCCCACCACAGCTTTGTAATCTTCGGGTTTGATGCTCTCCAAGAATCAACCAGCGGCTGCAATTCTTCTTCAGTAAGGCCCATTTCCAACGCACCCATAGCCTTAAGTGCTCCAACACTGCCGCCATATCCAAGTGCCAATTCTGCGATTTTCCCTTTTTGACGAAGGTAGCTATTAACACCATGCTTTTCAACTGGTACATGGAACATAGCAGAAGCAGAAGCACAGTAGATATCACCATTGTTTTCAAATACATCTAATCTCCATTGCTCCCCAGCTAAGAAGGACAGAACCCTAGCCTCGATAGCACTGAAGTCGCACACAATAAATTTGTATCCTGACCTTGGAATAAAAGAGGTTCGGATAAGCTGAGAGAGTGTATCCGGCACATCCTCATAAAGAAGTTTTACTGCATCATAATCTCCGAGCTTTACAAGGGAACGCGCATCTTCCAAATCAGGGATATGGTTCTGAGGAAGGTTCTGCAATTGTATATGCCTGCCTGCCCAGCGACCAGAGCGTGAAGCGCCATAATATTGAAACATGCCGCGAGCCCTGCCATCTAAACAGACAGTATTCTGCATGGCCTGATATTTTTTAACACTGCTTTTTGCAAGTTGCTGGCGAAGTAGAAGTGCGTCATGCTGATCCTCCGGTGCAGTCTTTATAAGAGCTGCGACATTCTTTTTAGCAAGCGACTCGGTCTCAACACCATTATCAGAAAGCCACTGTTTTACCTGCATGACGCTGTTTGGATTATCAAGATTGGTTAGTTCCTTCATTGCAGCAGTGAGTTCCTCTTTGGATTTCTCATCGAAGATGATGGCATTTTTAACGACGCCCATATCAAGCAAGATGCCTCTGTCATTAATCTCTTGATCCAGATGGTATTCATCCCATACAAACTCAGGTACGGGATAGCTTTCTAGTCTCTTCTTAACTGCCTGTTCGACCTCAACATCTCGGATATTATATTTTTTAAATAGGGACCACTTGGCCATATCATGTTCAGGCAGGTTACGTGTGCGGCCACCGTTTACTTTGGTGGGTTTGCAAGGAACACAGAAATATTTGATGAGGTCTTTGCCTTCTTTTAGCTTCTGTTCTCCGAGCTTAAGAACTGTACCTACACCTTCAAGTGAAAGCGGTAAGCCCATATAAGCTGACCATATCATGCTGCAACGCCAAGAGGATGGATCAAGGTAACTTCCAACAGTGTCCTCCGGGGTGCTGTAGCTACAGAACTTATCCGGGTAATGTTTACGAAGCCAATAGGATAAACAGACACGTTCGAAGGAGGCGTTAAAGGCCCATTTAGTTATATTATCATCGACTAATGCATTTAATACCTCTTCTGGGACTTTCTCACCTAAGACCAGGTCAATAACGTGAACCTCACCGCCATTAATTGCGTAGCCCAACAGGAGGACTTCAAAGCTCGGAGATTCTGCATAGCGATAGACGCCACACTTACCAAGGTCCACATCTGAGTAAGTTTCAAGATCAATAGAAAGTATTTTTATATCTTCCATAACATCCTCCTTTCAAAAGAATAAGGGCGGCAGCAGGAGTGCCACCGCCCAAGCAATTAAAACTTATCAAGTGGATCAAAGTTTTTCTTTGCTTTTTCTCTCTTGTGCTTTTTGATGGCGTCATTAATTTCAGTTACGACCCAGAATAGGGCTCCGATGATAAACACGCCGTATAAAGCAATAAGTTCAATAACAAGAATAGTTTCCATGTGATTTACCTCATTTCTTTGATTGTCTAAGGTGGCAGGTTTTCCTACCACCCATATTGTCAGTTGCCGTTTAGGAAAGGAAGTCTTCATCATCCTCAGTAGCGAAGTCGTCTTCAGCGTTTGACTTACCGCCAAGATGTTCACCATCACGGATTTTCTGAAGGTTATTAAGGGAACAAGCGATACCCTTATTTCCATTGGTGTTGAATGCGTAGAAATTTACACTGGCACGACCGTAAACACCGGAATAAATCTCAGAGCGCTCGATGATAGGCTGACGGTCTGCATCTACGATGCCAGGTGCAGAGCTGTTGTTGGCATTCATAAAGTAGGCGTTTGCGTAAGTGGGATCATCAGGACGTTCTACATCGCCATCGCGAAGAGGAGTCTTAAGGGTTGAAAGAGGCGGTACTGTACGACCATTGCCTTTGAGCTTGCCTTCTCCTTCGTGGTAAGCCGCTTCTATTGCAGCTTTAATCTTAGCGATGGTCTTCGTGTCGGACTTAGGGATAATGAGAGATACACTGTACTTAGGGGTGCCACCATTTATGGATTTAGGCTCCCATGCATTCACATAGCTCCAACGGGTATCAGGGCCAGTAACTACTTTCAACAGATTAACTGTCTTTGTCATGATTTATTTCCTCCTTAATTTTCATCAAAATCTTCAAATGCTGAGTTGAATTCAGGTCTCTTGTCATCAGCGGTAACAAGGACCGGTTTTCCAGGCGGCTTAAAGGTTAGACCACCGAGAATATCTTCAAATGTCTTCTTACCGAGAAGTGCTGTCATGGCGGTAATGCCGAGCAGTTTCTTCTCATATGGGTCTTTACCGGCTGCAATAACGACATCAGCTACTGCAGCTTCGTCGGTGTATTTTCTGTTGGAACGACCGGTGACTAACTTAAAGCCTTCAAACTTGGTACCGTTCAGAGCTTCCTTCAGAGCATATTCCTTGACATCATTGGCCCAAGATACCAGCTCGTCTGCTTTGGTCAGGATAGCTGCGATCTCATCGTTATCGAGAGTGGCAGGCACCTCAAAGTCATATTTTGCGAGCTCCAGATTGTATTCAGCACGCTTCCTGCAGGTTGCTTTGGCCTTACAGAACTGGCAGTGCTCGCCAGCCTTGTATTCGCCCTCACCTTTGATAGCAAGCTGTGCAGTAGGAGCCAATACTTCCTCAGCCCACTTGATTAATTCACTCTTAGAGATGATGTATTCGCTAATGTTTTCTCTACGCGGCTGATAGATGACCAGGTGGATATTGTCGATGTCGTAAATGCCATCGAAAAGAGCCAAGCCTCCAAGTGCATAGCAGAACATTTGTGGATTTCTTTCCGCGGATACCTTGATTCCAAGTCCGTATTTGTAGTCAATTACGGTAAGAGTGCCGTCTGCGATAATCAGACAGTCAACATGGCCATAGCCTTCCGGGACATATTTCGAGAAATCGAGTTTCTGCTCAATAAGTATCTGAGGATCAGCACAGGTTTCTTTTGCTTTCTCAAGCTGTTCAAGTACAAAAGCGGCATAGTATTCAGCGTGGCTGTTCATTTCCTCATCGTAGAAGCTTAAAGATTCAGTCGGGTTCTTTGTATCAAGTCCCAGTAATTTTTCAAGCTTGTACTGCGCAAGTGCATGGGCATCAGTGCCTTCCTGTGCAAAGCTGCTGGACGCATCTTCAAACTTCTTACTAAGTAGCGCCGATGGTGGGCAAGCAATCCACTTGTGTGCGGATGAAGCAGATAGTAGTGCATGTTTTATGCTCATTTAATTGCCTCCGCATCCGCAAGTAATGCGGCATACTGTGACGGGTCTACGCTGGAGAGCTTCTCCGCACCGTATTTTTTCAGAAGTCCTTTAAGCGCTTCTGTGTATCCGGCTCTGGACATTTCTGCAAACTTCTTGCGAACATCTAAGAACGAATACTCTGGTTTCGGTTCCTCTGTCGGTATCACGGGTTCTTCCATAACACTTTCGGGCTCGTCACCTGTACTTGAGAAAATTTCTGTAAGTGAGTCTGCAATGTTAATGAGGGTTTTGCCGCAGTCCTTAAGTTCAGAGAGAACCTGACTAAGTTCACTCATCTTGCTCATTTGGAGTACCTCCTTCCTTCTTTTCTTGTTCCTTTGCAGACAAGGCTTTGATTTTCTGAGCCAGTCTCTTGGATACAACGCTTATGGCTGTGAGGGTGTCAGCAAGTTCTTCATCAAACTGCTGATCTTTTGAAGCCTCTACATTCGTCTGTGTCTGCATTTGTGTTACCTCCCTTTCCGAGAGGAGTGCTCCCTCTCTAATAGTCCCAGGACAGTTTTGTGTGGTTTGTACGAAAAATCTTTTGTGATTTTTTCAGGCCACACATTTTTCATGTCCTTCACTAATCCCAGGACACTTAAAGCGGAAATGAACGAAAAAAGACAGCAGATTTTTTAAGTCTACTGTCGCTTATATAAGGAAGGAAAAATTTATTTTCAAAAGTTCGTTCAAAGCGGTGCTTTCTGTCCTGGGACTGGTAGAGGGACTTTTATGCCGCTCGAATCTTAATAAGGAGGTTCGCTTATGAACGAACAGATGAGATGTAAATATGGTACTGGCGGAGTGGATAAGAAAAACAGTGAAGGCTATCCCGACCCTACCGCATACGAGGCGCTGACAAACATCAAAAAGGAAGACAAGGTCTTCAAACCGCTCGTGTATATCTGCTCACCTTATGCGGGTGATGTAGAAAGAAACACTGAAAGAGCCAAGGTTTATAGCCGATTCGCTGTTATCGAAAGAAATGCTATCGCCTTTGCACCACACCTACTTTTTCCTATGTATCTTTCGGATGATGATCCTGCGGAACGTGAGCTTGCACTTTTCATGGATATAGTCTTCTTAGGCAAATGCAATGAGTTGTGGGTGTTTGGTGAAAACATCACGAAGGGCATGCAGATGGAAATTGATAAGGCAAAGAAGCGCCGCATGACCATTCGTTATTTTACCGAGGACATGGAGGAGGTTGAAACATGCAACTAACAATTTGTACTGCAAATTGCACCGGCAATCAGAAAAATTGCCTCTATCCAAATAAAAGAGTTATAACCTCGGCTGAAGAATTAAAAGAAGCTGCAAAGCTAGACCACGTTTGCGCGGAGTACAAGAACAACTATCGCAGTGCAGACAATTTCTTAAAGTCTGATGTCATCGTCATGGATTGCGATAATGATCACACTGAAAATCCGGATGAGTGGATAACGCCAGAGGCATTGGATGAAATTTTAATGGATATTTCATATGCGATTGCTCCCAGCCGTCACAATATGCTTTCTAAGGATGGAAAAGCAGCAAGGCCCAAGTTCCATGTTTACTTTTCTATAGAAGAGCTAACAGATGCGGAAGGATATGTGGCTATTAAAAAGGCTATCCATGCTCAGTTCCCGTTCTTTGATGATAACGCTCTGGATGCAGCGCGTTTTATCTATGGTGCTGATACCGGAGAAGTTATCTGGCATGAAGGTTGGCTCACGATTGATGAATTGCTGGAGAATGTTCCTGCACCTACAAATACAGGTCGTAGCAATTCAATACCTGAAGGTCAACGCAACAATACTTTGTCTCGTTTTGCTGGCCGCGTTGTAAAGAGATACGGCAGCACAGATAAGGCCCATGAGATTTTTCTGGAAGAGGCTAAGAAATGTGATCCTCCTATGGATAACGAAGAACTTACAGCTATCTGGAATAGTGCTATCAAGTTTGCAAGGAAGGTGCAAGGTCAGGAGGGGTATGTTCCTCCAGATGACTACAATTCTGACTTTGACTCGCTGAGACCCTCGGACTTTTCTGATATTGGCCAGGCAAAGGTGCTTACTCGTGAATATGGCAATGAGCTCTGCTACACCGATGCCACAGATTATCTTCGTTTTAACGGTGAGTATTGGATGGAATCACGGCAGCAGTCAGTAGGTGCAATGGAAGAGTTCCTCGATTTACAGCTTCAAGATGCCCTCGGTGAGGTGGAAAGCGCCCTTAATGCCTTAGTTGCTTTGGGTAAAAAGGAAGAAGATATTCTTGCTGGTGGCAAAAAGTATGAAGCTTCACTTTCAGGAGATCCATTAAAGGCATTTAAAAAGTATCAGTCGGCTATTGCTTACAGAACTTTTGTAATGAAGCGCAGGGATATGAAATATGTCATATCAGCATTGCAGGCTGCAAAGCCAATGCTGGAAATCAAGGTGAGCGACTTAGATAAGGATGAGTTCCTACTTAATACACCGGGTGTTACGTTTGACCTTCGCAAGGGTCTGGCCGGTGGTCGTGCTCCAGAGGCAGCGGATTATATTACAAAGCAAACAACAGCTTCTCCGGGAGATAAGGGTGAGCAAATTTGGTTAGATGCTTTGAACACCTTTTTTTGTAATGACCAAAAGCTGATTGATTACGTTCAACAGATTGTTGGCCTTTCTGCAATCGGTAAAGTTTACCTCGAAGCTATCATCATTGCCTATGGCGGAGGCCGCAATGGCAAGTCTACCTTCTGGAACAGTATCTCAAGGGTGCTCGGCTCCTACAGTGGTGCTATCTCAGCAGATACACTTACAGTTGGTTGTCGCAGAAACGTAAAACCTGAAATGGCAGAGCTTAAGGGCAAACGCCTCATCATTGCTTCCGAGCTTGAAGAGGGCATGCGCCTGAACACATCAATTGTGAAACAGCTTAGCTCTACTGATGAAATCGAAGCGGAGAAAAAGTATAAGGACCCGTTCAAGTTTGAACCATCTCATACACTGGTGCTTTATACGAACCATCTTCCGAGAGTCGGTGCCAATGATGATGGTACCTGGAGACGTCTTATCGTCATTCCGTTTAATGCAAGAATTGAGAATAAAAGTGACATCAAAAACTACGCCGACTACCTTGTTAAGAATGCAGGCTCGTACATCATGAGCTGGATCATCGAAGGTGCAAAGAAAGCTATTGAGGCTAACTACCATTTCAGTGTTCCAGCATGTGTTCAGGAGGCCATTGAAGCGTACAGAGAAAACAATGACTGGCTTGCTTCCTTTTTGGAGGATTGTTGCGAGGTGGATAAGACATACCAGCAAAAATCCGGTGAGTTTTATCAGGAATACCGTGCCCATTGCGGGCGCAACGGTGAGTATACAAGAAGCACAACAGATTTCTATACTGCTTTGGAGACTGCTGGGTTTGAACGCAAAAAGACCAAAACAGGTAGCTTCATATATGGCGTGCGCTTAAAAGAGGAAGAGTTTCTAAGTTGAGTTGCACCGAGTAGCACTGACCTAATATGGTGACGGTCAGTTACGGTCATATATAGAACTTCGCATTAGAGAAAAATTTATAAAAATTCTTTATATAAGAGGTTTATGGGTAGACCTTCACAGACCGTCACCAATTTTGATGGAGATAAAGCGATGAGAGAAAAAGAAATAGAAAAGAAGTTAACTTTAGAAGTGAAAAAGCGTGGCGGGCTGGCTGTGAAGTTTGTATCTCCGGGCTTTGATGGTATGCCGGATAGAATCCTTCTAATGCCTGGTGGGATTATTGCCTTTGTAGAAGTAAAGGCCCCTGGCAAGCGCCCGCGCCCATTACAGATGGCAAGGCACAAATTGCTTAGGGCATTAGGCTTTTTAGTTTTTGTACTAGACGACGAGAGTCAGATTGGAGGGGTTTTAGATGCAGTACAATCCACATGATTACCAAAAGTATGCTATCAGTTATATCGAATCTCATCCGGTGTCAGCAGTACTGCTTGATATGGGTGGATTGTCAACACTTTTTTATACAATTTTTATTCGGTCATTTTAGATAAACGATATTCTACTGGAGTCATATAATTTAAGGCTCCATGAATACGTTTATTGTTATACCACTTTACATAATCACTTAATTCTCTTTTCAGTTCCTCTAAACTGCTAAAAACTCTTTTAAATGCAAATTCTGTCTTTATAATCTTATACCCTGCTTCTGCAACTGCATTATCATATGGACACCCTTTTTGGCTTAAGGAACGTTTGATTTTAAAGGCATTTAGAACCTCATCAATTATTTTATTTTTAAACTCGTTTCCTCTGTCTGTATGAAAA
>NZ_FOYZ01000028.1 GCF_900112775.1 Anaeromicropila populeti
GAATCTCTTTATCTTGATCTCTAACGCGTTTTCTGAGCTCAATTAACTCTTCATTAAGAGATAATGCATTATTTGGCGTATGAACAGCCTCTTTTGCCTCTAAGCGTCCCTCCTTAAATGCTTTTATCCATGTATAAATAGTACCTGTTGGAAGCCCAAGTTCTGCAGCGGCTTTATGCCCGCCTATTTCCTGTGCAAGTTTTACTGCTTGTGCTTTAAATTCTTGATCATATGATTTTGTAATTCGTTTTTCTGCCATCTCAATTCTCCTCTTCTTGTATTTATTATATATCAAAATCCTTGAGAATAGGGTGGCAATTTTTATTATACAACATCATAATAAGATATTTGCTCGTTCAGTTGTTGAAGAAGATGGGGAGACAAGAATTGGAGATGCGATGAAATATATTAAAAAGAATGAGGTTCATGTAATAGATATTGCAAAGCTATCAGAGGATAAACAGGCATTTGTATTTGGTGATGCAATAAGAACTTTGTATGATTTACAGTTGGGTCAATACAGTGGAGATGAAGGTGTTAACCCTCCTTCAAGAATCGTAGTTTTTATTGATGAGTTAAATAAATATGCGTCTAAAGAAGTTCCAAAGAACTCCCCGATATTGAAACAGGTACTGGATGTCTCAGAAAGAGGTCGTTCTTTGGGGGTAGTGTTATTTGCAGCGGAGCAGTTTAGAAGTGCGATACATGACAGAGTTACAGGTAACTGTTCGACACATGCATATGGAAGAACTAATTCTATTGAGGTTTCAAAGAGTGATTACAAGAGTGTACCAGCGGTATACAAAAATATGATGACGAGGTTAAAACAAGGCGAATATATTATTCAAAATCCTATATTTAGGTCGTTATTGAATATTAAATTTCCGAAACCAATTTATAAGCAATTCAAATGATGAGGTGAAAACATATGGCGACAATAGGTAAAAATATATTGGATAATTTAACAACAGGTATGTATTCTGATTCACGAGTAATCTATCGTGAATATATACAGAATGCTTGTGACCAAATTGATCTTGCAGTGAAGTTAGGTATTATTTCGCAGAAAGAAGGTCAAGTAGATATCTTTATTGATAGTTCAAAAAGATACATAAGTATACTTGATAATGCAACTGGTGTGAAATCAGATTCCTTTATTGAAGATTTAGGAGATATTGCCAATAGTAACAAGCAGATTGGTCAGAATAAAGGTTTCAGAGGAATTGGGCGCTTGTGTGGACTGGCGTATTGTAAAACTCTAAAATTTAAGACTAGTTATTTGGGTGAAGATGTTGCGTCAGTAATGATTTGTGATGCAAAAAAAATGAGGGAGATGTTGGTTGAGAATAGGAAATATACAATTGATGAAATATGGGAAGCAATTGTGAAGTATGATACTGTTTCTGAAGAGAGTGAAAAACATTATTTTGAAGTGGAAATGACTGGGGTTAATAGGGAAAATACTGATTTGCTGGATGCGAAAAGGATTAAGAAGTATTTAAACTTTGTAGCTCCAGTTCCTTACAAAAATACTTTTATTTTGAGAAGTAGTATCTATTCACATGCAAGAGAACGTGGGTGTATAATTGATGAGTATTGTATTCGAATCAATGGCCAGGAAATTTTTAAGGAATATACAACCAAAATTAAGGAGCAGAGTGGAGCGAATTTAAAGAATTATGATGATATTTCAAAGCTCGAATTTAAAGATTTTTATGATGAAGAAGGAAATTTGATTGCTTGGATGTGGTATGGTCTTTCTAGATTTGAAAAGTCTATTCCAAAAGTGAATCAGATGCGTGGACTTCGTGTAAGAAGTGGTAATATTCAAATTGGTAATGATGATGTAGTTCAGGACCTATTTAAAGAAAATAGGGGGAATTACTATTTTGTTGGGGAAATATTTGCAGAAGATGATAAATTGATTCCTAACTCGCAGCGTGATTATTTCAATGAAAATGAATCCAGAGTTAAGTTTGAAGACGAATTGAGAACATATTTTTACGATGTATTACACCGGCTGTACTATGATGCTAATCGTTTGAAAAATGCATATAAAAAGCAAGAAGAATATGTTTTAAAAGTCGATGAATTTAACAAGAAGACTAGCGAGAATGGATTTGTAAATGAAGAAGAAAAACAAAAACTTATATTTGCAATAGATAAAGCTGAAAAGGAAGTAGAAGAAGCGAGAAAGAAAATTGATAAATTTAAAGAAGTAGACGAAGAGTCTCCAATTGCGGAAGTTCAAAAGAGTATTGAGAACAAGTTTGAAGCAGAAAAACTACAAAAAAAAGTAAATGAAAAAGACGTTGTAAAGACAGAGATCCCAGATAAGAAGAAGCAGTATATTACTTCATCTATGTCAAAGTTATCAAAAAGTGAAAGAAAGCTTGTAAGTCGATTGTTGACCATAATTAATGATGTGGCTCCAAAAGATGTTGCAGAAAAAATTATAGACAAAATAAAGGAAGAACTTAGATAAAATGAACAGAAAAGTATTATTGATAGAACCGAATTATAAAAACAAGTATCCACCAATGGGACTTATGAAGATTGCGACTTATTATCGTATACAAGGTGATAACGTTAGGTTCTACAAAGGTGATATGAAAGCATTGGCAGTAGAGCTAATCTGTGAGGATTTGATTGAGCACTTGGAAATAGTATATCCAGAAATTTTTTGGAAGGAATATTATCAATCATTGTTTGAATTCATTAAAATTGGTAGATATTCTATTTTAGAAGAATTTGACATTTTTGATTCAGAAGATGTGTTGGAAATTGTTAAGGAATTTAGAAAAAGATACAGAGATAAGGAATATTTTACAAAGCCAAGGTTCGACAAAGTGGGTATAACGACGCTGTTTACCTTTTACTGGAATATTACAATTAATACCATTAATTTTGCTAAGCAGTTGTGCAAAGACGAAAAAGATGTAATGGTAGGAGGAATAATGGCTACACTGTTGCCGAATGAAGTTTATGAAGCAACAGGTATACATCCTTTTGAGGGATTATTGGATAAACCAGGAGCGATTGACCCAGGGGATAATTTGATTATAGACCAATTGTCGTTAGACTATTCAATTCTTGAAGAAATTGATTATGTATATCCAGCCAATAATGCATATTTTGCTTATATGACACGAGGCTGTGTTAATAAGTGCAAATTTTGTGCAGTGCCAAGATTAGAACCACAATACTGTGATTATATCAGTCTGAAAGAACAGATAAAAATAACAAATGAAAGATTCGGAACGCAGAGAGACTTGTTGTTGTTAGATAATAATGTTTTGGCTTCAAAATGCTATGAACAAATTATCGACGAAATCAAAGAATGTGGATTCGGACAAGGTGCAACATATATAGCACCTAATGAATATGAAATAACAATTAGAAATCTTAGAGATTCATATAATGATAGGGCGTATATTAGAAAGGCCGTAAAAATATATAAGGATACTATTGATAGATTAAAAAATGAAGATGAAAAGACGCAACTTTATATGATGTTTGTAGAAAAACATTGTTTGTATCACTATACTGCCACTAAAGAGGCAATTTTGGAGTTAGATGAGATTGTACGCCCGCTATATGAAAAAACGCATAAACCATCAAAGAAAAAGAGAATTGTTGATTTTAATCAGGGTATTGATTCAAGATTAATCACAAATGAAAATATGAAGAAACTTTCTGAAGTTAATATTTATCCTTTGCGAATCGCGTTTGATCATTGGAAGTTGCATGATATTTATGAGAACTCAGTTGAAAGGGCAGTAAATAGTGGTATAAAAAATTTATCAAATTATTTGTTATATAATTTTGAGGATAAGCCAGATGAATTATATTATAGGCTAGAAATGAATGTGAATCTTTGTGAGAAATTAGATGCAAGTATATATTCATTTCCTATGAAATATCATCCGATCAATGACCCGGAATTTTTTATGAATAGGGATTATATAGGAGTGCACTGGAATAGAAAGTTTATTAGAGCAGTGCAGGCAGTGTTAAATTCTACAAAAGGAAAGATTGGTCGTGGAAAGGAATTTTTTGAAGAAGCATTTGGAAGTAATATTGATGAATTCCATAAAATATTATGGATGCCAGAAACATTTATAATATATCGTCGTCAGTATGATGCTAATTTAAGAGAAAGATTGGCTGAGAGATATACGAATTATTCAGAAAAGGATTGTGACTTGGCAAATGAATGGTGGAAAAAGTTTAATGCGTTATCGCCAAAAAAACTTGAACGTGCAAAAGAAATTATTGCACTTAATAAATTTAAGGAAGGAGAGTATCTGTGTGACGATGCAGATATAGAAAGTGTTCTTTGGTACTATAAAACAACAAGAAATGATGCCGAAAAATAAAATGACAAATGAAAGAGGTGTGTGTATGGCATATAAAAATCCAGAGCAAGTCTAGATGAAATAAGTGATGATTTGAACGAAGAAAGTTATTCTGATTATACTCCCATTGAAAAGTGTATTTTGCTTTTAGCGATGTACTGGGTTTTTAAAAGACTTTTGATGATATAAGAAAGATGAAGCGCCGGTACTTGGCATTTTCTCTGATGATATATATAAGAGTTTACGAACAGCAAAATAAGGGCGGTGAATGAATATGTTTGACAAGTTCAGATTAAAGGAAGTTGTGGTGGAGTATAAGAAGCGCTTTGTGCAGACTGGTGTTAGTATATAAAAGTAGACACATAAAGTTGAACAACTTATAATAATTTCATAAAGAAAAGGAACTGTTCAACATGGCAAAGAACCAAAAGAAATACACACAAGAATTCAAACAACAGCTTGTGGATTTGTATAGTGCTGGACATTATTTTTCGCAGTTATCAAGTGAATATGGCGTAGCAAAATCAACTATCTTAGGTTGGGTTAAAACATTAACTCCTGTACAGATTTTGATATAGAAACAATTTCTATGAAAGACTATAAAGCCCTTTAAAAGAAGATACGTGAATTAGAAATTGAGAATGAAATATTAAAAAAGCTACCGCCATATTCGCCAAAGAACGTTAACAGAGTACGTATCATTTATTCAGAAACATTTAGAATTATATACAGTCAAGCAAATGTGTAACGCCTTAAAATTTCCAAGTAGTACTTATTACAAGGCTTTATTAAGAGAAGCTTCCAATAAGAAAAAAGAGTATGACGAATTCAGTGAAAGAGTTATGGAATGTTATCTAGATAATAAAAAGAGATAGGGAGCTGTTAAGATTTGCAGAACTCTTAATGATACTGGTATACCATGCAGCATAAAACGTGTGCAAAGGCATATGAAATGCTAAGGAATACGCTCTATAGTTGTTCGTAAGTATTATTATAATACGAATCATGGAAAAGTACCTGATAATAAAAAGAATATACTGAATAGAGATTTTACAACAGCTACTATTAATGAAAAATGCATGTCTTAATGTGAAAGACAAGAAAGGGATTATTTTTCATTGTGATTTGGGGAGTCAATAAAGACCAGAGGAGGAGCATTATGGAGTTATTTAGATATCATGGTCTGGGAAATGATTATTTAGTTTTAGATCAAAATTATTTTAATATGGAATTGAACCCAGAGCGTATTAAATTAATATGTGATAGAAATTTTGGGGTTGGTTCTGATGGCATTTTATATAAATCTAACAAAGAGAAAAATGATTATTGTGTGAAAATCTTTAATCCTGATGGTGGAGAAGCAGAGAAAAGTGGTAATGGTGTCCGTATTTTTGCTAAATATCTAAAAGATGCAGGTTATGCAACCAATGAGGAAATACTTATTCCGACGCTGGGAGGAGATGTTGTTGTAACATACTTAAACCAAAAAGGAACTTTAATGAAAGTTTATATGGGTGAAGCTACATGCTCAAGCGATAAAATACCTGTAATTGGCGAAAAAAGAGAAGTAGTCCATGAGAAGATGGAATTTCAAGGTAAAGAATATTTTACTACCTGTGTATCAGTTGGAAACCCTCATTGTGTAATTTTTTGTGATGAAATCAGTAAAGCATTTGCATGTGAAGTTGGACCATATGTTGAAAACTCGCCGCTCTTCCCACATAGAATAAATACACAATTTGTTAAATTGATTGATAAAAATAATATACAAATTGAAATATATGAAAGAGGTGCCGGATATACCATGGCTTCTGGTAGCAGTAGCTGTGCAGCAGCATATGCTGCTTATAGAAATGGAATGGTAGATAACGATATAACAGTAAGCATGCCAGGCGGCAAACTTCAAATACAGATTGAAGAAAATAATATTTTCATGACAGGACCCGTATGCAGTATTGGAAAAGTGATTTTGGATAATGAATTTGTAGAGCAGCTTAAAGAATTATAAAATAACTGAAGTAATATGCAACTAATAATATCATTAAATAATGTTATTAAGGAATTTAAGTTAGTGAAAAGACATGAAGGTTTACAGGGAAGCATTCATGCTCTGTTCACCCGTCAATATAACATCATACAGGCTGTTAATAATATATCAATGCAGGTTATGTCAGGAGAGATTGTAGGATACCTTGGACCAAATGACGCTGGAAAAAGTACAATGATAAAAATGATGCCAGGTGTGTTAGAACCTACATTAAGTGAAATATTAGTTGATAACATAATTCTATATAAGACAGGACATGGCATGCACTGAAAATAGGTGTTGTATTTGGACAGAGATCACAACTCTAGTGGTCGTTTCCGATCATAAAATTATTTAAAATTCTGAAAGATATTTATCAGATCAGTAATACAACTTATCAGGACATGATGAAGTTTTATGAGTCAATTGGGGATATTGATCCTTTATATGTCAAATAATATGGTAGGAAATGGACGGGTAGCTTAGTTAAAGAAAAGTGAGAATACCATGAAAACAAAATATTTCAAAAGAATTATTATGTTATTGCTATGTATCATTACCGTATTTGTCATTTACAATGTTGTAGTATGGAATCAAAGCAACAGAAAGCTAATAAATCCTGTTTTATTACAATATAGGAAATATTTTAAATTGGACTATATAAATTGTAATAGTGAAAAAAAGGAAATTAGTTATGGGCTTGTTGACAAATACATATTCTGGGGAGAAAAGAAGTGCAAACTTGATGCATATAATGACATCCGATTAAAGCTCAACCGTTACTTAGAAAAGAACCCAGATTATTATCTTAATAATGGGTACAAGATAACGATTTATTTCAAATTAAATATTAGCGGTAAGCCATCCTATTTACATATATCAAATTATAATGAAACAGTAGATGAATTAAAAATTTATAATGGGTTTTATCATGTAAGTGGAGAACCCATGTCAGGGAGCAATTTTGAGAATATATCAGATTATGCCGTCTTTGACGGAATAAAATCATTGAAGTTAGATCAATATGTTATTTTTGATGATGTATCAAAGTTAACTAGCCTTTCTTCTTTGGAATATGTAGTGATTGGTGGAACTGATTCGGCAGAAAAACAGAAAGAATTGAATGAGGTTTTACCTAATTGTTCAAATAAAATGAGTAAAATAGAAAGTCAGTAATTCGTCATGAAAAAGCTAGTAAGAGGATTTGACTTTTTGATTACTGGATGCATTTGCACGGATTGTTAAATTAATTGCAGTTTGTATGCAAAATTATGTTATGGTAATATATTGTTTTAAATTATTTCATGTGTTAAGATTAAGATAGGTATACGGGGAGAGGGTAAGAAAGAAGAGTACTGTTTTAAGATAAAAGTAATAATTAATATACAAGAGGGGCTGTTGGACTAATGCTTATCAAAATAGTAAGTATTTTTCTGTATTTAGCAATTTGCACAGTTGATCCATTTATCTGGATTCATTCTTATTATACGATATTAACACCAAAATGCAATGATAAAAAATATTATTTAGGAGCATTTTTGGGATTATATTTTATAATAATTGGAAAACAAGGTATGACGTTTTTAGGTATTAATGAAGCATCAATGTTAGTGTTTCCAATCATGTTTATTTACATAATAATTGTATCAAGAATAATATTTCAGGGTAGTACTAGAACTAAAATATTTCTTCTAATTGTAGTTTATGGAGTTTCAATTGTAATAGATTGTGTGGTGGGCGGATTGTGTTTATTAATTAAGCCTGTTTCAATGGAACATTTCACCGAGTTTGGTGTGGAAAATTTAGCTATAACCATTAGTGCAAGATTACTAAATTTGTTATTGTATTGGATTGGCTATGGAATGATTTTTCAAAAGAAACGGTGCATTAGGTGGGAGTATCTTCGTCCGATTATTATACTAAATTTATTTGCGTTAACTCCTTTAGTAGTATTGTTCTATAATAGAAGCTTGATTGATGATAATTCTACAATTCTTTTAATAATTATTGCAATTTTATTAATGCTTGAAATTGCTGTGAGTTTATATGCAAGTTATACTATTTACCAAAAAAGTGCATTGGAAAATAAAGCAAAAGAACGTATTGAACAGATGGAATTACAGCTTAGTTTTTATGAAGCCATAACCGAATCTACAAATCGATTAAGGAAACTTCGACATGATATAAAGTCACATATTTTACAGATTTCCAGTATTGCAAAAACGGAAAAATACGTAAAGGTAGAAGAATATATAGATGAATTGTATCCAGATATTTTTGATTCAGAAGAAGTATGTGCGATTGAAAATGTTTTTTTAGCAAGTATTGTTACGCAAAAGAAAAAGCAGGCTACAAGAAAGAATATAGCGTTTACTTCTGAAATTACAGTTAGTAAGTTTCCATTTTCAAATCATGAACTGACTTCATTATTTTCCAATATTCTTGATAATGCAATTGAAGCTAATGAGAAACTGAAAGATTGTCAGAAAAGATTTATCATTTTAGAAATAAATAGAACACAGAATGAGTTAAATATTATTTGCAAAAATGCAATTTCTGAAAAACCAAAACGTGATAGAAATGGTAATTTTCTTACAAGCAAAGAAAATAAATTAAATCATGGCCTAGGAATGAAAATTATTAAGGATATTGTAGATAAATATAATGGGAAGATGAATGTGGTACTTGGTTCAGATGAATTTATTTTACTACTAACATTTAACAAAAATAATTGTGAGGAATTTATATGATAGAAATACTAATTTTGGATGATGATAATCTATGCATAGATATTAATAAGGCGTGTGTAAGTCGATTTGCAGAGAAATTAAAGGTTGCTATCAATACTCATTGTTATAACAATGTTAATTCTGAAATCACAGACTTATTAAGAAGGGTTAAGATAGACATTGCAGTATTGGATATTGATCTTGAAAATACATATATGAATGGATTTAAGATTGCTGAGATAGTTTTGAAAAAAAATCCATTGGCTATTGTTATATTTGTCACAAGTCATTCAGAGTATGCGTTAGATGCTTTTAATATTATGGCATTTGGCTATTTATCGAAACCAGTTCAACCTGATAAATTTGAACAGATTTTTCGAAAAGCACTTGTTCAAATTACTGGAATAGGAACCATTAAGAATAATCATGTTATTGAAGTGACCTCTAACAGGGAAAATTGTATTTTAAAAGAAAATAGCATTTTATATATTATGAAATTTAGTCAAAGTGTAGAGATTACAACGAAAAAGGAAACATTTATAGTATATGGAACGTTAAAAGAAATAGAGGGTAAGTTATCATCAGCATTTCTAAAAATTAGTGCAAGTATAATAGTGAATAAGAGTAAAATAGATAAAATTTGTGGTAAGACGTTAGTTATGCTAGATGGGAAGGAATTACAGATTGCAATTAGAAAATATAAAGATGTAATACGTGAATACAGAGAATACTTAGAGTATTAATAATTTAACATATGATAAATGACATAATTAACCAATTGCAGCATATTTGTATGAAAGGTGGTTTTTTTATGAACAGAGCAGAAGAAAATGTAGTGAAGAGGGCAGCAGAAGTAATTATAAAAAGTAATGTAAATGCTGCATGTTGGTTTTGGTTTAATCAGCCCATATTACCTATGGGGAGTGAGAAATTTAAAAACCATAACAAGTTTGCAAAGTTTAGAGGAGGTAGGTGAATAATCCTACCTCCTCTATTTTAATAGAAATGAAAAACATTTTTTTGTTAACATTAAATATAATGAGCAATTATTTGTGAGTGTATGGAGAAAAGAAAACGATTTTTTGTTAAAAGAAAACATTTTTATGTGATTTATTGTATTAAAATAAATAATAGACTACAATGTACGTGTTCAGTGAATGCCATGATGCTTTATCAGATGTTTTTAGAAAAAGCATTATTGACAAAACATTGTGCAAAGCTCTTCATCAACCCCCTTAAAAAGCATGAAGGCTTTTAACCCCTTACCCCTTTTTAGTTCATATAATATGTATTTTTACATAAAGTGGCTGTTGCTAGTTATCCAGCCACAATCCTGAGTAAGAGATTTCAGGCTACCGCGGAAATAATTAAATTTATACAGAGGAGTGTTTTTGTGGAGAAAACAGAATTAAAACAGTTTTACTATAATAAACTATTAGGAAAAATCAAGGAGTTCTACAGCACACAGGAGGCGTTTGCAGCAGCACTTGGAATTGGAAGGGTTTCGCTGAGCCAGAGGCTGAATAACAAAATCGAATTTTCACAGTTGGAAATTTACAATGCAACAAAATTATTAAACATAGAAGTTGCAGATATACCCACCTACTTTTATTGTACCATCGAACCTAAAATTAACAACGAAAAGAAACCGGAACAAGATAAGGTGCAAACAAAGAAAAGAAGAGGAAGAAAAAAGAAATAAATCGCGTTTTATTTTTATCCATATGCTGAGTAAGGAGACAGAAAAGAGATGGCAGCAAGATTACCAAATCAGAAAATAACCTATAATTTCAACTTACTACGAATGGAGATAAAAAATCAGTATAAAACACAAAATCAGTTTGCAGATGCCCTAAGAATCGGAAGAGCATCCCTGACGCAGAAACTGAACAACCATGTAAAATTTAATGCTGACGAGATATACAGAAGCTGTATGCTGCTACATATTGATTTGAACCACGTCGCATTATATTTTTTTCAAATTGCTTACGAGGAAAAGCCAGAATATATATCTGGGTATAGATCGTTTTTTCATACAAACCTCTAAAAGTCTTACTGTTTGGCAAGGATTCACTTTGCCAGACAGCCATCCAATTTAGTTAGCCCGTTACCAATATTGAATTAGATTCTCCCAATGAAAAATAAGAGCTTCGCACACAAGCTCTTATTTTTATGTACATAATCCAGTAGAGCCAGTCTTGCGTATTAAGATTGTTGATTTGAGGAAAGTCTAGATTCAAATAAATAGTATCCATTTCTTCATACGCCTAATAGTCTAAGCATTTCGATGATGTTTTACTGGCATTTTTCTTAAATTCCTTATCAGGCTGATTACTCATAAAAATCCAAGAACCTTCTGAATGTATAGAAACTTTTCTCCTGTATTAGTGGCGAGCTATCTGATGCAGGTGCAATTTATGGAGGGATTGTCAAAAAAGGAGTAGGATGGTCAACTCAGGATTCCAAGAAAACCCTTTTTAAATTGATAAAATAAAAAACTGACAAAGAGTATAAAAAAATAATTTAAAAAAGTTCGCCCGCCTGACTCATTTTTGTCATTACGATTATAGAAGAAAAATTTTCTTCCTATCTAACTGAAGGAGGAAGCAGAATGGAATAGGCAAGAGGGTATTTGAAAAGGATAGGCAACTACAACACGATTTTCAGAAATTGGTTGCCAAGCGGTAGCTAAAAAGTGGAAGACAGGCAACAGGTGATATTCCCCATATAGCAAGGGGTTACGTCATGTTGTTGTCTATGTTGTATATATTATATATATATTTATAAATATATATATAATAGTAATAGATGCGCGTAACACACGTATATTACGCGTATAGGGATTTTTTGTTCTTTAAGCAACAGTGGTGAAGGTGATACCAGATAAAAAGAGAGAATGCAAGGCTGAGGATATGTTAGGATATCATTTGCTTGGTAAGTGGAGAGGAGAGGTCTTAGTTATGATAGATTCCGAAAAGCGGATCGAACAAAAAATGACCCAGGAAGTAAAAAAACTGGGAGGCAGGGCAGTAAAATTTGTATCACCAGGATGGGATGGTGTGCCGGATCGGATTGTATTTTTTCCAGGTGGGCGTGTCGCATTTGTAGAGGTAAAAGCACCAGGAAAAAAGCTGAGACCTTTGCAGCTAAAACGAAAAAAGA
>NZ_FOYZ01000009.1:0-102739 GCF_900112775.1 Anaeromicropila populeti
CTGTCTTTGTTTCTCTCAGAAGCGACTTGATTATCTTACCACATCTTTCGACGTGTGTCAACATGTTTTTTATATTTTTTAAATTGTTTAATTTGTTTGACCTTTTTAGACAATTTGTTGCTGACTTGGATAAGTATAGCAGAGTCTAATATACCTGTCAACAACTTTTTATTTATATTTATCTTTTAATTTTCTATGTAGAGAGTTCTCTAGATGCAATCACCCTTTTCATGCATACTATTTTCCCTATTTCAGCAATTATCATAGACGCTTCTTTAAAGTTACATTGTGCACTGGTAATTACCATAGTTGAACTTACACAGATTGCTGTGTCTCAGCTTTGCTTGCGCAATCTTATCATACAAAAAAACTCAGTTGCACATTCAAAACTACTTTCAAATGTATACAACTGAGTTTCTATTCATCGCTATTTTTCGTCACTATTTCGCGTAATCAATTACTCTAGACTCCCGAATAACATTAACCTTAATTTGTCCAGGATATTCTAATTCTGCTTCAATCTGCTTAGATACATCACGTGCAAGTAAAATCATATCTTCATCATTTACTTGTTCAGGTACAACCATAACACGGACTTCTCTACCAGCTTGAATTGCAAAAGATTTATCCACCCCTTTAAAGCCATTTGTAATATCTTCTAACTGTTTTAGTCTGTTAGTATAAGTTTCTAATGTTTCTCTTCTTGCACCAGGTCGTGCTACTGATATAGTATCTGCAGCTTGTACAATACATGCAATTAATGTTTCAGGTTCCACATCTCCGTGATGTGCTTCCACAGCATTAATAATAATTGGAGATTCTTTATATTTTCTACAAATACTAACTCCAATCTGTATATGAGATCCTTCCATATCATGATCAACTGACTTACCGATATCATGTAAAAGACCAGCTCTTTTTGCCATTCTAACATCAACACCTATTTCACCTGCAAGAAGTCCAGATAAATGAGCTACCTCAATCGAATGTTTTAATGCATTTTGTCCATAGCTTGTTCTAAACTTCATTCGACCAAGCAGTCGAACTATTTCAGGATGTATACCATGAACACCTACTTCTAAAGTAGCTGCTTCACCTTCTTCACGTATCATTACTTCCACTTCTTTTTGAGCTTTTTCAACCATTTCTTCAATTCGAGCTGGATGAATTCTGCCGTCTACAATAAGCTTTTCCAGTGCAATTCGTGCAACTTCTCTTCTTATTGGATCAAAGCCAGACAAAATGACAGCCTCTGGAGTATCATCAATAATTAAATCTACACCAGTAAGGGTCTCAAGGGTTCTAATATTACGTCCCTCCCTACCAATAATGCGACCTTTCATTTCATCATTTGGAAGTTGAACTACAGAAATAGTCGTCTCTGCCACATGATCTGCAGCACACTTCTGAATTGCCGTAACAACTAAATCTCTTGCTCTCTTATCCGCTTCTTCTTTTGCTCGATTTTCTAAATCCTTAACTAACATTGCTGTCTCATGCTTAACTTCATCTTCAACAGTTTTTAAAAGATAATCTTTTGCTTGTTCGGAGGTAAGTCCAGATATTTTTTCTAACTCCTGTAGACGTTTTCCGTGTAACTCATCCACTTCAGTCTTTGTTCTTTCCACTTCAGCTTCTTTAGCAGATAATTTAAATTCCTTTTTTTCCAAAGCTTCCATTTTTCTTTCCAAAGTCTCTTCCTTGGTAAGTACACGTTTTTCATAGCGTTGCAATTCTGCTCTTCTTTCCTTTGTTTCCTTCTCAATTTCATTTTTTGTGCGAAGAGATTCTTCTTTTGCTTCAAGCAAAGCTTCTCTCTTTTTTGTCTCTGCTGTCTTCAAAGCTTCATCTATAATTTCTCTTGCTCTTTCTTCTGCACTGCCAAGTTTTGTTTCAACAAATTTAATTCTATGTGCAATGGCAGCTTTCCAAGCAATGAAAGCGGAAATACCTGAGATAACAATCGCAATTAATATGAGCCATGGTTCTTTCACAGGAGCACCTCCTTATTTAGTTTTCATTGTACATAAATACAACACTTAAATTTTATACTTTTTTGTTCTTATTGTCAAGTGTGCTTACTGCTTATTTATGCAAAACGTCAATATTTTTACTAAATTATGGATAGTATTTCTTTATTTTTGTATTACATGTTTATATTATGTTTCTATTTCTCTCAATATATCTTTTTGTCTGAATCCTTTTTGTATTAAATATCGAATCAGTTTATCTTTATCTTTTTTTGCAAATTCTTCAGTATTTCCTTTTTTCTTCTGTATAACATACTTTAATTCTTCTATTTCATTATAGTATAATTCCAGATAATTCGAAATCGTTTCATCATCTATCCCTTTTTTAACTAACTCCATACGCAGTTGTATCCTGCTCTTTCCTTTGCTATGAAACATCACATAATTTTCTGTATACATGTCCTCATTTAAATATTTATGATGATTTAAAAACAAAATTGTTTCCTCAATAATAAATTCTGGAAAATAACTTGTTACTAGCTTGTCTCGAATTTCCTTTTCAGTCCGGTTTGTACGCACCAGCATATCCATCGCTTTCTTTTTGGCCCGTTTTAGAATAATCTCATTCATAACAGTATGAAATTGCTCTTCTCTAATTTCGCCTCCTGCAAAAAAACCAAAAGACTTTAACTCATTCTCATAAAAGCAGCATGTAACTTCTTCGTCGAATTCTACCAGAGACTTTTTTTTCGTTAAGGGTACAATATTGGTAATTACCATAGCAAATCCTTTCTTACTTTCTGATTATTATTCATCCAGTTTTGTCTCTTCTACTTTCTTTCCTTCTGTTTTTTTACCATCTGATTTTTTATTTTCTAATTCTGCTTCTGCCTGAGAACCCAGATTGAATTTTGCACGGACTTTACGTTCTACTTCCAGAAACACATCTGGGTTTTCCTTTAAATACATCTTAGCATTTTCTCTACCCTGCCCAATCTTTCCTTCCTTGTAGGCATACCATGCGCCACTTTTTACAATAATCCCTTCATTTGCAGCCAAATCAAGAATATCACCTTCTCTTGAAATCCCCTGTCCAAACATAATATCAAATTCTGCTTCTTTAAATGGTGGTGCTATTTTATTCTTAACAACCTTAATTCTTGTTCGGTTACCAATAACTTCTCCTCCTTGCTTCAGAGATTCAATTCTGCGGACGTCCATACGAATGGATGAATAAAACTTTAATGCTCTTCCTCCAGTTGTAGTCTCTGGATTGCCAAACATTACCCCCACCTTTTCTCTTAACTGGTTAATAAAAATAACCGTACAATTTGACTTACTTACGATACCAGTAAGTTTTCTAAGTGCCTGGGACATCAAACGAGCCTGTAAACCTACATGACTGTCTCCCATGTCTCCATCTATTTCTGCTTTCGGAACAAGTGCAGCCACAGAGTCTACAATAATAATATCAACTGCACCCGAACGAACCATCATTTCTGTAATTTCTAAAGCTTGCTCTCCATTATCAGGTTGTGAGATATATAAATTATCAATATCCACCCCTATATTCTTGGCATAAACAGGATCTAATGCATGTTCCGCATCAATAAACCCGGCAATTCCTCCATTTTTCTGAACCTCAGCCACAATATGTAATGCCACGGTTGTTTTACCACTTGACTCTGGTCCGTATATCTCAACAATTCTTCCCTTAGGAACCCCGCCTAGCCCTAATGCAATGTCCAAGCTGATGGAACCTGTTGGTACAGTTTCAATATTCATATGTGCTCCAGTATCTCCAAGCTTCATAATAGAACCTTTACCATACTGCTTCTCTATTTGTGATAATGCTGATTCTAATGCTTTTATTTTATTTTCGTCCTTGCCCATGTTCTTTCTCCTTTATATCGAACTAATGTTCTTTTCTATGTATTATACTAATATATTCTGCTGTCATTGTCAACTCTTTTTTATTGTCCTCCTTTTACCTAATATTGATCTGCTGACTAAGTAGATTATCAGAAAGCTGCTGATACTATAAAGAAAACCTTGAGATAGTTAGAAATTTTTTCATATAAAAATAGTAGCACATTTTGAAAAAAAAGTAAATCAACTTATTCTTAAAAAATAATTTTTATAATAAAATTTTTATAAAAGCTCCCGTTACTATTAACGGAAGCTTTTATCATTACTGGTACATACCTTTTGGCATCACTACTTTAGCATCAAAGCCATTTTTTTTAAGTGCATTAACAATCTGCTCTTTATGACTGTGTCCAAAGGCTTCCATTGTAATTGTCAGTTCAACCTGTGCATTTCGATTAATACTTACAAATTGATTGTGATCAAGACGAATAATGTTTCCTTTTTCTTCTGCAATAACATTTGCTACCTTCACCAGCTCACCAGGACGATCTGGAAGAAGTACGGATACAGTAAACACCCTTCCCCGTTCAATCAACCCATTTTGCACAACAGAGGCAATTGTAATGACATCCATATTTCCTCCGCTAAGAATCGATACAACCTTTTTATTCCTGCACTTCAGGTGCTTTAACGCTGCCACAGTAAGTAACCCGGCATTTTCCACAACCATCTTATGATTTTCCATCATATCTAAAAAGCTTACAATTAACTCTTCATCTTCTACAGTAATAATTTCATCAATATTTGCCTGGATATAAGGAAAAACAGCAGAACCAGGCGTTTTAACAGCCGTACCATCTGCAATCGTATTCACATGAGAAAGAGAAACTACTTTTCCTGCCTTTATAGATTCCTGCATGCAGTTTGCACCTGCTGGCTCAACCCCAATAATCTTAATATTAGGATTCAGCAATTTTGCAAGTGCTGAAACACCAGTTGCCAGTCCACCCCCGCCAATTGGAACAAGAATTATATCCACTGTAGGCAAATCTTTAAAAATTTCCATGGCAATTGTTCCCTGACCAGTTGCAACAGCTTCATCATCAAATGGATGAATAAATGTATAACCATTTTCTTCTGCAAGCTTCAAAGCATATGAGCAGGCATCATCATAAACATCTCCATATAAAATTACCTCAGCACCATATGCTTTTGTCCTGTTTACCTTAATTAATGGTGTCGTAGTTGGCATTACAATAACTGCCTTAGCACCAAATACTTTGGCAGCATAGGCTACACCTTGTGCATGATTTCCTGCGGAGGCTGCTATCAACCCCCTTTTACGTTCTTCCTCTTTCAACGTACTGATTTTATAAAAAGCACCTCTTACTTTATATGCACCTGTATATTGCATATTTTCAGGCTTCAAATAAACCTTATTTCCAGATACGCTTGAAAAATGTTCACTGTAAACAAGTTTTGTACGTAAGATTACTTTTTTAACAACTTCACTTGCTTCTTCAAACTTTTCTAATGTTAACACTTTAATTCCTTCTTTCTCATAAGATGTTCTCACCTTTTGGTATACTATTTACAAATATTTATTTCTCATCACTAAATAAAGCATTTACAAAATCATAAGCATTAAATTTCTGCAAATCATCTATCTGCTCACCAATTCCAATGTATTTTACTGGAATCCCCAGTTCTGCCTGAATTGCAATTGCAATTCCACCCTTGGCAGTTCCATCCAATTTCGTCAAAACAATTCCTGTAATATCTGCTACTTCACTAAATTGTTTCGCCTGCACCATTGCATTTTGCCCAGTTGTTCCATCCAACACAACAAGAATTTCTTTAAAAGCCTCTGGGAATTCCCTATCAATCACACGATTAATTTTTCTTAACTCCTCCATAAGATTCTTTTTATTGTGAAGTCTTCCAGCTGTGTCACATAACAAAATATCTGTATTCCTGGCTTTTGCAGCCGTTACAGCATCAAAAATAACTGCTGCTGGATCAGACCCTTCTTGTTGGGCAATAATATCTACTTTGGCCCTATTAGCCCATTCCGTAAGCTGTTCAATAGCAGCTGCTCGAAATGTGTCAGCTGCTGCTACCATAACTTTCTTTCCTTTTTCTTTTAGCTGCCCCGCCAGTTTGCCAACTGAAGTTGTCTTTCCCACTCCGTTCACACCAATTAATAATACCACCGATTTATGATTTTCAAACTCATAGGCATTCTCCTGAAGTTCCATTTGCTCCTTTAAACTATCAATCAACAGCTGTTTACATTCATTTGGCTCTTTGA
Source organism: Anaeromicropila populeti (assembly GCF_900112775.1). Classification (GTDB taxonomy): domain Bacteria; phylum Bacillota; class Clostridia; order Lachnospirales; family Lachnospiraceae; genus Anaeromicropila_A; species Anaeromicropila_A populeti. Next base: position 6,151 of record NZ_FOYZ01000009.1, read on the forward strand.
CCTTGCTCTCTTTTACTTTTTTACGCAAATCTTCAATTACCTTGGTGGTAGTATGAATTCCTAGATCAGCCATAATAAGAATTTCTTCTAATTCTTCATAAAACTCTTCATCAATACTTGAAAATCCACTGAAAATGGAATCTATTCCAGCTACAATATTATTTCTAGTCTTAGAAAGCCCTGATACTAATTTACTAAAAAATCCTTTTTTTTCACCCATGTTACTCCTCCTATTATGCAATTTCAATATTACTTTTCCAATTCATCTTCTATTAAATTTACTGAAACCAGTGTGGATACACCTTTCTCCTGCATAGTAATTCCATATAGAATGTCCGCAGCTGCCATCGTACCCCGCCGATGAGTAATTACGATAAACTGTGTGTTCCTGGTAAGCTTATGAAGATAATTGGCATACCTGCCTACATTAGAATCATCCAATGCCGCCTCTATTTCATCTAAAAGGCAAAATGGAGATGGTTTCAAGTTCTGAATGGCAAATAATAAGGCAATGGCCGTCAGTGCTTTTTCGCCACCTGACAGCTGCATCATATTCTGTAATTTTTTCCCTGGTGGCTGTGCTATAATGCGGATTCCAGCTTCCAAGACATCCTCATCCTCCATCAAATCAAGTGTACCCTTTCCACCGCCAAAAAGTTCTTTAAAAGTTTTGTCGAATTCCAACCGGATTTCATTAAACTTTTCCTTAAATTGCTTACGCATTTCTTCATCTAGTTCTTCAATAATATTTAGAAGAACTTCTTCAGATTCTACCAAATCATCATGCTGGCTTTTTAAAAGAACATATCTTTCTTCTAAATTTTTAAAATCCTCAATCGCATTTACATTAACCTCTCCCAAACTTCTAATAGAAGATTTTATCTCTGAAATATTTTTCTTAATCTGTGGGAGAGAGTATTCTATTTCCTGTTTTAATTGATATGCCAGATGAAATGTTAATTCATATTCCTCCCACATATAATTTTTTTCCTGATTCAACTGGTCTCGAAGCTTCTCGCCCTGACTGCCTAATCGGGCTGTTTCTCTTTCTAACTCAATGATTCTTCCAGAAAGTTCTTCTCTTCTTGCAAAAAAGCCTTTATGCGTATTTGAAATTGTTTCCTTCTGAACAGAAAGCCCCTCAATTTTTCTCTGAATTTCCTTTAATCTATTCTCAAAATTTAAAATACCGGTTTGAATCTCATCAATTTCATTTTGCTTACTTTCCACCTGTCCTCTGGAATCTTCTCTGCTTTCAGACAGAGCAGCAAGCTCAGCCTCTAATTTTTCTACATCCCTAAGAGTACGTAGTTCATTTTCTTGTTGAAACACTTTTGTCTGTTCTGCCGTTTTATATTCCAATTGATAAGAAGAAACCTTTTCCCGCTGCTTTCGTTCTAATCCATTGGTTTCCTCTAGCTGCTTTGTTAAATTTTTCAATTCAATTTCCTTTAAATTCCTTTGTTCCTCTAGGATTCTTTGTTTATCTTCCAGTTGAAGAATCGCATTTTTCCACTCTAAAGACTGATTATCAAGTTCACCAGCCTCTTTGTGAATACTTTGGTATTCTATAGTCAGACTTTGCTTATCAGCATTGGCCTGCTCCCATTTTAGCTTTGCTGTGTTTTGACGAATAGATAATTCATGTAAATTTTTCTGGTTTTCCTGGTATTTTTCTTGTTTTTGTTTACGCATCTGAAAAATATCAGTTAGTTTTTTCTCGTATTCTTGGATTTCAGATTGAAGCAGCTTTATGCCCCTCTCAATCTCTTCCATTTCCCTTCGCCGGCTCAAAAGATTACTAGAATTCTTAAATGCACCACCTGACATAGACCCGCCTGGATTAATTAATTCACCTTCCAAAGTTACAATTCTCAAAGAATTCTTATATTTTCTACTTAATAAAATAGCATTGTCAATATGTTCTACTACTACAATTCTTCCCAATAAGTGCTGCACAAGACCTTGATACCGTTTATCTGCTGCAATTAACGAGCTGGCTAAGCCTATTACTCCCTGCTCTTCTAACACTTCCATCTGGCTAAAGTGGCGCTGTCCTGACATCACCGTCAACGGCAAAAATGTAGCACGTCCATACTTATTTTTTTTTAGGTACTCAATCAATTTCTTTGCTGTAATTTCATCCTCAGTTACAATATTTTGAATACTTCCACCTAAAGCAATTTCGATAGCAGTCTCATACTGCTTTTCTACCTTAATAATGTCTGCAACCACTCCAATGATTCCATTCATTTTATCCTTTTGTTCCATTACCCTCTTAATACTCTGTCCATATCCCTCATACCGTTCTGTAATGTTTCTTAATGAATTCAGCTTGGCCTTTTCCATATTATTTGCCTGTACTGCTTTATGATGCTGAATTTTTAAATCTTCTTCCTCTATTTGAAGCAATGACAGCTTTTCCTCTATATCAGCATTGATATTTTGAAATCCCAGCATCTGTTCCTCTAATCCAGAAAGGTTTTTTGCTTCTGATTCAATTGTTTCATCAAATATTGCCTCATTGCTCTTTACTTTTAAAATCCTTTGATTTAATTCTGCCTTCTTAACTTTACTTTGCTCCAGCATAGCTAAAAAATGCTGAATTTTTCCCTGCAACAAAGATTTATCTTGAAAAAAAGAAAATACTTCTTTATTAGAATGCTCTATCTGTTTTGTAATTTCTTGAATTTCCCTTTCGTATTGTTTCCACAACTCTTCTTCTTCTAAAACAGACAACTTTTTTTCTTCTAATTGTTTCTGCAAGTTTTCTTTCTTTTTCTGAAACTCTTCTAATTCCTTATTCCTCTTTTCAATTTCCTTTTGAATCTGTCCTTTTCTTTCAATATAATGTGCCTCATTTTGTTTTGCCGCAATGATTTGTTCTTTTAGTACCTTAATACTTCCTTCATATTGTTCCTTAGAAATCTTGGTCTCATTTAAATTATTTTTCTCATATTCTAGTTGTCTTCCAAGCTCTTCTATTTTTTTCTCCAGCTCCTCATATTCTGTTCGTGTACTTTCATATTGAACCTTTGTGTCTTCAAGGTCTCCTTCTACAATCCTTTCCTTACCTTCCAGTTCTGCTAGTTCATTTTTAATCCGATCATATTCCATTAAGAATAAATTAACTTCTAGTCGTTTCAAACGATCCCTCATATTTAAATACTCTTTTGCAGTCTCAGACTGCTTTTCTAAAGGTGTCAGCTGGTGCTGAATTTCTGAAATAATATCACGTATTCTACATAAATTTTGACGTTCCGATTCCAAGTTCTTCTCAGCAATTATTTTACGACGTTTAAATTTTACAATACCAGCAGCCTCATCAAATAATTCTCTTCTATCCTCTGGTTTACCACTTAATATTTTATCAATCTGACCTTGTCCAATAATAGAGTACCCTTCTTTTCCAATTCCTGTGTCCATAAACAGTTCCTGGATATCCTTCAGTCTACATGGAGTCCCATTCATAAGATACTCACTTTCACCTGAACGGTATACTCTTCTGGCAATGGTTACCTCTTCAAAGGAAGTGGCCAGCTGATGATCAGAATTATTTAATGTAATCGCAACATAAGCAAATCCCAAAGGTTTTCTAGCTTCCGTTCCAGAGAAAATAACATCCTCCATTTTGGCTCCCCGCAGCTGTTTTGCACTTTGTTCTCCTAGCACCCATCTTACTGCATCCGCAACGTTGCTTTTACCACTTCCATTTGGACCAACAATTGCTGTAATTCCATGATGAAATTCAAACAGCAGCTTATTTGCAAATGATTTAAAACCTTGAATTTCAATACTTTTTAAATACATTCTAATCCTCTTTCTGTTTTAAAATTAATATTGCCTGATATGCTGCTTCTTGTTCAGCTGCTTTTTTAGTTCTCCCACTACCTATACCAAGATTCCTTTCTCCAATGGAAACTGCCACTGTAAATTTTTTATTATGGTCAGGTCCTTCCTCCTGGATAAGTTGATACTTCAGTGTTTCTCTAAACTTGCTTTGGACGACTTCCTGCAAGATAGTCTTACTATCGTAAAAGAGTTTCTTATGTTCAATGTCATTTAGCACATATTGATTAACAAACTCTTTTGCACTAGTAAAACCACCATCTAAGTATATAGCACCTATTAATGCTTCTAACGCATCTGACAAAATCGAATCTCTTTCTCTGCCACCAGTCGCATTCTCTCCCTTTCCCAATAATAAATATGTCCCCAATTGTATTTCTCTGGCACATGTTGCTAACGACTGCTCACAAACCAGTCCTGCACGCAGTTTTGTCATTTCCCCCTCGTCCATTTCTGTATAATGAACATAAATAAATTCACTTGCTATTACTTCTAAAACTGCATCTCCCAGAAATTCCAGCCTTTCATTATTTGCAAGTAAATGCATTCTCTTCTCATTTGAATAAGAACTATGAGTAATCGATTGGCGAAGATAATTTCTATTTCTGAAATGATATTTTATCATTTCCTCTAATTCATTAACATTTTGCTTATATGTCATAACGTTCCTCTCAATTATTAAAAATTCAGGCTGTCCGTGAAATGAATTCTGGACAGCCCGATAAAAATTCGCATAAAAATTTAACTTCCAGGCAGGACTTATCAATTAATTGATTGCACTCTTAATTTGCTCAATCGCGTCTCCTACTGTAACAATCTTCTCTGCATCCTCATTTGCAATTTCAATATCAAATTCTTCTTCGATACCCATAATTATTTGAAATACATCTAATGAATCTGCTCCTAAATCATCTACAAATGTGCTGTCCATAGTAATTTCGTCTTCCTCAACATTTAAAACTTCACTGATAATTTTTTTTAACTTTTCTAATTCCATAACAATCACCTTTCCTAATTCCATATTAATTAATTTTTTCATTATTCATAAGCATTTCTTTTATCATTTCATTTATTCGCTGTTCACTAAAGGTAACACACTGAATGATTGAATGTTTCACTTCATTACTTTTTGCATTGCCATGTGTCTTGACCACAAGACCATTTAGACCAAGTAATGGAGCCCCTCCATAATTTGATGTATCAAAATCCTTAAGTGTTTCCTTTAATGCAGGTTTCACAAGTAATGCACCTATTTTACTGCGTATTGAAGTCATCATTCCTTCTTTAATTTTGTGAAGCATCATACTTCCAACGCCTTCATAAAGCTTAAGAATGACATTTCCGACAAAAGCCTCACAAACAATAACGTCCGCTGCACCAGTTGGGATATCTCTCGCTTCAATGCTGCCAATGAAATTAATATCATTACAGTTTTTTAATATAGGATATGTTTCCTTTACCAGCATATTCCCTTTTTCTTCTTCAGCTCCAATATTTACAATTGCCACCTTGGGATTTTCGATGCCCATTACATGCTTTACATATACAGACCCCATTTTTGAAAACTGTACCAAATGAGAAGATCGGGCATCTACATTCGCTCCACAATCAATTAGCAATGATGCCCCTTTGGAAGTTGGAATCAAAGGTGCTAATGGAGGTCTTTCAATACCTTTAATTCTACCAACTATCATCTGTCCACCAACTAAAATCGCTCCAGTACTTCCAGCTGATACTATCGCATCTGCTTCTCCCTTTTTCACCAGATTCATTCCTACTACAATAGAAGAATCTTTTTTCTTCCGTATTGCCATAACTGGCGCTTCATCGCAATCAATTACTTCCTCCGCAGATACAATCTCTATCTGCTCAGCACGATACCTATATTTGTTTAGTTCATTTTCAATCTTATTCTTCTTGCCTACTAAAATGACTGTAATATTATCCTTTTCATTGACGGCTTCCACTGCACCCTTCACTATTTCCTCTGGTGCATTGTCACCACCCATTGCATCTACCGCAACACGTATTGTATCATTCATTCTCTCTTTTGCCTCCATACTGCCTTACCTAACCTATAATATACTAAATATTAATTTATAAATCAACCTATATTTTAAATATTTTTTTAGAATGATTATTACAGAACGCAGAACAATTTCCTATCACATAAAAAAGCAATAGCATACATTATCTGTACACTATTGCCTGGAAAACTATTTCATCTTTTTATAAAAGAAAGAACGATATGATTCATAACCTAACTTATTAGGCTGTAAGATTTGTTCTGTACTTCCTACAAAAAGAATACCTTCTTTTTTTAAAGCCATGTGAAACTTTTGATAAATGTCAACCTTAGCTTCTTCTGTAAAGTAAATCAAAACATTACGGCAGACAATCATATCACAATCTTTTGGATAGTCATCTTTTAACAAATTATGTTGTCTGAACTCAACCCTTGACTTAACTGCATCAGAAATAGCAAAGGTCTTATCATTAATCATATTGAAATGCTTCTTTTTAAATTCTTCTGGTAATGCCTTCAGGCTTTTTTCATGGTATAAACCAGATTGCGCCTTTTCCAACACTTGCTTATCAATGTCTGTTGCAATTATCTTAATATTATGTAATGGCAACATCTTTGACAATAACATAACTAAAGAATATGGTTCGTCACCAGTGGAACAGGCAGCGCTCCAGATTTTCAAATTATTCCCAAAACGGTCAAACAGGTACGGAAAAATCTCTTTCTCAAGCAATGCCCACTGATCTGGATTACGATAAAATTCCGAAACATTAATTGTTAAATAGTTTACAAATTCATCAAACAAAAGCTTATCCTTTTTTATAGCTGCTACATATTCCTCATAAGTCGCTATTTTATGCTTTGCAATCAATGCATCAATACGCCGTTTCATTTGTCTTTCCTTGTAAGCGTTCAAGTCAATTCTCGTTAAGTCAAATATATGTTTCTTAAAAGTTTCGTAATCATATACCATCATATTACTCCTCAATTATTCTTCTTCAGAATTATCTGCAGTCTCTTCAGTCTGCTCAGCATCTGCTAACATTGCTTTTATACTTAAGCTGATTTTCTTTTCTGCTTCATTTAAATCAACTATTTTAGCTGTAATTTCTTCTCCAACTTTTAATGCATCAGCAGGCTTGTCAACATGCTCTTTTGAAATCTGTGAAACATGAAGAAGCGCATCAACACCAGGTTCTAGTTCAACAAACGCACCAAAATCAGTCATTCTTGCAACAGTACCAGTTACAACTGTACCTACTGCGAATTTTTCAGAAGCATTTAGCCAAGGATTTTGGTTGTCAAATTTTAAGCTTAAAGCAATTTTCTCACCTTGAATATCTTTAATCAGTACCTGAATCTTTTCTCCAACCTTTAATACTTTCTTTGGATTATCTACTCTGCCCCATGACATTTCAGAAATGTGTAATAAGCCATCTGCACCGCCAAGATCAATAAAAGCGCCAAAGTCTGTAACATTTTTAACTGTTCCTTCAACTGTCATGCCTACTTTAATTTTTGCAAATAGGACTTCTTGCATTTCCTTCTTCTTAGCAACTAACAATCTCTTACGGTCACCAATAATTCTTCTTCTCTTTGGATTGAATTCTGTAATTACAAATTCAATTTCCTGATCTTTATATTTTGATAAATCCTTCTCAAAAGAATCGGATACCAGGCTTGCAGGGATAAAAACCCTAGCCTCCTCAATAACAACACTTAAACCACCATCTAATACAGAAGAAACTTTAGCTTTTAATACGGTTTGTTTTTCAAAGGCCTCTTCTAATACTTTATTACCCTTTTGCGCTGCTAATCTCTTATAAGTAAGTAATACCTGGCCTTCCCCATCATTAACCTTTAAAATCATGGCTTCCATTGTGTCACCAACTTTAACCAGCTCATGAAAATCTACATTTGGTGAATTTGTATATTCACTTTTTGTTATGATACCATCTGACTTGTAACCTATATTTAAGATGATTTCATCATCCTTCACACCGATAACAGTACCTTCTACTATCTCTCCTGCATGAATTGTTTTTAACGATTCTTCTAATAATTGTTCAAAGCTCACTTCTGACATGCTATTTGAACCTCCTTGATTATTTTATTTGGGGTTGAAGCCCCCGCTGTAATGCCTACATTATGAAAAGACTTAATTATATCTAAGTTCAAATCTGAAACTGTCTGTATATAATAAGTATTTATACATTCTTTTTTACATATCTCATATAACTTCTGAGTATTCGAACTATGCTTTCCGCCAACTACAAGCATTGCATCCGAAACACTGGCTAATTCTCTTGCTTCTCTCTGTCTGACTTCTGTAGCATTGCAGATAGTATTAAATGCAATTATATCATACCTCTTTTTTGAAATAATTTCAACTAATACTTCAAATTTCTTGTAATTAAATGTCGTCTGCGCCACAATGCATACTTTGGAACCTTCTTCCAAAGAAATCTTCTCTACATCTTTTTCATCCTTCACTATGATAGCCTTATCGTGACACCAGCCATTAATTCCCATTACTTCTGGATGATCCTCATTCCCAATAATGATAATCTGTCTGCCCTCATTGCTCTTTTCAAATACAATCTTATGAATTTTAATAACAAATGGACATGTAGCATTTACAACACGAAAACCCATATTTTCCATCGCATCCTGCACAGCTTTGGACACCCCATGAGATCGTATAATTATTGTACCCTTTGGCATGCGTCTTAATTCTTCCAAATTATTTACAACCTTTACATTTTGTTGTTCAAGCTCCCTGACCACTTGTTCATTGTGTATAATTGAACCGAAGGTATACACATTATCTCCTCTCATCGCCTCCTTATAAACCATATCTACAGCTCTTTCAACCCCAAAGCAAAAGCCTGCATTTTCCGCAACCTTTACGTTCACCTGATTCTCCTTCCCTATTGCTTATTCGCATATAGATAAATGATTTTTTTAACAACTTCATCTATGGTTAAATCTGAGCTATCTATCAAAACTGCATCCTGAGCTTGTCTCAATGGTGCAAACTCACGATTCATATCCTGCTCGTCTCTTGCAACAATATCTTCTTCTATTTTCTCCAGTTCACAGGTTTCTCCCTTTTCTAAAAGCTCTTTATACCGCCTCTCTGCTCTGGTATATGCACTTGCTGTCAAATAAATTTTCAGATCAGCATTGGGAAGTACATGGGTTCCAATATCTCTTCCATCCATTACCACATCAGAGGTCTTTGACAGCTTTCTTTGCAATTCTACCAACTGAAAACGCACTTCTTTAATTTTAGCTACGTGCGAAGCCATCTTGCCAGCTTCTTCTGTCCGAATGAAACCGTTTACATTTTCTCCATTCAAAATAACCTGCTGCTCACCATTTTCATAAAGAATGGTAATATCTGCTTCCTTACAATCTCTTTTTATCACAACTGTATCCTCTATATTTTTTCTTTGAAAATACAATCCCATAGCTCTATACATGGCTCCTGTATCCACATATATAAAGCCCAGTTCTTTTGCAATTCTTTTTGCAATTGTACTTTTACCAGCTCCCGCTGGTCCATCGATAGCAATACTAAAGCCCATAAGTTCCTCCTGCCATTCTACTATTTTTTACTGCACTCCTATTCCAGCAGAGTATGCAGTAGACCAGGCAATCTGTAAGTTAAAACCACCTGTCAGTGCATCCAGATCCATCACTTCACCTGCAAAAAACACACCCTTAACTAATTTTGATTCCATGGTTGCCGGATTAATTTCTTTCACATTAACCCCGCCTCTTGTAATAATCGCTTCATTAAAATCACGAAAACCTGTAATATGCATGGTCATGTTCTTTATCGCTGACACAATCTGTCTTCTCTCTTCTCTTGTAATTAAATTCACTTTTTTGTCCGGATCAATCTTTGACATTGCAATTATAACTGGAATCATTTTTCTTGGCAATAGTTGATCCAATGAATTCTTAAACTGCTTATTCTGATTCAATTCAAAATCTCTTATGATACGGTTATCCAGCTGTTCTTCTGACAAAGCAGGTTTTATATCTATCACAAGAACCAGCTCCTTGTGCTCTTCCACAAACTTGGTAATCCTGCTGCTTGCACTTAATATTAAAGGTCCACTCACGCCAAAATGAGTAAACAGCATCTCCCCAAAATCATAAAACAGCTGTTTCTTACCACTTAATATCGTAACGGAAACATTTTTTAATGATAAGCCTTGCATTTCTTTTGCAAAAGCTTCCTGAACCGTTAGTGGAACCAGCGCCGGCATAATTTTTGTAACAGTATGCCCAAGCTTTTTAGCAAACACATAACCATCTCCAGTTGAACCTGTTGACTGATAAGAATATCCTCCTGTTGCAATGATTAAGGAATCTCCAAAAATCAGCTTCCTGGAACCTTTTAATTGAATTGCCTTAAACTGTCCATTCTCTTCCACAACATCACAAACCGTTGAATTCAATATAATTTCAACACCTAATTGTTCTAGCTGAACCTGTAATACCCGAATCACGTCAGATGACTTATCTGATAAAGGAAAGACTCTGTCACCTCGTTCTATCTTAGTTTTTAATCCGCTTTTTTCAAAAAAATCAATTGTGTCGTAATTAGTAAAACCATAAAATGCACTATATAAAAACTTTCTATTGGTAACAATACTGTCAAATACAGTGTCCATATCAGCTGCATTCGTAATATTGCATCTGCCCTTTCCAGTAATAAACAATTTCTTTCCTAATTTTTCATTTTTCTCAATCAATACAACATTATGTCCCATTTTTGCAGCAGTTATAGCCGCGAACATACCAGCAGCTCCACCACCAACTACTATTATTTTACTCATTCAGCCTCCAATAGTCAATTACTATCCATTTTCATTACATTTCATATTTCGTCATTCTTTCAAAATCATCACTGCTCCCGTATATTTGATATTGTCTCCAAATATCTTCCATTGCTGCTAAAGTTTCTGTAACTGTATCCTGCTTTTTCAAAAATACAGCTACAATCAGCGCATTGATTACACTCATAGGCGCAACCAAGGAATCTACAACAGAAGCCAGTCCATTGTCTGCAATTAAATTGCATTTTGAATAAGTCGTCAAAGGAGACTCATAACTGTCTGTTATCGTTATAATATCTGCCTTTCTTTTTTCGGCAAATTCAACTGCCCGAATCGTACTTAATGAGTAGCGGGGAAAGCTGATTCCAATCATAACATCCTTTTCATCAATATGAATAATTTTCTCAAACAATTCGCCCATACTATATGATTCCACCAGCTTAACCTGTTGAAACACAACACTTAAATAGAATGCCAGAAAACTTGCTAACGGTGCACTGCTCCGAACTCCAATGATGTAAATTGTTCTCGCATTCAATATTATTTCAACTGCTTTATCAAATGCCTCTTGATCAATTCCATCTATTGTTTTACGAATATTATCTGCATCTGACTGTAAAACCGTTTTTAACAAATCCCCCTGCTTGATTCTGTCGTTGGTAACTTCCATGCGCTGAACCGTGTTTAGCTTATTTTTCACAACTTCCTCAAGAGCTCTGTGAAATTGAGGAAATCCTTCATAACCTAGCAAAACAGCAAATCTGGAAACAGTAGACTCACTTACGCCTACTACTTCACCCAGTTTTGCTGCTGTAAAAAAAACTGCTTTCTCATAATTATCTAAAATATAATCTGCAATTAATTTCTGACCTTTGCTAAATTCCCGATATCCTTTATTAATTTTACTAATAATATCACTCTGCACCCTATTATACCCACATAACCCTTCCGACAAAATACTTTATTGCTTAATATAAATACAACTCATCATACTTATACGTAAAATGCCCGCTTTCATAAGCATCATCCTCCATTCGGAAAATAACACCTTTGCAGGACTCAATATTGTCAAGCAAACTTTGGGAAATACTATTCAAAATTGTGGCTTCTACTCCAGATCCTACATTAACCAAAGGTGCCTTATCCTTTTCAAAGCTGACAACTACATTATCTTTTTCTTCCTTCACGTAATAAATACCAATATCTATGCCACTGTCCACATAAGAAGAAACAACCTCCTGAACAATTAATTCCGGTGTAATTTCTGTATCACTTGGCAGTAAAGCCGTAGCCGCCTCACATTCTAACGTTTCTTTGTTAATTGAATAAATCTGGATTTCAATCAGATCATTTCTGACTAGTTCTGATACGGCATCATCCTTATCTTTTGTAATAGCTTCCTCACTAGTTTCTTCTCCAGCACCTTCTATTGAAGAAACTTCTGGTTCACCAGAAACCTCTGGCTCATCTGAAACATCTGGTGTTTCCTCACTTGTAATTACAGGAGGTTTCTCAGAGGTTTTCGATTTATTCGTATTACATCCTGTTACTAAAACAACTGTAACTATGATTAAACAAGAAAAAACTATCTTTTTCCATCTATTCTTTAACATATCATCACTCCTGTCTTTCTTTATAATGATACCATAATGAAAAGATATGTCAAATTTATGGTAAAACAAAAAAAAGACTAGTTTCATCATGTACAGTATTATTTTTCTCCATATTCATCCAAAATACTTCGTCTTAGTAAATCCAAAGCTGCAATGACTGCCTGTTGTCTGATTTTTTCCCGGCTTCCATTGAAACGATATTCTTTTACAATTGTCTTTTCTTTAATATAGCATCCAATGTACACCAGACCAATTGGTTTTTCTTCTGTTCCCCCATCTGGACCAGCAACTCCTGTAATGGCGATAGAAATATCTGCATCACTTCCAATCGCAGCACCTCTTGCCATTTCCTTTGCTGTCTTTTCACTGACTGCACCATATTTTTTCAAAGTACTCTTATTTACATCAAGAAATTTTCTTTTTGCCTTATTAGAATACGTAATAAATCCTTCCTTAAATGCCTCGGAAGCACCTGGCACATTTACAATTGATCCAGCCAGCAGTCCGCCCGTACACGATTCGGCAGTTACTAAGCTTAATTCATTTTTTACAAGCAATTTCAAAACACAAGACTCAAGGGATACTTCTTCTTCTGTTGTATAAATCTTATTATCAAACCGATTTTTTAATTCTTTTACAACAGGCTTCAAAAGTTTTTTTGCTGCGTCCTCATTTTTCGCACTGGCTGTCACACGTAAATGTACCTCACCTAGTTTGGCATAAGTTGCAATTGTTGGATTAGTCTGCTGTTGGATTAAATCCTTTATTTTAGTTTCTACAGCACTTTCACCCATTCCACAAATCTTCACCATTCTAGTAACTAAAACATCTGGCTGTAGTTTTTTTAAATAAGGGATAACTTTTTCCTGGAACATTGGGTTCATTTCCATTGGAGGTCCTGGCAACAATACAATTCTTTTATTATCGCTTGTCTCCACAATAAAGCCAGGTGCTGTACCATTGTCATTGTCCAGTACGATGGCATCCTCTATAATTTCTGCCTGCTTCCAGTTATTCTGTGTAATTTCCTTTACGCCTCTTGCTTTAAAGTAACTTTTGATTCTCTCTTTTGTACGTTCATCTCTTTTTAGCAGCTTACCAGCAACCTTTGCCGCTACTTCTTTTGTCAAATCATCCTCTGTTGGTCCTAAGCCGCCTGTCAGAAGAATTACATCAGAGCGTGACAATGCCTGCTCCATCACCTGGGTCAGTCTTTCTTCGTTATCACCAACCACAACCTGATGGTACACGAATAAACCTAATTTCGCGCACTCTTGGGCTAAATACGTTGCATTTGTATTCACGATATTACCCATTAAAATCTCAGTTCCTACACTTATTATCTCAGCGTTCATCTTTATCTGCTCCCTTCTAACAATACTCCTCTATTCTTCCAGATATAGTCTGTCAGGGATACTACAGTTAATACCACAGATATGTAGATAAATCCCTGTTCTAATAAGAAAAATAATTTATTTTCAATCTTTAAGATAAGAAGTATTGACATTATCATCTGGGAAACTGTCTTGAATTTCCCCCAATAGCTTGCTGCAATCACAACTCCATTATCCGAAGCTACTAAACGGAACCCGCTTATGATGAATTCTCTGCTAATGATTACAATTACGATCCACGCTGGCAATTTTACAGTCTCCATGGCTGTAAAGCAAATAAGACCGCTGCATACCAGCAGCTTATCCGCAAGTGGATCCATAAATTTCCCGAAATTGGTGACTAAGTTATATTTTCTTGCTATATATCCATCCAGGGCATCTGTAAGGCTTGCCAGTATAAAGATAACTGCTGCTATATATTTTCCATTTGGAATTGCATCTGATAGCAAAAAGAAAATAAAAAATGGAATCATTATCACTCTCAACATTGTTAATCTATTTGGTAAATTCATTCCTAACTCCAATCCTCGTATTTACATACGATCTTTTATTCCCACACCACTTCACCTATTAAATCATATTCTTTGGCATCTGTTACAAACACCTCCACGAACTGGCCTGAAATCAGTTCTTCGCTGGAAGATACAAAAATATAACCATCTACGTTGGGTGCATCTTTATAAGTTCTTCCTATAAAAACACCTTCCTCCGGAAGCTTTCCTTCAATCAGCACCTTCTGTCTCGTTGCAATTGCATTTTGCGCTGCTTCAAATGCAATTTCCTGCTGTATTTCCATAATCTCGTCCCGGCGAATTTCTTTTATCTCATCCGCAACCTGTTCCTCCATACTGGCAGCAGGTGTATCTTCTTCTGGAGAATAAGTAAAGACACCAAGCCGGTCAAATTTCATTTTTTCCACAAAATCTAATAATTCCATATGTTCTTCCTGTGTTTCACCTGGAAACCCTGTAATCAATGTAGTCCTAAGTGTGATATCTGGTATTGCACTTCGCAATTTTTGAACAATATCTATCAGTTCCTGCTTATTGGTCCGGCGTCCCATCCGTTTTAATATCTTGTCATTTCCATGCTGCACCGGAATATCAAGATAATGGCATATTTTCTCCTGCGTACGAATCGTCTCGATTAGTTCCTCTGTTATTTCTTCAGGATAGCAGTATAAAATACGAATCCACTGCAGCCCATCGATTGCACACAGCCGCCTCAACAACTCTGGAAGCATTTTTTTCCCATACAAATCAACTCCATATAAAGTAGTTTCCTGGGCAACCAGTATCAGCTCCACTACTCCCATTTCTGCCAGTTCTTCTGCTTCCTGCAATAACTCCTCCATCGGTACACTTCTATAGTTTCCACGTATCTTCGGAATAATACAGTACGTACAATGTTTATCGCAACCCTCTGCAATTTTTAAATAAGAAAAATGTCCTCCTGTTGTAACCACTCTTTTACTGCTTTTTTTGGGCAAGTAGGTTAGTTCCTCAAAATATTGTTCTTTCTTCCCTTCCAACACTTCTTCAATGGCATAAACAATTTTTTCGTATCCAGTTGTTCCTATAATAGCATCTACCTCTGGTATTTCTGTTTGAATTTCATCATGATAGCGCTGTGCCAGACATCCTGTCACTAATAACGCCTTTAGATTTCCAGTCTGTTTTAATTGTGCAGCCTCCAGAATCGTATTGATACTTTCTTCCTTTGCATCATGTATAAAGCAACATGTATTTATGATAATTATATCCGCTTTCTGCTCGTCATCTGTCAATTCATATTCTTTTTCCCTTAATAGTCCAAGCATCACTTCACTATCCACTAAATTTTTATCACAACCCAATGAAATGAATAATATTTTCACACTGTACCTCTTTCTCTATTTGTCATAAATTTTGTCTTTACTTTTTATTTTAACAGTTTTTTTGCAAAAAGAAAACAGTAAAATTGCACTTACGAAAAAATACACATTTTTCTTATAATTCATTGACATTTTGAAGGGAGTTGATTAACATGTGAATTATACGTTAAATATAAGGAGGTTCTTATGAAAAAAACAGTAAAAATAATAACTGCTGCCGTTGTTTTATGCCTTTTAGGTTTTATTTACTACTATATAACATTACCTGCAATTAACATTCACTCCAAAAACTTCTGGTTTTTTATGATTGGTGGTTTAATTTTTATATCCATTGCAATCGGTCTTTTGCGGATTAAGAAATTAAAAGAACAGGAGAAGCAGCTTTTAAAGTATAATCCAGCTGCTTTTATTAAACAAAGTAAATTTATTACTATTTCTGCAACTATTATAGGTGCTTTCCTAATAGTTTTTATTGTGGGAGCCATTTTATCTTCACCTATTGTGAATGCTAAAAAGTACCGACAGCTTATTACGATTGAAAACGGTGATTTTCAGGAAGATATCCAGCAGATATCTTACAGTGAAATTCCATTGTTAGACAGGGCTTCTGCTACCTTACTAGGCTCACGTAAAATGGGAAGCATGGTTGAATATGTTTCTCAATTTGAAGTCGCAGGTCATTACACACAAATTAATTACAAAAATCAGCCCGTACGTGTAACCCCGCTGGAATACGGAAGTCTGTTTAAGTGGCTGTCAAACCGTTCACAGGGAATTCCTGCTTATATTATGATTGACATGGCTACACAAGAGGTAGAATGTGTAAAATTATCAGAGGGAATAAAATATACCGATTCCGAACATTTTGGACGAAATATATACCGTTATTTGCGGTTCCGTTACCCTACCTACATTTTTGATGATTTGAAATTTGAAATTGATGACAATGGAACACCATACTGGATTTGTCCTGCCAAGGATTTTACTATTGGTCTGTTTGGCGGTGAAAAAATTAAAAATGTAGTACTGGTAAATGCCGTTACTGGAGAACATACTAATTATAAAATAAATGAAGTGCCAACTTGGGTAGATCAAGTATATGATGCCAGCCTGCTGACTTCTTATTATAATTTCTATGGTTCTTTGCAGCATGGCTATCTGAATACATTATTCAGCCAAAAGGATTGTTTACAGACAACGGAGGGATACAATTACATTGCACTGGAAGATGACGTATGGGTTTATACAGGCGTTACCAGTGTTGGTGGTGATGAATCGTTGGTTGGCTTTGTTCTTATGAATCAACGTACTTCTGAGACTAAGTACTATGCTATTTCAGGGGCAAAGGAATATTCTGCAATGGGTTCAGCAGAAGGTAAGGTCCAGCACCTTGGTTACAACGCAACCTTTCCTCTTTTATTAAATATTGCAAACGAGCCAACTTATGTTTTAACCTTAAAGGATAGCGCTGGATTAGTAAAGAGTTATGCCATGGTAAATATTGAACAATATACAATAGTGGCTATCGGCGACACCATAACCTCCTGTGAGAAAAATTATGTTTCTCAGCTAAAAGATAAAAACATAACTTCGGTAGATGCCTCTTCTTTCCTACAGGCTTATGGTACCATTGAAAAGATAGCCCAGGGAGTAGTTGATGGTAATTCACACTATTATATTATGCTGACAGGTAATAATGCTATTTTTGACGTAACAGTCGCCGAACAATTATCCATTATCCGTTACAATGTTGGTGATACCATAAAACTTTCTTATCAGGCGGGTTCTGATATAAATATTGTGGAAGAAATCATAGAGTAAATGCGCCCAGAAGCTGGGCGAACTGAAAGGCAGGTTGTATTAGAAACCTGCCTTTCAACTACTTATTAACATCCTTAAATTTATTCTCTTTCCTTAATTGCTTTATGTATTCTCACATACGTAATGCACCATTTTTCTATTCAAGAACCATATTTAATATGTCCATACCAATTGTGTCAATGGTAATCTTGTTTTTTTCATGATAGTTTTCTAATAACACTACTCCAAATTCCTTGTCTTCTCTAAACCCAACAAAACTTCGAAAACATCCCGTTCCACCATTATGCCAAGTAACTTCTCCATTCTTTATCCAACCAAGTCCTACTTCAAAACAATTGTCCACGGATATTGCATAACTTTTATTATGCGTTTCACTTAAATAAGGTATGCTGCTAGACAAATAAATTTGTATATATTTCACCATGTCATCCAAATTAGAATACATGGAGCCCGCTGGTTTCATAGCACTATTTTCCCATAACCAATTCCCACAGCTCTCATTGTTTGCATTATAACCACTTATATAGCCATTCAATGGTCTATCTATATATGTACTGTATAATCCAAGGTCATTTTTAATAAAATCCATTAACAACTCTTCATAGCTTTTATCGTATGCTCTTCCCAAAGCGTATCCTAGAACGGCCATTCCAATATTAGAATATAAAAACTCGTATGGTTTTTCCTCTAAATTAGTAGCAGCAATATGCTCAAGTAGATAGTTTTCACCAATATACTGGTATAAGTTGTCCCTTTCATTATTCCCTGACCAGACAGACATTAATTCTTCCTCGATTTTTTTTGATATTTCATCTGTCCTCGCATTAAAATCATTTGTATAACCACTGGTATGTGTCGCTAACTGCAAAAGACTGGGATATTTTTTCCCTACAACTATATCGCCCAAATACTTCGATAAACAGTCATTTAATTGAACTTTTTTCTCATTAATAGCTTTGCATAATAGTCCGGTTGTAAAAGTTTTTGTAACAGAACCAATCTCATATATATAATTAGGAATTTCTCTTTTAAGATTTTTTCCATCAAAAAAATACTTTTCAACTTTATTACCTTCAATAATTCCCATAGATAATTTTATATTTGTCATACCCTCTGTATGCAAATTTAATTTTTCTAATAATTCAATCATACATCCACCTCCAAATTATATATAATTTCAATTGTAAATTTTGTAATCTCTAATCATTTCTAAATTAATTTTTTTAAACACAAAAAAGATTTTACTGTGTTCAAAAAGTTCAACTACAGTAAAATCTTCTTTATAAAATAAAGTCTTGGCTAGATACACGTTAAAGCTATCGCTATACTTAAAGCTCTTAATTTGTTACCAACAATTACATTTTATAATAATACAGATTCCACACAGTTATTCATAAGCATTGTAATTGTCATAGGACCTACTCCACCTGGAACTGGCGTAATAGCACTTGCAATTGGTTCTACCTGGTCAAAGTCAACATCCCCACAAAGCTTATTGTTCTCATCTCTATGAATTCCCACATCAATCACAACAGCACCTTCTTTTACAAATTCCTTTGTGATAAATTTTGGTTTTCCAATTGCAGCAATTAAGATATCTGCTCTCTTTGTAATCTCCTTTAAATCCTTTGTTTTCGAATGGCAGACTGTAACTGTGCCATTCTCTCTTAATAAAAGAAGCGCCATTGGTTTTCCTACAATATTACTTCTTCCAACTACCACACACTCTTTTCCTTCTATTTCAATATTACTGCGCTTTAATAATTCAATAATTCCTGCTGGTGTACAAGAAAGAAAGCCAGGTTGTCCAATACTTAATGCACCAACACTTTCCGGATGAAATCCATCTACATCCTTTTTTGAAGAAATTGTATTAATTACTTTATTTTCATTAATATGCCCTGGTAAAGGCAATTGAACTAATATCCCATTTACCTCGTCCTTTGCGTTGAGTTCTTCAACCAGTTTAAGTAACTCTTCCTCTGTAGTTGCTTCCTCTAGCTCATAAGCCAGTGACTTTATCCCGATATACTCACAAGCTTTTTTCTTATTCCCAACATAGACACTGGAAGCTGGATCCTTCCCAACCTGTATCACCGCTAACGTAACTTCCTTACCCTGTTTTTTCATCCATTCTACTTTTGTTTTTAATTCTTCTTTCATCTCTGCTGCAATTTTCTTTCCATCAATAATAAATGCCATATGCACACCCTCTCTTTCTCTTTTTCATTTCAACTAACTTCCATTATAATAAATATTTAGAAATATGCAACCTTCTTAGTATAAAAAATAAATTATTGGAAATATTACAACTGTAAAATTAGAAAAGGTAGGGTGAATATATGAAAGCAATTGTAGATCAAGACACTTGTATCTCATGTGGTTTATGTGTTTCTGGCTGTCCTGAGGTATATCATTTTAACGAAGATGAAAAGGCAGAAGCAATTGAAGATGACATCCCATCAGGTTCAGAAGCAGAAGCAAAATCTGCCCGGGATGGCTGTCCAGTTGATGCAATCGATATTAAAGAGTAAAGAAAAAGAGTTTCGCTTGCGAAACTCTTTTTCCAAATACAAAATAAAATTATTTAATTAACTTAATTGAACCAATAACTGGAAGATCCTTTGCTTTTCCCTGTATCGCATTTACCAGTCCTACAATGACAAACACTGCGCATATAAGCCCCAGCACTCCATGGAAAATACCGCCCACAATCCAGACAAATTCTGTTAATGAAATAATCACACTAAATATCAGCAGGATTAACGCCTGATTAGCATGAAATCTTCCAAACTTGGAATCTGGACAAACAATCAGTGGCAGGAAAAAAAGAACTCCTAAATAACATAGACCGCAAACCACTTTATTTTTCTCAATATCTTGTGGGTCATATTCACTGGTGTGATCACTTGTCTTTTCAAAACCATCCTTTACTTGTTCAAATGGTCCCTTGTTATTTGTAAACTGTGGCATCCTATCTACCCCTTTCAAACTCTTATCTTTTTCAAAAGTCTTATCCTCTGTAATAGTTTATTAAACAACCGCTTAATATAATACTTCTCTCATCATCCGTAAGCTCGCCAAGCTGTAATTCAAATTCCTTTAATTCAGCTCCAACAACATAAGCCTTTATTACGGAATCTTTCTCAGCAACTGCTTTCCTTACATCCTTAATGAAAATATAATCTCCCAATTCAAATGTAATCTCATCTTTTAATAAGAATGGAAGCATACCCCAGTTAATTAGATTAGAGCGGTATCTCTTAGTAGCATATTCCTTTGCAATATTTGCCAATCCACCCAATACTTTCTGACAGCTTGCTGCCTGTTCTCTAGCAGAACCATCACCAGGTTTTACCGCATAAATCAGACTTCCTATTTCTGTTTTTTCTGGATTTACCTCAAATTTCTTATTAATAGAAGCAAATACTTCCTCTAACTCTTTATTGTCCTTATAAATGTCCTCACCTGCAAGTCTTGCTTTCTCTGCCACTTGAATTGCTTTGGCACGTCCTACATATTGAGGATCCTTACGGGATAATGTAAACTCTGCCAGTCCAAGTGGATTGGAACGATAGGAAGATGTTTCACCAGAAGGGATTAACTCATCTGTTGTCGTAACAGGATCATGAATTACAGACGCAACCTTCAGCACAAGGTGTTCCGTTAATTCTGACATTTGTGGCCAGTCCGTAATATTTGGACCAAACTTAATTTCCACGCTTTTATCTGCTTTCCCAACACCATTATATACTCTGTTCTCATAAATAGAACTATCATAAAAATAGGTTGGACCAGTAAATTCAACATCCAATTCCGTTGCTGCTGTTAAATAGCCTTTATTAGCTGCTGTTGCTGCAATGGAACGAGCATCCATTAATGCAACAGAAGCAACCTGTCCGCTTGTAATTTTGGAACCTTCTCTATTTGGAAAGTTTCTTGTAGTATGACGAATACTAAATCCATTATTAGCCGGAACATCGCCTGCACCAAAGCATGGTCCACAAAATGCTGAACGTACCGTGGCACCTGTCGCCATCAGATCGGCAATCCTTCCATTTTTAACTAATTCCATGAAAATTGGCTGACTTGCTGGATATACACTAAGTGAAAATTCATCACTTCCAATATACTTACCTCGCAAAATATCTGCTGCATCACATATATTTTCAAATCCACCGCCTGCACAACCAGCAATTACGCCTTGTTCTACATAGAAACGACCATTTTTCACTTTATCCCTCAAAGAATATTTAACATTGCTGTTATCTAAACTAATTAGAGCTTTCTTTTCAACATCCTCTAAAATATCCATCAAATTAGCATTTAATTCTTCAATTGTATATACGTTACTTGGATGGAATGGCATGGCAATCATAGGTTTTACTGCTGCCAAATCGACATAAATTATTCCATCATAATATGCAACACTAGAAGGTTCCAGCTTTTTGTACTCATCGGAACGTCTATGAATGTCATAAAATTCCTGTACCTTCTCATCCGTTGCCCATATAGATGATAAACAGGTTGTTTCTGTTGTCATTACATCAACACCGATACGAAAATCTACACTTAAATTTTCAATACCGTCACCAATAAACTCCATAACCTTGTTATTTACATATCCATTGGCAAATACAGCACCAATAATAGCTAACGCAACGTCCTGTGGACCTACGCCCTTTTGTGGTTTACCTGTTAAATAAACACCAACCACATCTGGCATATTAATATCATAAGTCTTATCCAATAACTGCTTTACGATTTCAGGTCCGCCTTCACCAACTGCCATGGTTCCCAATGCCCCATAACGTGTATGGCTGTCAGATCCCAGAATCATTTTGCCACTGCCTGCAAGCATTTCTCTTGCAAATTGATGAATAACTGCCTGGTGAGGTGGAACATAAACCCCCCCATACTTTTTTGCACAGCTCAGACCAAACATATGATCATCTTCATTAATTGTACCACCAACTGCACAAAGACTATTATGGCAATTCGTTAATACATAGGGAACTGGAAACTCTTCTAGTCCTGACGCTCTTGCAGTCTGAATAATACCAACAAATGTAATGTCATGGGAAGTTAATTTATCAAACTTAATTTTCAATTTATCCATATTTCCAGAAGTATTGTGTTCTTCTAAAATACGATATGCCATTGTACCTTTTTTTGCTTCTTTTTTATCAATGATTTGTCCGCCAAAACGTTCTTCTAGTTTTCCCGCTGCTTCCTCATTCTCTTCAATCAAATCACTGCCATTTAATAAATAAGCACCATTCTTGTATAATTTAACCATTTTTTTCCTCCTGTCATTTGTGTTCCGAACCGTTACCATGTCCAGAACACCATTACTCCTTACTATTATAATAATGAATGAATAATAATGCAATATTTTTATGTGACAGGAAACTCTTTCTAAGAAATACAAGGCGGTGAAAACAGCTTACACTAGACTTCTCCTGTATTATGGAGTAATATTTACCTTTTTTCCATCTTTTAAAAAGATTGCTTCAAATTCATTTTTCATAGAAACAATTTTCCACCCATACTGCTCTGCATATTTATTCCACACTGGCCTTTCTTCTACATGATAATCATACTCTCTCTCATTGTCATCATGGCAAATCAAAACTGAGAGATTACGATAAGAATTAGAACGTGCAAAATTAAGCATAGAAAAATCTCCGTCTGTGTTACCACAAGCAAAAATCGGCTTTTTACCTATTTGATGATAAATGTTATAAACCTTATCTAGCTTCACATCTGTATGAGAAAATGTACTTCCCCGAACCAGTTCATCATCTGGCTGGAATATGTATTCTAAATTACTGCTGTCATAATTGGATGGGATTAACTGCATATCTGAGCCAATCATATTTCCACGCTCCAAATCAATAACGCCCTCTGCACTGCCCCAGACAACTCCTCGTTCAGATCCAGACACTAGATAGACATGAAAATCATTATCCCTGAGATATTGAATTAATTCCAGCATAGGTTTATAAAACGAATCTCCATACGTAAGATCTTCAAAATCTTCTTTTGGCAATTCCATGAAATTGGAAACATAGTTTACAAATTCCTCCTCTGACACACCAGCAAAAGCCTCACCCGTTACCTGTTCAATTAGTATTCCTGTCTCTGCGGGTTCAGGCACCGTATTTAAATCAGTAAGCAGCGTATTCAGTTTTTCGTTCAATTCCTTATTGTCCTGTAAATCATTCTGAATATGATAAATAGCAACTGCCAGTTCAATCCAGTACTGCTTTTCACATAAAATAGTCCCATCCATATCAAATGTAGCAATTCGATCCTGGACCGGTACAAAATCACTAGAATCTTTATCCGTTACCGCTTCAACAAAATTAACAATTTCTTTTTTCGTTGCTGAATCTTCACTCCAAGATGACAAAACATCACTTTTTTGCGAATTGTTACATCCTATGAGCAGAGATCCCAGACAGATAAGTATGACTGCTGGCAGCCATTTATTATTTTTAATCATTTCCCTCTCTCCTATTTACCATGTTAGTTGTTTAAAATTCTAAGAATATAATTTTTCTGCTGTTCCAAACTCATAGAAATAAATGGTGCCTGCCATCCTCCTACTCTTACCACAACATCTTTGTACTGCTCCAGCTGTTTATAGGCACTTTCCTTATCATCTGAATTTAACGCATTGTAAGATAATCGATAAATATTTTGATACAAATCAACATTTCCAAAGGTCAAAGTAAGCATATTACCCTTACTGTCTATAAATTTATGCAAGAGCCCACTGATTACATCTTCTTGGCATAACGCTTCATTTATGCATAAATCTGTAATAGCACCAGCAGACAAGCGTTCCATAGGCAGCTGAGAATATGATTCTAATATGCGTCCTGCTCCATCTGTAACGGTTCCTGGTGAAGGTGAGAAATTAGCAATCATTGGATCATTGGAACTTCTGTTAGCAGATGCTACTATTCCCATTCCCTGTAATGGATACTGTTCAAATGTACCGCAGCCTGCTGTAAACTTCATATCAAAATGTTTACCAAATTTAGTTTGAAGTGATGGTCCATTA
Source organism: Anaeromicropila populeti (assembly GCF_900112775.1). Lineage (GTDB taxonomy): Bacteria > Bacillota > Clostridia > Lachnospirales > Lachnospiraceae > Anaeromicropila_A > Anaeromicropila_A populeti. The sequence continues at coordinate 30,652 of NZ_FOYZ01000009.1, forward strand.
TATCCCGCAATTTTTCTTAACCGATAAATCATCTTTTTCTCATCCGCTGGATAATTCCGAACAGATTTTAAAAATATCTTATCTGCCAGTTCCTTAGATCGGGAAACGGCATTGCAAAAAGTATCCATTACAAATTTTCCTATTTCAATTACTTCTGGGTCATCTGTACCGAATTTTCCAGTGTTAGTATCAAAATCCACCTTCATCTGAGTATATCGTTTCTGTAACTGAATTGCTGATGAAAATTCAGCTGTAAAATTCGTTCTCATAGCATCAATTACTTCATCTAAGCTATATTTTCGGTTATTAAATACCCATTTTTTAATTGCTGCTACCGTATTAATCACATCTGGAACACCTATTAAAATCGTTCCACCTATATTGTGATCCACACCTCCCCATGATTTATCTCGCCCACGTTCCAGGCACGTACCTAACACAGCAGAAAACAGTGGAGAAGGAATAATAAATTCATCCATCATATAGCATTCATACAAACTGAAGGTTGACTGGTCAATAAAAAATTCCATATATCTTTTAAAATTCTCCTGGAATTCTTCATAATTAGTGACCTTCTCCGAAATAAAACTAACCTTTCCTCCTCTAAGCATACCAGGGTTAGTATCAATGGTTGCTCCCTGGTTAATAGCACACTGCATGATTGGCATACAGTTCAGCATACCAAAGGTCCAGTCTGAAACACCATTTAAAATAGGTTCCCAGCAGCCGTCCACACAATAATCGTTAGCAAGTTTTTGATATTCTTCTAAATCCGCACCTGGACTAACATTCTCAATTAAACTATTGTAAAGTGCTGGAATTAACACATCATCATTTAAGATTCCTGGCAAATTCTTGGTCTTATTGAGAACACCTGCCACTGCCTGATATAAGTCAGCAGGTGATTTTTTACCAAGTCGTACATAGATTCCAGGAGTGGATAACCCAACATTTTGAAATGCATTTAAAATCATGTAAGTCATTAGGTTTGTTGCATCCTCTCCTTCTGGAGTCTGGCCTCCAACAATAATATTCTGAAGAAAATTGTTAACACCCGCGCGTTGATCTAAGTAGTATGGATGTACTCCCAGTGCTGCATTATTGTCCATATGATCCTGCTCAAGAAGATATTCTGTCGTCATATTCAGTCGTCCAGCCGCTTTAATAATGAAACATTCAAATAACTCGGTACACTGTTTCAAATACTGTTTGTACTCTTCCGTCCCTTCTTTTTTCATTATTTCAGCATCTAAGTACTTATTTAATACCTGATCCAATCGTCCAAAAGAAATAAAGTTCAGGCTGGCATGAAGCGCAACATGAAAAAAGTAAATGCTCTGTAATGCCTCATGAAATGTATCAGGCTTTTGCGCTGGAACCTTTCTGCTAATCCGAGCAATTTCCATTAATTCTTCTTTTCTTTCTGTATTTGTTTCCTTCTCTGCCATCTTTTCTGCAAGCTCTGCATAACGGTTTGCATAGTCAATCACTGCCTGACAGCTGATTATTACAGATCTATAAAAATCAATATGGTTTTCAATTGGATTTTCAATTGGTATCATATCATCTACTTTTAATAGTTTTTGCAATTTTTTATCTGCATATTGAATGATACCATCTAATCCTTTTTCCAGTACCTTCTCATAATTAACCGTATTATGTCCTAGAATTGATAATTCCGTTCGATTCGTATAAGATGCAACTCTTCTTTCTTCTTCTGTCAAATAATTTGGGAAAACCTTCCCCAGTCCATTAGATCCCATAGGAAGCACCCCTACAATCAACTCATCTGGCGCAATTTCATAAGTATGGGTGTGAAGGCTTATGGTTTCGTCTGTCATTTTTCCAAGCATTTCTTTAATTGCATGGGCTTTTCTAATAATTACTGTTTCTTTAGGCATTTCTTTCCCTATATCATCCAATTCCTTCTTATTAAACCATTCCTGACTACGGTTTCCCATGCTCCTTTCTTTTAATGCTGCTGCTAATCTTGTCACTCTTTCTGTACTATTGGTAAATTCATACATATTTTAAAATCCTCCTTATATTATTCTAACAACAATTCCTTCTTTTTGAAAAAATGCTGCTATTTCCTCAATCTGATTGTTTTCCAAAATAATCCTGTCCAGATTCATTTCACAAGGAATACCTGACAGCGTATAATAGTGCATCATATTTTCATTACATTTCATAAACTCTATTTCTTCTATATGACATGCCTTCATTACATTCAAATAACGTTCCTTATGCTTTGCTGTAGTGGTAAACCCATCAATCACTGGATACCTCGCAATAATCTTTTTGGCATACTTGGAAACCAAATTAATTTTATTGATAATATTCTTATCCTCTTCATCTGAATTCTTCCCTAATGAAATATCTCTAAGACCGGCCAGCCAGTAATCTACGTATGGCATTACAAGCTCATACCGAGAAGCAGGCAGTGAAAACGAGGATTCTATGCAGGTACTAATATTCTTCTCCTTGCATAGTTTTAAGAATTCTGCAACCTCCTCAGCTTGCAGCAGGGCTTCCCCCCCACTTAGAGTAATTCCACCACTTTGTTTTATAATGTCTAACTGAGGTAATACATATTGAAATAATGCATAAGCTGTTTTTGTTCTGGTGGGCAGGCAAAGTGCACTTCCTAGATAGTCATTCTGGGAATTAGGACAGGCTGCAACACACATTCCGCAGTTTATGCACCTATCTCTATTTAAGAAATGACTTCCGTTTTGAATACTATGTACTTTCTGATTACAGGCATCTACGCACATTCCACAGTTCTGGCATCTGGACGAGTTAAATAGCAGCGGTGAACTCTCCGCCCATGAATGCGGAGAATGACACCATGGACACCTTTGGCTGCACCCCTGTAAAAATATCACCACTCTACTGCCTGGCCCATCACTTGTAGAAAGCCACCCTATTTCAAAATATTTCATTACTTCCTCCCTTCGCTATCTTGCAATTTATTGAAGTCATCTCCATATTATATCACAAATTATACGAAATGAAACTAAAAAAGGAATACTTAACTTATAAGTATCCCTAACAAGCAGTAATTATTCCATTTTTTCTCATCCATTTCGGAATCTGCTTAAAAATTCTTTTGTTCTCTGGTTTTCTGGATGATTAAATAAAACATCTGGTGCATTATCTTCTACAATCACACCGCCATCCATAAAAATAGTTCTAGTGGAAACATCTCGGGCGAATGCCATTTCATGGGTAACAATAATCATTGTCAGCCCCTCTTTTGCCAGTTCCTGCATTACATTTAACACTTCTCCAACCATTTCTGGATCTAGTGCACTTGTAGGTTCATCAAACAACAAAACTTCTGGCTCCATTGTTAAGGCTCTTGCAATAGCAACTCGTTGTTTTTGCCCCCCCGAAAGCTGTGCAGGTTTTGCATAGATATAAGGTGCCATTCCTACCTTTTGAAGATACTTCATTGCCAGCTGTTTTGCTGCCAGCTTATTTTTTCTCAGCACCTTTGTAGTACCCACCATGCAATTTTGCAAAACATTCATATTATTAAATAAATTAAAGGACTGAAATACCATCCCTACATTAGACCGATACTGGTTCACTTGTTTCGGCTGAACCGATATTTTTTCTCCGTTAAAACGAATGGTTCCAGATGTAGGTGTTTCCAGCAAATTAATACACCGAAGCAGTGTTGACTTACCTGAGCCCGAAGAACCAATAATGCAAACCACGTCACCCTTATAGGTTTTGAAATCAACATCCTTTAATACTTCATGAGAACCAAATGATTTTTTTAAATGCTCTACCTTAATAATAGGTGTTAGTTTTTCTGAATCTATATAAAATGCTTTCTTATTTTCTTCTAATTGAACATAAGTCTCTCTTGTATTTTCCATATTCATTCCCCCTGTCACTCAGTCTTTATAAATTCTGTTGCAATTTTATAATGATTTTTACCCTCCATCTTTTTCTCAGCAAAACGAAGCAGCCTTGTAAAAATAAATACCAGAACAAAGTAAATTAAACCAGTAATCATATAGGACTCAAAATATTTATAGTAAGTATTTGCTGCGGTTTTTGTAATAAAATAAAGTTCTGATACTCCAATTACATTGAGCACAGAGGTCATTTTTAAATTTGTAATAAATAAGTTTCCCATTTCAGGAAAAATATTGCGAAATGCCTGTGGCAAAATGATGGTAAACATCGTGGCAAAATGTGTCATACCCAGTGCTTTTGCACCCTCCTCCTGTCCCTTATCAATGGAAAGGATTCCGCCTCTGACGGTTTCAGCCATATATGCTCCTGTATTTAAGGTAACAACAATAATTGCTGCCTGAAAGGAGGTTATATTTAGTCCTTGAAATGCCTGCTTTGAACCATAATAAATAACCATCGCCTGAACAATCATAGGTGTTCCCCGAAATATTTCGATATAAATAACACTTAATCCTTTTAAACATTTCATACAACATTTCTTTGTAACTGAACTCTCTGATTCCACAGGAGCTGATTGAATGATTCCAATGAGAAAACCCATTAAAAACCCTAATAAAGTGCCAACTACTGAAAGCACCAATGTAACCCAAGTTCCCTGTAGAAAATACCTATAATACTCTTTCACTAAAAATAAAAGCCATTCAAAAAAATTCTTTTCCATATATTAAGCACCTCCTAAGTACAAAGGGCACTAGTCTTCATTTGAAGCACCAGCGCCCTGATTTACTATCCATTTATTTACTTAATGGCTGAAGCGTAATCGCCAAGTCCATTTTTTCATTCATTACATCTTCTGTCCAGCCTTCTAAACATTGATCCAATTCTTTTTGCAATTCTTCATTTCCTTCTTTTACTGCAATACATACGTCTAATGACTGTCCTTCTGGTACTGTAAATCCAGATCCTTCTTCCAGCTTTACATAAGTTACATCTGGGTTTGCAATAATAGCTGACATGGCAGTTGGCTCATCCACAATCCCACAGTCTACTGCACCACTTGCAACTGCCATAACTATCTCAGAAGTTGTTTCAAAATAAGTTTCCTGCTTCACATTAGGAATTTGTGGCACGTATTTTTCCCATGTAGTACCAATTTGTGTCGTTGCCTTGCAGCCATCAAAGTCACTGAGACTTGTTGCTGATGCCAGTTCACTCCCTGCCTTTACTAATAGTACATTGTTTCTGATATAATAAGGACGAGTAAAATCTACTGTCAAATCTCTTTCATCTGTATATCCCATGCCTGCAATAATAGCATCATAATCTCCACTGTTCATGCCCAATATAATACTTGACCAGTCAACCTTATGAATTTCCAATTCCCATCCTAATTTATCTGCTATCATCTTGGCAACCATAACATCATAGCCATAGGCATAATCTCCTGTTCCATAAATAGGTACAGCAGTTTCTTCATTTGATAAATCCTTTGTTGACTGTGTCCAATTGAAAGGGGCATAAGCACATTCCATTCCAACTCGTAATACCTTTTTTTCACTGCTGCTATCTGAAGATTTTTTTTCGGAACATCCTGTAACCATAATACTTACCAATAGTGCCATAAGACATACTATACCATATAATTTTCTTTTCATAATAGCTTCCTCCTTTTGTGTGTAAAAAAATCATTTTGTAACGGTTCGACTACTTAGCTTAAGCTTAATATAAAAAATAAATGAAAAAAGACGCTATCAGCAGCTTCGCCAATAACGTCTTTGTTTCGCATATTGTAATTCATATTTCATTCTTTGTCAACAGAAAATAAGAAAAAATATTTTTTGCCGTATGTTATAACGCACATTATCTATTTATAATTATGTGAAAATGTTAAAAAATCAGTGTTTTATTTTTTATGTTGACAAAATAACGCACAAGTGTTACAGTGTGATCAATTCAATTCACAATACCATCACAAACAAAGAGGTTTTGGCTGATGCCAGACAACTTTGTTATTTTTTTCTAAAAAGGAGGACTCTACCAATGAAATTAAAAGATACTGGATTAAACAAAGAAGAACTAAAAGAACTTTCTGAAAAGTATATTATTGATACTTATGAACGTTTTGATTTTATTGCAGAAACGGCAAAAGATATGGAGCTTTTTGATGAAAGTGGAAATTCTTATTTAGATTTCTATGCTGGAATTGCCGTTAATAGTGCAGGAAATTGTAATGAAAAAGTTGTTGCAGCCGTAAAAGACCAGGTTAGTGATATTATGCATACTTTTAATTATCCCTACACCATCCCACAGGTACTGTTAGCCCGTTTGATTTGTGAAACCATCCAGATGGATAAAATCTTTTTTCAGAATACAGGAACAGAGGCAAACGAAGCTATGATTAAAATGGCACGTAAATATGGTGTGGAAACCTATGGTGCAGACAAATATCATATTGTTACAGCAAAGAAAAGTTTTCATGGCAGAACTTATGGTTCCTTGAGTGCTACAGGACAACCTGATAATGGCTGTCAGATTGGTTATAACCCTATACTCCCTGGCTTTTCTTACGCAGATTTTAATGACCTTTCTTCTTTTAAAGAAGCCTGCACAGAAAACACCATTGGGATTATGATTGAGCCTGTTCAGGGTGAGGGTGGCGTTCATCCTGCAACTATAGAATTTATGACTGGTTTACGAGCCTTCTGTGACGAAAAAGGAATTTTGCTTTTACTTGATGAAGTACAGACTGGCTGGTGCAGAACAGGTGAGATTATGGCATTTATGCATTATAATATTAAGCCTGATATTGTTTCAATGGCAAAGGCAATGGGAGGTGGAATGCCAATTGGTGCCATTTGTGCAACAGAGCAGGTGGCAAAGGCATTTTCTACTGGTTCTCATGGAACAACCTATGGAGGAAACCCTGTATGCTGTGCTGCATCCTATGCTCAGATTACTGAACTTCTCCAACGGAAGCTTGCAGAAAATGCTAAGAATATGGGGGAATATTTTAAAGAACAGCTTACCACTCTGCCTAATGTCAAAGATGTGCGGGGAATGGGTCTGCTAGTAGGTGTAGAACTGGATAATGCTATAGCATTGGATGTTAAACATGCCTGCTTTGATAAAAAGCTTCTTGTTACAGCAATTGGAACGAAAATTATTCGTATGGTACCACCACTAATACTGACAAAAGAGGATTGCGACAAAGCTGTTTCTATATTAAGAGAAGCCATTGAAGAATCCATTAAATAAATCAGCTCTGACAGAATGCCGCAGAGAAGGAGGAATCCTTATGGATATATTAAACCAAAATGTTGCCCTTAATTTGAAAAGAATCCGAAAGGCAAAGAACATGAGCCTGGATGATGTTGCAGAGCAGACTGGAATCAGTAAAAGCATGCTGGGACAGATTGAAAGAGAGCAGTCCAATCCCACCGTAGCTGTTCTTGGAAAAATCGTCAGTGGACTACGTGTTGATTTTATGGATTTACTGAATCCACCACCTCATGAAACGTATATTATAAAAGGAGACGGATTCTCTCCTTCCCGTGAACTGAAGAATCAGTACAAAGTATACAGCTACTTTCCCTATGAAAATGACAGAAATTTTGAAATCTACAAAATTGTAATTTATCCAAGCGGACAATATGAAACGGAAGCTCACGGTGAGCAGACCTTTGAATACCTGATAATAAATGAAGGAGAACTAACACTGAAGGTATCCGATGATGAACTTCACATACTTAAACAGGGCGATGGCATCCGCTTTCGTACAGACCGGCCTCATAGCTATACTAATAATGGGACGGAAGTACTCTCGTTTGACATCGTGTTTACCTGGGACAAAAAAGGAGTCTGACTATGAACGATTTTAATTTTAAAGTACCTCAAGATATTATTTTTGGAAAAGGATGTATTCAAAAATTACCCGAACTGCTGCAAAAAGAAAACGTCAGTAAAGTTCTTGTAATTTCTGGACCACACTTAAACAAAATTGGATCTGTAGATAACATAATGACCTTATTACAAGAACATTCCATTGCTGCCGAAAAATTTATTGACGTTGAAGCTAATCCATCTGTTGAAACGGTAGAAAAAGCTGCTACGCTATATAAGGAATCTGGTTCCGACGCAATTATTGCATTTGGTGGCGGAAGTCCAATGGATGTTGCTAAAGCAGTTGGTGTTATTTCTCAATATGGAGGAACAATAAACGACTATGAAGGTGCTCATCTTGTTCCTGGCAAAATACCAACTATTGTTGCTATCCCTACAACTGCTGGAACAGGAAGTGAAGTTACTGCTTTTTCTGTTATTACCGATCATCAAAGAAATTACAAACTTACTGTTTTTAGTTATGAATTAATTCCTGCCTATGCTTTATTAGATCCAGACCTTATTGTAACTCTCCCTGCTTCGATTGCCGCAGCAACTGGAATGGATGCTTTAGTACATGCGCTGGAATCTTACTTATCAAAGGCTGCCTCTCCCTTTACTGAAGCACTTGCCCTAAAAGCATTAAAAATGATTGGTCAAAACATTCGTGCCTTTGTAGCTGACAGGACTAATGAAACGGCCGCTAGTGAAATGCTGACTGGCAGTATGCTGGCTGGAATTGCCTTTGCATGGTCTCGATTAGGCAATGTCCATGCCATGGCACATCCTGTTAGTGGTTACTTTAATGTTTCTCATGGCGTGGCAAATGCCATTTTGCTTCCTGTAGTTTTAGAATACAATGCATTAGCTGATAGTGGCAAATACAAAGAAATCTATAACTGCATTAAAATCAGCAGAGAACCTGTTCAAGTTTTCAGACCTTCTCTACTTGTTTCAGAAATACGTCAGCTGAATGAAGACTTAGGAATCCCCAAAAATTTATCAGCAGTTGGTGTTACAGCTGACAAAATTCCTGATATGGCAAAGGATGCCATGAAAAGTGGTAATATCCTTGTCAATCCAAGACAAAGCACTTTCGAAGATATCAAACTTCTTTTTCAAAAAGCACTTTAAGCAAAATTTTGCCCCAACTAGATTTCGTTTCTAATTGGGGCATTTTGTTAAAGCTGTTCTCCATTTGTTAGTATTATATTTTTATACCAGTAGGCAGAGCTTTTCGGTGTCCGCTTCTGCGTTTCATAATCTACATGTACTAATCCAAATCGTTCGTTATATCCTTCTGCCCACTCAAAATTATCCATAAATGACCAGTGCATGTATCCCATAATATCCACACCGTCCGCAGCGGCACGTTTCAATTCTTTTAAATACCGATGTAAAAAGTCAATTCTCTGGGGATCCTTTACTTCGCCATTCAAATCCACCCAGTCTGTATTGGATAAACCATTTTCTGTAACCAATAACGGAAGCTGATACTTTTCGTATAAAGCCTTTGGAATATAATACATGCCTTCTGGAGTGATTTCCCAATCGAAAGCTGTATGAGGATGTCCCACTGCATGAGGGATATGAACAAATGGCTTTCCTTCTGAATCATAACCCGCAACTGTTTCGCTCCTGTAGAAATTAAATCCAAAAAAATCAAGGGGCTGTTTCGCAATACTGATATCAAAATTTTCGATTCCAGGCAGCCACTTTTCTGCAATTTTTAATCCATCCTCTGGATATTTGCCATAAAAAATCGGTTCATTCCACCACGGCTCACTAAAAAAGAGGCTGTCCTCCTTGCAGGAAAAGAATTGTTGTTTTGCCAGTTCAATATCTTCTGGCTTGTTTGAAGCTGGCATAATATAGTATAAAACAGGGGCATATCCTACCTTGGTCTGCTTTTTTGAATAGCTGCGAATAGTCTGGACTGCTTTTCCATGAGAAAGCAGCATATTATGAATCACTCTCAGAACATAACTGTTATCCATTTGCAGACCAGGAGCGTGAGCACCAATTTGATATCCTAAACCCGAAAAACATTGTGGTTCATTTAAAGTCATCCAGTTAGTGACTCTGTCTGACAAACGTTCCACTACAACTCTCGTATACTCTTGAAACCAATCTGAACTGTCTGGATTTAAAAATCCTCCCCTTAAAAATAATTCATTTGGGTAATCCCAGTGGAACAATGTAACAAATGGTTCAATCCCTTGTGCAAGAAGTTCATCCACCAGGCGGTCGTAAAAATCCAGTCCTTTCTCATTTATTTTGCCAGTTCCACTTGGTAATACTCTTGGCCAGCTAATAGAAAAACGGTATGCCTGCATAGAAAGTTCCTTCATCAAAGCTACGTCTTCTTTATAACGGTGATAATGATCACAAGCAATATCTCCTGTATGACCTCCCTTTACAAAACCTGGCTTATGGGAGCAGACATCCCAAACGGATAATCCCTTTCCATCTTCCAAATGCGCCCCTTCTATCTGATATGCAGCAGTAGCTGCCCCCCACATAAAATCTTTTTTAAAACTCATAGAATCCTTCCCTTCTTTCAATATTTCTTTTCATCCAGTTTACTAAAAAATTACTCGTATCACAATGTTCAAAATCCTCTTTTGCAATGTAGAAAATTATCTTGTTTTTTAAAATTGTTTGTATTACAATTAGTATGCACAATAATTAGTCTGATTACTAATTAGAAATTATTTCATAAGAGTACGGAGGTATTTATGAAGCATATAATAAGCCCTCTTGATTTGTCTGTTGCAGAACTTTCTGATGTACTAGAATTAGCACAGGAAATCATTAAGGAACCCAAAAAGTATAGTAATGTTTGTAATGGAAAAAAATTGGCAACTTTATTTTATGAACCAAGTACTAGAACCCGATTAAGTTTTGAAGCTGCAATGCTTAATCTTGGGGGTAGTGTTCTTGGTTTTTCTTCTGCCGATTCAAGTTCTGCGGCAAAAGGAGAAAGTGTTGCTGATACAATTCGAGTTATCTCCAGCTATGCAGACATTTGCGCAATGCGTCACCCAAAAGAAGGAGCACCTTATGTTGCCGCTGAGTATTCTACAATACCTGTAATTAATGCTGGTGATGGCGGACACAATCATCCTACCCAGACACTGACTGATTTGCTTACAATTAAAACTTTAAAAGGCAGATTGGAACATTTAACCATTGGATTTTGTGGAGATCTGAAATTTGGTCGAACTGTACATTCACTAATTAATGCCATGGTGCGTTATCCAAATGTGAAATTCGTACTCATATCCCCTTTAGAATTAAGAATACCAGAATACCTTCGTGAAGAGGTATTAATTGAAAATAAAATACCATATAAAGAAGTTCAAAAATTAGAGGAAGTGTTGCCAGAATTGGATCTGTTGTATATGACAAGGGTTCAAAAGGAACGCTTTTTTAATGAGGAAGATTATATTCGTTTAAAGGACAGTTATATTTTAGACATGAAAAAAATGGCATATGCAAAACAGGATATGTTAGTTTTGCATCCTTTACCAAGAGTCAATGAAATTTCTACAGAAGTAGATAATGATCCTCGCGCTGTCTATTTTAAACAGGCAGAATTTGGAGTTTATGTAAGAATGGCATTAATTATGATGCTTTTGGAGGTGCATACAACATGTTAAATATTAGCGGACTAAGCCATGGTATTGTAATCGATCACATTAAAGCTGGTGGTGCAATGGAAATCTATCACTATCTGAATCTGGAAAGATTAGATTGCCCTGTTGCCATTATAAAAAACGCCAAAAGTAACCTAACTGGCAAAAAAGATATTATTAAAATTGAAGGCAGTATTGAAATGGATTTGGATATGTTGGGCGTTTTAGATCATAATATTACAATCAACATTATTGAAGATGGAAAAATCACAAAAAAACGCCACCTTCAACTTCCACAAACAGTAACTAATATTATTAAGTGTAAAAACCCAAGATGTATTACATCGGTTGAACAGGAACTGCCTCATAAGTTTAAATTAACAAATCCTGAAAAGGGAATTTACCGTTGTGCTTACTGTGAGCAAAAATTTAGAGAGAATTAGAGTGTGATTTTTATGGAACAGAATATGATCGAGGGAAGAGCTGCTAAATCCTTATTTCTTTTTGCACTGCCCATGGTTATTGGAAACTTATTTCAACAATTATATAACTTAATTGATTCTATGGTAGTTGGTAATTATGTAGGCGGAGATGCACTGGCAGCAGTTGGTGCCTCCTTCTCCATTACCTTACTTTTTATTGCCATTGCAACTGGTTCAGGAATCGGTTGTTCTGTAGTAATTTCACAATACTTTGGTGCAAAACAGTTCGGAAGAATGAAAACAGCTATCTTTACAGCAATTCTTTCTATTTCTGCTTTAAGTCTTGTACTAATGATATTTGGTCTTGTAATCAGTCAGCCTCTATTAGAACTAATGGGAACGCCAGATAATGTATTAACAGAAGCAGTATTATATTTGAATATATACTTCTGGGGGTTGTTTTTTCTTTTTTTATATAACATCCTAAACTCCATATATAATGCGATGGGTGAATCCCGGCTTCCATTGTTTTTTCTCTTTCTTTCCTCTTTATTAAATATTGGACTGGATTTGTACTTTGTCATATATCTCAAAATGGGAGTTGGAGGGGTTGCATTTGCAACATTGATTTCCCAGGGAATCTCTGCATGCTTTAGTTTTTTCTTTTTAATGCTTCGCTTAAAAAGAATTCCTACAGAAGAAAAATTTGTTTTGTTTGACTTTGCAGCTTTATTCCGTATGAATAAGGTAGCTGTTCCCTCCATTATCCAGCAATCTATTGTATCCTTTGGATTCTTACTTGTGCAATCTATTATTAACCGCTATGGTTCTTCTGTGATGACTGGATACACTGCGGCAACAAAAATTGATTCTATCTGTATTATGCCAATGATCAGTGTTGGAAATGCTGTATCAACCTTTGTGGCTCAGAATATTGGTGCCAGAAAACCGGAACGAATCAAAAAGGGCTATCATGCCGGATTATGGATGATTGCTGGAATCAGTCTGACCATAACCTTTATTATTTTTCTATTTGGAGAACAGTTTATTAATGCATTTTTAAATAAGAAAGAAGCGAATGTTCTTGCTCTTTACACCGGAACAGAATATTTAAAAGTTGTTTCTCTTTTCTATATTGTAATGGGATTCATGAATGTTTCCAACGGCATTTTAAGAGGCTCTGGTGACGTAAATGTATTTATGATATGTACACTTAGCAATTTTAGTACAAGGGTCATTCTTGCTTTTATTTTATCTGGTTTCATAGAAGAAAAGGCAGTTTGGTGGTCTATTCCCATTGGCTGGAGCATTGGTCTTATCATTGCCTATTTACGCTATCGAAGCGGAAGATGGAAGGAAAAAGCTCTAATTTGACAGCATTGAAAAAGCAGTAACGATTTCATTATTTTCTGAAATGGTTACTGCTTTTTTACTTTTAAAGATATACTCTTAAATCCTTCATTAATGATTCTTCTACCTTAACAATAGAATCAACCAATTTTTTCACTTCTTGTTCAGCAGATGCATATTGGTTTAGATATCTGTAAATTGATTTAATTCCCATATTACAGCCATCCATCATAATCTCAGCAACTTCCTGATCCGATTGATTCTGTAGCATCTTCATATTGATTTTCATCCACGACATTGCCTTTGCCACAGGATTAGGCTCCTTATCTTCATCGTCGTAACGTAACAAAAGTTCGTGGGTCTGGTCACCAATTTTCTTATGCTCCTCACAATTTTCCTGCAAAAGCTTTTTGAAATCAGCATTCTGTACATGATCCATCACTTCGTCAAAAGAAGCTACCGCCATCTTTACACCTGCATTGCATTCTTTCAATAATTTTATTGTATCATCATTTGGCATATTTTCACTCCTTCCATTTGCAATTGAGAATACATGGCTCTCAACAGATATCGTTACCTGCTTCCTGAAAAATATGCACAAAGACAATTAAAATAATCCTGTTATAACACCTTCTTCGTTTACGTCAATCCGCTCCGCAGCTGGCTGCTTAGGAAGTCCTGGCATAGTCATAATTGTACCTGTAATGACTACAACAAAACCTGCTCCTGCCGAAACATACACTTCTCGGATATGAATGGTAAAATCCGTTGGTCTTCCCAAAAGTGTTGGATCATCTGATAGCGAATACTGGTTTTTAGCCATACAGACAGGCATATTGCCAAATCCCAGACTTTCAATTTTGCTAATTGCCTGAATTGCCATAGTATCAAAGCTGACTTCTTTTGCTCCATAAATCTCTTTGGAAATTTTCTCAATTTTTTCCTTAATAGATAGCTGATCCTCATAAATTGGCTGAAAACAGCTTTCCTTTGATTCCAATGTGGCAATTACCTTCTGGGCAAGTTCAATTCCACCTTCGCCACCCTTTTCCCAAACTTCAGAAAGTGCAAACTCGCATCCTCTTTCCTCGCAGAATTCTTTCACAAATTCCAGTTCTGCATCTGAGTCAGTTACAAAACGGTTTAATGTTACAACACAAGGTACCCCATATTTCTGTACATTTTCAATGTGCTTTTCAAGGTTAACAATTCCCTTTTTCAGTGCCATTACATTTTCTTCACCTAAATCTGCTTTTAAAACACCACCATTATACTTTAACGCTCTGACAGTCGCAACCAATACTACCGCATCTGGCTTTAGACCTGCCATGCGGCACTTAATGTCAAAAAACTTTTCTGCACCTAAATCGGCACCAAATCCTGCCTCAGTTATTGTATAATCAGCAAGCTTTAAAGCTGTCTTTGTAGCTCGGACACTATTACAGCCGTGAGCAATATTAGCAAATGGTCCTCCATGCACAATCGCTGGTGTATTATCCAATGTCTGAATTAAATTCGGACGGATAGCATCCTTTAGTAAAGCTGCCATTGAACCAACTGCATTAAGTTGTTCTGCTGTAACAGGCATTCCCTCATAATCATACGCAACAATAATACGTCCAAGGCGTTCCTTCAAATCCTGCATATTTTCTGCCAGACATAATATAGCCATAATCTCAGATGCAACCGTAATAATAAAATGATCTTCCCGAACCACTCCGTCTGTTTTCTTACCTAATCCTACCACAATATTACGAAGCACCCGATCATTCATATCCAGACAACGTTTCCAAACTATCTGTCTTGTGTCAATATTCAGAAAATTTCCCTGCTGAATATGATTATCCAGCAAAGCAGCCAGCAGATTATTAGCGGAAGTAATGGCATGAAAATCACCTGTAAAATGCAGATTCAAATCTTCCATTGGTACAACCTGGGCATATCCTCCACCTGCTGCTCCTCCTTTCACACCAAAACAAGGTCCTAGCGAAGGCTCCCGAAGTGCTATCACGGACTTTTTTCCCAGCTTCCCAAATGCCTGCCCTAAACCTACCGTTGTTGTTGTTTTACCTTCTCCTGCTGGTGTAGGATTAATAGCGGTTACTAAAATCAACTTTCCATTTTCTCTTTTTTCAATCTTTTCCCAGAGGGAATCCGCAAATTTCGCTTTATACTTTCCATAAAACTCCAGATCATCTTCCACAATGCCCAAGCATTCTGCAACCTCTTTAATATGTTTCATTTTCGCCTCTTGTGCTATTTGAATGTCCGTTTTCATTATCCGTATCCTCCAAAAAAGATAATATTTTCATTTTCCGTGAAACGTAAAGCTTCCAGTTTCATAAATCTAAAGAGATAATAACATATTGAATAAGAATTTACAAGAATTAGTGCAAATAATTCCAAATATACTCTAAGTATAACGATACAACATCGATGTCTGTACATTGATACAGCATTCGTGAACCGACTACATCTTCTATTTCATTAAAAATCAGTTCTCCGTCTTCTCCCAATATAAAGTCTATACCTACAAAATGGAATTCAAATAGAGCAATTATTTTCTTAACCGTTTCTATTTCACTTTTTGATAGAGAATAACTATCGACCTGTCCCCCTAATGAAAAATTCGATTTAAATCCTTCTTTTGCTGTCCTTAGTACAGCAGCAATAATTTCTTTTCCTATGACGTATACTCTTAAGTCCTGATTTTTTCCTTCTACAAAAGGTTGAAAAACCACATGATCGGACAATAGCTTTTCCACATACTCCTGCTTTTCTTTTTCACTATTTTCACTCTGAAATAAAAAAACCTGGCTCCCACCATGTCCAGATACTGATTTTATTATAGTAGGCAAGGCTATCTGTTTTACCTGCTCACTCATAAATTCATTTCTTACAAATCTGGTAGGCACCATTGGGATATCCGCTTGTGCAACATATTGATAGGTTCTTGCCTTATCATTGCAGATTTCTGCTACCATGGAATTATTGAAAACAGTAATACCTATCAACTCTAACTGTTTGGTAAGCAATGGATAATTCATTCGCATAATAGCAAAATCAGGTGTTCTTATCTTCTTTCCCTGATAGGAAAGAAACCATGTATTTTTATCTATACCAAACGATATATCTTCCACAAATATCAGGAGTATTTTTATGCCTATCCTATTCCCTGCTGCAACATGCATATCAATATACCCTTTGTTCCGAATCGAATCACTTTTTTTGTAAAGCAGCCAGCCTGTCATGTTCTTCTCCCTTTCCCTCCTATAATCTGCACTCCTGATAAATATAATCCATGATAGCATCTGCTGTATTGACACCAGTGCAGTCATATATATTCTTAAAGTGTGCGTTGGAATTTATCTCGCAGATTAGAGGAAGATTATCTTTTCCAAAAAGCAAATCTACGCCGGCAAAATCAACTCCTAACGCCTTACAGCTTCTGATTGCAAGGTTTTTTTCTGTTTCCGATGGCTCATATGGCTTCATTTTTCCTCCATTAGATACATTGGCACGAAAATCTCCCTGTACAGAATACCGATACATGGCTGTAATAACGTTTCCGCCTACTACCTGGAGCCGTACATCTCTTCCCGCACTCTCCTTAATAAATTCCTGAAAAAGCATTGGCTTTACACCTATTTTTTTTACCAGTTCTATAAGCATCTGGTGAGACTCCGCTAAATAAACCTGTTGTCCAAATGATCCAAAGCATTCTTTTACCACAACGGGAAATCCCAACTTGTTTTCTACTTGTTCTAGAAAATCCAAGTTGGAATATCCAATATTTTCATAGGTCATTGGACCAATTATTGTTTTTGGCATTGGCAGCCTATACTTTTCCAGAACAAGATGGGTCATGGCTTTATCATCACAGCAAGCTATTGCCTGTGGTTTATTAAACAGCTTTAATCCTCTGTTTTCCAAAGCATATGCCAATTTTACATCTTTATCCCAAAACAATACAAACTCACAGTCTTTTAGTACCTCTTCCTTGTCTAAATTACCCAAGCAAAATAGCAGCTGGCTATTGGTCACATGTACCAGCTGAATTCCCTTCTTCTTTGCGGCATTCAAAAGCCACTCATAGATTTCACTAAATTTTCCCGAATGTAAAAAACCATTGGTTACAAGCAGACCTTTCACTCTTATCCGTCCTCCCTTGACATTTTCAGCCTTCTATACGGATTCGTCCACATACTGTTCAAATTCTTCCATGGACATGATTACTTTTCTCGGCTTTGTTCCTTCCTCTTCACTGACAACACCAGCCTCATATAACTGATCCATAATCCTGGCAGCCCGGTTAAATCCTATTTTATAAACTCTTTGCAGCATTCCGATCGATGCCTTATCCTTTTCAATTATAAATTTACCCGCTTCTATAAAATAATCATCTCTCTCTATTCCCTGCACCTTTCCATCGGCCTCTATTTTGGTGGTGGTTGCAATTTTCTCTGCAACATCCGAGTCATATACTGGCTGCCCTATGTCTTGCTTTAAAAACTCAACTACTGCGCTGACTTCCTGGTCGGACACAAAAGCCCCTTGGACACGAATTGGTTTGGCATAGCCTGCTGGATAAAAGAGCATATCTCCTTTTCCAAGTAATTTTTCTGCACCTGCACCGTCAATAATTGTCCTGGAATCTACCGCAGAAGAAACAGAAAATGCTATTCTGGAAGGAATATTCGCCTTAATAACACCTGTAATTACGTTAACCGATGGTCGCTGCGTTGCAATCACTAAATGAATTCCTGCTGCTCTGGCAAGCTGGGCAAGGCGGCATATAGCTTCCTCTACTTCACCTGGTGCCACCATCATCAAATCTGCAAGCTCGTCCACAATAATTACAATTTCCGGCATTTTACGAAAACGCTCATCATTTCCATCCTCTACCTGCTTAACCTTGGCGTTATAGCCTTTCAAATCCCTGACACCTAGTTCAGCAAACTTGTTATATCGTTCTGTCATTTCCATTACGCCCCAATTTAATGCTGCTGATGCTTTTTTCGGTTCTGTTACAACTGGAATCAGCAGATGAGGTATTCCATTATATACACTTAATTCTACAACCTTAGGATCTACCATAATCAATTTTACATCCTCTGGATCAGCTTTGTAAAGAATGCTCATAATCAATGTATTAATGCAAACGGATTTTCCTGAGCCCGTTGCACCTGCAATCAAAAGGTGGGGCATTTTCCCGATATCCGTTACTATCGTCTTTCCTGATATGTCCTTTCCAACTGCAAATGCGATGTTGGAACCATGATTTTTAAATTCTTCTGCTTCTATCAGCTCCCGAAGCAGCACTGCTGAATTTTCCTTATTGGGAACTTCAATTCCAATTGCCGCTTTTCCTGGGATTGGTGCTTCAATCCGCACATCTGCCGCTGCAAGATTTAGTTTAATATCATCTGCCAGTCCTGTGATTTTACTAACCTTTACCCCTTGCTCCGGCTGAAGTTCATACCGTGTCACGGTAGGTCCACAGCTCACATTGTTTATCGTAACCTTTACCCCAAAGCTTTCCAAAGTTTTATGGAGCTTCATGGCAGTTTCTTTTAATTCCTGGTCACTGGTTTTATTACGATTTCCTTTGGGAAGAGATAATAAATTCATAGGCGGAAATACATATGGCTTTCGTTCTTCCGTGTTATATATTGGTTCCACCACAGCTTTTTCTTCGTAAACTGTGTTGTTCTCTTCCTTTTTGGTAAGTTTTTCTTCTTCCACAGAAGTTTCCTCTACAGATGGCTCCTCTACTGTCATTTCGATTTCGCCAGTCTCTGGAACCACTCTCTCCCGGTGAATTGGAAATTCAGGAATATTCTCCGTTGAACTAATTTCACAACTTGCGTTGGCAGGATTAAACTTTTCATTTAATATCTTCTCATAAAAAGGTTCCTGTTCCATCTCCATAACTGGTTCTTCCTGTTTTCTTCCCTTTTTATTTTTAATTTCCTTTACAACCTCTGGAACAATTTCCTCCATTCCCACAGGTTCTTCTCTCTCTTTTAAAAGTTTTCCGCCCTTTTTTTCCTTCTCAAATATTTTCTTACGTCCGCAGACTTCATCTTCTTCCTTTGAAATAATAAAGGTTTTGGCTTTTCTCTTAGTTTCAGCAGTATTTTCAGGAACACTGTGAACTTGTTCTGCTTGCTCCTTTCGAATTGTCTGCCTTTCTTTCATTTCCTTCATTTTTTTATAACCGGACTTACTTAAATTAGCAAAAATTAATTTCTCTGTAATCAGCATAACAAGAAATGCACTTATTCCAAGTAAAATTACATAAGCACCTGCCTCATCAAAAAAGTAACATAAGATATTCCGAAACAGTGCTCCTACCGCCCCTCCGCCCTTTTTTGTCTCAGCGGATAATTGAAAGCAGTCAGCCAATTTTCTCGACATATCCTGTGACTGGTACGCCAGTTGACTAATCGTTGTAATAACCACCATAAGAATAACAGAGCTAATAAGCTTCCTTCTTGCCTTCCGGCTGCCTTTATTAGAAATATAAAAAGCTGTTCCGATAAATCCTGCAAAAGGCAGAATATATGCCATAATTCCAAATAGACCAAACAACAGCCCGTTAATTGCATTTCCAACCTTTCCACAAAGATTAAACATGCTTAAAATTACTAATATACAAAAAACCAGAGTGCCTATTAATATCATTTCATCTGTATAGGGCTTTAATCCCTCATCTCCCTGTGCTGCACTCTTCTTTTTACTGGTTTTCATTCCCTTTTTATTTGCCATAGTTATACTTCGTTCCTTTTTGTTTCTCCTATATTCATTTTATTATATCTTTATTTCTTTTTATTTGCAACTGAAACCTTAATTTATCCGAACATTCTTTCGTATTTTCTTATTTTACAGCATATGTATAAACAAAAATAGACTCAAAAAACGCTTCTCTTTGTGCGTTTTGAATCTATTTGTGTTTCCTCTAAATTAAGGTTTTACGTATCTTTCTTATTCTCTTCATCTAATTCCATTAGTTCGTATAATTTAGCTAGTGCATCCTTAATTCCGCCGACTTCATTAATAATGTTTTCTTCAACTGCCTGCTTTCCTACTAAAATCGTTCCCAAATCCTTTGTCAGCTGACCTGTATTTAACATCATCTCTTCCAGCCGTTCCTTCTTTGCCTCACAGTGGCTTGATATAAAACCAATGATCCGGTCTTGCATCTGTTTAAAGTAATCATAGGTCTGAGGTGCGCCAATTACCATTCCCGACATACGGACAGGATGAATTACCATTGTACCAGATGGAACAATATATGAGTAGTCTGTTGATACAGCAATCGGAACTCCAATTGAATGACTGCCTCCCAGTACTAAAGATACAGTTGGTTTACTTAATGAAGCAATCATTTCAGCAATTGCAAGCCCTGCTTCAACATCGCCTCCCACTGTATTTAATAGAATCATAACACCATGAACCTCTTTACTATCTTCAATCGCAGCAAGCTGAGGCAAAATATGTTCATACTTTGTCGTTTTCCGCTGTTGGTCAAGACATTCATGTCCTTCAACTTCTCCAATAACGGATATTAAGTGTATTTTTAGATCCTTCCCATTCTCATCTAAAGTAATCTGTCCATACTCATTAATCTTTTTATTATCCAGTTCTTCCTTTTCAGTATCATTTTGTGCCATTGTCTTACCTCTCATTTACAAAATAATCTTGCACTTCTTGAATTAGTATACCAAATGACATGAAAAATATTCTGATTTTTGCATATACTGATAAAAAGAACACTGGTGAGAATATGGAAACAATTTTATACGGTATATATCAAATAATGGTTATCACCTTAATCTGCCTTCTTGATCTAGTATCCTTTTTTGTAATTATTATATTTTTTCTAGTTCCCCAGCTCTTTTTGCCAAAAAAGTAAAATTATACAAAAGAAAATTGCTCTTTTTTAGGAATATTTCCCACGCATGATATTGCTTTCCTATCCCACATAAAATGCGTCTGAGCAAATTTTTGAATATCCTCTTCTGTAACTTGATTCAGACATTGTAATATCTCGTCTACCGTTTTAATTTGATTTCTAAGTAAATAGGTTTTCCCATTATTGTATACCTTAGATTTTGTACTTTCATTTCCAATAATCAAATCAATTTTCATTAGCTGCTTTGCCTGATCAAGCTCTGCCTGCGTGACACCTTCCTTGCAAAAGTTGTCAAGTACCATCTCCATCTCGTTTAACACAACTGGCAGTTTAGTTGGATTTAGAACAGCATCAATATGAAACATTCCCCCACATTCATAAAGACTCTCGTATGAATAAATGGAATACGTAAGGCCTTTGTCCTCTCTTAACCGCTGAAATAACCTGGAGTTATCACTACCGCCTAATATTACGTTCAGCAGGTATAATATATATTTTTCATCGGATTCGTAAGATACGCCTTCAAACGCAAGATTTAAGTATACCTGTTCAATGTCCTTTTTACGTTGAAAAGTAACTGGACAAAATGCAGCAGCTGGAATCTCTATTTTTTGTCTGCTTTTTGCAAAATGAGAGAAATGCTTTTCCAACTCCTCCATAACTCGTTCTATTTGGAATTTACCAGCTATAGATATTACCATTTGGTCACTTGTATAAGTATTTTCCTTAAATTGAAGCAAATCATTTCTCGTAAAATTACTAACAGTCTTCTTTTCGCCAGATATAATAAATCCCAGCGGATGCTCCTTCCATACTACCTTTTGCAGCATCTCATGAACTAAATCTTCTGGTGAATCATCATACATATCGATTTCTTCCAGAATGACTCCTTTTTCTTTTTCAATCTCTTCTTCCAAAAAGAGTCCATTGAACAACATATCTCCCAGCAGTTCAATTGTCTGTGGAAGCAGTTCCTCTAATGTTGTTGTATAAAAAGAAGTACATTCCTTTTCTGTAAATGCATTTAAATTGCCGCCTGTCTTTGCCATATCATCTGCAAGCTGCTTTGAAGTTCGGTTCTTAGTACTTTTAAATATCATATGCTCAATAACGTGAGAAATACCATTATTCTCTCCTGTTTCATAAACCGATCCAGCCCTAACATAAATGCCCAGGGAAACACTTCTCAAAGAATCCATTCTTTCTAATAACACAGGGATTCCATTGCTTAGCTTCTTAATTTGAACCATCTAAAAAATTATCCTTCCCGAAACAGATAAGAAAAGCGATGGCTTCCTTTTTATTTTACAAAGCTCATCACTTTTCCTGCTTACTAATATTTCAAAGTAAATCCTTTTACTTTACATCTTTCATACTAAAACTAATTCTTCCCATCTTATCTTTTCCAAGGCAAACCACTTTCACTTTATCTCCAAGTGTGAGAACGTCCTCTACGTGATTCACTCTTTCTTTTGATATTTTAGAAATATGAACCATACCTTCTTTTCCAGGAGCAAATTCAATAAAAGCACCAAAATCTTTAATTGAAATGACTTTTCCTTCAAAGATCTGTCCTTCCTCAAAGTCTGTTGTAATTACTTTAATAATACGGACAGCTTCTTGAATCATAGCGGCATCAGTACCACATACTGAAACTGCACCTTCATCAGAAATATCTATCTTAACGCCTGTCTGTTCAATAATTGCATTAATTGTCTTACCTCTTTGTCCAACAACATCACCTATTTTAGCTGGATCTATCTTCACCTGCACAATCTTTGGTGCAAACTTTCCAACCTCTTTTCTAGGTTCGCTGATACAAGGCAGCATAATGTCATTCAGAATATACATTCTGGCTTCTCTTGTTTTACGAATTGCTTCTTCAATAATTGCTCTTGTTAACCCATGAATTTTAATATCCATCTGGATTGCTGTAATACCATCTGGAGTACCTGCAACCTTAAAGTCCATATCTCCAAAAAAATCTTCTAGTCCCTGGATATCTGTTAATACAATATAATCATCATCTGTTTCACCTGTTACCAATCCACAGGAAATACCTGCCACTGGCTTCTTAATAGGAACACCTGCTGCCATCAACGAAAGAGTAGAAGCACATACAGATGCCTGTGACGTGGAACCATTGGATTCAAATGTTTCTGAAACAGTACGAATTGCATATGGGAACTCTTGTTCTGAAGGAAGAACAGGTACCAAAGCACGTTCCGCCAAAGCACCATGTCCAATTTCACGACGTCCTGGACCTCTGGATGGTTTTGTTTCTCCAACCGAATAGGATGGAAAATTATAGTGATGCATATATCTTTTAGAAGTTTCTGCTTCATCTAATCCATCAATACGCTGAGCATCAGAAAGAGGTGCTAATGTGGTTACCGTACAAATCTGAGTCTGTCCTCTTGTAAACATACCAGAACCATGCACTCTTGGAATTAAATCAATCTCTGCCGCTAACTTACGGATTTCGGTTATAGCTCTGCCATCTGGACGCTTATGATCCTTTAAAATCATTTTACGTACCGTCTTCTTCTCATACTGATAAATTGCTTCTCCCAGAACAGCAAGCCACTCTTCCTTTTCTGCAAATGCTTCTTCTAACTGTTCTCGCATTTTTTTCATATTTTCTTCTCGCTGTTGCTTTACATCTGTAAAAACAGCTTCCTCCATTTGCTCTGGAGGAACGATTTCTTTTATTGCGGCAAACAATTCTTCTGGCACTGCACAACTTGCATAGGAATGCTTTTCTTTTCCACATTCCGCCACAATAGTATCAATAAATTTAATTACTTCTTGATTAACACCATGAGCAGCAAAAATTGCCTCAATCATCTTATCTTCTGGCACTTCATTTGCACCAGCTTCAATCATAATTACTTTTTCTCTTGTAGAAGCAACCGTAAGCTGTAAATCGGATACTGCTTTCTGCGCTGCATTTGGATTAAATACAAATCCCCCATCTACAAGGCCTACCTGCGTTGTTGCACAAGGTCCATCAAATGGAATATCTGAAATTGCCACTGCAATAGCAGAACCTAACATAGCAGTCAATTCCGGGCTGCAATCTGGATCAACAGACATTACCATATTGTTTAACGTTACATCATTTCTATAATCTTTTGGAAACAACGGTCTCATAGGACGATCAATTACGCGAGACGTAAGAATTGCATTCTCAGATGCTTTTCCTTCTCTCTTATTAAATCCACCAGGAATTTTACCCACTGCATACAATTTTTCTTCATATTCCACACTAAGTGGGAAGAAATCAATTCCTTCTCTTGGCTTATCCGAAGCTGTAGCCGTAGATAGTACTACAGTATCGCCATAATGCATGAATGCTGCACCATTTGCCTGGGCACCAACTCTGTTTACATCTACTGTCAGAGTTCTTCCCGCAAGCTCCATTGAAAAACTTTTATACATATTATATCTCCTTATTTATACTATTTGGCAGGAGATGCCGAAACAACTGAACAAGCCATTGCTCTGCAATGAATTCTTCAGAAGTCTCGGTGTACATCTCCACCACGTTAACTCTTACATTATATCACTAATGAAATTATTATGCTATAGATTTTTTTATGTAACATTCTTTTTTCCATATTTTCTTAATAATAGAAATACGTGTCCCTACCAGAACACGCATTTCTATCATTGCTATCTTATATGATACACTGACCTTACCAATATCTCCTTTGCTTCCCCTTCTTCAATTTGGATCACCCGTTCTCCCTTGTTCATATCAAAAAAGTTGTCTGACAAAATCAAATCTCCATCTACTGCCTGAATTTCAACACCTTTTGCAAAGCTTTCTGCACAAACGATAATTTGTTTTCCTTTTCTCTCACAAGTTAATTTCGGATCTAAAAAATTGAAATGCTTCGGCATAGTAAATAAGCAGGTTCCTTGGGAAACAACCGTATTTTCCACCATCAATTCAAAGCTTAGGTAAGTTTCCCATTCATTAATAAATGAAAAATCTAATTTTTCCAGCCATACACTAGACAATGCCGGCACCTGCACTGCAATCTCCCCTGATAGGATTACTGTACTATCTGGAGTCCTTAATGCCCATTTTACAATACCCTGTACCTCTGCTCTCGTTTCATTTGCAACATTAAGACGGGCTGATTTTTCAATTTTTCCAGGCTCCATGATGCAGTGAGGACGTTCTGTCATTTCCCCCACCTCTTCACAGGAAATCATAATAGGTGCAAAGGCTCTTTTTTCTGCATAGTGTAAAGCTTTCCATCTGCCATAATAATCAATGCTGGACCAAGATGCTACAGGCCAGATATCATTTAACTGCCAGACTACCGTCCCCATACATCTTCCTCTGTTTCTCCGGTTATGTTCAATTCCATAGCGGATACTATCTGCCTGCAAAAGCTGGGACGCATATAATAAAAGTTCAAAATTCTGTGGGTACAAATAAGTGTCTGAAAGATAACTTAGTATTTTACCATTGGCAGCCCGGTTTCTTTGGTGCATTTCCATCACTCTGGAAAAAATATTTCGATCTCTTTCTTCCGTAAATGCTTTAACTGTCTTGAAATCTGGAAACGACTGAAAGCCAAATTCTGACAAATATCTAAAATAAAATTTCCTAAATTCTGAAAATGGCTTATTTCCATGCCAAACATCCCAGTAATGGGCATCTCCACGATTTTCATCCCATGGATTATCATAATTTCCCCCTGATGAAGGTGACGATGGCCAGTAAAAGGTATTGGGATCCTCTTCCCTTAAAATCTGCGGAATAATATATTCAAATATTTTTATATAATCACAAGTCTGCTTGATAGATGGCTTCCATACCTTATCTAGCGTCTGCGTCTCCATTTCATTATTCCCACACCATAATGCCAGTGAAGCATGGTGGCGGATTCTTCTTACATTCTCTATTGTTTCCTGCCGAATATTTTCCTCAAATTCCTCATCTAATTCATAGGATGCACACGCATACATAAAATCCTGCCACACAAGCAATCCTTCTTCATCACATATTTCATAAAAATAGTCATCTGGGTAATAGCCCCCACCCCATACCCGAATGGAATTGTAATTGGCTCTGATGCAGTCTTTCAATAATTTTCTAGTTCTTTCCTCTGTACAGCGTCCCAAAACAGAGTCCTCTGGGATGTAGTCTGCACCCATGGCAAACACTTTAATACCATTAACCTCATGAGCAAAGCAATTACCCCATTCATCCTTGTCCTGATTAATCGTAAGTGTTCTAAGACCTATTTTTTTCTCCCAAACATCGAGAACTTCACCTTCCATATCTTTCAAAACTGCTTTCACTGTATATAAAGGCTGCTCTCCATATCCATTAGGCCACCATAATTTAGGTTGTTCAATTACAATGATATCATTATTATTTTGTGCAAATACTTTGCCATCAGGTGATGTAACTGTGATTTCTGTTACCTGTTCCAGACTTTCTCCAAAAACCTCACAAATAACATCAAAAATTAATTCCACTCTATTCTCAAAATGCTCTTGTGAAACATAAACAGAATCAAATCTAGCAGTTCTGATTGAAAGCAGACTTACATTTCTCCAGATTCCTGCATCAGGAAGTCTTGGTCCCCAGTCCCATCCAAACATGCAGTGTGCCTTCCTCAAATGAGGAAATCCTTCCATTGACTCCTGAACACCACCTGTATATATTTTTTCATTTTCTTCTTTAATATATTTGGTTGGAGAATGAAGAATTATCGTAAGCACATTCAAACCTGTCTGCACAGATTCTCCAATGGAGAATTCCCATATACGATGCATGTTATTGGTATACCCCAAATGCTCATCATTGAGATAGATATCTGCCAGTGTATCAATTCCATCAAAACGGAGAATAAGCTCATCTTCTAGCAGTTCTTCCTCTACCATGAATTCTGTTTTATATTCAAAATCATTTTCCATTAGTTTTAGAGCATTTAATTCATTATCACGATAAAAAGGATCTGGAATCTTGTTTAATTTTAACAATGTGCCATAAACTGATCCAGGAACTTCTGCCTCCATATATTCCCCACCAATATCAAAAACATTTTCACCAATAATCTTTATCTGCCAAATACCATTTAAATTTACTATTTTCATCGCTATATCCTTCCTGTCCTGATCCATTTCTATTTTACATTAAAGTAGAAAACATATTAAGTACTGCTTGTTTTACTTTCATAAAAAATGGACGGCTGCGCCACTCTTCATACGTAATTTCATGACTTTCTTCCATTGCACTTACCAGATCTTCTTTCACTGTCTGTATTACTTCATTATTGCAAATCCATACACCGTTTTCATAATGAAGATAGAAGCTTCTATAGTCCATATTGATAGTGCCTACCACTCCACTATTTTCATTGATAATTGTTTTTGCGTGAAGAAATCCAGGGGTATACTCATAAATCCTCACACCATTTTTCAGCAGATAACCATAATTGTAGTTTGTAATCAATTTTACATGGGGTTTGTCCGGAATATACGGTGTAAGAATTCTGACATCCACTCCGCCTTTTGCGGCAGCAATCAGTGCCTCCTTCATATCGTCTTCAATGATCAGATAGGGGGTTGTAATATAAAGAAATTCTGCTGCGTAATAAATCATCTGTTTATAAATATTTTCAATCGGATTATTAGGATTATTCGCTGGTCCATCGGAAATCACCTGGCAATACACCTTACTCTCTGGGAACTGGGCAGTTGGACGGTATTTATTATAATCAACCATAGTATATCCCCCACAAACTTCCCACATTTGAAAGAAAGTAATAGTAAGCCCCCAAACTGCTTCTCCTTTCAGCCGTATCGCATTATCCTTCCAGATGCCAAATCGCTCTACCAAATTAGCATATTCATCTGCAATATTAAATCCCCCTGTAAAGCCTATATTTCCATCAATCACAATAATTTTCTGATGGCTGCGGTAATTCATATATAACTTGTCTGTATACTTATGAATGGGATTAAATACCCTGACTTGAAAGCCATCCTGTTCTAATTTTCTTTTGAAATGTTTTTCAGTTCGGATCATTGCCCCAAAATCGTCATACAGAAACTTTACTTCTACACCACTTTTAATTTTTCTTACTAATATTTCATAAAGCTTATCCCAAATTCCACCCTCTGCAACAATAAAGAAGTCAATTAGAATAAAGTGCTCTGCTTTCTCTAATTCCTCGAATATAACCCGAAACACATCTTCTGCCATTGGATAATAATCAATTTGATTATTTTTGTATAATGGAAACCCTTCATTAGACATATATCTAGAAATCCTTCTCTGTGATGGATTTTCAAGATAAAATTCTTCCTCCGTCTGCTTATCATGTATGGCATAGGAAAAACCATGTCTCATAATCCGTAATATGTCTCTTTCAATTTTTTTCTTAGAGTCTGGTTTTCCCCAAAGCAGGTACATGATATGTCCAGAAATAGGTAGTGCCAGTGCAATGCAAATCCACGCAATCTTATAGGATGGGCTCCGATTATCATTGACTAGGTTTAGGACCAGGATGATACTAAAAATCTCCAGAACGATATAAAAATATATTGTTACGTTTTGTAAAATGAAAGGCAAAATAATAATAATCGCAAATTGTAGGAGAACTAATAATCCTACTAAACACCCTCTTAGAAATCCACTTAAACTATTCTCTATTCTTCCTTTTAGTTCATCCTTTAAATTACCAGGATGCTCCGAAAACCAAGATTCTCTATTATCTCTCTCGTTCATCGTTTACTCCCTACACATTTATTTTAAAGTAACTAGCATTATACCATGAAAATGACTATAATACAAATTTTAATTGGTTTTGACTTCCTCTGCTTTTTCGATTATAATTTGTAAAAGGAGGTCGAACTATGATTACAATTCAAAAAACCCTACAGATTTCAAACCCTTATCCCTTTCACCGCCAATACTCTGTTTCCTGTGAAGACTGCCTCTTCTTCGATATTGAAACAACTGGCTTTCAAGCTGATATTTCTAACGTATATTTGATTGGCTGCTGCTTTTTTCAGAATAACCATTGGCAACTTATCCAGTGGTTTGCAGATGATTATATCAGTGAAAAAAATATTTTGGAGGAATTTGTTAAAAAGGCAAAATCCTTATCTGTTTTGCTACATTATAATGGAACGGGATTTGACTTACCTTATCTGAAAAAAAAGTTTATTCAACATGACATCGACTATGATTTCAGCAATCTTGTCAGCATAGATTTATATAAAAAAATATGTCCTTATAAATGGCTGCTTCCCTTCTCCAGTTTAAAGCAAAAATCTATTGAGGAATTCTTGTCTGTCCCACGTAAGGATTTATATTCTGGAGGTGATTTAATTTCAGCTTATGTTTCCTTTATAAAAGAGCATTTTATGAAACTCCCTGAAGAAAATGAACACTTACATCTCCTTCTACTCCACAATGAAGAAGATGTTTCAAATTTGATTTTACTTACTCAGGTTTTATCCTACAGTCATTTATTTGAAACGATTCCCCACACCACATATAGATTGGTTAATAATATCTTATATCTAACTGGCAGCACAAATTATCCTCTTCCTCATCCACTTTTCGTTCAAATGGACGCTGTTACATTTACTGCCCATGATACCAGCTTTCAATTAGAGATTTCTTTAATCCAGGGTGAACTAAAATATTTCTTTTCAAATTATAAAGAGTATTATTATTTGCCCGAAGAGGACACTGCTATTCATAAAAGTGTTGCTGAATTTGTTGATAAGGCACACAGGATAAAAGCCAAAGCATCTAACTGCTATACTAGAAAAGCTGGACTGTTTGCACCACAGTATAACGGAACACTTGAACCTAAATTTAAATATGCTTATAAAGATAAACAAAGTTTTATTGAAATGAATTCTTCGTTGATGGAAAAAGAATATGTTCGTAATCAATATGCATTTTCCATCCTTACTTATTTATGTCAATGCAAAACTAGAAATATACAACGAAAGTAAGGGGCAGAAATCATCTGCCCCTTATTGATTAAGTAATTTTATAATCGTCTTCTACGATAGAAAATAAATAGTCCTGTTCCTATTAATGACCCCATTCCTCCAATGGTTCCAATTACCGCACGTCTGTTGTTGTAGTATTGTACCCATCTATTTTGTGTAATCAGGAAATCTTTTATCTCTTTTGCCGTCGTATTGCCCGCAGCATCCTTTACCAGAATACTTAAATCCTGACGTTTATCAAGACCATCAATATTAAAACTAAGATCACCTTGAACATCTGAAATGGCTTCTACATCCCATGTGTGATAAACCGTATCATTCAGTCTGACTTCAACCTCTTCTACGTAAATATTATCCTTTACAACAACATAAACCAATTGGGTCTCTGCGTTATAAATCTTATTGTCTTCTATACCAGAAACCGTTATTACTGGACTTGTTTTGTCAATTGTAAATTTTATTTCCTTGTTATTTACTGTATTATCCGATTGATTTTCTGCTGCATCAGTTGATGTAATAATAACTGAATAATTTCCTTCTTTTTCAAAGTTATCTGCAAATATTGTATACGTATACTCTTTCCAGTTTGCTGTATCTTCTGATTTTGTAACTGCATAATCTTCATTTTCTGTCAGCAGCTGGACGCTTCCATCTTTTACATAGCTTACGGCATATTCTGTAAGCACATCTACATTTACCTCTCTAACTTGTAAATCTGGAACCTCTTTATTATATTTATTTAATATTCCTTCTGTCTCTTCTGATATGTCATAAGTAGAACCAAAGCGGTTTACACTGAATTCTACACTTTCTTTAATAGAATTTCCCGCTTTATCATAAATAACAGCGTCCAAAGTATAGATATCATCTATTTCCTTTGTTTCCTCAAAAATGTCTAACGTAACCTTCTGCCCTTTTCCAATCGCTGCTCGCGTAAATCCATCTCTCACTTTTCCACGTTTTTTCCCTGTCAGTGTAATAACAGAACGGTTTGTATCCAGATTTGTGTCTGTAAAGGTTACCGTTGGTACCACCTTACTGTTATACGCGTGCTTTGCCTCTACGCCCTCTATTTTCAATTCTGGCTCAGACTGATCCACAATAAACTCCTGCTTACTGATTACTTCACTCTGATTTCCTGCCATATCAACATAGCTGACAGTAATAGAGTACTCACCATCTTCCCCGCAATCAATCGTAGCCTGATGATGATCTCCATTTGCTGACCATCCGCCAACACCTGGAGCACTTACAACCGCACCATCTAACCGGCGGGTAACATCAATTTTCACATCGGAAACGTAAAAGTTATGTTCATCAATTTCAACTGTAGCCAAACGTGCATTTCTATAGTAAGCAGTATTTTCAGCATTATTATTGCTGTACTGGATTGCTACTACTGGCACTGTTTTATCAATGATAAATTCATCCTTGTGCTCATAATCAGCCTTGTTTCCAGCCATATCTGTATATGTAACTGTAAATTCATACTCACCATCTTCTGCAAAAGGAATACTAGCCGTATGCTTAATTCCATCTTCCTTCCAACTGCCCGCAGATGGTTTCATATTGGTTACTTCCGTACCATTTCGTTTAATCGAGATTACCACATCTTCTGGATTAAAATTTAATTCATCAATCTCAATTTTTGCTGTCCGAACTTCTTTAAAATACTTATCATTTACATTTGAATTATTATCATAAGTAATCTTAAGTACTGGTTTTGTAATGTCGATTTTGTATGTTTCTGTCTTCGTAACAGCAACATTTCCTACATTATCGAAATACGAAACCTGAACCCGAACTTCATTATTGTTATTCTCTTTTGCCGTCAAGGTAACCGTTTCACCCCACTGGTACGTAATATCTTTTGAATTAGAGAACTCTACATCTCCAGAAACCGCTGAACCAGCTGAGTATGATAAGCTGTTTATTCCATCGTAATCTTCTTTTACTGCCAGCTTCACTTTTACATCACCACTATAGATGCCATTTTCATTCGGTTTTGACATAGGTTCAATGGAAATTGTATCTTGTAGTGTTTGGGCTGCTTTTTTATTCTTCAGTATCAGAGAAGTTGCCTTTGTATAATTACCTTCACCCGATACATTCCCTGAATAGTCTGTTGCCTTGGCATACACAGTACCTTTAAAGTCAGGCGAAAGTGTAAAACTCACTTCTTTTGTACTTGTTTTCTTATTATCCACAACTATTTTCTTCTCATTTTGCTTTCCTGCTGTTTCATCTTCTGTATAATATTCAATTGTATGAATACCACTCATTCCATCCTCTGTTGAAATATTTACTGAAATTGCTTCCTTTGCAAAATAGCCAAATGAAATAAAATTAATAAATTTTGCAACTGCACCAGAATTTTTCTCTTTATAAACAATATCTGTCTTTTCCAGCACTGGTGCATCTTTATCAATAATAAATGTACTCGGATCACTTAATTCCCAGCTTTCACTATTTCCTGCTGCATCCACGCAGGTTATTTTTAGAGTATATTCACCGTTTGTGTCAAAAGCTATATTCTGAGAGTGGATCGCATTATTGGTAATTTCCGTACCTGGAACTGGAGCGGAAATCGTTTTACCATTCATATCACGCGCCTCCACTGAAATGGTCGTATTAGACGCAATATAGTTCACCTCTTCAATTACAACCGAAGCTGTTCTGGCCTGCTTGTAGCAATTTCCATTCTCTGCCGATACATTATCAAAATTAACTTTAATTTCTGGTTTTAACGTATCAATTGTGAATTCTTCTGACTGTTTTGTTCCCGTATTGCCACAGGCATCTATACATTCTACCTGTATCTTATACTTTCCATCTGTACTAAAATTCACTGACGCAGTATATGTATTGTCCTTTGATTTTGTCCATCCTGATGCAGTTGGTCCTCCTGTTATAACCTTAGTCTGCTCTGGAATAAAATTATGCTCAAAAATTGTAATCGTTGCCGTTCTGCTTTTATTATAAAAGTTGGTTGAATTGGTTGCATCAAATGTGATATCAACAGTAGGTACCAGATTATCAAACAATATTTTTCCATCCACTACTCTTGTAGCATTCTGTGCATTATCATATGCTTCCACATATAAATAACCACCAAATACAGAATCCAGAGTAATTTCAAAATTCTTATTCTTTATATTTGTTTCTGTCACATCTTGTTCCTGACAGTTTTGAAGTTCTGAAAGCTTAACTGTACTATCCAGTACGGTATTTGAAAATACATAGCGAATTCGATCAAGCCCTACGTTGTCTTCAAAATGAATGGTAATTGTTGCCGAATTGTCCAGCTTAATCATTTTATTATCTGTTGTCTTATATAATGCCCGCTGTTCATGATCAGACGGTTGGCCTGAACCATTTTTATAAGCATATTGAATCCAGCAAGCATCAGCTGGAGGTGCTGTCATATCAATATTAAAGCTTTCAGATATATTTTCTTTACTATTTTCACAAATATCTGCACATTCAACAGTTAGTTGATAGTCTCCTTCTTCTGAAAATATGACTGCTGCTTTGTACTGATTACCTGTCTTGACCCAACTTGGCTTAGAAAACTCTGCAAATTCCGCATTACCCTGTAATACATCCCCATCCATAAGATCCATTGTCGTACCATTTTTCTTTACTTTTACATGAAGCGCATCTAAATCTATATTGTCCTCTGTAATTGTAATATTAGCAGTACGAGATTTATTATACCCGATAACACCCAGATCGGTATTGTTTAAATCAAATTCAATTCCTATTTCTGGTTCTGTACCATCAAAATAAATAACACTATCTGTCCACCTTAAAATATTTCCAGATTTATCTGCAACTTCTACATATAAATAACCAGTATATGGTGTTTTGTCAGCACGTTCCTTAATATCTAATTCGATTGCATCCTCATTAACATCTAACGCCTTAGTGCTTAATGACTCTAATTCTTCTACTGTAGGAGTCACAGAACTTACTATTCCATATTTCACCGAATCCAAAAGCATGTTATCCTTTGCATGAAACGAAACAGCAGCGTCCTTCCGCAATAAAATTTTTCTTTCATCACCTGTTCCAGTCTCCGTCACAGCTCCATTATCCGCATAAAGGTAGTCAACATTCTGCACCTCCGGCTGAATCTGGTCAACAATAAAAGTAACCTCTAAATTTATTGCAGGTCTAGTCGCTTGATCCGTGCAACTTACAATTAAACGATACTCTCCACTGGTCTCATTCTCTACAGCACCTGGAAATGCCACATTATGAATCGTTACTGTCGTTTGATTGGTGTCAGCAGATATGCTTTTTTCACATGTTGCACCAGAAAAATCAATTGCCGGATTTCCATTTGCATTTTTAACATGCTGTTTCACATAATCCAGCCAGGTATTTTCTCCTGTTAGTTCTTCAGGCAAATTAACATCTTTAAATGTGATATCTGCAATCCGTACTTCCTTAAAATACTTATCGTTCACTGGGGTTTCTGCACTGGTGAACTGTGCGCTTACCTCTGGTTTCCCTGTATCAATGGATATCTCTTTACTTCTGTTGACTGTGGCATCTGGTTCTCTCTTATCTGCACAGAAAACAGTAATTGTATAGGCTCCATCCATTTGTAATTTGATTTCACAGGTTTTTATATTTACATCATTTTCATCCTCTTCTAACGGACTAACAGTAAAAATAGTAGTATCCATGCTGTTCTTCTCTTCATAAGAGGACGCTCCTAATACAACTTCCTTGGCAGTTCCTGTTTTAGACTTTATCGTTACTTTTGCTTCAGAAATGTTAGCTTCTACAATGGTCACTTTAGCCGTAACAGCACTTGCATAAAATCCACTTGTCGTTCCCTGCGCAGAAGATACTTGTATTTCTTCAATTACTGGTGCTACTGTATCTACTCCAAAGATGAGGCTGTTCAGGTTACTCTCTCCTTTATTTCCTGCCTGGTCAGCACAAACCACCTTTACCCCTTCATACATACCATCAGATAACGTTAATATGTACACATACTCATTTCCATTTTTACTTTCAATTGCCCAACAATCATCTGGTATTGTAAGTTTATGATTACTGCTGTCATAAACCTCAAAAGAGCTAAAATCATCAGAACTAAAATGTTCTTCTGTCACAGTCACTTTAAATTTACAGGTATGATAAAATGCGCCACTCTCAACATCCTCACTGGCGATTACCGATCCGCCTTCTGTTTTTTGAAAGCTTTCATACTCCAGTACTGCAACAGGAGCAGTCTGGTCTATATTATAATACCATCTGTTCCTATCAGTTATAACATTTCCAGCTTCATCTGATGCATCTATAACCAGTTCAAACTCACCATCTCCTAATTCTGTTAGTTCCTCTCCAGAAATAGTTGTCTCTAAATACTGCACATATGTACCACCTGTTCCAGATGTCCAGTCCAAATCCTCTAATACATGTGGTGTCCCATCTCCTGTCTTATAAAGAGTAACCTTAGGATTATCTTCAATATTTTTAATACAATAATCGCGTACCTGAATCATTATTTCAGAACTGTCACCAATGAAATGCTGTTTGGTTTTTTCAACATTCTCTTCATCTAATGCCGTATTATTTACCCACACAACTGGTTTTGTATTATCTATAATTGTCTCGTTGTCTACAAGCTCTGATGTTTTATTCCCTGCCTTATCTGTAACTGTAACTGTAAGCGTACCAGTTTGGTATTCTGTCATAGTAAACGCTTTCGTAGTATAGCTCATTCCATTTGCGTCTACACCAGAGGAAGTAATACCTTCACTAAAAGTACCATTTCCATTCACCTTATTATAAGAAGCCGTAATATCTGCTATTCCTGACTGGCTGTCATAAGCAACAACTATCATTTGGTTGACAACCGACTCCTCAATAATAGGATTAATTGGAATATTGTTTAATAATTCTTTGTACGTAGTCTTAAAAGGATACGATACGTATACACTTTCAGGAGCACTGGAATCACAAATAATCTGGTAAACCTTTGTTGTATGAAAATCATTTTTTTCATCATCGCAGCTTACGCTTATTAGATAATTTGCATTATTATCCAACGCTACTTCGTCAGATGAATACATTTTATAAGGGGAATTCAGATCTACTCCTTCTCCAAAACCAAGTGTCTGTTCATAGATAAGACCATCCAAAGTGTCAGGTAAGTTGTCAGCACTTCCCGTACACTTATATATCTTAACATAGGAATTTTCTGAATCCTTTAATAGGTCATCATCCGTAACCTTTATTTTTACTTTAGGTGAGTTACTTTTTGTATAAATTGTTATTCTTCCAATTTCGTCTTTCAATTCTTCTTCATCAATATCACTGTCATTTAAAGAAATACCAATTGAAGGCTCAATAGTAACATAATTTATAATACAGCTTTTACTGGCACAATATCTGCTTTCGCCCCATTTGTTCGTATCTTCTGTTACCTTTACTAAGAATCTTTGCAAATCCTTTGCTGTATCATCATAATTTACCTCAAAACTGATAAACCTCTTATTGTTTTCAAATTTCTCACTAATATTTTCCCTTTGCACATTATTTAATAAAATCACGTCATCAACCGTTTCATTATAATATTGAAACACTTCACTGATCGCCTTAGAAACAGTAGTGTCCTCAACCGTAACGGTTATATCTGCACTTAAATATCGGTTATCTGTCTCTGAAAAATCACTTCTATCAGCTTCTACAGTAATTTTAGGAGGCTCTGTATCAACCTTTAATGTAGTAATCGTACTAGAATCATTACTCTTCAAAGTGTCACTTTCACAGTATTCTTCCGTTTCATAGCCATTTTTATAATATCGGACACTTATTGTCTTATAGTAACCATCTGGAATATGAGTAGAAACTATTATTTCTTTTTCACTGACAACTGATTCTACTTGCCATTCCAGATTATCTAACTTCATATCTATATTATTATTTTCCCAAGATAACCTCAAATTATTATTTAGAACTGATTCAGTTGAAAACTGAGCATTCTTATCCTTTACCTTCACCACTAATCTCGTTTCATTTGATGCCTCTGCTTCGTTGGCATCATCATATTCATAGAAATTATTACCATTTATATCCTTTTCAAAACATGTTTCTGTTTCTCCATATAATACTTCTATCATTTGCGCGTTCTCAACAGAAAAATTCTCAACTGCACATTCTATTAATAAAGAAGTTATTTCTATATCTTGAATTTCAAAATATAAATATCCTCCATTTAGCACCGTTGCACAGGTAAGAGAATCGCCATTGTCATTCGTGGCTTTTATTTGTTTTCCATTACTAACTAACGTATTATTTGCACTATCTTTAATGGGAATATCCTCTATCATTTCACTGGTAGATAGAATTTTACATCCTTCCACTGGCGTAATAGTAAGTTTATTTTCTGCTACATTGCTTCCATCTAAATTAGTTGTAAAACACGGTTCTGGAGTATTAACGGATAAATAAGAGCCTACAACACCCAACTGCAAGTTGAAAACGCCCAGCTCCATTGATAATGTCTGCTGTGGAAGTCCTCCCTGCATACCACGAAATTTAACTTTTTGTACAGTGCAAGGTTCGTTGACAACATCTGAATAAAAAATATTTGGGAAAATCTTTGTGTCAAATACAATACTTCCCGTTTTATCTTTTAGTACAATTATATTATTATCTGCATCATATTCCACAGAATACTCTGTGTTCTCTAATCTTCCCTCTATGTAATCAACAATTGCTTGTTTTGTTGAACCTCCTAACGTACGGCTGACATCACCCATACCTACAATAATCTTATTTGTAACAACCATTAAAGTAACTTCTGCTTTTGTAGAATCGTCCTCACCCACATACTTTGCATATAAGGTTACCTCCTCTGACTCCCCTTCTACTTCGCCAAAAGTCACATTAAAACTTCCTTCTGTTCCATCCACTCCATTAATATCTGCTAAATCTGAGTCACTGGATGTAAGTTCAATCTCCTTTTCTGGTTCTACAAATGTAATATTAATAGTTTGACCACTAACATAGTGATAATCATCCAGTTCGTCCTCAAAACTCAAAGCCTGTGGTTCTTCGCTGGCTTCCGGTGTTGCTGCCGGCTCTTCTGAACTACCTGGTTCTTCGCTGGCCTCTGGTGTTGCTGTCGGCTCTTCTGAACTGCTTGGCTCTTCACTGGCCTCTGGTGTTGCTGTCGGCTCTTCCGAGCTTTCTGGCTCTTCACTGGCTTCCGGTGTTGCTGTCGGCTCTTCTGAGCTTTCTGGTTCTTCGCTGGCTTCCGGTGTTGCTGTCGGCTCTGTTCCTCCCTCACCTTCCGCATATGCAACCTGCGTTTTCAACGAAAACGAACTTAATAAAAAATCATTCTTGAATAGATTGACTGTTAATAAAATAACCAACATAACAGTAAGAATTTTTGAAAATTTCTTCTTTCCAAGGCCCTTCATACCCATCCTCCTAAGTCTCATAACCACTTTTAACTATTCTATATGCACTAACTTTACATAATCCTTCCAGTTTATTGTACATGAAAATGAACATAAAATCAATATTAATTAAAAAATCCTCACGCACATGCGTGAGGACTCTGTGAGAATCTCATTTTATAATTATAAAACTGGAAATTATTCTGCAGAGATAATTTCCTTCTTATTATATGAACCACAAGCTTTACAAACCCTGTGTGGCATCATTAACTCTCCACATTTACTACATTTCACAAGATTTGGAGCAGCCATTTTCCAATTTGCTCTACGACTATCCCTTCTTGCTTTTGAAGATTTATTCTTTGGACAGATTGACATATTTACACCTCCTTAAAATTCTTGAAGACATCTTGAAATGCCGACATTCTCGGATCACCTACAGCTTTATCGCACTGGCAATTCTCTTTATTCAAATTTGTTCCGCAAACAAAACAAATGCCTTTACAATCTTCTGAGCATAAAACTTTTAAAGGGAACTGAATTAATATTTCATTATATAATAATAACTCTGTATCCAGATCATAACCAATCACATAGTTGGTTTCATCTAATTCTTCAATTCTATCCTTTTCAGTTTCATGAAAATCCAAATTCTTTGAAACGTGAATGTCAAACTTCGTTTCAACTTCTTCAAGGCATCTACTACATGGAAGCATAAGTGAAATCTCTGTGCTGCACTCAAGTGAAATCATTCGTTCCCCTTCACAAGAGATTTTTAAATCAATTGGATTTTTCTTCGCAAAAGAATACTCAGCTCCATCCAGTTTAAAATATTCCATTTCAATCGGAACTGTGATGTGTAGGACTTTGCCCTTCACTGACATAATCTCTGATAAACTAATTAACATAAATTATCTCCATAACCCTGTTTATTTAGGTTTTCCACAAGGATTTTTCCACACTTTCTTAGTTATACCACACCGATAAGCAAAAGTCAACCAAATTACATTTAATTCTGCTCTTTTTATACAAAGTCTAAACTAAAGCTACTGTTTCCCGTGCAATAGCCAATTCTTCATTAGTTGGTATAATGTATGCTTTTACTTTTGAATCAGGAGTAGAAATCATTATTTCCTTTCCTCTGGCTTTATTGTTCTCTGGATTTAGCTGTATTCCCAAGTATCCCAAATAGGAAATTGTCTGGGCACGAACCACATGATCATTTTCACCAACACCTGCTGTAAACGCAATGGCATCTACACCATTCATAGCGGCAACATAAGAACCGATATATTTTGCAACATGATAGGAAAATACCTTTACCGCACGTTTTGCATAAACATCTCCCTCATTAGATGCCTTATCTAAGTCTCTGAAATCACTGGAAAGTCTGTTTGACATGCCATAAACACCAGATTCCTTATTTAATACATTCATAACCTCTGAAATAGTTTTATCCTCTTTTTTTGCAATAAATTCAATAATTGCGGGATCTAAATCTCCGCTTCTGGTTCCCATAATCAATCCTTCTAATGGTGTCAATCCCATACTGGTATCAACAGACTTACCATTTTTCACCGCAGATACGCTGGAACCATTTCCCAAATGGCACACAATAACCTTTGAAT
This sequence comes from Anaeromicropila populeti, assembly GCF_900112775.1. Lineage (GTDB taxonomy): Bacteria > Bacillota > Clostridia > Lachnospirales > Lachnospiraceae > Anaeromicropila_A > Anaeromicropila_A populeti. The sequence goes on from NZ_FOYZ01000009.1 coordinate 70,852, forward strand.
CATTTAAATCCAAACCCGCAACTTCAACCAGTCTTTTTGATACAAAACTGTGACTTGTACCGTGAAAACCATATCTTCTTATTTTATATTCTTCATAATATTTAACTGGCAGTCCATACATATATGCCTCTTCTGTCATTGTCTGATGAAACGCCGTATCAAATACAGCTACCATTGGTACTTCTGATAACGCCTTTTTGCAGGCATCTATTCCAATAAGATTTGCTGGATTGTGAAGTGGAGCCAACTCATTACATTCTTCAATTGCTTTTACTACCTCATCCGTAATTACAACAGAGGAAGCAAATTTTTCTCCACCATGAACCACTCTGTGGCCTACTGCCCCAATCTCCTGTAAGCTTTTTATTACCCCATAAGACTCATGAATCAGAGCATCTAAGACACATTGAATGGCAGCTGAATGATCTTTCATTTCCACATCTGTAATTATTTTTTCTCCATCACCAGGTTTATACGTAAACCTTCCATCAATTCCTACACGCTCGCAAATTCCAGATGCCACAGCAGCCTCTGTCACAGAATCAATTAACTGGTACTTTAACGATGAACTTCCACAATTTATTACTAATACTTTCATAACCTATAAAACCTCTTTCCTTCTCTAGCTTAACGCTGTGCACTGGCTTGAACTGCTGTAATCGCTACAACACCAACAATATCTTCTGCTGAACATCCACGGGACAAATCATTCACTGGCTTTGCAATTCCTTGAGTAAGCGGACCATACGCCTCTGCCTTTGCTAATCTTTGAACCAGCTTATAACCATTATTTCCAGCATCCAGAGTTGGGAAAATCAACACATTTGCATTTCCAGCAATTTCACTTCCTGGTGCCTTAAACTGACCAATACTAGGAACAATTGCCGCATCCACCTGATATTCTCCATCCAGTTTAATTTCTGGATACATTTCCTTAGCCAGTCTGGTTGCTTCTACAACCTTATCCACATCAGGATGCTTAGCACTTCCTTTTGTAGAGTGAGAAATCATTGCTACATATGGATCCTGCTGTACCAATAACTCAAAACTGTATGCAGTAGTACCAGCAATATGAGCCAACTCTTCTGCATTTGGATTTTGATTCAACCCTGCATCACCAAAAATAAAGATACCATTTGATCCGTACTCACAATTAGGAACTACCATAACAAAAATCGCCGAAACTAACTTTGTTCCTGGAGCTGTTTTTAATATTTGTAAAGATGGTCTTAACACATCGGCAGTTGCATGACAAGCACCAGCAACCATTCCATCAGCATCTCCTGCCTTAACCATTACAACACCAAAGTACAAGTAATCTGATAATAAAATCTTTTTTGCCTCTTCATATGTCATGCCCTTGCTTTTACGGGCTTCCACTAAAACCTCTATATATTCATCCAATTTAGCAGTTTTCTCTGGATCTACAATTGTAACCTCCGACAAGTCATATCCATATTTTGCGGCCTTCCCCAGAACCTTATCCCTGTTTCCCAGTAAAACCAGTTCTGCAATATCTTCCTCCATTATTTTCACTGCTGCCTGAATCGTTCTTATATCATTCGTTTCAGGTAAAACAATTGTCTTTCTGTCTTTTCTTGCTCTCTCTTTTATTGTTTCAATAAAATTCATTTAATTAGCTCCTTTCAAAAAATGCACCTTCTATAACGCACTTCTTTTGCAACTACTTATCCTCGCATTGCAAACTGATTTATATTGTGTACTTGTATAAGTAACTTACTTTTCGGGTTCATTATATACCAATTGTTTATTGCATACAAGATGTCCAGAAGCTAATTTTGGTACTAAATTAAGTACAATTGCGCTTGTTAAATTATTCTCAATTTATTGTTAAAAAACTCTCAAACTCTAACCAATTTACCGACGCTCTGCAAGAAAAAAAAGAGCAACTGTACCTGGTCCAGAATGTGCTCCAATAACAGGATCTAGTATATTCACAATCATTTCCTTGACATGAAATCTATTTTTCACTTTATCTGCAAGATACTCTGCATCCTCTAAACAATCTCCGTGGCTAATTGCCACATATTGGAGTTCTGGATTTACAATATTCTCTTCCAAATACCTATATAAACTGTCTAATGACTTTTTCCGTCCTCTTGCTTTTTCAATTACAATCAGGTGTCCCTCATTGTCCACATGCATAACTGGTTTTATGCTCAGTGCGGAACCAAAAATAGCTGCTGCTGTAGAAAGACGTCCTCCTCTTTTTAGAAAGAACAGATCTTCTACTGTAAACCAATGGCAAAGCTTTAGGCGATTATCTGCCACCCATTGATATGCTTCTTCAATAGTCTTCCCATTTTCTCGTAAATCAATCACATACCGCACCAGAAGTCCTTCACCTAATGCGGCACTTAATGTATCGATATAAAAAATTTTATTGTTTGGATATGCTTCCTTCAACTCCTCTAGTACAATAGAAACGGCCTGGTAGGTTCCACTAAGCCCAGAAGAAAAGCCCAGATATAGTACATCCTTTCCAGACTTCAGCACTTCTTCAAATGCTAATCCTGCACTTTCGATATTCACCAGCGATGTCTTTACATGGACTTTTTCCCTCATCATTTGATAAAATTGACTTAAATCTGTATTCTGCCCTTTTACATATCCAGAATACTCTTCTTCATCCACAAAGAATGAAAGTGGCAACACTTCAATGCTATATTTATCAATCATTTCCTCTGGCAAATTTGCTGCACTATCTGTCATAATTGCAAAACTCATAGACTCTTCCCCCTGTCATGTAGATATAATACCATAATATCTAGTAATCATTACCATTATAAGCATTTTGTATCAATCTGTCAATTACATGTTCAACTTGTAGATTCTCATAATTCCGATTATAATATAAGAAAAAAACATATTTGAAGAAGGGATATCACATGAAAATTACTGGAATTGTTACAGAATATAATCCATTTCATAATGGTCATTTATATCATTTGCAAGAAACCAGACGTCTCACAGGTGCTGACTATGTTGTTGTCGTAATGAGTGGTAATTTTATTCAGAGAGGTGGCCCTGCGTTTATTGATAAATATTCTAGAACTAGGATGGCACTGAAGGCTGGTGCTGATTTAGTACTTGAACTTCCCGTCCGTTACGCAACAAGCAGTGCAGAAAATTTTGCCAAAGGCTCCGTAGCCATATTAAATAATCTTGGGAATGTATCCTCTCTTTGCTTTGGCAGTGAAACTGGAGCACTGGACAAACTAAATAAAGTTGCTGAATTTATTGTATCTGACGATAAGCAATACCATCAACTAATTGCAGAGTCCGTAAAAGATGGCTTTTCTTATCCAGTAGCAAGAAAAAAGGCACTCCTTACCTGCCTGGGCCAATCAGATGACATTCCATTAAATACAATGCTTGAACAGCCAAATAATATTTTGGGTATTGAATATTTAAAAGCATTAAAAATTTTTAATAGTACAATCAAACCATTTACCATGAAACGCATTGCCAATCACTATCATGATGCAGAGCTATTACAAGATATGCAAGAAACTTCCATCAATTCTGCAACAGCCATTCGTCAAGAATATTTTAAAACTGAAACACTTTACAAGCTAAAAACCAGTCTGCCTGGTTTTGTTTATGAAATACTTTCTGAATCAGAAGGTAAAACATACCCTGTCCATGAGCAGGATTTTTCTCAAATGCTATACTATAAATTAAGAATGTTGGAAACCAGCCAGCTAATTGAATTCTTAGATGTGTCGGAAGATTTGGCAAGAGGAATCAAAAAGGAACTGGTTAATTACCAGAATTACACAGATTTTGCTTTCTGTTTGAAATCAAAACGATATACTTTGACAAGAATATATCGAACATTTATGCATATTTTACTGGGAATCAAACAAAACCAATTTAATCCTTCCGATTCCAGGGCTTTTTCTCCATATTTACGTGTTCTTGGTCTGAAAAAATCTTCATCAGCCATTTTGAAAGAAGCAAAATCCAGTAATTTTCCTATTATTACAAAAATGGCTGATGCAAAAAAAATTCTTTCTAAAGAAGCTTATTCTTTGCTAGAAGAAGATATTTTTGCATCAGACATCTATAATCAGGTTGTTTATTCTAAGTTTAATACGAAGCTGCCCAATGAATTTTTGCAGTCTCCAGTTATTTTATAAGCTGGTCTAATTGTTCTACCAAACCTGCAAATACGTTAAGAGCTTCCTTCACAGGTTCCTTTGTACTCATATCTACCCCCGCACCCTTTAATAAGTCAATAGGATCCTTGGAACTTCCGCCCTTGAGGAAGTTTTTCACGTATTTTTCTACCGCCTCCTGACCTTCTGTAAGAATCTTTTCAGAAAGTGCAATGGCAGCTGAATAGCCAGTAGCATACTGATAAACATAAAACGAATTGTAAAAATGAGGGATTCTCGCCCACTCCATTTCAATATCTTTGTCAATCATAACGGCTTCACCAAAGTATTTTTTATTCAAATCATAGTAAAGCGAACAAAGTGTATCTACCGTAAGGGGCTGGCCATCCTCTGCCATTTTGTGAGTAATCATTTCAAACTCAGCAAACATGGTCTGACGAAACAGGGTACTTCTAAATTGATCTAGATGATAGTTAATTAAATATGCTTTTTCTCTCTCCTCCTTTGCATTCTTTATCAGATGCGCCATAAGCAAAGCTTCATTACAGGTAGATGCAACTTCTGCCACAAAAATGCGGTATCCCGCATAGGGATATGGCTGAGTGGCGTCTGAATAATAAGAATGAATGGCATGACCCATCTCGTGGGCAAGAGTAAACACATTGTTCAGATTATCTTGATAGTTTAATAAAACAAACGGATGTGTTCCGTAGGCTCCCCATGAATAGGCGCCACTTCTTTTTCCCTCATTTTCATAAACATCTATCCATCCATCTGCATATCCCTCAGTAAGTATGTTCAAATACTCTTCTCCCAAAGGCTTTAATCCCTCAGCTACTAATTTCTTTGCTTCCTCAAAGGGTACCTTCATATTAAAGTCCGTAACAATAGGAGTATTAATATCGTACATATGCAATTCCTCTAAAGCAAGCGCTCTCTTACGAAGCTTCATATACTGATACATAGAAGGAAGTGACTCATGCACCGCTTCAATTAAGTTTTCATATACGGATAAAGGAATTCTGCTGCCATCCAGTGCCATTTCTAATGTACTATTATATTTCCGTGCCTTTGCATAAAAAATTTCCTTTTTTACATTTCCACTATATAAACCAGCCAGAGTATTTTTGAATTTTTCATACGTCTGATATAATCCCAAAAACGCCTCCCTGCGTACTCTTCTATCTGGACTTTCTAATAAACGAATATAACGTCCATGCGTAATTTCAATATCTTTTCCCTCTTCATCTTTTATTACAGGAAATTTTAAATCGGCATTATTAAACATAGAAAATGTATTTTGTGGTACATTTCCCATCTCACTTGCCTCAGCCAGCAGCAACTCCATTTCTTTTGGCAAAACATGTGGCTTATCCAAAAAAATCTGTTCTATTTTGCGCCTATATAGAAGAAGTTGTTGGTTTTCTTTATAAAACGACTCCATTTTCTCCTCTGAAATAACCAGAATTTCTGGAATGGCAAATGAGCCTGTACTATTCACTACCATCATCAGGTTGGAAGCCTTTTCTGCCAAATCCTGATAAGTAGTGTTGGTAGTATCTTCATGGGATTTCTGATTTGCATATACATAAACTCTCTCCAGCAACCTATTTATTTCATCACACAATCTAAGATACTGATACAGTTTCTCCGCAGAATCTCCCAGATGTCCTTGAAACTCTCTTACTTTTGCATTCAGTTCCTTAATCTTTTCGTATTCTTCCTGCCATAAGGAATCTGTTTCAAATAAATCTTCTATTCTCCATTGAAACTCCTTATCCATTTGACTTCTTTTTTTTAAACCCACTGACATTCCTTATCCATCCTCTCTATACTTCCTAATTTATCATACTTACTAAAGCATTTAAAATAGTATACCACAGCATGTTAATTTTTACTAATGAGAAATTCTAAACTAGTGCTAGGATGTAATTTATTTTCATAAAATGAAAGCAAGCATAAAACTTCTAAGGATTTTGTTTATGATAAAAAAACACAGTGTAACATTACTTACTATTTTGCTCTTCCTTTTGCTGGTACTAAATCCAGGGACATCACTTATTGGTGCAAAAAATGGCCTTCTGCTCTGGTTTAATACCATTTTTCCTACCTTATTGCCTTTTATGATTATCGCAAACCTAATGTTGAAATTTCAAGTAACAAACTGCCTGACAAAGCTTTTCTATCCTATACTTGGAAAAATACTAGGAGTAAGCAGACAAGGTTGTTATCCTATTATTGTTGGAATGCTCTCTGGCTATCCCGTTGGTGCAAAAATCTGTGCGGAAATGGTTAAAAACAACGAAATCAGCTTACAGGAAGGACAATTTTTGCTTTGCTTCTGCAATAATGTAAGCCCTATGTTTGTAATCAGCTTTATAGCCATAGAATGTCTTAACTGTGAAAAAAGCGCCTACCTCATTTTAGGAGTGCTGTTAGGCAGTACTCTGGCAGGTGCGCTATTCTTTCGTTTTTTCCATAATCTATTTTGCAAGAAATCCAATCAACACATTCCTTGTCCGATCCTATCTACTCCTTTGTCCTGTAACCAAACGATGCAAGGTGGAATTTTTAAAACAATAGACAGTGCTATTCAAGAAGCATTTGAAGTACTAGTAAAAATAGGAGGATATATTATCTTATTCTCCATTCTGGCCCAGCTACTCATTTCCATGACCATACTGCCCTTTGCTATGAGATTATTGTTTACTGGTTTCCTGGAGATTACCAACGGTATTGCCCTCATCAGTATAAGTAGTCTTTCCTTTACAAAAAAAATAGTCCTCATCAATTTCATAACAGGCTTTGGAGGCTTATCCAGTATTGCACAAACCAACAGTGTTATTTCAGATTCAGGACTATCTATAAAACAATATTCAGCCGCAAAGCTTTTTTGTGGGTTCTTAAGCGGAACTCTCACATTTTTATTAATCAATATCTTCTAGAAACGTATTTTCATCAAAATCAAATTCATCCTTTGGAATTGTATCATAATTAGTAGTATTTTCTTCATAGGAACCAGCTGGCTCTGACTCCAGATACAATTCCTTTTTGTTATTTATTACAATTTCAAGATTTCCCTTAAGAGAATTCAAAACACCCTCATACTTATTTTTTGTACTTTCATAGGCATTATTCAAAACATTTTCCAGTTGCGTAAGCATATCAGAGGTATACGCAATTGCGCCCTGACGTATTGCCTCTGCATCCATATTAGCCTGCTGTATCATCCTGCTCCCTTCTTCTTCCGCCTCATGTACGACTTGGTTAGCTTGATAATAAGCTTGCTGCATTATCTCATGTTCATTAATTAATGCATTAGTTTGGGCTTCCGCTTCTGCCAGCATTTTTGTCGCCTTTTCTTCTGCATCTGATAAAATAGCATCTCTATTTGAAATGATTTTCTGATATCTTTTTATTTCATCTGGAGTTCTTAGTCTTAACTCATCTAATAAGTCATACAATTCATCTTTAGGAACTATTACTTTTGTAGATGATAATGGCTGCATTTTACAGCTCTCTACAAATTCGTAAATATCCTCGATTAACTGTTCAATCTTACTTACTCCCATATGTAACGCTCCTTTAATCTGATATTTTGTTAAACTTCTTTTCTAACTCATCTACTACTAATTCGGGTACAAACGGACTAATATCCGACCCATAACTGGCAAACTCTTTTACAAGACTTGAACTAATATAAGAAAATTCCACATTAGTGGTAAAAAAAATGGTGTCCACATTTGGATTAGCCTTATGATTAATCTGTGCAATTTGCAATTCATATTCAAAATCCGTAATTGCTCTTAATCCTCTGACAAGTACACATGCCTTTTTCAATTCAGCAAAATCCACCAGCAGTCCCTGAAATGACTCTACCTCTACATTATCCATATCCTTCGTAACTCTTCTAATAATTTCAACCCGTTCCTCTGGAGTAAACAGACACTTCTTCGCACTATTGTTTAATACTCCAATAATTAATTTATCTACAATTTTAGATGACCGTTTTATTACGTCCAGATGTCCTAATGTAATTGGATCAAAGCTTCCAGGATAAATTCCAATTTTCATAATAATCTCCTTATGTCATATCATCTTTCAGGCCAGCTAGTCTCTCAGTCTGATGCCTCCGGATAAATAAAGACATGCATATTTGTTTTGTATTTTTTTATTTTATCTATATAAAAATGTAACTCTTCCAAATAAGTAAAATCTGTTTCTAATGCTGCTTCCACTACAATTAAAGTATTCTTGTCAATCAGACAGGAATCCTTCAGGTAAGTCAGCACTTTCTCTTCCTCACCTTTCAGATAAGGCGGATCCATAAAAACGATATCAAATTTTCCTCCTTGATGTTCAAGCTTTATCAATGCTGATAAAACATCAAGATTTAAAATTCTCCCCTTGTCCATTAGTTTTGTTTTGGTAAGGTTTGTCCGAATGCAATTTAAAGCTTCTTGTCCATTTTCAACAAAAACAGCTTCTTCTGCACCTCTGCTTAACGCTTCAATTCCAATTGCACCACTCCCACTAAACAAATCCAAAAAATTACAATCCACTATATAAGGCTGTAACATATTAAATAAAGTTTCCTTTGTTCGATCTGTAGTAGGTCTTGTATCTAGGCCAACAGGTGTAATCAATGGTATTCTTTTGGCTAAGCCGGCTATTACTCGCATCTTAAACTCCTTAGTTCACTAAATTTAACAATAATAATAGTTTATATCATATTGTAACACTTTTCAATACCCAATCTTAAGAAAAGAATAGGTAAGGAGTCCTATAAATCTCCTTACCTACTCTTTACAACTACCTTATGAATGGGTTTTGTTTATTTCCCTGCCATTCTTTTCTCTTGCTCAGCGATCATTTTCTTCACCATCATACCACCTACACTACCATTCTGATAGGAAGTTAAATCACCGTTGTAGCCGTGTTTTAATGGAACACCTATTTCGTTTGCCACCTCATACTTAAAGCGGTCTAAGGCCTCCATAGCTTCTGGTACTTCTACTCTGTTTCTTCCTGATGACATAATAAACTCCTCCATTTCCTTATTTCAGTACTTGTTGCTCGTACTATAATGAAATAATTCTTTGTTGTTGTTTGTTACAGGAATAGTATATGTAGCGTGATAAATAATAAACTGGTAATTTCAAGTTCGATTTTTAAAAAATGGGAGTACTATTGTCCATAGATTTCAATTATTTTATTAAATCGATCTGTTTCCTTCCCAAATAGTGTAATAATACCTTCGACCTTTGATTGTGAATCTTTAGAAAGACAGTTTTTCACAATTGTCGCCATGGTTCCACTCGGTCCCAAATCCAAATAGACATTTTCACCCTCACTAGTATTATCTTCTAACAGTTTAACCACACTTCCTATATTCATTTTTCCACGTACAACATCCCACAAAAAACTTTGACTAATTTGATCCAGCCAACCTCCGTAATAACAAGATGCAACTTTAACAACTGGTTCTCCAAATTTTTTATCCTTTAAAAATTCTATGTAATCCCACTTTGCTTCGTCCATGTAATAGGAATGGAACCCATATTTGACTGGAAGAACCACATGAAGAATTGATTTTTCCTTTAGAAACTTTGCTATAAAATGAATATTTTCCTCATTACAGGAGATTACGAAATGAGTAGCAAAATTAACAGCAGCAAGCTCACTGTTATTATAAAGTTCCGGATATTGTTCAAAAATATGATAATCATCAATAATAGTAATCATACCACCATATCCACAATTTTTTATGATTACTTCTGCCTGGGTGTGGATATAATGCATTGCCTCAACAGCAGTTATTACTTTGGACACTGCCAGCGAAGCAAATTCTCCCAGGCTCATACCAAGCACATAATCTGGCTGAATTCCTTGCTTTTGCATAATCTGTGCCATGGAATATTCCACCATAAAAATAGCAAGATGTGTCATGGGTAAATCATCAAAGGAATCTGATTTTCTTTTTTCCTTTTGAAACATACATTCTACAACAGATTTTCCTGTCAGCTCCCTGGCGTATTTATCCAGTTCAAGCATATTCTCTCGAAAATCCAAATTGTTCTCATATAAATCTTCTCCCATATGGTAAAACTGTGATCCCTGTCCCGAAAACATAAAAATATATTTTTTTCTCATTGTACTTCCCCTCTCTAAACGATTATTCCCTGTACATCTTCCTTTATAATAGTGCTTAACTGCTCCTGTGTAGGATTCTTGCATAACACAATCCGATTGGCTTGATTTACAAGAATTCGTTCAAATGTATTTCGAACTCCACGACCATTGCCAAAAGCCTGCTTGCTTTCACCTGCTAATCTTTCAAATTGTTCTTCTACACATTGAACAGCATCTGCATCAAACGTAATTGCGCTTTTCTTTGCAAAAAAGGCAAGTATTTCTCCTAACTCCTCACTTGAATAATCGACAAAATCAATATATTTATTAAACCTGGAAACTAGTCCTGGATTTGAATGAATAAACTGCTTCATTTCATTTGAATATCCTGCAACGATAACAACTAAATCATTTCTGTTATCTTCCATCAGCTTTACCAGTGCATCTATTGCTTCACCACCAAAATCATTACCAATCCCTTGATTCGATAAAGAATATGCTTCGTCGATAAATAATACACCGCCAACTGCACTCTCCACAACCTCTTTCACTTTTAAGGCGGTCTGTCCTACATATCCAGCCACCAAACCTGAGCGGTCTGTTTCAACAAGATTACCCTTTGTCAAAATCCCTAATTCCTTGTATATTTTAGCAACCAACCTTGCCACTGTAGTTTTTCCTGTTCCTGGATTTCCAGTAAAAACCATATGATAAGACATTTCTGTAGAAGGCAGTCCATATTGTTCACGCATTTTTTTTACTTTAATTAAATTAATTAAAGAATTCATCTCCTGCTTAACCTTTTCTAGACCAATCAGTTCATTTAATTCTTCCATCCAGCGTTCTAGTAAATTCTCTTCTTTTTCATGCTGCATTTCTTCTTTAATTTTTTCAATTCTACGTTTCTGCTTTTCCTTTAATACTGAAAAATCACATTCTTTTTCCTGACATCCAATAAAGAATTCCTGATAATACTGACAATCCAGTCTGTCATTGCATATTTTCCGAAAAATATACTTTTGTGTTAGTACTTTTCGTATTAATTCTGAATTTAGAAATACACAAACCTTCTTGTAGTATTCCTCCACCAGCTTTAGTACACTTGTCGTCTTGCCATTATTGAGATAGGCCAGTGCCAGAATAATATTTAAAATGCAGTCAAATGCCTGTCCTGCTATCTTTGTTCCCTGCTCCTTATCCATAAGATCGCACAATTGTAAAAAAATTGGAGGAGTAGCTGTCAATCTGTCCACAGACTGTTTGGATTTTCCATCAATTTCTGCTTTTAAATCTATTTTAAAAGGATTAGTTTTGGTAAGGGAACAAATAAAGTTCTTTTCTTCTTCGTTAAAACGACCTGCATCTATGGAAATCTTAATTAGAACAGCTTGTAAATACGCATCTAACATAGCTTGTATCGGCATGTTCAAAATAGATTGTGGCTTTTCCCAGTAGTCCCGTTCTTGTAAAAGTGTACAAAAATCAATAAGCTTTCCATAATTAAGCCTGCCTATTTCATATAGTTGTTGATTTGAAAATGAAAGCTGGACCATATTTACTTCTCCTTTCCACAATTCTATCCTTATTATATCCAAAATAAAAGTACTTGACAACTCATACCCATGAAATTTAACAATAGAGTCCTTAGTAAAATTTACCTACAAAAACAAATCACTGGTATACAACTGAAGCTTTGATCTTATTCCCTCATATTTTTTGCATAGTAGTTTAACCTCATCCTCTGTAAACCGCTTTGCTATTTCATTTGCTTTTAATAAAATTTCTGCATCTTGATAAACATCTGCCATTTTAAATTCTACCATTCCACTTTGACGGATTCCAAATAAATCACCTGGTCCTCTTAATTTTAAATCCTCTTTAGCAATTACAAAACCGTCGTTAGAAGAATTCAAAACCTCCAGCCTCTTTTTGCTTTCCTTGCTCTGAGAACCATTTACAAAAATACAATAGGACTGAAATCCTCCCCTGCCAACACGTCCTCTTAACTGATGCAATTGTGCCAGTCCGAACCGCTCCGCATTTTCAATCATCATTACTGTCGCATTGGGAACATTTACTCCAACCTCTACCACCGTTGTAGCAACAAGCACCTGTATCTCACCTTTTGAAAATTGCTCCATCAGCTGATTCTTTTCTTTTGCCTTCATTTTCCCATGCAAAAATGAGATTTGATAGGATGGCATAACGCTTTGTAACTTTTCTGTGTACTCAATAACATTTTCTGCATCCATCACTTCGCTCTCTTCCACCATCGGACAAATCACATATGCCTGATGCCCTGCTTTTACCTGTTCTTCAATGAAACGGTATGCTTTTTCCCGGTAATCTGTAGCTACCACACAATTTTTAATTGCCAGTCTGTTTTTGGGCAGCTGGTCAATGGTGGAGACATCCAGATCACCATACAAAATAAGCGCTAATGTCCTTGGAATCGGTGTTGCGCTCATTACCAGAATATGCGGCTCTAGACCTTTATTAAATAGTGCCTCTCTTTGCTTTACTCCAAACCGGTGCTGTTCATCTGTAACAACCAGTCCAAGGCAGGCATATTCCACTGTTTCCTGTATTAAAGCATGGGTTCCAACAATCACATCTGCCTCGTGATTTTTAATACAGCTGTATACCTCTCTTTTTTCTTTTGCAGTCATGGAACCAATCAGCAATACAATTCGTACACCAAAACCATTTAAGTCTTGAGAAAGGGATTGAAAATGCTGTTTTGCCAAAACCTCTGTTGGAACCATGATACACCCCTGAAAACCGTTCTTTGCAGTCATCAGCAGCGCCAGCTCAGCCACAATGGTTTTTCCTGAACCAACATCTCCCTGAACCAAGCGATTCATCTGGCTATCCCCTTGCAATTCATTCCTTATCGTTTCCCACACTTTCCTTTGTGCCTCTGTCAGAGAAAATGGAAGTCGTTTCATTAACTCCTCACATGCTTCCGTTGAAAGCATTTTGAAATTGCTGGATTTCTGCTCTTTTTGCTTCTTCAAATAATTAAGTGCCAATGTAAATAAGAAAAATTCATCAAAAACAATTCTTTTTCGTGCTTCCATCAGTTCCTCCAAATGATTGGGGAAATGAATTTTCCGAAGCGCACTTTTTTCTTCTATTAAATTACATTCCTTACGAATCTCAGCAGGAAGATAATCTTTATCTAATAATGTTTCCTTTATTGCTATGCTCATGGCTTTCTTCACCATATTATTCGTTATTCCCGCTGTTAATGCATATACAGGCTGTAATACATCTTTTTGATTAACATATTCTTCTTTTGACAAAATAACCGGCTGATCCATTCCCAGCATACCATTTTTTCGAATTACCTTTCCTCTAAATAAATAATGATTGCCCATCCTTATTTTATTTTGAAGAAATGGCATATTAAACCACGTCACTAATAATCTTCCAGAATAATCGCTTACCCAGCATTGGATCATTTGCAGGTTTCTCACTTTTTTACGCTGTGGCAAATTGGCAACAGCCACTTCAATCACTGCTGTTTCTCCTTCTTCTAGTGCTTCAATTTCCTTTATTTCCCCATACACATCATAATTTCGGGGATAGTGTTCTAAAAGGTCACCTACCTTAAAAATTCCAAGCTTGGCCATTCCTGTTTCTGTTTTCTCTCCAATTCCCTTTATCACTGAAATCCGGTCTTCCTGTTTCATATCCTCACCTCTTACTGTTCTATCAAATGAAATAAGAGAAATACAAGTTTCCCTGCATTTCTCCTTTAATTAATCTATTAGACATAGTGATATCAAACATTTCATTATTCCACAGAAAGCATATAATAATAAATTGGCTGCCCACCACTATGAACCTCTACATCTACCTCTGGATGCTGTTCCATAATTGCTTCTGCTAAACTATTTGCTGATTCCTCCGATATTTCTTCTCCGTAATACAGACTAATCAGTTCTGAATCCTCATCCATCATGGAATTTATAAGTTCAAGTGAGGTGGCTTGTATTTCATCACCCACCGCAGCAATAGAATTGTCATCAATCCCCATAATATTCCCCTGCTTTATCATCTTACCATCAATTGTGGTATCTCTGACTGCATAAGTAACCTGCCCAGATTTAACCTTTTTCATTTCTTCCGTCATATGAACTGCATTTTCATCAGGCGTTTTATCAAAAACAAAATTAATAATTGCTGCAATTCCCTGTGGTATTGTCTTAGATGGAATAACAATAATATTTTTATCTTCCGTCAGTTCTTTTGCCTGTTCTGCTGCCAAGATAATATTTTTGTTATTTGGTAAGATAAAAATTGTATCTGCATTTACCTTCTCAATGGCATTCAGCATATCCTCTGTACTTGGATTCATAGTCTGTCCACCTTCTATGAGATAGTCAACACCAAGTCCTTTAAATATTTCATTCAACCCTTTTCCAGCTGAAATACTAATAAAACCAACGTCTTTCCTTGGTTCTTGTTTCATCTCTGCTGACTGAATCTCATTTTTAGTTTTATCCGCTTCCTTAATCACCTTTTCTTGATGCTCTTCCCGCATATTATCAATCTTCATACTAGTGAGGGAACCATAGGTTAACGCCTTTTGAATTGCCAGTCCCGGATCATTAGTATGTACATGAACCTTTACAACCTCGTCGTCAGAAACAACAACTATAGAATCACCTATTCCTTCCAAATAGTTTTTGAACTCTGCTTCGCTGCTCATGTTATACTCTTTTTCCAACATGATAATAAACTCAGTACAATATCCAAATTTAATATCTGATGTTGAAATTTTAGAACTATCTATTCTATTCTGGACAGATATACTTTGTGCTTTAGAATCAAAATCAACCGCCGTAACTTTCCCTGTTAATACGTCAACGGCACCTGACAGAATGGTAATCAGACCCTGACCTCCTGAATCTACAACACCAGCCTCTTTTAGTACTGGAAGCATCTCTGGTGTAAGAGATAAAACTCTTTCCATTTCCTTCAGAACATCTGTGCAAAAAGTAATTAAATCTGTCGTATTACCTGATAACTCTCTTGCCTTTTGTGCACCAGACTTTGCAACCGTTAATATCGTTCCCTCTTTCGGTTTCATTACTGCCTTATAAGCAGTTTCCACTGCACGTTCAAAAGCATCTGCCATAACTGGAACTGTAATAACCTGTTTATCAACAATTTCTTTTGTAAATCCACGAAATAATTGAGATAGAATTACACCTGAATTTCCTCTTGCACCTCTTAATGATCCACTAGAAATTGCTTTTGCTATTTTTCCCATGGTAGGATTATCAATACTATTTACTTCTTTTGCGGCTGACATAATCGTTAATGTCATATTTGTACCAGTATCCCCATCAGGTACTGGAAAAACATTCAACTCATTAATATAGTCTTTCTTAAGCTCGATGCTCTTTGCCCCAGCAAGAAACATTTTTTGAAGCAGTTCTGCATCTATTGATTTCATAGCCACTTTTTTAAATCCTCCTTAATGATCACTTTCTATTCAATTAGTCTAAAATCCTTACGCCTTCCACAAGAACATTTATTTTCATTACACTCATACCAGTAAATTCTTCCACTTTATATTTTACATTTTCGATCAGATTTTCTGCAACTGCTGCAATACTCACCCCATAAACAACAATAATGTGCAGATCTATAAAAATAGAATTATCTTCCACATAAACATTTACCCCATGACGGATGCTCTCTTTTTTCAAAAGTTTTACCAAGCCCTCCTTCATATTGACAGAAGCCATACCAACAATACCAAAACACTCCACCGCTGCCGAACCAGCATATTTAGCAATTACCTCATTGTCAATGATGATCTCACCCATATCTGTACTAATATGACTTTTCATGGCAAACCCTCCACTTCTACAATTTTATTCTCTAACTACATTATACCCTTTTTATTTAAAAAAAGAAATATAGAACACACGAATTTATTTTCACGAAATTTCAAATCATATTTTTCTGTATCTTATATATAATAAACTAACAAATATTTTCCGTTGAGGTTAATATGAGACGTATGCTGGGATTCATCCTCTTCTGGATGGCCATTGGAATGACTATGATGCTGTTCATCACCAATGGTTTATTAGCTATCTGCATTATTATTCTATGTTTATTACTTGGATATAATCTGTTTTCCTGTTAAACATGAAATCTAAAACAAGAAAGGATTAAGCTAATGGGCTTATTAAACAGAAAAAGGTGTCAAAATAGTGATTAAATCGCTATTTATGACACCTCCTGTCTAATTTCTCATTAAGCACGCTCAACTAACCCTGATCTCAAACAAGATGTACATACATACAATTTTTTTGTTGCGCCATTAACATTAATTTTAACAGATTTAACATTTGATTTCCACATTTTATTGCTTCTTCTATGTGAATGACTCACTTTAATTCCAAAATGAGCTCCCTTTCCACAAACTGCACATTTAGCCATTACCAAAGCACCTCCTTACGTTTCCTAAGTGTAACTTTCCAGTTGCTACACATCAAACAAAATCATTTTATCAAAATAGCAGGAATAATGCAAGCAATTTTTAAAAAATGTTCATTACTCTTCTATAATATCTTCAAAATTCTCGACTTCTTCCACAGGTGTTTCTTCATCTTTTCCACCTTTTGTAAATTTATTCACGAAATCAGGAACCATATCCAGTATTTTAGTAATACTATCTTGATTTTTTACATTTACTAATTTTGTAATTCCATTTTGAATCACTAATACAGAGCTTGGTGTAATCTTTCCACCCATACCTCCGGCTCCATTACTCTTTTTCGATTCTTCTGTAAATGCTCCAGCTGCAGCGCCAAAACTAACATCAACTAATGGCAGAATAATCGTTCCATCCTCAAATTTAATTGCGTCCCCAACTACTGTTTTTGTAGTTAAAAAGCTGTCCATTCCCTTGAATAGTGAATCAAATGTACTACTAAAATTATTTTGATCAGCCATTAAAACTCCTCCTTTAAGGTTTTTACATTGCCTATAAAATTTTTAAATTCTTCATTTCGATATAGTTTCCAAAGAACCCTGGCAAACCGAAGCACTCTCATTTTACCGAATAAGCACAAATCCATTGTTAAAACTTTCTCGTTAAAATCCGGTACAATTTTCAAATATTTACTACCATATCTGATATATAGTATACTAAATATCCCCAGTGCCTGTCCAGTAGAACATGGATCTCCTGTTCCAAAATAAATAATTCCTTTCATTTTTTGTGGTCTTACATATCGAATTACTTCATATAGTGTCCCAAAAAATGTTTTGATCCCCAATCGGTTAATTTCCTCTTTTAGAAAATCAGACAAGCTTTTTTTCTTATCTAAAACCTTTTTAAAGAAAGTAAAAAAATTCTTAATCGAATTTTTTATATTTTGATAAATGTTCATAAACTTATCTTTTATTCTCTTTAAAAAAAATGGCTTCTTTTCCTTGTTTTCACTCTCCACAGCTGCTTTTTCTGTTCCATCCGCTCCTTCACTCTGCCCCGATTCACCAACCTCATCCTGTTCCTTCTCTGTTTTCCCATTGTCACTTTTTTCAGCAGCCTTACATTTTCTTATCTTACTATCCTTATTGTGTTTCAATGGTATCCCAAATATACGCAGACAATAATTCCAGGTATTCTTTTCCAGCTCACCTCTCATACTTACAATATGAAACAGCCAGTATACGGTAAAATAACTCTCCACATGTTCTATTTTTTTAATTTTAATTCGATATCGTACCGGAACCAGCAGAATTAAAAGAATCAGCATAACAGCTAAGCCTGATATACAACCAATAACAATTCCTACTATCTTTAATATCAGAAATACTATAGGCAAACACTCTCACATCCTAACCTTTTACTGCGCAGAATTACGAAAACGAGAAATATTCCCTAGGATGAAAAGTTCCTGTACTCTGATACATTTCATCAATTATTTCGGCAACCAATTCTACTGCACTATCTCTGCTTACAGCTAAACCAATAATATATATATCTTTCTTTCTATAATAATGAAATAACAGTTCATCTGTCCGGATAATCTCAAACAGATTATTTTCATTCTGAGCAAGGGTAATACAATACACAAATAAATTTAATTTTCCTCTCTCGATTCGCTTCCGAAGTTTTTTTTCTATTTTCTCCGCTGCAAAATCCAGATAAAGCTTCTGACACCATCTTATCATGTAAGCACCACCCATCAATATGCTTTAATACAATTCACTCTCTTCGATAATCTCATTCAAAATTTCTATAGCTGCTTGTTTCTCAGATACATCATTACATAATTGCAGACTATTTTGGATATATTCCGTCACTTCATCAGCAGAATTAAAAAATACAGGCATTTTATCAATGGTGTTAGCAATGACTGCACGAATAAAACGAATCGGACGGCTTTTAAAAAGGAGAGTTAACTCTTCAATCAGTTCATTGGTAACCTCGGAAATATACGCTTCGTCTGCTGTCTCTTCTGCCTCTTCTGTAAATTCCATAAACAAACTTGTAGACATCAATTGCTGCACTCTCTCTAAACTTTTATACTGATGCTCTAACATCATTCCCTGTAATAGAGAACCATAGCTTTCCCCAATGACAGGCAGTATTCCTTCTAGAACTACAATATCTTCTAACAGAGTTTCTTGTAACCCTTCCAGCTGTACCAGCTTTTCTTCTATGCTTTCGGACTCCTCAACAGCTTCCCCTTGCATATACTCTGCTGCTTCCTTTATAATATCTCTACAGATACCAGTTTTGTCATTTTCAGCAAAATCTCCATAGGGATATGCAAGTACATACACATATAAATCGTTTAACAGCGTTTGCAGGCAGACATATTCCTCCATCATTGCTTTCAGCATATCAGCAGCCTTTATAACCGTTTCAGATAACTGTTTATGTTCCTCTTTGCTAAGTGTATCATAATCTACCTGATGAAATTTACTTACCATTTCTCCTATCTCTGTAAAATACTGTTCCATCCCTTCTGGCTTATATAAATTAGCACTGGTTCGTAACATATATAAATAAGTTTTAACAGAAGACTTATCTGCACCTTTATACAATGTTAAACTATTCTTCAGCAGTTCATAATATTTAGAACGTGCCATTCTTACAGGCAGCTGACCTATCGTTTCCTTAATTCTTTCATTAATAATAAAGTTTTCTTTTGTACCAAAAATGTATTGTACTAATTTTTGAACAAATATCTCCTCATTTACCTCAGGAACTTGCTCTACATATTTTTTTTCTAAACGGTTTAAGACATATTCGTAAAGTAATACCTGATCGATATATGCAGTTAATACTTCCATTTTCCGGATAACCTCTGCCCTGTGCATTTCCAGCTGCAATGCTGCCTCCTGGTACTTATCCACTGTAGCACACTGTACAAAGAGCAGATTCACAATTCCATTCATAAAGTCAACCGTTCTCTTTTCTTCCGTCCCATTAAACAATCCATCTGCTTGTTGCTGGAGTACTGTATAGTACTCCATAGCAACATTTAAAATAGACTGTTCATAATATTTCCCAAATAATGAATTGAAATATAGGGGTAGATTTTCCTCTAAATTCTTTCCATTATTTATATCTTTAATCACATGTTTTAAATTATTATTCATTGTACCTATTATTTCCTCCTAATATCTGCCACAACACTCTCGTCAAAATTAATCGCTTCTCTAACAATATATAATGGCCTGTTTTTTGTTTCTTCATAAATTCTTCCAACATATTCTCCTGTTATACAGTGAAGAATAAGAGAAACACCATTAAAAAACAGTATTACTGCAACTAGCGATGCCCATCCAGGCTGGGTAGTACTTGTAAATAGCTTCTGAATCACTACAATAATTAAATAAATAAAACTAGCAAATGAAAGCATGGAGCCAACCACCCCTGCAAAATGAAGGGGTTTATAGGAAAAGGACAAAATACCATCCGCTGCCAGCTTCAACATTTTTTTCAATGGATATTTTGTTTCCCCTGCAAAACGGCCATCTCTCATATATTCTACTGCTGTCTGCTTAAATCCAACCCAGCTTACCAGACCGCGGACATAACGGTTTTTCTCTGAAAGAGAATTCATTACATCTACAACCTTTCGATCCATTAAACGGAAATCCCCTGTATCTACAGGAATATCCACTGTAGTCATATGATCTAGTATCCGATAAAAACATTTGGCAGTAAACTTTTTAAAAAATGTTTCCCCTTTCCGTACCAGACGTTTTCCATATACTACATCATAGCCTTCTTTCCATTTTGCAATCATTTCCAAAATAACTCTTGGCGGATCTTGTAAGTCCGCATCAATAATCACTACTGCCTGTCCGCTGGAATACTCCATTCCAGCCGTAACTGCAATCTGGTGTCCAAAGTTTCTGGAGAAATTAACCACCTTAATACTGGAATCCTTCTTACAATAATCCTGTAACATTTTAAATGTGTTATCCCTGCTGCCATCATTGATAAAAATCAGTTCATATTCCTCTTCCGTAGATTTCATAACCTCTGTAAGTCTCTTATACGTCTCGTCCAGAACCTCTTCTTCATTATACGCGGGAATAATAATAGAATATCGTACCATACCTTCACCTCATTTATATTTTTACAAATTCATCATTTGTTTTTCCACCTGTTAACTAATTAATACCCAGCTCTGAAACCAGCATAAGATATGTTTTACAAATTCTCTGTTTACTGGATGACCGGATAAAACAGGATAATACAACAAAAACAAACCAACTGCACACACTACATAAAAATAAATCAACGGTTTAATAAGAATCTTTTTCTTAACCAAATCATGAAACATATAAACATTTAACAGTACCACAAATGGAACACTGGTAAAATAGTGATAAATATAAGTTGTTCTGGATACAAGGGTCCATGGCAGGTATTCTGCTAGATACGCAATAATCAAAAAGCCTGCTTTCTTATCCTTATTTCTCCAGCCACTAATTAACGTATAGAAAAATGCTGGAATCCCCATCCACCAAACAAGAGGATTGCCCATAGAACTAATTCCCTCTCGAATTGTTTCTGAAATATACCCATCGTAGTACCAAATTGGCCGGGATATAATAGGCCACTGATACCAGCGTGAGGAAAACGGGTGCGTAGAAACAAGATTAGAATGATAACTATACATTGTTTCCTGATTGGTAAGCATTCTAGCTACTAAGCCTTCCTGTTGTCCATCATAAAATGGAATATAGGACAAGGTATAAATAATTGCTGGAACAACTATAAAAGCAGCTATACAGAATAAAATAGTAAATCCTGCATTTTTATAAAACTTATTGGCAATATCACTATGTTTTATTCCATTAGTAGTACCATTATAATTCTCTTTAGCATATAAATATTCCCGGAACCTTTTATACAATGTATAAAAGAATATAACAGCAAGACCAACTCCTGCATACACTCCAGTCCACTTTGACGCAATTCCAAGCCCCATACAGAAACCGCATAAACCAAGTGGTATAAAGGTTCTTTTTAAGGAAGAGTCATTAAAACTCATTTGCGTATATTGATACATGAAATAATACATTAAAATAATAAAAAATGTAACATAAACATCAATAGTTGCTATACGCGTCTGGGAAAAGTGCATAAAATCAAATGCAAACAATACTGTGGCAATAGTTGCAAGCCAGCTTTCTTTAAAAAAGCGTTTTGCAAACACATAGAGAAATGGAAGCATGGCAATCCCAAACAAAGTTCCCATAATTCTCCATCCAAATGGATTTATTCCAAAAATCAGCATTCCCAATGCAATAAATATTTTTCCTAGAGGTGGATGTGTGTTTTCATAGCAGTCTTTTGAACCAATAAGGAATTCATACCCTGTTCTGGCATGATAAATCTCATCGAAATAGGTAGAATTTCTAAAGGAACTTCTTGCTGGAACTGTTTCCTGTTCATCAAACAGTTCCGTATACTCGTCTTTATTGACAGGTACTATAAAATTCCCCTCTGCATCCTGAAATGCAATTTCAAACACCTCTGACTTGGTTTCATTTGGTGTCAGACGAAAATACCTGGCAGTCATTCCAATCTGGCTTTCACCCCAGTATAAAACATTGTTCATAGTCAGATCTGCCAGTGCATTCCATGTGCCATTCTTGTCGTCGGTATACTCTACCTTGAATGTCCTGGTATCGTAATTACCTAGAAAGAATCTTATTTTATCTACATAAACAGAATCTCCCATATCCAAAACAATTTCTGTGTTCTGTGATTTTTCAAGATTCCAACAGGTTTCTGGAGCAACTCTAGAACCCAAATCATACAATGCAAAGCACCCATAAACTACTGTTATAATTAGTATGGCAAGGTAATCCTTCTTTAGTAACTTTGATACTGGCTGTGTTTTTTCGATGGTCATTTCCTTTTTCCGTTGTT
This sequence comes from Anaeromicropila populeti, assembly GCF_900112775.1. Taxonomy (GTDB): domain Bacteria; phylum Bacillota; class Clostridia; order Lachnospirales; family Lachnospiraceae; genus Anaeromicropila_A; species Anaeromicropila_A populeti. The sequence continues at coordinate 93,565 of NZ_FOYZ01000009.1, forward strand.
GGGAATAAGATGAACTTGTTTCTGACCTTCTGCTATCTGAAGAAAACGGCATAAAACTAAGTGCCAGCTGTTCTTCTTCCACATTTTCTGCCCCAGAACCTTTTCTAAAGATACAAACCATATAATATGCCAGTGCCGCCATTGTAATAACACCTGTTACAATCGGTACTGCAGCTTTTGCATTAAAATTCATGTAATCATATACATAGTATACATGTGCAACATTTAAAAAGTGAGCAATTGAAAATAGTAAAAAGGAATAGTATATATCCTTCCGCGGACGCATCACAAATGCTAAAATTAATAATGCCAGTACAGGGTACATATAACGCTCATGCATTCTTACCGAAAAGGTGAATACCATGGCATATATAATAATACCGGAGTATATGTAGCTTGTTTTATCCTTCCTGTTGCGGAAGAAGTACACAGCAGCCACTGCTACAGCCGCAATAATACCAACGGTTCCCCATGTTTTATATGCCAGTGGTCCCAGCATATTATCTTGTGGAGACCAATTAAGCCCTAATGTTGTCCAGAAATTATAGGCATTGACAGATGCATATTCATAGGAACCAAGTGTTTCCGTATATTGTGAGAAAACATTATTAAGCCCAAATGGCATGGAAAGCAGCACTAAAACACCAATTGCAGTCAATCCAAGCCCCAGCTGTTTTCCAAAGTTTTTCCAATTAAAATCTTTAAGAAATACCTGATTAATAATGGCAAAAAGAAGTACTGGCGTAAAAATCAATATCTGTGGTTTAATTAATACTCCCAGCGCATATGCAAAATATGCTTTGGGAAGCTGCTCCTTCATAATAAAATAGCAAACCAAAACTACAAATATTGTATATACCGAATCAACCTGTCCCCAGATTGCTGAATTTAAAATAATAGCTGGATTGAATAAAAAGAATGCTGCACATATCAGTACCGGCGTCAATTTAAACTTTTGTCTTGCAATTTTAACAATAAAATATGCAATGGCCAAATCACAGAGCATTGCCGGCATCTTTATTAGTACATATCCAAATGTTCCATAAATATTAATGTTAAAAATTTTTCTTAAAAATGCAATAAAGTATAATACGTATAAATATCCTGGTGGATAATCTGTAAATGCATCCAGCTCATAAAACTTACCAAATCCATTTTGAAAAACCATATCAGACCATCCAATAAAACAACCCATATCCTGCTCATGCCCTTTATTTGCAACAGCAAAAATGATACGTGCAAGAAATGCTGCTGCAAACAAAAAGCCGATTGCTACTTTTTCATCTGTTTCTGCTTTTGAAGCACTACTGCTTTTCCAGTTTCCCTTCATATTCTGTGCAATATACCGGTAGCCCCAAGCTAACATAATTGTATAGCAAATTAATACCAATACTATGCTGTTCATAAATAATCCCCCTACATTACTATTTCACATGTTCATGAGTGAACAGGTGATCTTTACAATACTCATAATTCCCATTACATTTTGAGCAGTATCTAAATTCTAAATTCTCATCATCCAGTTCTGTTCTCCCACACACAGCACACTTGTGTTTAGGACCTATGGAAGCTTGGTAGACCTGCCTTTTGTATTGAATTTTTCTTTTTTGCTGTTTCGGAGAAATCTTCTTATAATTTCTTGTGGCAAAAAAGAAAATTAAAAAGTTTGCAACTGCCATTATAATTGCAATAGCATATGCATAATCCCCTCTTTGGTAAAAATCTATTACTGACCAAATATAAAAGATTCCTTCTAAAATTGCAAGCCATTTTACCTTAACTGGAATAATGTAAAAAATTAAAAATCTTACTTCTGGAAATAATACAGCAAAGGCAAAAAACATGGATTGGAATACATATTCTAAACCAACTCCATACGGCTGATTATACCCAAAATGTAAAATAAGAGCGGCTATTATATTGAATAAAACCCCGCTGATAAAATAAAGATTAAACCGAAAATATCCCCATGCCCGCTCTAAAGACCTTCCTATCATCAAGTAAGCATAAATAAAAAACACAAAGAAAATAATGGACAACGGAGAATAAAAGGATACTCCTCCTGGTGCCAGCAAAAAGGTGAAAATTCTCCATACTTGGCCTTTTAAGATTTGATTTAAATCAAATTGCAGATACATCCAGTATAAATTAGGATTTAGCACTCCAATTACTGTTCCTAAAATGTAAATAAAAATAACATAACGGATAAAATCTGGTATCGCATACTTTTCAAATTTCCGCTCAAGTTTATTCAATAGTTTCATTTCATAACCTCTCTTCTTTTCTGCCTGTTAACCTAAAACAAATCTTTTTTTCCAAAAGAAAATGCAACAATTAGGGTTAGCACTAATGTCCCAAGTGTTATATACAAGAAACCATTTGGATTTGACCCAAGAGGAATGTTTTTAAAGTTCATTCCAAATAAGCTGAATACCATGGTCGGTATTGACATTACAATTGTAATGGTTGCCAGAGTTTTCATGACAATATTAAGATTATTGGAAATAACGGAAGCAAATGCATCCATCATGCCGCTTAAAATACCGCTATAAATATTGGCCATCTCAATTGCCTGCTTATTTTCAATAATAACATCCTCTAAAAGTTCTGTATCCTCGGGATACTGCTTAATACTATCACTTTTTAACAGTTTCTCCAAAACCACTTCATTGGCACGTAAGGATGTTGTAAAATAGACAAGACATTTTTCCAACTCCAGCAGTTCAATTAATTCACTGTTTTTTGTAGAAATATGAAGTTTTTCTTCAATCTCTTCGCTTTTTCTATCAATACTTCTTAAATATTGAAGAAATACACTGGCGTTTCTGTATAAGATTTGCAGAATAAATCTGGTCTTCTTATAGGTATAAAACCCTCTGACTCTGCCATCCATAAAGCTTTTTAGAATTGGTGATTCTTCCAGACAGATTGTCACAAGTACTTTTTCTGTTACAATAATACCCAATGGAATCGTAACATAGCGCTCTTTTCCATTCTTCTCTTCAATACTTGGGATATCTACCAAAATCACAGAATAGGTATCTTCTGTCTCGATACGTGAACGCTCCTCCTCGTCAAGGGCAGCCTTAACATGATCCACGTCGATTTGATAGGCCTCTGCAATTTCTAAAAGCTCTGTAGCATTTGGATTAGTAAGTGCAATCCATGAGCCATCCTCATAATTCTTAATTTGATGTAACCCATCCTCAAAAGTCTTATAAATATTAATCATGCTTACTCCTTCTACTGCACAATAAGGGGTAAGTTTATCCTAGGGTTATCTGGAATAAATTCCCTCATTATGTAGATTACGAATGTATTTTACTTTATATCTATACCTATAACTACTCGGTTCAAGCTCCATACGTTCCACATCCTTTCAAGATAAATTTATTCCATTTATTAAGAATATCATATTAATTATATGTTTAATTAATTGCTTTGTCAAACACAAAAAACATATCCTATAGTTCATTTCATATATTGATTTTTGCTGAAAACACACTATAATTTAAGTATTAACAAATTAGGGAGGCTCGCTATTATGATTAACATTTTAGACAAAAACTATTTCCGTTATTACGGAAGAATATTGGAAAAAGATGGATATGAATATTTAGGATATACCAATTCACAGGTTGATTTCATTGTAAAAGGTAATGGTCTGACTACCGTTACTGCCCAAATTGGAACCAATTTAAATGGTGAGGTAAATGAAGCACGTTTGCGGGTGTTCCTGGATGACGTTTTAATAACAGAAGAACCAATTGTTTTGAATAAAGCCGAAGCAGTCTATACCCTTGCTTCCTTTGATGATGTGAAAGAACATAAAATCTCTCTTATTAAAATTACAGAAGCTTCTATGTCTTATGCCAAGCTTCAAAGTATAGAAGTATGCGGTGGCACGCTGCTTCCTCTTCCCAACGAAAAGGATACACGGATGAAAGTTGAATTTATAGGTGATTCTATCACCTGTGGGTATGGGGTATATGGAGAACCAGAATCTGAGTATCATATCCGCGAGGAAGATGGCATGGCTTCCTATGCTTATCTGACAGCAAAGGAACTGAATTTTAACGCACGTTATTTTTCTGTTTCTGGATATGGCGTTTATTTAGAATGGACAGGAGATGAAAACGGCGTTATTCCCCGCGTTTATCCCTATACTAATTGGTGGGCTGATGAAGAAGCATTGTATGATTTTTCAGACTTTATTCCAGAACTAATCGTTATTAATCTTGGAACAAATGATTCTGGACATATGGATAAAGACGGTGTACCTGAAAGATTTGTGAAAGCCTACGTTTCATTTTTAAAATTCCTAAAAGGACACTACCCAGGTGCTAAAATTCTGTGTACTTGCGGAACATTGTGTACACAGTCCTACGAATATGTGGAGGAAGCTTGTAAAACTGCTTTGTCTGGAGGTTTGACTGGTATTTACTTCTACCAGCAGCCTTATCATAATGTACAGGAGGATGGAATTGCTTCTGGGCATCCTTCTCTCATTACACATCAGAAAGACGCTCGTCAGTTGATAGAGAAAATCAAAGAAATATTTCCTGACTGTTAGATTTGTCTGCCAGTACTATTACAAATTCTGCACTTCCAATAGTACTGGCATTTTTACCTTAAAGCATATACTCTTCTCCATTGTAACCCGTTCGATCAGCCTCTGTAATAGCGCGTATTACCTTACATGGATTTCCCGCTGCGATTACATCACACGGAATGCTTTTTGTAACTACACTGCCCGCTCCAATTATTGAATTATTACCAATGGTAACTCCTTGAGTAACAATGGATCCTGCTCCAATCCAGACATTATCTCCGACGACAACTGGTTTAGAATAACAGCCCTTTTTCAAACGCTCTTCTGGATGAGTGGCATGATTACCGCAAAAAATACCAACGCGCGGTCCAAATAAAACATTATTCCCAATGGTAACAGATGCACAATCAAAAATTAAACAATCAAAATTCCCAAAAAAATCATTTCCAATTGAGATATTAATTCCATACTCACAGAAAAAACCATTTTCAAACCGAACATTTTTCCCATGTTTAAAGAAAAGCTGATCCAGTATTTTTTCTCTTTCGTGGTCATCTGTGCAGGCATTGTACTGTTTTGACAACATATATGCCCTATTTCTAACCTCGTTGGACTTCTTTGACATATCATCATACATTTTACTAGTATTTAATATTTCCTTAAATTCCATACAAAAACCTCCACTCTAAAATACTATGAAATATTTTATATTATACCATATTCAGCCATATTATTCATTCATCTCGGCACAAATAGTTTACATTTCGGTATATTTGTTTATTTAAGTGAAAATTTACGTATCATTTAGCTATTTTTGTATCAGCTTTATAACTTCAACTTGGAAAGTGCATCTGCAAATGCAGTTGTTCCCTTTTCTTCTTCCTTTTTCATCTGATTCATATAATGATGCACATCTTTTTTAGAAACACCTGCCCCTTCATTCTTTCTTCTTTCTTTAAACGAATTCAGTTTTTCCTTATATCCGCAGGAGCAAATAAATACCTGAGCATCTCCTTTTCCCTTTAGTTCCATTTTCTTATGGCATTTTGGACAGCGTGCATTGGATAATTTTGAAATTGTTTCCCGATAACCGCATTCTCTATCTTGGCAAACATGCATGGTACTATTCTTTCCTTTCACTAGCAGCAATCGCTTTCCGCAGTTTGGACACTTGTGACTAGTCAGGTTTTCGTGACGGAACTTTCCATCTCCTGTTTTAATTTCATCAATTATTTCCTTTGTATAATCTTTAATTTCTTCCATGAAAATAGTACGCTTCAATTTTCCAGAAGCAATTCCTGAAAGTTTTCTTTCCCAGTCTGCTGTCATTTCTGGTTTCTTCAAGTCATCTGGCACTAGTTCTAAAAGCTGTTTAGCCTTTGAAGTAATAAAAATATCTTTTCCTCGTTTTTCTAACAAAAATGTATGAAACAGCTTTTCTATAATATCTGCTCTTGTAGCTACTGTTCCTAAGCCACCTGTTTCCCCCAGTGTCTTAATATCTTCCTTGTTCTTATTCTCCAGATATGCCACTGGATTTTCCATTGCTGAAAGCAATGTTGCTTCATTGAACGGAGCAGGTGGTGCTGTTTTTCCTTCGGTTATTTGGATAGAATATACTTCTAGCTGTTCCCCTTCTTTTACTTCTGTAAGCTTTTGCAAAGCCATGGAATCATCCTCTTCCATGCTCTGACTCTCATAAACCATCTTCCAGCCAGGATTTTTAATCACTCTTCCCTTTGCTATAAAAGCATACTCTCCTATCGTAAGCGTAACTGTTGTCTGTTCATACTCAAAAGGAGGGTATAACACAGCCATAAAACGTCTGACAATTAAATCGTAAACCTTCCGCTCTTCATTCGTTAAATGATCTAACTGAACAAACTGCTCTGTAGGAATAATAGCATGATGATCTGTGACCTTCTGATTATTTACAAAAGAAGCTTTTGCCTTTATATTACCACGATACAAGACAGCAGCCAGCTTCTGGTAAGGTCCTGTCCCACAAGCCCGCAAACGCTCTTTTAAAGTATCTGTCATATCTGTTGTGAGATAGCGTGAATCTGTCCGCGGATAGGTTACAATTTTATGGTTCTCATACAATCTCTGCATAATCGTAAGGGTTTCCTTTGCTGAAAAATTGTATAATTTATTGGCATCTCTTTGAAGTTCTGTTAAATCATATAATAGGGGAGCCTCTTTTTTCTTAAAGGACTTATCCACCTTTTCCACTATTGCTCTTTTCCCTGTACAATCCTTTATATAATTTTCTATCTTACTTTTTTCAAATGACCGGCTGCTTTTTGATTTCCTATCCTGCCAAGTGAATGTCATCGAATCGGTCTTTCCACTGTTTTTACCAGCACATAACTTAATTCCATAGAATGCCTGAGGTTTAAAATTTCTAATTTCTTCTTCTCGCTTTGCAATCATTGCCAGAGTAGGCGTCTGAACTCTTCCACAAGATAATTGTGCATTGTATTTACAAGTGAGTGCACGGGTTGCATTCATGCCTACCAGCCAGTCCGCTTCTGCTCTTGACACAGCAGCATAATACAGATTGTCATAATCTTTTCCTTGCTTCAAATTCGCAAAACCATCTCTTATAGCTTTGTCGGTTACAGATGATATCCACAAACGCTTTGTTGGCTTCTGATTCCCTGCTTTCGATAAAATCCATCTTGCAACTAGCTCTCCTTCTCGTCCGGCATCTGTTGCAATTACAATCTCCTGCACATCGCCTCTTTGTATAAGTGCCTTTACTGCCTGGTATTGCTTACTCGTTTCTCTGATTACTTCCAAATGCATTTTATCTGGAATCATTGGCAAATCAGTCATTCGCCACTCTTTATATTTATTATCATATCGTTCTGGATCGGATAAAGTCACCAAATGCCCTAACGCCCATGTCACAATATACTGGTTGCCTTCCAATGCACCATTCAGCTTTTTACTGCATTTCAGCACCCTCCCAATATCTCTTCCTACAGATGGTTTTTCTGCAATTACTAATATTTTATTTTGAGCCATCATCTCTACCTCTTCTATTTGATTTTTACCGCATACCCGTCAAAAATAGTAATCGAAACACAAGGTCATCCATTTTCCTTTGCCGGATAATCTGATTTGAAGTTACTACTTTCAAACGGTATTTTAAATTCTTTTTATATTCAGCTACATAATAGGCAAGAGCACCTTTTCCTTTTGATGAAATTTGATGCACTCTAATGAATTCATCTGCCTGACGGCTGAACTTGCCCTGACTTTTCTTGAATTTTTTTAATCTCAAGGATAATTCCTGCAAATAACTTTTTCTTCCACCAAGAACATTTTTTCCATGCTGCCTGTATAATATATAGGATTTTGTATCAAAAATAACCTTCCCATAAAAACTTGCTGTTAAATAGATCCACCAATCATGCATCATAGTAAATTGAGGCAGCCGGTCTTTTAATATTTCCCAGAGTACATGATTGATTACACAGGTGCAGCCTGCACAGATATTTTCCACCAGTGCATTTCCAAATGTGGCTTTATAATTTTGTTTTATGCTTCCATAGGGTAATATTTTCAAATCCTTGTCTACTAATGTAGTAACACTACTGTACAACAATGGTATTACTTTTTTTTCTGCCTTTAACTTTTCTTCCAGTTTATCTACTGCCATGGTGATTTTCTCTTTCAGCCATACATCATCCTGATCAGAAAATGCATAGTAATCTGCTGTCTCATCTGCACATTTGATTAAATCAAAAAAACTATTAATTACTCCTACATTATTTCCCGCATAATATGTTACATTAGAATATTCCTTGCTGTATTCTTCTAAAATAGATACGGTACGATCGGTAGAACCATCATCCCTAATTAATATTTGAATATTTTCATAGTCCTGCTGCAAAATACTGTCTAACTGCTCTCGAATGTATTGCTCCCCATTGTATGTGGAGAGCAGCACCTGAACTCTTTTCATAACATGTTCTCCCTTTATTGTTATCACTTCATAAAGAGTATCATACCACAATTTTCTGATTTGCTCAATGATTCTATACAACAAAGTGTACAGCTGTCCTTTAGCCACAATATTTCTTACCACATGCACACCATAAAAAAACCTTATACCTGCCATCTCCAGCAAGTATAAGGCTTTTTAAATTTTAATGATAACTAGTTCATTAACACTCCATCATAGTATACTTCTACAGTACCTTCCTGGAAATTAGTATAACTTGACCAATCTGCCTGATTGAATCGTGCACCAATTGTTAAGTTACCTGTGTTAGGTTGTAATACATAAGCATCCTTAAAGGATAATTCTAAGTAACCATCTCCAAATGTTCCTGTCACATTTGTTGTATAGCTCACATACCATGGAGCAACATTTAAGCTGATTCCAGCATTATCACACCAGAATTTCTGCTCTTTATTTCCATCTTTTGTATAGTTGTAACGAATTACCAGCTTAGATAAGTCTACACCTTCTGTTCCTGCTGAAGTAACTTTGTAAGTCTGGCTTACTGTTGATCCAAATGATGATTTCACTTCAACAACTGGTTTTACTGCACCAGCTGCTGGTGTTGGTGTTACCACTGGTGTTGGTGTTACTACTGGTGTTGGTGTTAC
>NZ_FOYZ01000009.1:102829-179859 GCF_900112775.1 Anaeromicropila populeti
ACTGGTGTTGGTGTTACCACTGGTGTTGGTGTTGCAGAATTCATATCCCCAACAACGCCCCAGAATGCTGGTTTTGCCATATAATTTGCATCAAATAATAATGGATATTGAGTACTTCTCCAAGATAATGCATCTGAAATTCCCCATACAACAGCAGCATTAATATCAATGCCTTCCTCCTTTAATTCTCTTAATTTATCAAAGAATTGTTTGTATTTTGCACCTTGTTGTGTGAATCCATATTCAGAAGTATCTGTAGTTGTAATGTCCATTTCTGTAATTTCAATTTTTACACCAAGTGATGCAAACTTGCGGATTGCAGTTTCGTACATAGAAACAGATGGTGTCCACATATTGTTGTGCTGCTGCATACCAATAACATCAAGATTTCCCTGTTCTACAATTTTCTTACACATATTGTAAATAAATTGACTCTTTGCTGTTTCACATTCATTGTAATCGTTGTAAGCCAATAATGTTCCTTCCGGAGCATATTTTCTAGCATATTCAAATGCCTTTTCAATATAGTCAACACCAATTACCTGCATCCATAAAGATGTGCTTGTATATGCCTGTGTTCCACCAGCTCTATATCCGTCTGACCGGCTTGGATCAATTGCTTCATTTACTACATCGTAAGAATAGAACTGAACGTTAGGATATTGTGCTGCCAATGTTTCAAATGTAGCCTTAATATAGTTTTCCATTCTCTGAAGCATAACATCCTTGGAAACAAATGCTGCATTTGCATCTTTAGAATAATTTTCTGTAAATAACCAACGTGGAGTCTGTGAATGCCATACTAAGCAGTGACCACGCATTGGAATGTTGTTTTCTCCAGCAAATTTTAAAATAGAAGCTGCCTGGTTAAAGTTAACCTTTGGAGAAGTCTGATCTCCTGTCTCTTCCATATATGCAATTGTTGCATTATAGTCAAGAGTAGAATCTGCTTTCATTTCATTTCCACAAGTAATACTGTTGAAATGTTTTTTAATAATTTCTTTTTCAGTATAATTTAAACTGCTTGCTGTTACAGCAGTTCCCATTTTAAAATAATCTGCATATAAATCCTTTAAAGATGGAATGTCTGTCTCGATTTCCTGTGGAGCATCTAACTGAATTGTAATATCATCTGCAAAGAAATCGATTGTGCCGCCTTCAATATATAGGCTGACAGCATCTGTAGTGCTGCTGTATGTATAGCTAGCTTGAATTAAAGTCCATTGTCCCTTTGTTACGTTAACAGATTTTAAATTTTTGTAGCTAATAGTAGTTCCAACCGTTTCAGCAACTGACATTGTTAATGTCTGCTGGCTTCCAGCATTGCTTCCATTGTACATAACCCATATACCACATGTATAAGTTAAACCGTCTTCTAATAAGCTTGTTATGTCATTTGCAATACCATGCCATGTAGATGTTCTGTTTGTGATAGCCGCACACTGGCTTCCCGTATGACTTGCTGCTGTTGAAAGTTCAACGGTTTCAGAACCTCTTGCACCCCAACCCTCTAAACCTTCTTCAAAATCATAGCTTTTTACTACTACTCCATCAGCAGCTTTTACAACTGCATCATTTACTAGTTTACCACTCTGGGCAGGTCCAAGACACGTTACGACCATCAATAATACCGCAAGCATTAAACTAATCTTTTTCATGCTTTTCTTCATACTATACCTCCTATTTGATTTACACTATTTTACTCGCTCATATTCTTCGCAAGAATAATTAGCTTCTTTTATAGTATCTCAATATGCCTATCATTTCTATATAGATTGACTAATATGTAGCTTTTTCTGTACTAAAATATTTCTAAATTATTTTAATTATACTGCTGAATAAATTAGTTCTATAATTACATTTTTTTCTTAAATTATACTTACATTTTTCCATTAATCATATAGTACATTCCTTTCAAAAATCAGCTACTCGCATTTCTTTGAATATACCATCATCTGAATTTCACTGGCAGATGCCGGTGTACCATCAAACTTTCCAAACATCTGAACTACCTGCATATGTCGCTGCTCCATAATGTCATAAATTTCATTCCTATGATATAAACGAGTCGGACAGCCCTCACTAAAAACCGGCTTATTGAGAATTGTTCCATATTTATAATCCTCTTGGCCATACAGCATAATATTACTTTCTCTATCCCACTCAAACTTAGATAGCGTAAGACCATTACTTCCCGCATCCCATAAGCTGCATGGAAAATGTGTGTCTGCATAATCAGCACTGACAATATCCATAAAATGCTTTCCGCCCGGCTTTAACGCCTTTGCCACTATATCAAAAATTTTTAAATTTTCTGCTTCATTCTCTAAATATCCAACGGCTCCATCTGCCATATTTAGAACAACATCAAACTCCTGCTCATAACCCACTTCCCTAATATCCCCTTGCATAAATACGGCTGAAAGGTTTTCCTTTTCAGCCGACTCCCTCGCATCCATAATATAATCTTTTGTTATATCCACACCAACTACCTGGAAACCACGCCTTGCAAACTCCAGGCTATGTCTACCATAACCACAGGCTAAGTCCAGGATTTTTTCCTTTCCCGTCAGTTCCATTATTTTAATCAGAAATTCAACCTGCCTCACCGTATCTTCTACCCATGAGTGGTTCTTAATACCTAATGTCCATCCTTCCTTATACCAATCAGCTTTCCTTACCTTCATATTCCTGCCTCCAATACTTTTCTTTATAAAAAATCCATTAATGACATCTGATTTGAAATCGGCAAATCTTCCAAGATGCCCAAGTCAGCCATTAATTCCACAACCGTACCACTTACCTTAGACCGCTGTTTAAAATCATCTCTTGATAAAAATTTGCCCTGTCCAGCCGCTTCCACAACTGCATCCGCGGCTTTATCCCCAAGACCTTCAATAGTACTTAACGACGGCATTAACTTTCCGTCTATAATTTGAAAACTGTGTGCCTTTGCCTGATAAACATCGATCGGCATAAACTCAAATCCTCTGGCATACATTTCCTGGACAATTTTCATGTCCTTTAGCGTATCCTGTTCCTTCTTGGTTAGTTCGTTGGAACGCCTTCGATAATCTGCCATATAGTATTCCAGCCGCTCTCTGCCCAGACACATCAGCTCATAGCTAAAGGCAGAGGCACGAATACTAAAAAATGCAGCATAATAAGCAAGGGGATAATACACCTTAAAATAAGCAATCCGAAATGCCATCATAACATATGCAGCCGCATGAGCCTTTGGGAACATGTATTTAATCTTCTTACAAGACTCAATATACCAGTCTGGTACACCAGCAGCAATCATGGCTTCCTCCATCTGAGGCTGGAGTCCCTTGCCCTTACGTACACTTTCCATTATTTTAAATGCCAGACCATTTTCCACTCCTGTATGAATTAAATACGTCATAATATCATCACGGGTACAAATTGCGGTTGACAACGTACAATCCCCTCTTTGAATGTAATACTGGGCATTGTTAAGCCACACATCTGTACCATGAGACAGTCCCGATATGCGGACCAAATCTGAAAATGTTTTTGGTTTGGTATCACGCAGCATCTGCATAACAAAATCTGTTCCAAACTCTGGAATCCCAAGACATCCCAAATCACATCCCCCAATATCCTCTGGCTGCAAGCTAAGGGCACTTAGGTTATCAAACAATGACAAAACTTTTGGCTCATCTAGCCGAATGGTCTTTGCGTCCACCCCTGTTAAATCCTCCAGCATACGAATCATCGTCGGATCGTCATGCCCCAAAATATCCAGTTTCAATAAATTATGATCAATAGAGTGATAATCAAAATGAGTGGTAATGGTTTTTGTTGTCATATCGTTGGCAGGCCGCTGTACGGGTGTAAACGAGTAAATCTCCTCTCCATGCGGCAATACCACAATTCCGCCTGGATGCTGGCCTGTGGTTCTTCTAACCCCTACACAGCCTTGAGAAATCCGTTCAATCTCAGCCTTCCTTCTATGAATTCCCCGTTCCTCATAATATTTCATAACAAATCCATATGCTGTTTTGTCTGCCAACGTACCAATGGTTCCTGCACGGAAGGTATGTCCTGTTCCAAATAAAACTTCTGTGTAATCATGTGCCTTGCTTTGATATTCGCCAGAAAAGTTCAAATCAATATCCGGCTCCTTGTCTCCGTAAAAGCCAAGAAATGTTTCAAAGGGTATTTCGTGACCATCCTTATTTAAAGGCTGCCCGCACACAGGGCAAAGCTTATCTGGCATATCACATCCAGATTTCCCAGCAAATGCTTTTACCTCCTCAGAATTAAAATCAGAATAAAAGCAATTGGTGCAATAATAATGTGCTGACAATGGATTTACTTCTGTAATACCAGACATGGTGGCTGCAAAAGAAGAACCAACTGAACCACGGGAGCCAACTAAATAGCCATCTTCATTGGACTTCCATACAAGCCTCTGTGCAATAATGTACATTACCGCAAACCCATTTCCAATAATGGAGGTCAGTTCTTTTTCCAGCCGTTCTTCAACTGGTTTCGGCAAATCTGGTCCATACATAGAGTGAGCCTTATCATAACAGATGTTTCGCAGCTCCTGATCTGAATTTTCAATGACAGGAGGACATTTATCTGGACGGACAGGCGAAATTTTCTCAATCATGTCAGCAATTTTATTGGTATTGGTAATTACAATTTCTTCGGCTTTTTCCCGACCAAGGTACATAAATTCCTGAACCATTTCCTCCGTAGTGCGAAAATAGAGAGGTGCCTGGTTATCAGCATCTTTAAATCCCTTTCCTGCCATAATAATCCGCCGATAGACTTCATCCTCAGGATCTAAAAAATGCACATCACAGGTTCCTACCACTAATTTGTTATATTCTTCCCCTAATGCAATAATTTTACGGTTCAGATCAATTAAATCTTCCCTGCTCTTAACATCATAGCGGTCATCTTCAATCATAAAATTATTGTTTCCAAGGGGCTGGATTTCAAAATAATCATAAAACTGGGCAAGGCGGTGAATTTCCTCCTGTGGACGGTTTCGAAGCAATGCCTGATAAAGTTCTCCCGCTTCGCAAGCACTACCAATCAAAAGTCCTTCTCTATTTTCTAAAAAAAGAGATTTTGGGATTCTTGGCTTTCTTGCATAGTAGTCAATATGAGACTTTGATATAAGACGATATAGATTCACCCTGCCTGTATCATTTTGCGCCAGAATAATAGCATGATTGGTGGGAAGCTTCTTAATCATTTCAGGTGTCATTACATTCCGTTTTTGCAGTTCCTGCAACGTATGTATATTCTGCTCCTTCAGCATTTCAATAAACTTGACAAAAATCTCCGCTGTTGCTCCCGCATCGTCTACTGCTCTGTGATGATTTTCCAAAGTAATCCCTAAATCCTTTGCTACCACATTCAGTTTAAATTTATTCAAATGTGGCAGTAAAAGCCGCGCCATACCTACTGTATCAATTACCGTAAATTCTGTTTCTATTCCTAAAAACTCTGCCTTCTTGTTAATAAATCCAACATCAAAAGAAGCATTATGAGCAACTAAAATACATCCTTCACAAAAATTTAAAAACTCAGGAAGAATTGTATCAATTTTAGGATAAGACATCACCATTTCATCCTGTATTCCAGTCAGCTGAGTAATCACATAGGGAATTGGAATATCAGGATTAATAAAAGTACTGTATTTATCTACTATTTTCCCTTCTTTTACCTTAACTGCACCGATCTCTATAATTTGGTCATTCACTGGCCCAAATCCTGTTGTCTCAATGTCAAAAACAACACAAGGATCATCTAAAGACTGCCCCTTATCATTTTCAATGATTTCTTTCAGATCATCCACCAGATAGGCCTCGACTCCATATATTACTTTAAAATCATCACCTTTTTCAATTGCATGATTGGCTTCAGGAAATGACTGTACCACGCCATGGTCTGTAATGGCAATTGCTTTGTGCCCCCATTTCTTGGCTCTTTTCACCAGGGCTTTTACATCCACTACCCCATCCATATCACTCATCAGCGTATGGGCATGCAGCTCCACTCTCTTTGCTTCGCTATGATCCATACGGGTTTCTGTAAAGTCTTCTATTTTCTTAATTCCTACAATGGAGCTAATTGAAATTTCATGATCATACCGATCCATTAGTGCCATACCATTCAACTTAATAAAGCTTCCCTTTTTTATTACGTCCGTTACCTCTGGCGCCTGCTCACTCTTTAAAAATATTTTACAGGAAATTGTATCAGTGAAGTCCGTTATTGAAAAAATAAGCAGAACTTTTTCATTTCTCAATTCTCTTGCCTCGGTTGCAATTATCTTACCCCTAATTACCACTTCACCAATTTCATCCTGTACATCAGAAATTGGAATACTCTCGCCTTCAAAATTACGTCCGTAAACTAAATTTGGATCCTCTGGAAGCTTTCTGTATTTACTTTTTTCATAATAGCCAGCTTCCCTTTTCTCCTTCTTCGTTTCTACATCAGCTGGTTTTTCTTTCTTTTGGGAAACTGGCTCCGCCAGCTTTTCCTCTTGCCTCTGATGGGTCACAACTACTTCACGCTGAACCTTGTCCTCACACTTTTTCTGCTCTAAAAACTCAAAAAGAATAGCAACAGAAAAAGAAAAGCGGTTGTTGTAAATATCATCCAGCTTTTCCTTTATAAACGCCACTCTTTTTCTTGCAACAATTGAGTCCTCAACAAAAATTTGTACTGCCCCCTCCTGAAAAACAAACCTTGCTTCCCTGACTAAATTGTAATCAATCACACTATTTTCACGTAATTCAAGAAGCACACTGTCAAAATAAACTGGCATTATTTTTTCAGGTGTGTACTGCTTGGAAAGCGTATACCTTTCGATAATTTCTGCTGATACCGGTGCTTCTTGAAATATCTGCTTTTTTAACTCAATCTCCATTTTCTTCCGAATCTGATATTCCAGAATATGATCACTAATGGTATATAGTTTTATTTTCTGGCACTTTCTGCTCATAACCACCCGCTCAACCTGAACTGTCTCAAATAACTGCTGCAGCTCTCCTTTCACAGTGAGACGATCAAAAGCTTCAAAAAACAGCATTCTAATCAAACCTTTCTTATAAAATCATTTCCAGTTTAATAATTCCTCCCTTAGCACAGCAAGAAGCATATTTTCAGGCACCTTTCTAATAATCTCACCTTTCTTAATTAGAAGACCTTCTCCAATTCCACCAGCAATTCCGATATCTGCTTC
This sequence comes from Anaeromicropila populeti, assembly GCF_900112775.1. Classification (GTDB taxonomy): domain Bacteria; phylum Bacillota; class Clostridia; order Lachnospirales; family Lachnospiraceae; genus Anaeromicropila_A; species Anaeromicropila_A populeti. The sequence continues at coordinate 110,067 of NZ_FOYZ01000009.1, forward strand.
TTTTGCCTCACCAGGTCCATTCACCGCACACCCCATAACTGCAACCTTAATATCTAAATCAAAATCTTTCACCATATCTTCCACCTGATTGGCAAGAGATATTAAATCTATACGTGTCCGTCCACAGGTAGGACAGGAAACAACCTCAATTCCTCCCCTTCGCAGACCAAGTGTTTTTAAAATCAGCTTTGCTGACTTAATTTCCTCTACTGGATCTCCTGTCAGAGACACACGAATTGTATTTCCTATACCTTGGGATAAAATTGCACCTAATCCGACCGCTGACTTAATATTTCCTGAATACACCGTACCTGATTCAGTAATACCAACATGGAGAGGATACGGAGTTTTTCCTGCCAGCAGCTGATGTGCTTTGATACACATCACCACATCTGACGATTTTATACTAATCACAAGATTATCATATCCCATATTTTCCACAATTGTTACTTTATCCAGTGCGCTCTCTACAATCCCCTCAGCAGTTACACCGCCATATTTTTCAATCAGCTGCTTCTCCAGAGAACCACTATTTACACCAACACGAATAGGAATATTCCGTTCCTTGGCACAATCTACTACCTGGCGAATTTTATCTTCGGATCCAATATTGCCAGGATTAATCCTGATTTTATCCACTCCGTTTTCTATCGAACGGATTGCAAGCTTATAATCAAAATGAATGTCTGCAACCAGAGGAATCTTGATTTGCTTTTTTATCTCCTTCACAGCCTCTGCTGCCTCCATGTTAGGTACCGCACATCGGATAATTTCACACCCTGCCTGTGTCAAACGTTCTATCTGCTCAACAGTTTCCTTTACATCTTCTGTCTTTGTATTGGTCATGGATTGTATTAAAACTGGATTATTTCCTCCAATTACTCTATCTCCGATTCTCACAACCTTTGTCATTTCTCGAATCATAATACTGCCTTCCTGACTTTTTCATTTTCTCTAGCCAATAATCCGGCTAAAATCATTAAATACCATAAACACCATCAGTATCATCAATGCAACTAAACCAATCAGGTGGACCATGCCTTCTTTTTCCCTGTCAATCGGCTTTCCTCTGACTGCTTCTATAAATAAGAACACAAGTCTTCCTCCGTCTAATGCTGGAATTGGCAGAAGATTCATAACCCCCAGGTTGGCACTCAGAAGAATACAAATATTCACCAGGTTTAAAAATACATAATACAAGCCATCTGACTTACTATCATTATATGTTGTTCCAATCATATCCACAATACCCACTGGACCAGCAATATCATCCCGGCTCACTCTGCCTCTAATCATCTGTCCCAAACTCTTAATCGTAGTAGAAATCCAGAATTTCACTTCATAAGCACTATATTGAATCGTCTGTAATGGTCCAACCTTAATTCTTTGATAGCTTGTAACAAACCCAATGCTATAAGCACCACTTTCTGTCTGATATGGGGTAATGGTTACTTCATATTTTTTACCATCCCTCTCAAACGTTACCTCTACAGGTTCTTCCGTAATTTTTTCAAATTGATAATATAAGTCCACTTCTCTGGAAACATGAATTTTCACATTATCAATAGATGTAATGACATCTCCTTTCTGAAGCGCCTCACCCTCCTGCACCAGTCCTTCATGGAGCTGATAAACAGCTGGTCTGTCATAGCCGACACAGCCAATTACAATTAGCGCAAACAGAAACGCCAAAATAAAATTGAAAAATGGTCCAGCAAAAATCACACTGATTCTTGCCCAGACTCCCTTATTATTAAATGCGTTTTCATCCTGAAGATCCTCATCTTCCCCTACCATCATGCAGGAGCCTCCTAAAGGAAGTAATTTAACTGAATACTTTGTTCTTCCTGCCCAGTCACTACGGTTTAAACAGTCATCCATTTTGGCGAAAAACTTGACAGACATTCCTTGTGCTGTTTTCACAACTGTTATAATCCTCGGTCCCATTCCTATAGAAAATTCAGTAACCCCAATACCATTTTTTTTCGCCAGCAGAAAATGACCTAATTCATGGATTACAATAATAACACCAAATACAATAAGAGCTATTACAATTTTCATACTATCCCTCTTTCTTTCTCCATTTTTCAAATAAACATTGATATGTTTCCTGCTCCGTTTTCAGAATATCCTCTAGAGAAGGCTCTTCCATAAACGTATGCATTTTTATAGCATATTCAATACTTTCTATAATATCTAAATATCCAATTTCCTTATTCAAAAATAATCTCACTGCCATTTCATTTGCCGCATTGTACACAGTAGGCAGGCTGCCGCCCTTTTTTCCAGACTCATATGCAAGCCTTAATGCTGGAAACGTATCTAGGTCTGGTTTTTCAAAGGTAATCTGCCCCAGCTCATAAAAATCAAGTCTGTCTCCTGGCAAATGGCGCCTTTCTGGATAATACAATGCATACTGAATTGGCAGCTTCATATCTGGTGTACCAAGCTGTGCAATAACTCCTCCATCCACATATTCCACCATAGAATGAATAATACTTTGAGGCTGAATTACAACCTGTATCTTATCATACTCCACGTCAAACAGCCAGTGTGCTTCCATTACTTCAAGCCCTTTATTCACCATGGTAGAAGAATCAATAGTAATTTTCTGGCCCATGGACCAGTTAGGATGCTGCAACGCGTCCTCTGGCTGAATTCCTCTCAGCTCCCCCCAGCTTTTTCCGCGAAAAGGTCCGCCAGATGCCGTTAAAATAAGTTTCTTTAGTTCTTCCTTTTTTCCTCCCTGCAATGCCTGAAAAATAGCAGAATGTTCACTGTCAACAGGTAATAGAGAAATGTTCTTTTCCTTTACAAGAGGCATAATAATATGTCCAGCCGTAACAAGGGTTTCTTTATTGGCTAATGCAATATCCTTTTTTGCCTTAATTGCTTCTATAGTCGGTCTTATTCCAATCATACCAACAATTGCTGTTACAACAAGCTCAACTTCCTTATAAGTACCACACTCAATTAATCCTTCCATTCCCGCCACTACTCTGACAGGCAGATGCTTTACTCTTTTGGACAATTCCTTTGCTTTTTCTTCTTCTCCTACGCATACAAGCTTTGGACTAAATTCCAATATCTGTTTTTCTAATAAATCAATGTTAGATCCTGCTGATAAACAGACTACCTGTAAATCTTTATTATGTCTGACAATTTCCAGAGTCTGTGTTCCTATCGAACCTGTCGAACCTAAAATTGCTATTTTCTTCATTTTTTCACCATCCAGACAACTTTTAGTCAATTAATTTTTCTTTTACAGCCTAAAAATACTTATTAATAAGTATACGATAGGTGCTGTAAATAAAATACTATCAAATCGATCTAAAACACCACCGTGTCCTGGTATCAATTTTCCATAATCCTTCACATTATGATTCCTTTTAATGGCAGATGCCGCCAAATCTCCAAATTGTGCAACAACCGATCCACAGCATCCAATTACGGTATAGGCCAGCTGAGGGTTTCCAAAAGTAGTTAAATGTTCTGTAAAAACTGTTGCATAGATAAAACCAATTAGTCCAGCACCTACTACACCACCAATACAGCCTTCAATAGTCTTTTTAGGACTGAGCTGTGACGGCAGCTTATGTTTTCCAATTAACATACCTACACAATAGGCACAAGTATCTGAACCCCATGCACAAATGAACAGCAGCCAGACAGAATAAGCACCTAGTTCTCCGATTCTCACCTGATAAATATAACTAAGCAGTACCGGAATGTACAAAAATCCAAAAAATATAACTGACACCTGTTCTATTACATATTTAGGGAAACTAACTACAAAACAACTTAACATAACAATTAAACATAGTACACAATATATAGTAATATATTCTGCTTTATTTGTATATAGTAATATAAAGTATCCCATGGCCGCAGCATACCCAACCAGAGCTAATGATGTTTTTTCCATTTTGACTGCACGATACAATTCAAATTCACCAGCCAGTGCCAACGCAGCAAGAAATAATAATAGTAAATTCCCTCCTATGGCCGTTGTAAAAATCATTACTGCTAACAAAAAAATACCGCTTATCAATCTAGTTACAAACATATTCATCCCCCTATACACCACCAAAGCGTCGTTCTCTTCTATTATAGTATGCAATTGCCTTTTCTAATTCTTTGTTGTCGAAGTCAGGCCATAATACATCAGCAAAATAAAATTCTGTATATGCCAGCTGCCACAAAAGATAATTAGAAATTCTCTGTTCACCGCTTGTTCGAATCAGCAAATCCGGATCGGGAATACCCTTTGTGTCTAAATAGGAACTAATTACTTTTTCATCTATCTCATTCACAGTAAACTGATTATTTGCAAGATCCTCTGACATTTTCTTGAATGCACGCAGCAATTCATCCCGTCCCCCGTAATTTAATGCCACTTGAAATTTCAAGCCTGTATTGCTGGCAGATTTTTGTTCTAGCTCTTCAATGGAAGCCTTAATATCTGGGCTTAGCATTTCCTTATCTCCAAGAACACTTACCTTCATGTTATTCTTTTCACTTCTCTTTAGGCAGTCCTTAAGATAATTACGCAGCAATTTCATTATTGCATCCACTTCTTCTGTGGGACGCCTCCAGTTTTCAGTAGAAAATGCGTATACCGTCAAATACTCTACTCCCATATTGTACACATCCTCACACATTTTTTCTACTGCCCTGGCACCTTGTACATGACCATAATTTCTTGGCATAAATCTTTTCTTTGCCCATCTTCCGTTTCCATCCGGAATAACTGCTATATGTCTTGGGATCTTTAAATCCTCCATGAAAATTACCTCCAAAAATAGGACGTACCTTGAAAATCAAAATACGTCCAATTCATTATACTGTAAGAATTTCTTTTGATTTTGCTTCGATTGCCTGGTCAATTTCTACAACGAATTTATCCGTCATTTTTTGAACCTGATCTTCTAATTGCTTAAATTCATCTTCGGAAATCTCGTTGGCCTTACTCATTTTCTTAAATGAATCATTGGCATCACGACGAACGTTTCGAACCGCAATCTTAGCATTCTCCCCCTTCTTCTTCACATCCTTCACTAAATCTTTTCTTCTTTCCTCTGTCAGCTCCGGAAATACCAAACGGATAATTTTACCATCGTTACTTGGATTTAACCCTAAATCAGATGTTAAAATTGCCTTCTCAATTTCCTTAATTAAACTGGACTCCCAAGGCTGAATCTGAATTACTCTTGCCTCTGGAACTGTAATATTGGCAACCGACTGTAAAGGAGATGGCTGACCATAATAGTCCACCTTTAATTTATCTAAAATATGTGGATTAGCCCTTCCTGCACGAATGGTAGTATAATCCTCATTTAATGTCTGTAATGTTTTTTTCATTTTTCCTTCAAATTGTTCTAATCTTGCATCCATTTCTATTCCTCCTTTATACTTTACATTTCATCTTCTACACGGTAACTTTTGTACCTGTAAAAACCCCTGATACAGTATTAATTATGCTATTTTCTTCATTCAGTCCGAAAACAAGTAATGGAATTTTATTTTCCATACACATAATCGTTGCTGTCAAATCAATTACCTGCAATTTTTTATCCAGTACTTCTTCAATTGACACTACATCATACTTTTTCGCATCAGAATTTTTCCCTGGATCGCTGTCATATACTCCGTCAATCGCCTTTGCCAGCAGAATAGCATCTGCTTCCATTTCAATTGCCCGTAATGCAATACCTGTGTCTGTAGAAAAATATGGATGACCAGTGCCTCCAGCAAAGAAAACAACCATCCCCTTTTCAAAATACTTATTAGCCCTGTCTTTCGAAAAAAGCTTGGTCATACTTCCACATTCAAACGGTGTCAAAATCTGAGTTTTCATTCCTACTGACCGGAAAATCTCAGAAGTATAAATACAATTCATTATCGTTGCCAGCATTCCAATCTGATCTGCCTTGGTACGGTCAATTGTCTCACTTGTTCTTCCTCTCCAGAAATTTCCGCCTCCAATGACAATACCTACCTGTATTCCTTTTTCCACTATAGATTTCACCTGCTCTGCAACCTTAATACAAGTAGCTTCGTCAAATCCATGTTTCTTATCTCCTGCTAAGGCTTCACCACTAAGTTTCAGTAATACCCTGTTATATTCAGCCATATCATAACTCCTTAGATTTAATTTCAATTAACATTACTAAATATTTTATCACACTTTTAGTCATTTTCCAAATATATTTTTCATAGGAATTTCTCCTATTTCGCTTCCTCACCAAGAATCTGTAAAATCAGCCGACGAAATGCTTCCTCAAATCGAATATCATCTTCTTGACTTCTTTTTTTCGGTCCTTTCCCATGAAATTTCTTAGATGCCCGTCGCTGCACCTTGGACAAATGACGTTCAAATAGCATTTGATCGATATTTTCATTGGTAAAAACCTTCCCACTCTGATGAATTGCAAAGGAACCCTTTCCCAGTGCCATGGCAGCCACTCCATAATCCTGTGTAACAACGATATCACCCTTTAACAGAAAATTAATTAAAGCAAAATCGACTGCATCTGCCCCCTGGCTTACTGTTATAACTTCTCCGTATTTCACAGACAATACATGGCTTGTATCAATAAAAAAATAAAGCGGTATCTTATATTCCTGTGCAGTTCGTTCCACAATTTCTTTTGTCGGACATGCGTCCGCATCTACTAGAATTCTCATATTCAGATACCATCCTTTTTGAAATTATCTGTCATCATGGCGCATATAAAAGACGGTATATACCCAAAACCACAATAGATATACTATTATGCGGTTATACGGACAGCATACCGTCTTCCAGTTATTTTTACTATAATCTATTTCTTCTCAAATCCATCTGGATGAGTACTATGCCACTTCCATGCAGATGCAATAATTTCTTCTAAATCTGTATGCTCTGGCTTCCATCCCAAAACAGTTCTTGCTTTATCACTAGATGCAATTAATCTGGCTGGATCTCCAGCTCTCTTAGGAGAAACAACCGCCTTAATTGGAAGACCAGTTGCTTTTCTTGCTGCCTCAATCACTTCGTTTACCGTAAATCCAACACCATTTCCCAAATTGAAAATACTGCTTTCATTGCCTTCCATTAAATATTTTACGGCAAGTATATGAGCCTGTGCCAAATCAGTAACATGGATATAGTCACGAATACAAGTTCCATCCTTAGTATCGTAATCATCTCCAAACACCTGAATGGCATCTCTTTTTCCATTTGGTACCTGAAGAATTAACGGAATCAGGTGTGTTTCAGGACTATGCGCTTCCCCGATTATTCCACTTTTATGCGCACCGCAGGCATTGAAATAGCGCAATGACACAAAACGCAGATTATGTGCTTTCCCAGTCCATTTAAACATTTTTTCCATAGCTAACTTTGTTTCCCCATACGTATTCGTAGGTTCTGTCTTATCTGTTTCCATAATAGGCACTCTCTCTGGCTCTCCGTAGGTTGCAGCAGTTGAGGAAAATACAATTTTATCTACTCCATGTGCTACCATAGATTCTAATAACACCTTAGTACCGCAAAGATTATTATCATAATACTTCAAAGGATTAGTCATACTTTCTCCAACAAGAGAATTTGCGGCAAAATGAATTACTGCATCTACCTTTTCCTGTTCAAAAACACTGTCCACAAACCCACGGTCACGGATGTCTCCCTTGTAAAACTTTGCAGCAGGATGCACTGCTTCTAAATGTCCCGTTTCAAGGTTGTCCACAATTACCACTTCTGCTCCACTGTCTGCCAGCTCATATACTGTATGAGATCCAATGTAACCTGCTCCTCCTAATACTAATACCTTCATTTTATCAATTCCTTTCCTGACAATTTGATTATAATTTTACTGGTCCACCACCAACTGAAACAATATAAAAATCCGCTTCGTATCCAATCTTTTCTTTATATGCTTTGCCAACATTCTCAATAAAGCTGTCTATCACCTGTTCTTTCACAATGCTGACCGCACATCCTCCAAAACCAGCTCCTGTCATTCTAGCACCAATTACACCTTCTATTTTCAGTGCTTCCTCTACAAGTGTATCTAACTCCGTTCCTGTTACTTCATAATCATACTTTAATGAAGTATGAGAATCAATCATTAATTTCCCAAATAATTCAATATCTTTATTTTTCAATGCCTCTACCGCTTTTATCGTTCGCTGGTTTTCATAAACTGCATGCTTTGCTCGCTTTCTCTGAATTTCATCGGTAATTGCATTTTGATTGGCTTCAAACTGCTCCTCTGTCAACTCACCCAGAGAGGACACTGGAATTACACTTTTTATCTGTTCTAAAGCAGCTTCACACTCGCTTCTTCTCTGATTATATTTTGAATCTCCCAGTCCACGCTTCTTGTTGGTATTCATAATAACAATCTTAGCATCCTCTAACAGAATGTCTGCATATTCATAAGATAAATCTGCTGTATCTAAGAAAATCGCTTTATTTTCCATACCCATGGCAATGGCAAACTGATCCATGATTCCACAATTAACACCATTAAATTTGTTCTCAGAGTACTGACATAACTTAGCAATCTCAATTAAGGATATATCAAATGAAAACATCTCTCTCAGCACATAAGCTGTTAAAACTTCAATGGATGCAGAAGAGGATAACCCGGAACCATTTGGAATATTACCAAAGTACAGAATATCAAAACCACAAGGAATGGAAAATCCCTTCTCTTTTATTGCCCAACAAACTCCCAGTGGATAGTTTGTCCAATCATTTTCTTTTTTGTTTATTAACTCGTCCAAACTACTTTCCAAAATACCTAGCTGTTCAAAATTCATAGAATAGAACCGAATCTTATGATCTTCTCTCTTACGTACTGCTGCGTAAGTTCCAATTGTTAATGCACACGGAAAAACATGTCCTCCGTTATAATCTGTATGCTCCCCAATTAAATTTACTCTCCCTGGTGCAAAATAAACATCAACACTGCCTTCTGCACTAAATACATCATAAAATCTTTGAATTAATTTTTCTTTCATCCCTGTCTCCTTTTCAGTTCATAGATTCTATCTTGAATTTTATCAAAAAAGGGAAAAAAGTAAAGTACTTTTTCCCCTTTTATTTAGTAAAACCAGATATTTTTCATATCATATTTAAAAACTCGATAATTATACGTTGTACCCTTTGTCATAAACTGACTAATTAATACCCCATTTTTATCATACTCCCCAAATATCAACTTTTTCCCCGAATTAATAACATAATTCTTATTGCTATCCTGTACATTACTAACAATGTTGGAATATGGTACCTCTATTGACTTAATTAAGCCATAATATCCTGCTGATTCATCAACCATATACTTGTAATAATAGGAATGCTCCGCCTCCTTCTTATCTGTTCCAATACCTTCCATTATGCTCCAGTCAAAAGACTTTCTTGTGGACCATCTTCCAAAATTATTATTAAACATGCTTAGATAGTATTGTTCATCTTCTAAATTATATCCTGGCTGATACGTAACAGAATGTTGTCCAAATTGGGAGGTAAAAACATCAGCTGTTTCTTGATCGGCTGAATCTGTTTCAAGATTTACCCAGCTGTCCCCTTCATAAGAGCCTTTCTTTAAAAGTAAATCCTCATACCCAGAGTCTTCCCATAATACTGGATCTGCAATAATATAGCCTACTGTAGGTTTTATACTTGTAATATTATTTATCTTAATAATACTTGACAATTCTCTGGAGCTTATAATAATATCACTGCTTCCTATCTGTGTTAACGAATTCAGATGAATCCAGTCCAGCCTATCCTCTCCCTTTGGCTTATTAGCCTTTTTCTTAACTTTGGGAAACAATTTTTTAAGGTCAACCAGCTTTTTCACCTTCCCTGTATCTAAATCCAAAGAAACTACATAATCTTCAACAGTCTCTGCCTTACTGCTGGTTGAAGATGTCAGCATCCAAAGCTGTCCATATCCATTATAAATAAAATCATGATGAAGCTCATAATTATTCATATGATATACTTTCATCACTTGACCAATAGCACTTACCATGGCAAAATCCTGTTTTGAAAAAGAATACAGAAGCTGCCCGTCAATAACCTCCAGCCGGTCACTGCGATATCCTTTTAACGGAATAACACTTCTTAAAACCCCTGAGTTATCGTAAGCTGGTATTGCATTAGGTGAATCATCACCAGACGCATCCATACCCATAATGAAAAAAAGTCCGTTAGAGATCAGCTCCTCACTCTCACCATTTGTTTTCGCAAGTTTGACTGGTATATTCATTTCAAGCTTATCCACTTTAAAAGAATACGTAATCTTATCTATTAAATTACCATTGGCATTATACATCCTCAAGGTTAAATAATTGACATATCCTGGAACAAATCCAACCAGTTGGTATTCATGCTTCCGTGTCAGATTCCCTTCTTCCCCATTCAGCAATATACGATTAAAGTCGGGAATTTCAGCATCCTCAACCTGAATTGTATATTTTAAATAACATAGCTCTGAAGATTTCAAATATAGATAGAGTGATAAGTCATTGGTTCCAAATGGATTCCATACCATCAGCGGATTTTCCGCCGAATATTCCTCCTGCTTTTTTAACTGTTCTAATCGCTTTTTAACTGTTTCAGATGTTTCTACTTTATAAATCTCCTTAATTGATTTTTCCTTTAACAATAAAATATCGGAATCCTTTTTTCCCATCGAAAGTGGCTTAGCGGCCGCTGCATTAATAATTTCCTTTTCATCCTCTGGCAGCAAAAGATCTAGCTCTTCCCGTTTCTTTCCTGTATCTTCCTTTTTATTATTGGTAAGCAGCGTAAGGGTTCCAAAGAGAATTCCTGCCATTATAATACTTGTAATCAATATTGTAGTTACTATTTTTTTCATAAATATCTCCTTAATTGATAAGAATTTATGTATATTTAGTATTATATCAAATAAGACCATTAAAAAAAAGGGTCAGATTGAACTATCTAACTCTTTTTTCTCAAACATATGAATTTTTAGCCTTTCAGCACCAGTTTTAGAATATTGACAATATTTTTATTAAAATCCTCCTTGTAAATTATTTCCCTTGCCAGAATCGGTCTGTCTGTAATAATACTATCTACTTTGATTACCTTCATACGTCTGATTTCATTCTTTGTATTCACCGTCCACGCATGAACTTCTTTACCATTTTTATGTGCCTCTTCCACTTTATTCCGGTTTAAATAAGTAGAGTCCATACTAAAAAAATCAATTGCGCTTTTATCTGTATATTCACCAAAGGATGCTGTAACAATATAACCTGTTCTTATTTCTGGATTTGCCTCCTTTACTTTTTCTAACGTCCTGTATGCTACTGAGGATACCACACATTGACGCTGAAAATCATATTTTTCAATTAAAGCAGCAACTTTTCCTTCCAAATCATTAAATTTCCCATTAGATTTTATTTCGATATTCAATTTGATTTTTCCTTTACAATAAGCTAGTACCTCTTCCAAAGTCGGAATCTGTGTACCCGCATATTCTTCGGACATCCAGCTTCCTGCATCCAGTGTTCGCAATTTTTCCAGCGTAACCTCCCATATAAATGCATTATATCCTGTAGTACGCAGTAAATTGGAATCGTGAAGCAAAATAACTTCTCCATCTTTCGTTTCCTGTACATCAATTTCTGCATAATCTGCCATGTTCTCAATCGCCTTTTCAATTGCTGCCATCGTATTTTCTGGTGCCTCATAGGAAGAACCTCTGTGGGCGGTAATCTGCATATTCCCCAAAGCATCGGGTATAATCCCTATACCCCTTTGAACACTGTCATAGGTGTAAATACCATCTACCATAATAATGCATAAAATAAATGTAAGTATAAACATACGGTACCGCTTTCTATCTGCCGAAATAATTTCCTCTTCCTCCGTAAGCAGGGAAGATTCCTCATTTTCTTCTATTCTATATTTCCGAAAAATAACAATAAGCAAGCCGGTATTCATATAAACACCCAGCCATGCCAAAAAAATACCTGTATATATGTTGTATTGTTCATAAATTGTTAAAAATACTGCTGTTGCCATATTTTTTTCAATAAATAAATTTACGAATACAGCCTCCAGCACCAGAATTGCCATATATACTCCCACTGATAATATAATGACAAAACAATTCCATAATAAAAAAAGCAGAATCGTTCTAATTAATCTTTTTCTCACTAAATGATGATTGGCTGAATAACTGCTTTTTGTATCCTTTCCCTCTAAAATCATATAAGGCAATGTGAAAAAGTTTTTGATACATGCAATTGTAATCACAAATACCAAACAGCAAATAAGTACTTTAACTGTGGGAATGTCACTAATAGATTCCACCAAATCTCTTGGAATTCTGGTACGTGTTAAAATGCCATATATTACGGTCACATTATTTGCAATTAACACAGCGTATACAAGCAGAACGGAAACAACCTTCTTATATCTTATGCAACTGAGTGCTTTGAAAATACTTTTTATAAATAGCACTGCTCCTGCCTTCTTTTCGTTGTGCACTCCAAATTGCAAAAAAAGCAGCATGAGTGAAAAATTCCATATAAGAAAGAAACCGCCTATAACAAACATAATGGTAATAGAAACAATAGTAATTGGTTTTCTAATAAAAACTGAAAAATTCTCCATTGTAATATAGCTGTATCCAGAATATTGAATGGACATCCTTAGCAAAAAATGATAGATTGGTATTACACATAGAATTGTCAGCACTATTGCCACTATCTGATAAAAGACAAAGTGATTCTTTGCCTTCACCAATAAATGTATGGTATCGAAAAACAGACCCCCTGGTCTCCGGTTTTTAACTTTCATCTTAAAGCCCCTATCTAAATTTGTAATGATTCAATATCATTATTAATACTATATAATATACTACGAATGAAAGCAATTAACAATGACCTTTCCGAAGAACAATTTCTTAATAAGAATTCTCACACACTAAGTCTAGATTTTTTCAGAAAATAATAGTAAAATAAATAAGTGATCGTTTTTTATATGAATTTAAAAGGAGATATATTATGTATACAGAAAATATATTAGATTTAATCGGGAACACACCTTTAATCAGCCTGAAGTCAACTACTGGACTTAATATTTTTGCAAAAGCCGAATTTTTGAATCCTGGCGGCAGTATCAAGGACCGCGTAGCAAAAAATATGATTGAAATGGCTGAAAAAAAAGGAGTTTTAAAACCAGGTATGACTATTGTAGAGCCGACCTCTGGCAATACAGGTATTGGTTTGGCTTTAACAGGTGTACGCAAAGGATATAAAGTGATAATTGTAATGCCTGAAAATATGAGTGAGGAACGGAAAAAAATTATTCGCGCTTTAGGTGCAGAACTAGTCTTGACACCAGCAACTTTAAGCATAGGTGGAGCTGTAGAGGAAGCGCAACGTATTGTTAACAGCTCTGATGAATATTTTATGCCACAGCAGTTTCAGAATCCAGATAATCCAGAGATTCATTTTCTTACGACGGGTAAAGAAATTTACGATCAGCTCAATGGGAAAATAGATATATTTGTATCTGGGCTTGGAAGTGGAGGCACACTACAAGGAATAGGGAAATACTTAAAGTCCCAAAATCCTAATATTAAAATCGTTGCAGTAGAACCTAAAAATGTTTCTGCTCTTCTCGGTCATGAACCTGGTCTTCATAGTATTCAAGGTATCGGTGACGGATTTATTCCAGACGTACTGGATACCACTCTTATTGATGATATTGTAGAGGTAACCGATGAGGCCGCCATTTCCACTACACGAGAACTGGCTCAGGTACAAGGATTGCTTTGTGGGACTTCTTCTGGTGCAAATGTATGGGCAAGTAAATACATAACCGAAAAATACGGAAAAGAGTGTATTGTTGCTACAATCCTGGCCGATCGTATGGAACGATATTTTAGTACTGGTTTATTATAAATTTACAAATAATGTGTAATATGTTCCACACAATTTCTTGTCACTTAAAAGCAGATGTCCAATTGACTATAAGCAGACAATGGGCATCTGTTTCTATTTCTTATCTTGATTTAATTTCTTACAACATGTTTTCTTTTTCCAGCTATCTTTTTTCTTTCTAAGGAACGATCATGATTCCCATTATTGTTGCCATTATTGTTACCATTATGGCTGCAAATAAAAATTCCGTTTTTCATAATAGACAAAATCAAGCCTGTCAAAATACATAAACCTGCTACAGAAATGGTCCACAGAATTTTATCATCTCTTGACCAGTCTTTTTCAAAAAAGGTGGTAATATACTTTTTCATTTTCCATCCTCCTCGTGACTCATTTTGTCTTTATTTTATCATATTTATTGATATATTACCAGTTTTATATCTGGTTTAGCAATTCTTTTGGGTTATCTGCCTCCATAAGAGAAGACATAAGGCAGGCTCCTGCTGCTCCTGCTTCTATTACCTTAGTAAAATTATCTTTAGATATCCCTCCAATTGCAAAGACTGGCAGGGAAACATTCTGACAGATTTCATTTAAAAAACCAAGTCCTCTTGGCGGCAGGTTTTGTTTGCAGCTTGTTTCAAAGATATGTCCTGCTATTACATACTCTGCGCCTAAGCTTTCTGCCTCCTTTGCCTCCTCCAGGCTATGAACAGAAACCCCGACCTGAAAATCTGGATAAATCAAATCTCGTTTTTCCTTAAACAATTGAAAGGACAGCTGTATTTTCATTATTTCTAATCTTCTAGCTGTTTCAAAATCTGAATGTAAATACAAAGAAGTTCTTTTTCCCTGACACAGTCTGTAAATTTGCAAAACCAGTTCTTCTAGCTTCTCTCCTGACAAATCCTTTTCTCTAACTATAATCCTGTCTGGATTTCCATCTATTATTTTTTTCATTTGAAACAAAAAATCTTTTTTACATAATTTTCTGTTTGTCACACATATTATTTTTTTATCCATATCCTTCTAAACCCTTATATAATCTGTGTACACAGGCTGCAATCCTCTCCCTGCAATCGCCTTGTGTACCTCGTCAACATTTCTCGGATCTTGAATTTCAAACTGTTCATCTCCCTTGGCCTCTTCGTCGTGACCACCTACACTTACCTTTACGCCAGCAGATATTTTAGTTGCACACATTCCAATAACGTGATCCCTGAATCCTGCCCTTTCACGAGTTGAAATCGTTATTCCCGCAAATGGCATAAACAGGCGGTATGCCAGCATTACCTGTAAAAGCTGGGTTTCATGAACATCATTTGGATTTGTTTCTTCACTATTGATGTAAGGCCTTAGTCTTGGAAGGGAAAAGGAAATTTCGGCATGCGGAAATTTTTTCTGCGTCAAATAAGCATGCAGTCCTGTTGCAAAGGCATCTTTGCGAAAGTCATCTAATCCCAGCAATGCTCCAAATGCAACTCCCCTCATTCCCCCAAGTAAAGCTCTCTCTTGGGAATAGAAGCGGTACGGAAATACTCTCTTATGCCCGCTCAGATGAACTTGACCGTACTTTTCTGGATGATACGTTTCTTGATATACCGATACAAAGTCTGCTCCACATTCATGCAAATATTTGTATTCTTCTGAGTTTAACGGATAAATTTCTATTCCCACTGTAGAAAAGTATTTGGCTGCCAGCTTTACCGCTTCCCCAATATATGCAACATCTGACATATTTCTAGATTCACCAGTAAGCAGCAGGATTTCCTGTAAACCTGTCTCACTGATTTTTTGCATTTCTTGTTCTATCTCTTCTAGGCTCAGCTTCCCTCTTTGTATTTTGTTATGGCAGTTAAACCCACAGTAAACACAATAATTTTCACAATAATTAGCAATATATAATGGGGTAAATAAGCACACAGAAGTACCAAAATGTTTTCTTGTTTCATCTGTAGCCTTTCTTGCCATCTGTTCTAAAAAAGGCTGTGCCGCTGGAGAAAGCAAGACTTGAAAATCCTCGCTGTTTATCTCGTCCTTAGCCAGTACGTACCTCACATCATTTTCTGTATAAGCACTGTAATGAAAATGCTTTACCTGTTCCAACACTTCTTCCATAATTACAGAGTCTATTTGTTCCATATCCTCCATATATCTCATAAAATCCATATTATTTTCTTTTACCATATCCTGCACCATTCCAATCTTTTAGTATTCCTGACTTCCTCTTAGTCCTGCAAAAAGCCTGTCAACGGGCTGGATGCCTCTGCATGATACTCCAGAACTCTCCCAAGACCTGCCAGATAGGCAGCACGTCCCGATTCTATCGCCAACTTAAATGCTTTTGCCATTAGCGCTACATCCTTTGCCGTTGCAATGGCGGTATTGGCCATAACCGCAGCCACACCTATCTCCATTGCCTCACAAGCCTGTGAAGGCCGTCCAATCCCAGCATCAACAATAATAGGAAGGTTGATTTCATCCACCAGCATTTTAATAAAATCTTTTGTTAGCAGCCCCTTATTACTTCCAATTGGTGCACCCAGAGGCATAATTGCCGCCGCTCCTGCATCCGCCAGGGAACGTGCCACATTTAAATCCGGGTACATATATGGCATAACAATAAATCCTTCCTTTGCCAGCTGCTCGGTAGCCTTTATAGTTTCATAGTTATCTGGCATTAAATATTTGGATTCATGTATCACTTCAACCTTTACAAAATCACCACAGCCAATCTCTCTTGCTAGTCTTGCAATCCTTACAGCTTCTGCTGCATTTCTGGCTCCAGATGTATTGGGAAGCAGTGTAATTCCTTCTGGCATATAATCCAAAATATTTTCCTCACCTCCCACATTGGCGCGTCTTAAAGCTAAAGTTGCCATCTCCACTCCGGCATTTTTAATAACAGCATTGGTAATTTCTAAAGAAAATTTTCCTGATCCCAGAATAAATCTGGACTGAAATTCATGTCCCCCAATCACTAATAAATCACTCATTTTAGCATCCTCCTGTTTTTCTCTTATTTTTAAACCTCTTCTTCTCCTGCCAGCAGTCTAAGCACCATATTTGCCTGATGTCCTGCACAGACCATTACTCTTGGTGCCATCAGCCCGCATCCTGCCATAGCTTCTGTTTCAAAATCGCCACAAAGATACAAATTTTTCATAGGATGTATGGTCCTAATTAAGTTGGTACTTTTATAACCAGCCATTCCTGAGGCAGATACAATTTTTATTCCTGGCAAATGTGTCAGTACGGTATTAATCAGCATTGCCTTATTCTCTGGATTATCAAATGCTTCACACACTATTTCGCAATCCTTTAATAGTTCAGCCGCATTTTTTTCTGTTATTTTTTTATTCACAGTGTCTATCTGTATATATGGGTTAATATCCTGTAGCTGTTGCTTCAATGCAACTGTTTTTAAAAGCCCCAGATGTCTTATGTCATAATTCTGCCGGTTCAGATTGCTTGGCTCAACCACGTCAAAATCAATTAACCGAAGCATTCCCACTCCAATTCGTGCCAAGCTTACTGCAATATTCGAACCAAGCCCCCCTAACCCGGCAATCGCCACTTTTCCCTTTTTCAATTTCCCATGGACAGCTGGCGTATGCCTTGCAGTCAGCATACATTCCAACTCCTCTTCTTTTGGCATTATCCCTTTTCTTATGAGAACAATTTCATCCTGATCCTTTAGTTCTACATTCTCATTTATCTGAAATCCATTTACAATTACTACATCACTTTTTTTTGCAAATTGTTCTCTCACTTCATAGGCAGTATTCCAGTCCCCTTTTTCTTCTTTACCATTCACAAATACTATCAATTTTTCATCCTCCTCCAACAAAGCTTACCACCTCGATTATGTCTTTGTTTTGAATGATTACTTCAGCATATCTGCTTTTGGGCACAATTTCACCATTCAGCTCTACTGCAATTTTACCAAGAGCATATTGCCTCTCCTCCAATAAAGCAAGAAGAAACGTTTCCTTTTCCAATATAACTTCGTTTCCATTCCATTTCATAAAAATCCTCCTAGTATGCATTAAAAAAGAACACAAAAAGGGCGACACCCGCGGTGGTGTCCCCCATTCTGTGTTCTTCAATATTCAACTTCAAATACTATAACATATTATTCAACAGTTGTCAATTGATCTTGATTACGTATTTTTTTCAAAGCACCTGGTCACGCCATACAGCTATGCGGTAAAGCACATCCGATACTTTATATATATAAAATACCCCTCATATAATTAATGGAACAAATGACTTGTTAAAAAGCTACCAAAAATTTCACTATTCATTACGGTATTGTATTACCAAAATCATTAAGAAACTCCCCTAAAGTTCTTAATCATTCACAACAGACTCTGCCCTCCTTTGTATACGCACTTTTCTACAAGATATAGCTATGTAGCACAAGAGGAAGAATTTCTCTTTCTCTTGTTTTTTATATCATACTATAAAATTTAGTTTTGTGCCGTGAAATGAATAAAATGATATACGTTGTTGTCAAAACTTAAAATTTTATGAAAATACGGGCTTCTCAGCCGATATAATATTCCTTTAATCAACAAATTTTAGTCAAGTGCAAGTCCTAAATAGCCCTTTTTTTGTTTACAAATTCCAACATTTGTTCTGATAAGGCCAAATATTTTCCTTCTTCCAAGTACACACTCTTCCACTGGAACTCTAACTATTATCTCTTTACAAGCCATTTCTTCCGCCAGATATTGTAAAGTCCCCTCTAACAGTTCCTTTGGCAGTGTGGTTTCCTTTACATAAAGACATTGCCTGTTTTTATATGCCATAATCACATAAACCTGATTATTTACTCTTATCTGCCGGCAAATGCCTCCCAATAGTTCATTTTCCTTTATTGCATAACGGATTTCTTCCTTTTTCCATAAGACATAACCATCTTGATAAAATTCGTTTGTCCTGCTTTTAAAATATTCCTGTACCGTCACTGGCTGAAAATGAACCAATCCCATATCAGATTTTCTGCACTCTTCTATTTTCATATGAATAACGTCTAGATAAAACATTTTTTCATATCCCATTCTGCCATAAAAACGCAATAAAGACTCTGTTGCAGGAACAAGAAAAGTGCCACCAACAGAATATGTCATATCATTGGCATATTCGATTAGTCTGGTAGCAAAGCTTCTGTTTCTCCATTTTCTCTTTGTTGCAACACCATAAATATACCAAAATGAAAGTAGTTGGTTATTCACCAAAAGTTTAGCCGGCATCATGGTCAACATCGCTGCCGGCTCTCCATCTTCCACCCATACAAGCATATTATGATATGCCTTTGGTTTTTGTATCTTCTCCCAAAAGAAAAAATCAATATAATAATCCTCATCCTGAAAGCATTCTTTCCAAATTCCCTTCAACTGGGGAATCATCTCTTCATTACTGCATGTAATCAACTTTATCACCCTTTATAACTTGCAATATACTTATCTAACAAAATATCTGGATAATAGGACATTTTTGCTTTTCTCAGTCCTTCATCTCCAGTATCTTCTTCACGATTCACATACTTATAATTCTGACATTCATGCAGTACAAACTGCTGGTTTATCATAGGATATGCTCCCTGAATTTCATGAAATGCCTTTTCAATATGAACAACAAACGTATCTGAGGATAGTGGTTCTCCAATTGTATAGGCTATTACCTCACCATCTCTTCGAATTAATCCACCAACAAAACCTAATTCCTTAAAATTATTAAGTGCATTTTTTACAGCACATATTTCTTCTTTTAAGCCTGGATTGTCCTTACAAGAATACTGCTCACACCAACGTCGGTTCATATCTTTACAATCCTCCATATTTTCATGGGAAATCGACTCATAGATCCAATTAGGGTTGTCCTTAAAACGTGCAATATGATTTCTCTTTCCATGCAGTTTTTTCCCTGACAGAGTTGACAGCTTTTCAACGGTATAAATGTAATCACTGTCATCACGAATTAATTCATATTGAAACCTGCCTGGAAACAACTCATCCAAAACAGAAATCTGGTTTTCTGTAATACCTCGTAAAAAGAATTCCCTTCCTGTTTCTTTGGCATCACTCATAAGCAGTTCCAGTGTTCCTTTTAAGTCCCCACTTCCCGCTGGGAAGGAATACATTTTCTTTTCTCCCTTTCCTGATCTGACGCAATAAAAGCCATCTACATTGCAAATTTCTAATTGGTACACATTTCTCCATATATAATTATTCCCAAAAGAATACTCACATCCTTTGAAATCAGATTTTCGTAAGCATTCTTGAATCCATTCTTTATCTGATAATTCTATTTTTCTAAATGTTAACATACTGTTTCCTTTCCGTATTATAATAATAACATTATACGAGTTTTATCCGAATTCCGCAACTGTTGAAAAGTAATGAAAATGTTTGACAACCTGAAAGGATTATCATACTATTATCATATGAATAAAGACGAGGTACTCCCATGATTTATATTAGCACAGCATTTTATCAGGAAGCCAGTCCTATGATACAGGCTTTCTCTCTCAATAAACTTTCCCAATTCAGTAAGTATCAGGTTTTTGGGAATGAGCATTTTACTTTATTTATTACAAATCCAGGGCCTATAGCAAGCTGTATCGGTTCCACCTATGTTTTATCCGGCCAGCGTCCAGAAGCTACAGATCTTTTTGTGAATCTGGGCATTTGTGGATGTACGGATACTACCATTCCCATTGGTACCCCCTGCTTATGCACCCAGATAAATGAAAGCTTGACAGGACGAGTTTTTTACCCTGATGTTTTATTTTCCCACCCATTTCTTGAATGCTGTCTGGAGACACATCCTGGAAATATTTCTGACAATTCCCAAATTACTTCTAACGCTGGAACAACATTGGTGGATTGTGAAGCAGCCAGTTTGTATCAGTCAGCGCAATTATTTTTTCAGATACATCAGATGCTTTTTATAAAAATTGTATCCGACTATCTTGAACCACAAAGTGTTACAGATATCCATGTCCGTTCTTGTATAGAATGTAACCTGACTGCTGTCTTTCAATGGCTGGAAAACATACAGCAGTCAATGCAGACAGCCTGTGCAAACTCCCTTTTAGACGTTGAAAGTATTCCCGAATTTCATTTACTAGCCAGTCAGTTAAAACTATCTGCTACTATGAAAGCTCAGTTAAAGCAGCTTCTGAATTATAGTCAGTTAAAAGGGAAGGATACTGGACAGCTTCTTTCACTTTGTTTAGAAAAAACGGCTCAGTGCAATACCAAACTAGAAGGGAAGAATTATTTTGAACAATTTAAGCAACAACTTATTTAGCTCTCACTTTTCACATATTTATGTGGAAACTGCTCTACGAAATTCAGCCTCTGTGTTAAGAATTTTAGACAAGTTTCCAACAGCAAACGTAATAGAAATTCCCCATTACAAAGATATCTTCTGCCGCAGCCAGCAAAATTTTTGTATGCAGAAAAAATCACCTAAGCTTATACTGGCAAAAAAGGAAGGTACCCTTATTTATCCTGGGGCACCTGTGTGCCAGGATTTTGGGAATAAACATTTTTACTATACTTCTAATGTTATGAACTGTATTTACGATTGTGAGTACTGTTATCTTCAGGGAATGTATTCCTCTGGAAATGTTACAGTATTTGTAAATTTGGAAGATTTTTTTCTGGAAATAGAACTACTCCTTCAAAAACACCCTGTTTACTTATGCATTTCCTACGATACTGATTTGCTGGCGCTAGAAGGAATTCTTGGTTATTGCGAAAAATGGATTGCTTTTGCTAAAAAGCATAAAGATTTGACAATTGAAATACGTACCAAAAGTGCCAACACTGGGGCTCTTACAGCACTGGAGCCATCGGATAATGTTATTTTTGCCTGGACTCTATCTCCTGATTTTGTCAGCTCCCATTTTGAGCATAAAACTCCGTCTTTAAACCAAAGATTGAAGTCAATTAAAGTTTTAACAGAAAAAGGTCATCGTGTCCGCCTATGCTTTGATCCTATTATTTACCACGATACGTGGAAGGAATCTTATAGCGCATTCATAACCGCTGTATTTTCTCATGTTCCAACAGATGCTGTCCGGGATATTAGTTTGGGCGTTTTCCGGGTGTCTAAAGACTATTTAAAGCGGATGAGAAAACAACGAAAGGATTCTCTTGTTCTTGCCTATCCCTATGAAATGAAAGCAGGAGTTTATCAATATAAAGAACAACTAGAAAGAGAAATGACTGCCTTTATGTTGAAGCACCTTACGAACCATGTACCAGAATCGATTATTTTTCAATGGAAGGAGTGTCCTAATGAATCAAATGCAGGAAACTAGCTATAAAGAGAAGAAGCAGATTGCTATTGTTACAGGAGCTTCCTCAGGAATTGGATTAGAAATCAGCAGACAAATTGTCAGCTTGGGGTATTCTGTCTTTGGATTTG
Organism: Anaeromicropila populeti; assembly: GCF_900112775.1. Classification (GTDB taxonomy): domain Bacteria; phylum Bacillota; class Clostridia; order Lachnospirales; family Lachnospiraceae; genus Anaeromicropila_A; species Anaeromicropila_A populeti. The sequence continues at coordinate 132,432 of NZ_FOYZ01000009.1, forward strand.
GACGTGATTTTACTAAAACAAGTTACTCATCCCCTCAGTTTCATCCCATATCAATGGATCTTACCAATATTCATGAGTTGCAGGAAAAAATAAAGGAGTTAAAAAGAGAGTACAGGATTTTCATTCTAGTCAATAATGCAGGTATTGGATATTTTGGGTTGCACGAAGAATTAAATCCTCTTAAAATCCATGAAATGGTTACTCTAAATGTAGAAGTACCTTTTGTACTGACTCAGCTTTTACTTCGTGATTTAAAAAGGGAAGCTGGCTTTCTTTTTAATATTTCTTCTATTACTGCTAAAAAGAACAATCCCCACGGTTGTGCATATGGTGCAACCAAGGCAGCGCTAACAAGTTTTTCATCTAGCCTGTTTGAAGAGGCTCGGAAATACGGCGTTACAGTAACTGCTGTTCACCCAGATATGACTAAATCAAATTTTTATCGAAATGCTGATTTTAAAGAAAGCGAGGAAACCGACTGCCACATTTTAGCAGAAGAAGTAGCTGACTTTGTCAGCCTCACTTTGAAGCTGCGCAGCGGGCTTTGTCTGTCTGATGTAACCATTCAGCCACAAAAGCACCGCCTTGCAAAGAGGATACTGTAATTATACTCCCTTGCTTCTTAGTATTTTATTTTTACGAATTCCTAAAATTAATGCCACACTTAGCATCAAAAGCGTAATCATGATGGTAATCGCAAATTTTTTAAGAATCATACCAAATGGCAGGAACAAGAGAAGAATCATGCTCCCAAAGCAAATACCTAGTATTCTTCTTGCTTTTCCTCCATAAATCTTACGCTCCACATCGTCAATGGGTTTATTCAAGTCCTCCACTGGCGCCAGCACAAAGATAATGGCACTGCTCACTGCTGCCGCTGCTATAATCAATATCTCATTAACTGGAAAATATTTAATCGCTAATAATACTCCTACTACTAAAAGCATAGAGTAAATAAAACAGCGGGTTTGCGTCTTCGCATGAACTCCTCCGGCAAAGGAACGAAGGGGCATATATACAAGCATAAATACAATAGTTTCCAAAAACATCTGTAACAAAATACCTATCCCAATCGTTAGAGAAATATTGATTAGCATTATAATTCCCTGATTTAATCCATAGGCATATAGTTCTCTGTCGTCTGCTTCTATCGTTCCATCGCAGACCAAATTTTCAACAATTTTATCTACTACCTTCACCCAATCACCTCAAACACTTTCTTAGTAACTATCTTTTATCACAACAGATATTCTATATTCTGCAATCATTTATTTTCCTGCTCTTTCAACTCCTCCTGGTGCTTCATGGCAAGCTTACACGCCTCCACTGCATCCTCCTGAGTTCCTGTTGCAATTAGAAATCCGCTGTTATGGCAAAATTGTAATGTTTCCAAACTGGTCAGTTCTTTCAGTTCCTCTTTGACTCTTCCCCTCCATTCCTTTGGAAAAGCACATTTTAATTGGTCAGTATTGTCATCCTTGGGTATACCCTGAGCACAATACCCTCCCCTGTTAGATGGAAAAATAGCAAAATACAATTCTGTTTCCTTGACATACTTTTTCCACGGCGCAGATCTTGGCAAAATCAAAATATGCTCTTCTGCCTTCTCTATTGCTTTCTTCACCAGATGCTCTGCCCGTTTAATACTCTTTATGTTTTCAAATTCCTTTTTTAAAATGGTTATTGCAAGTTCTTTAGCTTCCTGAAATGCCCCATCTGAGGATACGGCATAATCCCATGGCGGATTAAATACGGAAATAATGTCCGATAACATGTTATCTGCTCCAGTATTATCGTTTAGATCCAGTGGCTGTACAAATTTTTCATCGAATTTAACTGATTCCTCACTGGACAGAATCAATTCGCCATACGTTTCCCACAACAATCCAAAAGCAGCATATGGAATGCCATTTTCCCGCACTCTTCTTTCCTGTTGGTGATGGTCAAATTCTCCCATCCCAATATCAAATACAATACCATCAAAGGCTTCCGGCACTTCAAATCCTCTTTCAATCTTGATTTCTGGATTTAGCATTGTTAAAAGGGCCGACGAAAAAACATCATCTGCATGAAATTTTCCTGCATGTGTAAAGCCTTTCTCAATTTGTATCAATTTTTTCATAGTTTTCACCTCAGTGATAGTATACCACTAATAGAAAACATTAGCAAATAATCTGAATTTGACACATTTTCATGGCTTCTAGTGCCTTTTGATGGCTCTCCACCGTTACACCGGCACAACAGCTTCCGTCTACTGAAACTTTTACTTCAGGTAATGCGGCTTTTAGTATCATTGCATTGGAAATCACACAGATGTCTGTACATAATCCAATTAATTGAACTTCTTCCACACCTTTTGACTCCACAACTTTTTTGAGGTATTCGGCAAGTTCCATAGAACCAAAGGACGGTTTATCCAAAATCACACTATTTCTTTCTTGTGCCAGACGTCCAATCTCTTCTTCCAGCTGCCATCCCGCTGTTCCTTTGATACAATGCTCTACAGGCAGATAATACCCCTCTTGGGTATTTAAGTAATTTTTTTCGTGGGTATCCCGAGTAAATACTAGTTCACCATTATGTTCTTTTATTTTCTGTATTACCTTGGGAACCAATTCAACCGCCTGGCTTGTACCAAGACTTCCGTCTATAAAATCCTTTTGCATATCAATAACAACTAATAACGTATTCAATACCATATCCTCCTTTACTACTAAGTAGATTTACCAGTTTGCTTTTATAAAATCATTATACAAATTTTTTGCTTCAAGATAAAGTTTTTTTTCTAAAAATTAACTTTTTGAATATACTATTATTGTCAGGAGGTGTATTATATGAATAAAAGATTACTTCACTTTGAAATTATTTGCTTTGTTATTTCACTAGTTCTTGGCGTGATTATGCACTTTGTTTATGAATGGAGTCATTATAACCGCATTGTGGCTATGGTTTGCCCTGTTAACGAATCTGTCTGGGAACATTTAAAACTGATTTTTGTTCCCTATTTTATATGTTCATTTTTTATTTATTATAAGTTTAGAAATCACTACAAACATATTTGGGCCGGAAAAGCACTTGGCGTAACTGCTGGTCTGCTTTTTGTTGTGTGCTTTTATTATACGTACACAGGAGTCATTGGAAAACACTGTCTGTTCATGGATTTGCTTTCTTTTTTCCTTGGAACCTTGCTTTCCTATATTGTAAGTTTTAAAATCATAAAAAAAGATGAAACAATTCTCATATCAGAGCAAATTGGTTTCATCCTTTTTATCTGTTACCTTGTGCTCTTTATTTTATTTACTGTTACTCCTCCAAGAATTCCTCTCTTTCAAGATCCTGTGACTAAGAGTTTTGGAATAAACAGGTTGTCGTAATATTGAGTAGAGGAGGCATCGCGAAATAACCCTACTTAAATTTACTTAGTTTAATTGTCTTTTCGTCTGCCTCTTTTGTGTCCTTGTCTATGTAATGGATATACAATTCCGTTTCATTGTTTCTAAATTCACATACATCAATATCCCATTCGTTCGTAATATGCGGAAACAAATATTTTTTTTCTGTATTTTGTTCATATTTTTTTGCAATTACCAGTGTTTTTATATATATTCTGTTCCGTCTTGTTTATTTCTAACATACGCTACATGCACCTTACCAATTGCCCTGACAGTTTCAAACCACTCTGATTTTAGATTTTTCTGGTAATCAATAAACTTATCCAAATAAGTCCCTGTTCCAACGCCATAATGGATATTTACTGTATCATCACAAATTGATACACGTGGAGGATCGTTAAATTCGCCCAATATCTCACTATAAATAGCTTCTTGCTCTGTATTGTATACCGAGCATCTATAATAATCGTTATATTCACGAAGCCCCATTTTTTCGATACAATAGCATTTTTCTTTCTTGATTATCGTCCATTTTGTATGCAATGGTTCTTCTGATTCATTTGTTGTTATAGATTCTGTCATTTCTTGAACATCCTTTTCATCAATACTATCCTTCACCTCCCAAAAATTACACGCCACTATTCTTACGATATACCATGCATCCCACCAATTTAGGATGATCCAAAACAAAATTATTTGGATTTTCACCAATCAAAAATGAAACCATCATAATATCACCACACTTTTAATAGTTCCTCACAATGACAATAAGGACTTCCCGTACTTTTATCTATTCCAAAAGAAATACTGTTCCGATGTTTTTCGCAAAAGAAGCTCCAAAAAGACATGAGTTAATAAGCGCTTCTGCGGTATTAACAAATGAATAAACCGCTGGAAAATCTCTTTTATCTCATTTCCTTATCAAATTTGGTATCTGGCACCAGTAAAATCAACACTCCTGACCATTGATATTTGGGTGGTTTATTTCCTTCCCTAACTTTCCTAAAAAATTCTTCTGGCTTTAGCCTAACAATTCCTTCTCCTGGATTAGCATGACTGTACTTTTTCATCTATTCTCTCAACTCGCAATTTTAATTTAATCTGTTTGAATTAATATAATTTTACATTTTACACATTTAAATGACTTTAATTTAATTTTTTTAAAGATGTTAGTTGGCTTTGGTGTCAACAGTCCTTCCTTTAACAAATGTTTCTCAACAAAATCGTCAAAACCTGGATGTTCTCCTAAATAATAATGCCAATTCCAACATTGTGATATAGATATATTTTTTTCATAATTTTTTTCATAATTTTTTCCTTTTATTTAAAAGCGCCAAATCCAGCATAAATACAATGTAAATATTATCACATCCTAATACGAAATTATTAGCAGTGCGGTTTTTAATCACTTTATTGTAATTTTTAGTCCTTATAATGAATATATTCTCTTTTTATGGTGTTTAGCACTTATTATTTAGTCAGTTGTATCTACTCTTTGGACTTATGTCAATACCTAGCACACAATAATACTCTTTAGTTTTATTTATTGTTCTACTTTTACCATTTAGTTCAAACTTTTTAGCACAACCTTACCCCGTAAATCTTTCCCAAAACATACGAAACATTCTAAACCCGGGTAATCATGGACTTTTTAGCTACGTCAACATATCCTTCACAAGGTTAGCATGTCCTGCATAAAGTGAGCCGACATGTCCTGTATTCAAAACCTGGTAAACGGATATTAAATAAATCAATGGATGCACCTAACAGATTAAGCTAATTCTCAAAATATAACTACAGGCAACTTCTTTCATATGCATTACAGTAGCGTAGGGAGCTGTTTTGGAATAACTGTTACGTCCTTGCACTTGTAGAGTGGTCAAGGTTTTTTGAAACCTGCCATTAACTTTTTAAAAGAGCTCTTGCTCCATAGATTCTCATCTATTTTGCAAAAGCTCCCTTTATTAATCATCATGCATCTTTTTATCTTCCAGTGCAAGCTTTCCTGCATCAGGCAATTGACTTAATTCCCCATATTATCATACTTTCTTACCACCCTTTGTTCCACCAAGTTTCACCCCTGCCAGCAAATTCGTTTCAAAGCTATAGGAAATATTATTAAGCTCACGGTCTCTCTTTAATGCCAACTGAATCATTCTGTCCAATAGCTCTTCATAAGACACTCCCAGCGGCTCCCACAAATAGAACGCCAGTGAACCTGGAATAGTATTAATCTCATTAACCCAAATTTCCTGTGTTACGGTATCCATCATAAAATCAATTCTAGCTACTCCGTTACAATTCAGAACCTGAAATGTATCTACTGCTAATTTGCGTATTTTCTCCCGTACTTCTGGCAAAATATCTGCTGGAAGTTTTCGTGTCAGGCTAGACATTCCAGAGCTTTTTGAACCACCATCTTTGCTTCCACCAGTTTTTCCGCCGCCTGACATATATTTATCCTCATAACTTAAAATTTCATCTGAATTCACTGGCTCCTCACACTCAGAAGCCTCTGCACTTTCATAATCCCCCAGAACCGAGCAATTGATTTCCTTCAGATTGGTCACTGCCTTTTCCACTAATACCTTCATGGCAAATTCAAATGCATGATCCATTGCCTCTTGAAGTGACTCACTATCTCTTGCTATCTTAATGCCAACACTAGAACCAAGATTAATTGGCTTTACAATGACTGGATATTGAAAGCGTTCTTCAATCTGCTTGATTACCCCAGCAGTATCTTTCTCATATTTTTTCGTATCAAATACACAACAATCTAAGACCGGGATTTGGTTATCCTTTAAAACAGTTTTCATTACATATTTATCCATACCAATAGCAGAAGAAGTTACATCTGGTCCTATATACGGAATACAGAGCATTCTCAGACACCCTTGAAGAGTTCCATCCTCAACATTGGTTCCATGAACAATCGGAAATGCCACATCAATCCAATCATATGTATTGTTTCCAAACTTTTTCATTGGATATTTAACAAGCCCAACCCTTCCTTCTTCATTTACTAAAACAATTCTCTGGCTTTTTCTCAAAAGAGATGGTATGTTTCTGTATGCCTTAATGTCTGAAATGCTATTACCTATATACATCTCATTTTCCTTTGTTATATAAACAGGAATAATATCATATTTCTCCCTGTTAAAAGCATGCACCGCCTGAATACCTGAAATAATAGACACCTCATGTTCCACGCTCTGTCCACCAAAAAAAACTCCAATCTTAATCTTCATGGCCTATCTCCTTCACTTTAATAATTATCTGGCAAATCATTTTCTAATAAAATAATTTTTTCTTTTCCCTCTGACTTTATGGCGTCAACCTTAGAAAGACCTTCCTGTAAATCATCTACTACAAACAGACGATTTTCAGGGTATCCCTTACTGCGAACTCCTTCTTGTATTGGTTCTGTCTGTTTTTTTCCAACCAGTACAATATAGTCACAGTATTCTGCTGCCTGCTGCCCGAAAATACGGTTTAACTCTGTCTGCTTTTCTCCTAATTCTACCATACCTGGTGTTACCAAAATTCTAATACCGTCAAATGCCCCCAGTGTTTCTAAAGCTGCCTTGGCTCCACTTGGATTTGAATTATAGGCATCATCGATAATCAGGCCTCTTCCGCTGTTAATAAGCTGTAAGCGGTGTGGAACCGATTCCAGCCTGCGTACCTGATTTGCCAAAGTTTCCATAGAAACCCCCAGCTGATACGCCACCGCAATTGCACCAGCAATATTTAGAACATTATGTTTCCCGATGAGCCTGGTTGAAAAAGTTTTTTCTTCCCCATCTGGAGTTTTTAGAGAAAATACAGAGCCCTCCCTTGACACAGTTAAATTATATGGTAAAAAATCTGCATTTTTATTATCCACACCATACGTAATATATTTTTTTTGGATCGTCTTGTTGACGATATACTCATTATCATAATTCAGAAATACAATTCCATCCTTTGAAACAGCTTCTGCCAGTTCAAATTTAGTTTTTATAACATTTTCCACCGAACCAAAGCTTTCTAAATGCTGTGGTCCAATCGAAGTGATAATTCCATAATCTGGCTCTACCAAATCGCAAATTTCTTTTATGTCACCAATATTTTTAGCTCCCATTTCACAGATAAATATCTGGTGGGTTGCCCGTAAATGTTCCCGAATTGTCCGCACTACCCCCAAGGTAGTATTGAAATTCCCTGGAGTCATTAATACATTGTAGTCAGCAGAAAGCAATTTATTTAAAAAGTATTTTACACTGGTTTTTCCATAGCTTCCAGTAATACCAATTACTTTTAGGTCTGGCATTTCTCTAATGATTTTCCTTGCTTCTTCAATAAATTTTTGATTGATAGCTGTTTCAACTGGCTTATTCATTGTATTGGCAAGTAAAATAAGCGCACCGGAGAAAATCCCCATCAGTGGCAGCAAAAGTGCTGTCAGAATAACTATTTTGTATAAAATAAATGTAACAATCGCTGCCGCACCATATAGCATTCCCAATGTAATAAACATTCTTTGGACACGTTTTGTATATACTAACGGCTTTTTTGCCTTTTTCGGGCGGTTTCCAGCTGCTGTAAGAAGATTTAAGATACTTGCAATGATTAAACCTGGATTTCCAAACAGCAAAAGAATGGGAATGGAAAGATAAAACCCAATTGTTTTTCCTATTATACTTCCCATATTCTTTTTAATCCACACAGTATGTTCTTTTGTTTTATAAGAATTCAGCTGAAACATGTGCATATGAAAGATTAGTACCATTACCATGGCAATTATACTAGTTATACAATAAAGACCTGTCAAAAATAAACTCATCTTACTCTCCTTTTACTCCATAGAAAGAATCTAATACCCTTAAAACTAACTCAGGCTGTTCTAAAAAAGCATAATGACCAGCATTTTTCACGGTTACCAAGCCACTGTCTGGAATCATTTTTTCAAAAGTCTTTCCCTGCGTAAGAGGAGTTGCAGAATCATTTTCTCCCCAAATCAGCAAGGAAGAATATTTCACTCCTGGCAAAAGGTGTGTCAAATCCTCATTCACAAGCTTAACCAGCGTTGCACGCATAACAGGCGAGGCTGCGTTATAGTCTGCTGAGCCATTTTTCTTTCTCATATTTTCAATAAAATCTGGATATAGCTTCTTCATAACTCCTATACTAAAAATTACCTTTGCTATTTTGAACATACGGATTTTAAACTTCTGCTTCATGCTTTTTTTTGAAACAATCCCTGCGGAACCCATAAATACCAGTTTCTCCACTTCAAATGGAAGTTCCTTTTGGCTGACTAATTTCAGCAAAACCCTTCCGCCATTAGAATGCCCTATAAAAGAAGCTTTCTTCACATGAAGTTTTTTTAAGAATGTAATTACAAAATTCACATAATCATCTACATTCCAAGGCTCTTCTGGCTCACTGGAATCTCCTGCTCCTGGAAAATCTACGCAAATCACTTTATGATGCTTACTTAGGCTATCTGTAATCTGCTTATATACAGCAGTATTACATCCCCACCCAGGTAGTATAACAATGGTTTCACCTTCACCCTGCATCACATAATTGGTATCTATTTTATCTATTTGAACCTTCACTTTATTATCCCTTACTAAAAGAACTAGCCTTTCCTTAAAACTTTAGTATTAGTATATTTTCAAAAGAAAAAATACTTTCATACTTTTTCATAACATCGTCAATTAATTTGATTAAAACACAAAGTAGATTGAACCTTTAAACAAGTTCAATCTACTAATTATAGTAACAACACTATTTATTTGTCAAGTCTTTATGATTTTCAATTATAAGTATCCAACAAGGGTCTTTTCATTAGCCTTAACGAACGTTTGGCTTCCTCTACTAAAAGCTCCTGACTTTCTGTCTCAATTACTTTTTTTAAGAAGTCTGCTGCCTTCTGCCATGGAAATCCTGATAAACACCGAATGCCTTTCCAATAAATCACTTCATTCCCTTTATACTTTTCCACCACTTTTAAAACAGTCTCCGTATACTCCCATTTTGCAGCCTTTATTTTATAAAAAGCGATATAGCCAATTGCATCAAATATTTCCGCTATTTTTTCCTCATCCTGGCTTTCTAACACCTCTATCAAAACTGGCATGATTTTCACATCCATACGTGCTAAGCTTCTGATGATAAAATCTCGTGGCAAAGGAAAGCTGATTTTCTTTGATGGTCTGTCTGGTAAGCTTTTATGCTGATTCTTACCAATTTTCCCAATGTACTGCACCATCTCTTTGGCAGTGATTTCACCCCCGCGCTCTAATGCTGCACCAATTTCAATACGGGTATAGAGTTTTTTTTCCTTTACCAGTTTCGACAACAGTATCTTTGTAATTTCAATCTCATTCATATTATAGGCAAACGAAATTTCTTTAGCTGCTGAGGAACGTACACATGGTGTCTTATCATCCAGCAATGCAATTAATTCTTCTTTGCTTTTCTTCTCGTAATCATGGATATCGTCCCCTTCAATATAACCTCGTGCTCTCAATGTCTCAATATCACTATTCATTTACACTCTATCCCTTTCATTTCATATGTATAAAGTTGTGGTCTTCCGATTATTGTTTCATTTATTACTTATTTTATCATATCCCTCAACAAATGTACATTATCAGCACTCTTATATCCGTTAAAAAATCGACCCCTTGTGCTATACTCCACATTAGAGGCCGACCTAAAAATTTATGATTGCTTCCTGGATATTTCTCCATTTCCAAATCCTTCTTGATTTCCTGTTGTAATGCCAGACTCATTTACGTAAGTTATACTTTCCGAAAGAGTGAATTGGACTACCTCACTACCATTTGTGCCAATCTTATAAATAGATCCTATACTAATATCTGGGGTTGAGATTACAATAGAACTAAACACTTTGGCTGGTGTAAAGGTAACAATTTCTTTTCCCTCTTCATCTAGAAGGGATACAACCGTTCCGGCACTTTGCTGAGTTGAGAAAGTCATAAGAATACTTCCTTGTGATTCACTTGCTGATACATTTTGTGCCATACCACTAGACCCCGCTGCAATTAAGACACCACCATTTAATTCAAATCCACTGTCATAATCTATTGCACCATTTCCATCATTCGTAGGCCCGTTTACGATTACAGTTCCTCCATCCATTAAAATACCGCCATTGGCATCTAATCCATCTCCTGATGCATCTACAGCTATGGAACCATTGTAAATATGAAGTATTCCATTTCCAGATGAACTGAATTCATTTTGACCTGGTCTTCCGCTTACGGATGAACTGTCTGCACCTCCCGCAACATTAATTCCATCATCACTTGCTGTAATAGAAATATCACCGCTATATATATTCATATATAAGCTTTCTAATCCTTCATAGCTTTTTATAATGTTTACTGTACCATTCTGAATGTTTAACGTGTCATCAGCATGAATCCCATCATCCCCAGAGCTTATTTCAAAAGCTCCATTCTGTATATCTATGCGATTTCCACTGTGAATTGCATCATCGGAGGAATCAATTACAACCTTACCATTCTCAAATACAATACTGATTTCTGCCTTAACTGCTTTTGCGCTCTGGGTTGTTTCTTCTGTGGTAGTTTCTGTGGAAGTTTCTACACTTTCCTCCTGCCATCTTCCCCAGCCGCCCTGCTCACTTTCAGCACTCTTACTGCTATTAACACTGCCGCCTCCTGTTGTAATGTTAAAATCGCCATCCTTAACATAAACAATTGTTTCTGCCTGAATGCCGTCGGTTCCTGCTGTAATTGCATAGGTTCCGTTTTCAATATATACAAAGCCTAGTGCAGCGTCTTCCGCATTTGTTGATTTTAAAGCATCTCCACCTGTGTTTAATACAATATTACCGTTTTGAACTGCTACATAATCCTTACCGATAATTCCATCATCCACACTTGTCAGGTTAATGCTGGCATTCACAATTTTTAATTTGTCCTTACAATTAATACCATTGTTATAATTTGCAGTAACATTTAAAGTTCCTGTTCCATTAATTGTCAAATCATCTTTGCTGTAAATAGCTGCATTGGGCACATTTTCCTCTTCATTCTCCAAGTCAAAGGTTGTGCCATCTTCCACAGTATTGTCTGTTCCCGCTGCTACTGTAATAATTGTCTTTTCTGCCTGCTTAATATAAATTGGTGCCTGATTACTGCACGTAATAGATGCCCCATTCAAAATCAGGTGAACATTTTCCGTTTCATCACAATCTACAATAATCTGCCCATCTGTCAATTCACCCGTAATCACATAAGTGCCAGCTGACTGAATTATAATAGTAGTACCTTCTACAACAGCACCTGTTCCTGCAAATTCAATTTCCGTTTTGTTCAGTACGATAGACTGTGCTGCTTCCTCCCAGCTTTCTTCTAAATCTTCATCATCAAAAGAAACCTCAGGGATAGATACCGCTGCTGTATCACTACTGCTGGTTTCTGTTACTCCACTGCCTTCTGTTTCTTCAGCTGTATCCGTTGTATCTGTTGATTTTGTTGTCATTTCTACCTGGGTTTCTGATTGCTGGCTGACTGTACCATTTGTTCCACAAGCTGTTAATAAAAAGGATAACACACATACTATAATCATTAACTTCTTTTTTATCCTCATAGCCATTTTCCCCTTCTACAATTCATCTTTTTGTACTTGTGGCCTGCCACAAATAATGGTTAAGTTTCCATTTCTGCATCTGATTTCATCGATCATTTCTTTTTCCTTTAATGCATCCTTCAATGTAATGCGATAACATAATTCATACATACTTCCTAAATTAGTTGTTTTTGCTCTTTCCAAACTAGCTTTTTTTGCATATTTTTCAAAAATATCATCAAAGATATTAGTATAATCCAGATTTTCAGGAATCGTAATCTTTAAATCTTTTTCTTGTGTTTTTCCTTCGCCAAAGCTTGATTTTGATAAAACCAAGAAAACGGCACCAATGATAACTGTAATTAATACTGCAAATGTTAGAAATCCCATTCCTGTTGCTAAGCCAATTGCCATTGCAAAGAAAATGCTTGTAATTTCCTTTGAGCTGCCTGGAACAGAACGAAATCTTACTAGGCTAAAGGCTCCCATTACCGCAACACCTGTTCCTAAATTACCATTTACCAGTGCAATTATAATCTGAACCAATGCTGGTAATAGCGCCAGTGTGATTACAAAATTCTTTGAATAGTTACTATTTAACATATAGATAAAGGCAATTGCCAATCCCAATACTAACGATACTCCTGTGCATATAAGTGCATCTGTAACAGCCAAACTTGCTGCTGCCTCCTGTAAAATACTTTCAAACATATTAAACAACTCCTTCTTTTATAATTGATTTTTTATAAATATTTCCATACTTTGAAAACGAACTAGGATAAATCTCTAACTCGGATAAAATAGTTGCCAGCCACATTGGAAATGCATTGGCTACTTTGATTTCCAGAAGGTAAGCATTTTCTTCCATCAATTTATCGCCATAATCTCCTTTTGATAAGGATAAATCATACTGTCTGCTCCGGATGTTCTGATCCACTGTTAATCGAATTTCTGGATCCTCTTTGCCAAACATGGCAATTCTATCATAGGCAAGATATAGCTTTTTTTCAGGATGATAAAATTTCACAAAATAATCGATTTCCCGAAAGATCTGACTATCTTCACCAGGCTTTATTCCCCTTTCTAGATAATTCTCTGCCTCCTTTAAGGTCAGTTGGATTCTCCGCTTGTAAACAATTCCTTTGGATTTCTTTTTAATTTCCAGAAAGACTTTCGAACTTTCATTTGGTACTCCATAGCTCCTAAGTCTTATCTTTTCCTTATATTTTGGTTTTTCTATGGAATTGCGTATGAGCCAATAAGTATCTGTATCGTAATAAATATTACAAATTGTATGTTTACCATACTGGTCAATTTCCATATAAGGAGAAATTCTATCGCAAAAATCCTTGTACTTTTGTTCTGTCAGTAGATATTTTTTCTCAACTCTTTGAAAAACCGCATTTGCCTTTTCTGCTGCCATTGTTTTCTCCTCCATTGCTTTGTTTTCTTTAGTATACAGATTAATTGTGATTAACTAGTGATTTACCTGTGAAAAATCTTTGTCTTTTTACTCTCTCATTTACAGGAACGAAAAAGGCTCTTGCTCCATAGATTACGCATCTATTTTGCAAAAGCCTCTTCTTTTTTATTTCATTAAATTTTCTAAACGTTCTACAACTTGTTCCATCATATTCGTATACTTTGCTAACTTTTCTTTCTCTTCTTCAATTTTGTCTGCTGGTGCTTTACTGATAAACCTCTCATTACTTAGCATGCCATTTACACGCTTTAATTCGCCTTCCAGCCTGTTCTTTTCCTTTTGCAGTCTTTCAATTTCTTTATCCTTGTCAACCAAATCAGCAAAAGGAATATATATCGTTGCCCCTGGAATAACTGCGGAAACAGCATCGTCTTCTATACCTTCTTTGTCCCCCTGTATCATTACTTCACTGGCATAACCTAAAGTTGCAAAAAATACTCTGCTTGTATCAAATATTTTCTGCATTCCAGCATCTTCAGATACAACAATAACAGTTGCTTTTTTACTTGGCGGAACATTCATTTCTGCACGAACATTACGAATTCCCTTAACCGCTGATTTTATCACCTCAACTGCCTTCTCATCCTCTTCAAAATGAAGTTTTTCCTGAAACTCTGGCCACTGGGATGTCATAATAGACGCTTCTTCATCCCCGGTAAGAGTGCAGTAAATTTCCTCTGTAATAAATGGCATATATGGATGAAGTAACTTTAAGGAGTTAATTAGCACTGTTTTCAGCGTCCATAGGACAGCCGTTTTTGTTTCATCTAAATCATTATATAGTCTTGGCTTAACCATTTCGATATACCAGTCACAGAATTCTTCCCATATAAAATCATAAATTTTCTGAACAGCAATCCCTAACTCATAGCCATCCATGTTTTCTGTAACTTCCTTGGAAAGAGAATTTACTTTGGAAAGAATCCATTTATCTGCCTGAGTCAGGGAATCCAGATTAATTTCCTCAGGAATCGCTGCCTTCTCCATATTCATCATAATAAATCTAGATGCATTCCATACCTTATTAGCAAAATTCCGGCTTGCCTCTACTCTTTCATAATAAAATCTCATATCATTACCTGGAGCATTTCCTGTCACCAATGTAAGTCTTAGTGCATCCGCACCGTAGGAATCAATAACTTCCAATGGATCAATACCATTACCCAGTGATTTACTCATTTTACGTCCCTGAGAATCACGTACCAAACCATGTATCAGTACTGTATCAAATGGACATGTTCCTGTCTGTTCAATTCCACTGAATACCATTCGGATTACCCAGAAGAAAATAATATCATATCCAGTAACAAGAACGTTTGTTGGATAAAAATAATCAAAATCTTCATTTTTTTCAGGCCAGCCTAGTGTAGAGAATGGCCATAATGCGGAACTAAACCAGGTATCCAACGTATCTTCATCTTGAACAATATTTTGTGAATTGCATTTCGTACAGGTTTTTGGAGCATTCTCTGATTTTGCAACCATAATCTCTCCACAATCCTTGCAGTAATACACTGGGATACGGTGTCCCCACCAAAGTTGTCTTGAAATACACCAGTCTCTGATATTCTCCAGCCAGTTTAAATAGGTTTTATTAAAACGCTCTGGAACGAATTTCAACTCTCCTGTTTTTAAAGCTTCAATTGCTGGTTTTGCCATTTCTTCCATCTTTACAAACCACTGCTGCTTAATGAGAGGTTCTACCGTAGTACCACATCTGTCATGAGTACCAACATTATGAGTATGATCCTCTACCTTAACAAGAAGTCCCAATTCATCCAATTCTTTCACAATCAGCTTACGTGCTTCATAACGATCTAATCCTGCATACTTTCCGCCTTTTTCGTTAATTGTGGCGTTATCATTCATTACATTGATTTCTTCCAGGTTGTGTCTTTTTCCAACTTCAAAGTCATTCGGATCATGAGCTGGTGTTATTTTTACCACACCTGTTCCAAATTCACGCTCTACATAGTTATCTGCAACTACAGGAATTTCTTTATTAACAATCGGAAGCACCACGTTTTTCCCAATAATATGCTGGTATCTTTCATCATCAGGATGAACTGCAACCGCCGTATCACCTAACATTGTCTCTGGTCTTGTAGTAGCAATCTCAACAAAATCATCCGTTCCTGCTATTGGGTATTTTATATGCCAGAAGTGCCCTGCCTGTTCCTCATGCTCAACCTCTGCATCTGAAATAGACGTCTGACATACTGGACACCAGTTGATGATACGTGAACCTTTATAAATATACCCTTTCTCGTATAATTTTAAGAATACTTCTTCTACTGCACTAGAACATTCCTTATCCATTGTGAAATGTTCTCTGTCCCAGTCACAAGAGCTTCCTATTTTCTTTAACTGACTGATAATAGTTCCGCCGTATTCTTCCTTCCATTCCCATGCCTTTTCTAGAAAGCCTTCTCTTCCCAGCTCCCTCTTATCAATGCCTTCTTCTTTTAATTTATTCGTAACCTTTACCTCAGTTGAAATGCTTGCATGATCCGTTCCTGGAATCCAAAGTGCATTGTAGCCCTGCATTCTCTTATAACGGATTAATGTATCCTGAAGAGTATTATCCAGTGCATGTCCCATATGCAGCTTACCTGTAACATTTGGTGGAGGCATTACAATAGTAAACGGTTTCTTGCTCCGATCTGCCTCTGCATGAAAATACTTCTTTCCCATCCATTTATCATATAGTCTTCCTTCGATCTCATGAGGATTATATGTCTTTTCTAGTTCCTTTTTCATAGCAATCTCCTTTACCTAAAATATCTTATCATTTACAAAGTGTGTGACAGGAAATACGGAACAATATCTATCACACAAAAAAAAGTCCCTCGTCAAAGGACGAAGAACCGTTGTACCACCTTTATTCGTAATGAATGATTCATTACCTCAGAGCTGTTAACGAAGCAACCCGTCATTTTCTACTATGCACTGGCAGTTCAAAAATACTGTTCAAGAGCTACCTTCAGCGTGTACTTCAGTAAATTGTCTTTCAGCCATGGGACAATTCTCTCTGTAAAAGGTTACATGCCTACTCCTCTCTATCTATACATTTACATATACCTTAATATTAGTCAAAAAGCGCCTTTTTGTCAAGATTTTTATTTATTCCTTTAATACAACCTCATAGGTTTTTAAAAGCTGGCTGATCTCTTCCTTATACTCTGGATTTTTATTCATAATCTCAATAATGGCATCCACCTGTTCCTTTTTCACTTTAAAATTAAAATCTATTCTATCCCTTAATTTTTGTCTTTTCACATTTAGCTTATGTCTAATTTCAACCATTTCCTTACTGTCAATAATAGCTGCTGCCTGATAAATCCAAATTTCACAATCCTGAAGGTTTGCCTGCTTTAATTCACTCATTAATATTGTATTATAATAATTCAAAGAATCTGTATTGCTCCGATACTTTTCTTCTGCCTTTTTTGCAAGAAGATACTGCTCCCAAAGCTGCTGTAATTCCATGGAATTTTGAACCATAAACTTCTGATACATATAATCTAATGCATTTGTATTATTTACACATTTGATTTTCACCTTGTTCAGCAGACTGATTGCCCTGTTAAGCTTCTGTCCCACAACAAGCACCTCATACTGGTTTTTTCTTGCCTCGTAAATAATATAAATTGTAATCAAAACACCAAGTACAATTGACATGATAAAAGGAATTTTCATATCCAGTTCAAACAGTCCCGCAATTATGCTGAACATTCCAAACAAAATTAGAAGCAGTACAGCAGCTACCACCGCCAGACGCTTTAAATACTGTTGGTTATAAATAATCTCATTCTTTTTACGCTTCCATGAACTTTTTTCCTTTTCCAAATGTCGCATGTCGTTTTCAATTTTCAACTGATATTGCTCATTGTCACGCATGTGTTTTATTTCTTTTATCATGTCCTTTTCATATCGTGCAACATTGCGAAATTGTAAATCCGACAATTTCATTTCGCTTGATTGATATTTGGAACGTTCTCTTGTCAGCAAGATAATGTTCCGTGCAGCGTCTTCTAGTGTCTTTCTATTATCTTCTGGCATCAAATCCATTTTCTGAATATCGGTTAGATAGGATGTGACCGCCTGATATTCCATCCTTGCTTCCTCTATTTGCCTGTCTGCCTCCGCAATTTGCTCACAGCTCTCTTTTATAAAGCTGGCTCTGTCTTTTTTAGATTTCACATTCACAGTGCTGGTCTCTAAATCCAGACTTGTTTTTTCTTCTATCTCGTTTTCCTTAGGCAAATCTGTTTTCTCTACTGTTTTTTTTCTCTTCAAAATACTCATAGCTTCACCTTCACAACTAACTTACTTCCTTTCTATACTTGTTTTTCCAAGACAAAAGCAGTCGATCCACTTCCTCAAAAAACTTAGCAGCTTCACCATTTCTTTTAAATTCCTCCAGTTTCTTATACGGTTCGAACACCTGCTGACTTGTAACATCCTGCCGAACCTTTTCCATTTCCTGTTCATAGGTACTTATCGTTCCTTCATCCACTCGATATGTTTCTGTGACTTTATCCAGTTTTTCTTTCAATCCACCAAGCTGAAGTGCTAAAATAAAATATTTGAGAGTTTCCACCTTCCGATTCATACAATAGGCCTGTTCAAACTTCTGGGCAGCCTCACAAAAGGTTGCAATATGCAGCAGGGTAATTCCATAATTATGAAGCAAATTTCCCAACTGCTCCTGCGTAAAAACAGAAGACTCCTTCTGATTTAAAATAATATCGTACTCCTTTGCTGCAAATGCATAATTTCCATTTTTCAAATACTGATCTGCTTTCTTTTTTCTTCTTTCTATACTAGTTAAACCCGCCAGCTGATCCATAACGAGAATCAGTTCCTTTATTTCACCTTCTGTATAATAATCTGTACTGCAAAGAATTGTCACAACAATACTTTTTAAGTCCATTTTGCCTTCCATCGCCGATTCCAGTTTTTTAACAAGCATGTCCATTTCTAACTGATTCTTAATCCAATCATAAAGCATCTGGTTAAAAAACTCTTCTTCTATAATATATATATTTTCATACATGTAATAACACAACTCTTCTATTGTATAAAGATAAATATCCGACATTTCAACATGAAACGGCACAGCAGCTTCTGCTCCACTGCACAATATAAATTTGCCCATATTTTCCCTCCAAATCACTCTACAAATGAATTTCTTTTTCCCATACTCTGTTGGTGGACGGATAAAAATCTCCAAAACCTTTATCCTTTACTTTTATTAAAAATGTCTTTCTTTCTAAAAACTGTACCTGAACCTCCAGTCTGGTCGTTCTATTTGGCCTTCCTTCTATTGGATCGATATGAAGAAAATAATTCGTCCGCACATGATCAATCATGCTATAAACCTCTATTTCCAACTCTGTCTCGTCATCTTCAATCACTGAAATCATTCTATGTGCATCCATCCAGGGAATTCCTGCCTCCACAAGTAATACACGCTCCATTTTAGTATCTTTATACACTCGGATTGAAACCTCCACATATGTCATTTCTTCCCCTAATATAACATAATTTTTCAGCTTCCCGTTCCCATCCATCTCTTTTGCCCCATAGCAAGCTCCAACCGTATATAGATTATGGCCTATAAAAATTCTCCGTCCCACACACAAATCTTCTAATACCCAGTTTGCCCAGCTTCCTTCAAAGCCTTTTCCTGTTACATAAATAGTAGTTACTACCCGCTTGTGAAGCACGCTTTTTGCAATGGATTCAAAAATATAGGCTTTCTCTGGCTCCTCTGTAAATTCAGGGTACATCTCATAACTAATGGTATCACGAAAACTTTTTTCCTCTATGCCAATTGTCTGTGGCTGAAATCTTCGGTTAATGAAAATCCGGTAAAAAGTTAGTCCATTTTCATTATAGTCAAATAACCCTACATCATTCATCCAAAGCTCCTTTTTTTGACTGAGAGCATAATAAATGTAGCTTTGCCTGTGGCTAATTACCCTGCACCGAGCCGTTCCAATCCCCAACTCCTCCAGTGCAGCATAAATTGCGTTTACAAGCACTTCATTCATATCAGAAACAGTAATAACCATTCTATGAATTGCTTCCGATGGAAAATAAAATTTTAACAGGCTTAAACTTTTACGAAAAAATTTATTTAGTATTTCTACGTAAGAAAAAGTTTTATCTAGATAGACAATAGTTTCTCCCTGTTGGATTTTCTGGATAAAGTCCGTTAAAACTGGAACACCCTCTCGATTACCATAGGAAATTGCATTTTCACCATAAAACCACTCTCCTGTTTCCTTTTTTACTGCCAGTACAGTAGGAATTAGAAACACTTCCTTCTCGGTATATAGTGAAAGGGACTTAGGTTCAAATGCTTTTTCATCATAGCAGCTTATCTGGGTAAACTCATTACATAGATCAAATCCTACATATAACGTCTGATTATCGATTTTAAACACCCCCTATTCTAATGGCTGGAACATCTGTGCAACAATTGCTTCTGTTTCCAAATACTGCCTCATCAGCTCCATCACCGTTTTACTGTCCTGTACTTCCCTCGCCATCAGCATTAGATTCAGAAACGAAAACTTATTATCTTCTGATGAAAAATCCTGCTCATACTGCACATGTATGCTTTCGGTAATAGTTTCCTCCATACCGTCATCCTCAGTAATATAATACATCAGCCTTTCATTATGAAATAAAATGAATTCCTTCACAAAAATTCCATAGCACATATCCTTCATTTCTTCTTGCCTGAACTTCATTCCATCTGAAGTGTCAGACTCAATTGTATAGTGAATCATCACCTTGTTGTTAGGATTGGTCCGGTATTCCACAAAATATTTATTGGCAATGCAATGAGGAATGTGCATAACTTTTTGAAACTCCTTAAAAAATGAAAATACAATGCCTTTTCGTGCTAATCCACTTAAATGGACATCCACAAACTCTAATTCCTGGCTATTAAGCTGATGTAACGTACTCTTATATTTTAAAACTGCAATTAATAAAATTTGGTTTTCCTCAAACTGCAATTCCTGTTCCATAACAGAAAACAAGGAATCTGGTATTAACCGCTCCTTTACCATGTATTTGTAAGCAAAATAGTTTAGAAAGCTTTGCACCAGTATTTTATTCCTTTCCGGTTTCTTATAGTAGGAAAGAAAAACATCAACCGACTGAGACTTGCATTTCTCCGTAAACAGACACTGGCTTAGATACATTTCCTCTAGCAGTAACATATCAACAGAATAGATTCTTCCAGCATCCCAAAGCTGCTTCATTTCCTTCGTTGTTCCATTGAAATGCTTTGCTGCATACTCCACAATTTCCTGGTTATGCTTTCCCATTCTCACTGTATCATATGCCATATTCACAATCAGCTTATTTGGCTCTTCCTGTTTCTGAATATATTTTTTCAGAAAACGCACCAGTTTTTTCATTGAATTATTTTCATATCCATACTGTGCTAACAGTTCCAGCATATTATCGTCTATATCACGCAGCATACATAATTCCATAAGCTTTACACGATCTTGTGAGGATACTTTATGAAAGTCAATTGTCTGTAACAAGCTGTCCAGTTCATCGCCCTGCATGGAATCATAGAAATAGGATGCCAGCTTAACAATGCAATGGTTTCTAAAATTATCCTCTAATTCTTCCATCAATAATAGTTTTTTTCTCATAGAAACCGCATTCTGTGCGTACTTATGATAACTTTCCATTTGCTCATACAAATGCAACAAAAGCATGCCGTTGTCAGCCGCATACGGCATGCAATAATCCGCCAGTTCATCCAAATGCAGAAGTTTGTTTAACGTAAATTCTACTGTTGTGCAATATCGGTTTTCTCGGGAGTCAACTAAAAATACATTGGAATTTTCCGTAAAAATATGAATATAAGCCTTGCCATCCTCTAACGGAACATATATTTCTTCTGTCAGCTCCTTATGACATACAACCACACCAACCATATTTGCGTTGTGACATTGTATTTCATGTCGAAACATCACATATGGCAGATACACCGCATATTCTTTACATATTGTATCTTTATTGATTAATTCTTCATAAATAATTGCTAAGAATTCATTTACAGCCCTTTTCTCTAGCTGGCATATGGCAAATTCCTTTATCTTCTTCTCGTATTGTAAATAAATATCCCCATACTGTTCTTTGTTATAAATCATATTAGCATATAAAAATGCAGCCTTCCGCTCATTTAAATTACTTTGAAAAGAAAAATAAAGCAATACAGCCTGTGGAAAAATATAAAACAAATTCTCCTCTACAGAGTCCATATAAAATTCATATAACTGGGTAATCCGCAGCTGCTTTTCCACTCCACGGGCAAACCATCTGTTATATTTAACTGCTGCCTTTTGAGCCTTAATCAACATTGTACAAATTGTGTGTAATATTTCATCATTTTCTTCCCGTTCAAAAAGCTGCTTCATATTACGGAATACAACCAAATGAAAGCCTTTCATCCTCCCTGCCAGATACACATAACGCTCTATGATTTCATCTGTAATATAATTTTCTTTTACCATCCAGTTTAGCACCTGAATCGTTTCCCTGTTCAGCTCATGCAAAAGTCCAGCATCCATGCGGTACAAATTAGCTAATTCCAAATATAAAACCGAACTTTTGGAGCCCTTTTTTAAGTTCTGCAAAATTGCCCTTTTCTTTTTTTCAGGATTTTCTTCATAGCTCTGATCTAAATATAACAAAAACCAGAACAGCTGCCAGCAGTCTTCTTTCTTCTGGTACTGTTTTTCAATCCGCTCCCTTGCTTCTTCGATGCTCCCGTGATCCTTTTGATACAAAGCATTCAAGTACCAATACGCACATAAAATAAATGGAGCACTTTCCTTCCATTGTTCTTCTTTTTCCCGAAGCTGTCCAAACAGCGTCTGAACCTTCTCATCGTTTTCCTCCATAATAGCCAGATGCAGCTTTAACAACTCGTATTCCTGCCCATGCAGTTCATAAAAGTTCTGAATGCTCTGATTTACCTCCAGCATATACTGTTCCACCGCTATACGGTTCATACGGAAATTTAAATAACTCCTGGTAAACTCCAGGGATGCACTGTGATAATTCCGTATTTTTCTTTTTGTTCCGTCCATTTTATAACAATAAGCCACAATCTCAATCGTAAAGCTTTGATGTGACGTTCTCAAGAAAAGCTTTCCATAATTTTTACCTGGATGCATATGACTAGGATCCATTCTATATTCCAGGATATACTGGTTCCCAATAAAATTATCTGTCCACAAAATTTTATGCTCTGGAATAATAAAATCGGAATCTGTGGTAATGCGAATCTCCGAATAACCCCAGTTGTCTTTACGAATGGTAAGCTTATCCTGAAATGTCTCCTGTACCTCTTCATATTCCAGAAAAGACTTATCAATTGTAAACTGTATCCTGTCCTTTTTATGTATTGCAATCAGAAATTCCTCCAACCCATGGCTTGCTGACAAGCTTTTGCTCAAGCTTCTATATATTAGCCGGTTCTTTCTGTCATTGCTTAAAAAAACAGTTTCAAATTCTTCTGCCTTAAACACTTTAATTGCCTGGAGCCAATCCGCCTTTGCCAAATTGGCAAACTGAAAAAGATCACGAATTTTCCCCATCGTTGTATCAAAAAACGGCATTTCTACCGTTGCAAGAAAAGGAATCTCAAACTCACCTAAATTACTTTCTATCGTTATGATACCAGAATGAGTTTCACCAGGATTCAGATTAACTGCAACATACTCATATTCGATCGTAACAACCTGACCTGCAAAAGCTGTATTTTTTAATTTCATAAAAAAGCTGGAGCTATAAACTAATCCTTTCATATAAACTCCATCACGATTGCTCATCGTAATAGACCCACTATATTTTTTCCCAGCTTCGATACTAAATTCAATTGCTTCCTCGGAAAGCGTAACCTTTGTCAATTCGTATTCAATGATTCCTTTTGCTATTTTAGTTATTTTTTCTTTCATGGTATGTCTCCTTGCTTTTTCTTGAAAAATAGCTATAATAATTATAACACTACACGAAAAAAAAGAAAAGAAAAAGGGTGATGACATTGCATAATCAATTAACCAATCATAAAGAGCATTTTCATGGCAGTGACCTGGAAAAAATTGAGCAAATCTATCATATAAAGAAAGAATCTATTACCAGTTTTTCCGCCAATGTGAATCCTCTGGGAATTTCCTTCCGTTTAAGAGAAACACTGACAAGCCATATTGATGCTATAGCAACTTATCCTGACAGAAAATATACCAGTCTCAGGAATTCCATCAGCCAATATGTAAATGCCCCTTCAGAGCATATTATCGTTGGAAATGGTTCCACTGAATTAATATCCATATTAATTCAGTCAAGGAAACCTAAGCAAACACTAATCCTTGGTCCTACTTATTCAGAATACCAACGTGAGATTACATTACAAAATGGGATTTGTGAATATTTTCCCTTGCAGGAGGATAAAGAATTTCAATTGGATTTAAATGCATTACTAGAACACTTAACTTCTGATATTGATTTATTTATTCTATGTAATCCTAACAATCCAACTTCTTCTGTGTTAACTACCCAGCAGCTGTATCTGATTTTACAAACATGCAGGGAACATGGTATTTTTGTTATGATTGACGAAACGTATGTAGAATTTGCACCTGATATTAGTGCGATTACTGCTATCCCTCTCACAAGCCAGTTCCAGAATCTGATTGTGCTAAGAGGAGTATCTAAATTTTTTGCAGCTCCTGGCCTTCGTCTTGGCTATGGGGTTTGTAGCTGCCCTGAGCTTCTGACCGTGATAAATGAAAAGAAAAATCCTTGGACAATTAATTCCTTAGCAGCAATTGCAGGTGAAATTATGTTTCAGGATCAGGAGTATATTGATGCAACCAGAACATTAATTCATAATGAGCGAACAAGAATTGTAACTAGATTAAGAGAAAATCCTAATTTGAAAGTCTTTGAACCCTATGGCAATTTTGTACTGGTAAAGCTTCTTAACACCTCCCTTACTTCACAGGACGT
The DNA here is from genome assembly GCF_900112775.1 of Anaeromicropila populeti. Lineage (GTDB taxonomy): Bacteria > Bacillota > Clostridia > Lachnospirales > Lachnospiraceae > Anaeromicropila_A > Anaeromicropila_A populeti. Next base: position 156,978 of record NZ_FOYZ01000009.1, read on the forward strand.
ATTTGATGCTGCCATTAGGAAAGGACTTATGATACGTGACTGCTCCGGATTCTCTTTTTTAAATGACCAGTTTATCCGTTTTTGTTTTATGTCACCTGAAAAAAATGATGAACTTACTACCTTACTTTTAGATTTGATTTAATGAAAAAAACACGCTTTATCATTCTTGATAAAACGTGTTTTTTTTATGATACGATTCCCAGTTCTTTTGCTGCTCTTCTCCAATAAAGTTCTGGTATGTTATTGTTTTTAGCATTAATACCGTCGCTGACTGCCATATCATAGGCAGCCTTGGCACATAACGGTCCCATGTTAATTCCCGTTTCCATGGATTTCAAAATGCACTTAGGCCAGACATACGCCTTTTCCATGAGAGAACTTTTGAGAAAAAAACATTCCACTTCTTTAAAATCAAAGGGCAGTGATATGAGCTGATATTCCCATTTGTTCTGTTTCCATTCCAGCATTGCAAAGTGAGCAGTTGCCGGACATCCTATGGCAACTCCTACTGAACCAGGATTAATCAATAATTTATTACAATATTGGTAAGAAAATTGTCTGTGAGTGTGGCCACATAACAAATAGTCTGTTGTCAGCTCCTCCATATATTCTCTCGTTTTTTCTGAATTCGCATATAGCAGTTCTCTGGAAGAACAAGGCGAACCATGTACCATCGTAATGGGCGCTGTCCCTTCAATCTGAATTACCCTGCAATTTTCCTGCTGCCGGAAATGTTCAATGTCAGCAGCTGTTATATGTTCATAAGTGTATAGCAGGCTTCCTCTGTAAGAGGAATATTCCCAATTATCACTTTTTCCGTCCTTATGGTCGATAAAATACTCTTCCCTGTTTCCTCTTATGTGAAACGTCATATAGTTATGATCTAATTCTTTTATAAGTCCCAGCGTTCTTTCCGGATTGGGACAATCACTAATATTATCCCCCAGAAATAGTATACCGTCTACCTGGTTATGTTCAATATAGGAAATACATGTTTCAAAAGCAATGTAATTGCTATGAATATCACTTAAAACAGCAAGTTTCATCTTTTTCCCTCTTTCTAGAACCTATTCAAACTGTTTAAATTTTTCATAAATAATAGAATATTGTTCTTTAATCGTCATATACACACCTATTGTTTTCGTTTTCTGCTTTTCGAAATTTTTGAACAAATAATCCATGTTCCGAACCGCACAGCCTACCACTTTGGGACAAAGCTTATTGCTTTCTGCATCCTTTTCCAAAATGTCAATGATCTTCTGTTTGTCAAATGAATCCTTGTAACTTCTCTTCCCGTATAATGCACTGATAATATCTGCTACTGCAACAATTCTCTGGGGAATTGTCAGTTCCTCTCCCTTTAATCCTCTCGGATATCCAGAACCATCCAGCTTTTCATGGTGTCTTGCAGCAATCTCCAGAACCTCTTCATTTACAACATTTTTTAGTATTTCAACTGTATTGGTGACATGCGCCTTCATAATCACCATTTCTTCATCGGTCAGCTTTCGAGGTGCCTCCAGTATTTCTATCGGTGTTGTCAGTTTTCCAATATCATGTAATAATGCTCCATAATATAAAATATAAATGTCCTTATTGGGTACCCTCATTAATCTGGCAATTTCTGTGGCAAATGCTGTGGTTGCCATGGAATGTATTACTGTATATTCACTACGGAAATCAATGGTATAAATAAGCATTTGAAGAAATTCCCGTTTATATTCCTCTGACAACAGTTTTTTACCAAGAAGCCCGTTTAACTCAGCTTCATAACTGCCATCTTTTATTTTTTCTAAAATTTTATATTTCTTTTCTGCCCGTAAAAAAAGTACTTTTGCCCGTTCAGAAAACTTAATATTACTGTTCTTCACAAAAAAATCTGCTTTCATTTCTCCATCATTCATTCGCAAATACCAGTCTAATACATCTGCAAAGCTTAAATATTCTGCTATTTCCATGTATTTTGAACGTATTAAATGATATTTGCGGTATTCTAAATGATGGTATAGTACAATTTCAGCTTTTTCGCCAATTGGCGACAGGTAACGCAGAAAAAGATAGCCATAAATAGAATGCTTCCATACACTCTTTGTTTCATTATGTTTAATATCTACATCACTGCCCTCTTTAAAAAGACCAATGTCATGCAAAATTCCAATCATTGTATAATCAATTAACTCCTGCAACGAATACTTATACTGAAAATCCAACATTTTATATAAAATGTAACCAACGATTGAACCATGCTCCATAATTGTTTCGTCAACAATATTTAACGCCTTGCGTATAATATTGTTGACATCTTTACTACTGATTACGCCCATATCTTACTCATCATCTCTTTATAATTTCATGTCTTCCAGGACCATTTGATACCATTGTGATTGGCACTTCCAACTCACGTTCAATAAATTCAATATATTTTCTACAGTTTTCTGGTAAATCTTCATACTTACTGATTCCTCTGATTTCTTCTTTCCAGCCTGGCAATACTTCGTACACTGGTTTTGCCTTTGCAAGCTGAACCGTTGTTAGAAAATCCTTTGTAACCTTACCATCCACTTCGTATCCTATGCAGACAGGAATCTCATCCAAATAGCCTAATACATCTAACACTGTAAATGCAACCTCTGTAGCTCCCTGCATTCTACATCCGTAACGTGAAGCAACTGCATCAAACCAACCCATTCGTCTTGGTCTTCCTGTGGTAGCACCGTACTCGCCGCCATCACCACCGCGTCTTCTTAATTCATCTGCTTCCTCCCCAAAGATTTCACTAACAAACTCACCAGCTCCCACTGCACTGGAATATGCCTTTACCACACACACGATTTTCTTAATCTCATATGGCGGAATACCAGCTCCGATTGCTCCATAAGCGGCCAATGTGGAAGAAGAGGTAACCATTGGATAAATTCCGAAATCCGGATCCTTCAATGTTCCTAACTGACCTTCCAACAATATTGATTTGTCTTCCTTAATTGCCTGCTGTAAAAATGCAGCCACATCGCAAACATATGGTTTTACCATTTCCTTATATTCCATTAATGTCTGATATAATTCATTCTCATCAATTGCAGGTTTCTTATATAAATGTTCCAAAATAACATTTTTTTGTTCACAAACCCGGCTAATTTTTTCACGAAGCACTTCCTCATCTGCAAATAATTCGGAAACCTGAAAGCCAATCTTAGCATACTTGTCAGAATAAAATGGTGCAATGCCAGATTTTGTTGACCCGAATGATTTTCCGCCCAATCTTTCCTCTTCATACTGATCAAACAGGATATGGTAAGGCATCAAAATCTGTGCTCTCTCTGAAACTAAAATCTTTGGACTTGGTACGCCCTTTTCTACAATACTTTTTATTTCATTAAACAAATAAGGAATATTTAAGGCAACCCCATTGCCAATAATGCTGGTTGTATGCTCATAAAACACTCCTGATGGTAATAAATGTAATGCAAACTTTCCATAATTGTTGATTATGGTATGACCTGCATTGCTTCCACCTTGAAACCGTACTATAATGTCTGACTTTTCTCCAAGCATGTCAGTAATTTTACCTTTTCCTTCGTCGCCCCAATTGGCACCAACTATTGCTGTAACCATTCTATTTCCTCCTACGCATCTTATATTTTCGTACTATATTCACTTTAACATATTACTACATAGTAAGATATAAGTAAAATCAATATTTATTATAATTGATATAATTTAATATTATATCATTCTCTTCATGCATTACTTATATTTTAACACAATTTTGTATCCTATACAAGGTTTCAAGTTAATAATTGCTTCCAACCATTCACTAAAATCCCATTATATTCAATAATTGATTGGAAGCAATTGAAATTGGTTCCGTATGATTATAAATTAAGCAAAAATGCCTTTTGGGTATGTTTTTTGTAAATTCAAGTTCAAAAAGTCCTCCATTTTTAATCTGTTCCTCAGCGAAGCCTTTCATCACACATCCGATACCCAGATTCCGAAAAGCAAACTGGACAATCATGTCACTGGTTGCCAGTTCAAATTCTGGCTTTAGCACCACATCATTTTCCAGCAGAAAGTTATCCAAATACCTTCTTGTACTGCTGTTTTCCTCCAGACAGATTACTGGCAATTCCTCCAGTATTTTTAAGTCAAGCTTTTTCCCTTTTAAATGCTGAAACAAACTTCCAGCTACAAAGGTATCTTCTATTTCCCTTACCTTTACTTTTTTAACAGAAGACTTTACACTGAATGGTTCACTGACCACACCAAAATCTATTTTTCCACTGTACAAGTTTTCTAATGTTTCAGGTGTAGTTGCATTGGTAACCTTCACTTTAATATCTGGATATAGCTTGTGAAATTTTTCCAAGAAAGGCAGCAGGTAGAATTGCAATGTCATGTCGCTTGCTCCGATGTGAATTTCACCTTTATCCAAATCTCTCATTTTCTTTATTTTGTCTTCACCCATCAGAAACTGCTCTATTCCGCTTTTCACATACTCCGACAAAACCATTCCTTCCGGTGTCAGCTTTACTCCCTTAGAGGTTCTGAAAAAAAGCTGGCATGCTAATTCACTTTCCAGCATTTTAATGGTCTGACTTATTGCCGGCTGTGAAATACATAACTTTTCTGCTGCTTTACTAAAGCTTTTATATTTTCCGACATAATAAAATACCTTGTAATATTCCAAACTACTAATCATATTATTTCATTCCTTTTTATATTTACTCGCCTCTGATATGAATTATGTGTCATCTGATATGGAAAAGTCAATATGTGCGTAAATAAATTTGAAACCTTATTTTTCTAATACATATAATAAATCATGAAAAATTATTTTGTTCCTAAAGGAGAGAACTATGGTTATATATGTGGTAAAACCGGGCGATACCATTACATCCATTGCCCAGGCATATAATGTTACTGCTGAACAACTGATAACGGATAACGAGTTAACAGATCCCACTAATCTAGTAGTGGGGCAGACAATCGTAATTTTAAATACGGCAGAGGGGATTCCTGCTGATTCGTTTGGGGAAATGTCAATTAATGGATATGCATATCCGTTTATTGACCGGGAAGTCCTGACTAAAACATTACCTTATTTAACATACTTAACATTGTTTACCTATGGTTTTACTGAGCAGGGTGAGCTGATTCCTATCGAGGATCAGGAAATTATCAATCTGGCCCGTCAAAACGGTGTTGCCCCTATTATGTTAATTTCCACTTTAACAGAGGAAGGTATTTTCAACAATCAGCTTGCTAATACGCTTCTGAATAATGAACAGATACAAGACACCTTAATTAATAATATTCTAGCTAATATGAAGGCTAAAAATTATTATGGTCTGGATATTGATTTTGAATATATTCTGCCTGGAGACCGGGAAGCTTTTGCTGCTTTTGTTACTAAGGTACGGGAGCGGCTAAATGCAGAGGGTTATATCGTCATTACTGCTCTTGCACCAAAAACGTCAGGTGCTCAGCCTGGTCTTTTGTATGAAAGCCATGATTATCCTGCTATTGGTGAAGCTACGAACTATGCTCTGCTGATGACTTATGAATGGGGATATACATAGGCTCATGGATGATATTGGTCATAGGCTGATTGGTCTTTTCCAGATTTATCAAATATTCTTTTTGGTCAAGTCCAAGGACATACCCTGTCAGTTTTCCACTGGAGCCAATCACCCTGTGGCATGGTACTACAATCAGTAAGGGGTTCTTGTTGTTAGCGCCACCTACTGCCCTTGCCCCTTTGGGATTCCCTATTTTGGCTGCAATATCCTGATAGGATCTTGTTTCTCCATAAGGGATGTCCAATAGGGCTTTCCAGACTTTCTTTTGAAATTCTGTTCCGTTTAGTTCGTATGGAAAGTCAAAGGTCTTTCTTTTTCCTTCTAGGTATTCGCTTAATTGTTGAAATGCCTGTTCTGAGAGGGCGGAATGGTTTGCTTCTTTGATTTCAACGGCATCTGTTACCAAGTTGATTGCTGTGACTGCTGTTTCGTTATAGTTAATTTTTATTTTTCCAAGTTTTGACAGGTAGATGGCAAAATGGGTGTTGTCGTTCATTTGGTTGGTTTCCTTTCGTTAACTCATTTTTACAATACATCTGAATATTGGTTTAGTATCTGTCGTAAATTCCCATATAGTTTTTATACCAGACATTTCATATGTGATTTTTGTTGTGCTATCATTTATTATCCCTAAGATCAGGTGCTATTTTAATGTCAATAAACCATTAAAACAATAAAATCTATGCTAGTGAAAAAGTTGAGTTACTTAATATTTGACAGATGTGCAATCTGTCTTTTTGTGAGACAACACTTTTAATTCTCAGTCACTAATAAAGGGATTTTACACTCAATCTATAATTCTAATTTCTAATTAACAGTTTAGGATAGAATATTTAAATGATTCAATCTGATTTGGCGAGCAAATGCTTCTCTAAATGCCATTATATACTTAATTGTATAAAAACCACAAATAGGTATTATTATTGTAAATTGTTGAATACAACTCTTCTCCCACAAAACTCTGGTTAATTGATTCTGAAATAGATTTTAGCAAATTATAATCTCGAATACTATCCGTGGGTTGCATTTATAATAGGTACTACTTGAGATATCAAGTTCATTACCTAGATAGAAGTCGTAATAATTTAGGATTTTTTTCCGATATTTCACAATACAGTTTTAGTTCACGTAAAATTGACATACGGATGTTTTTGCATATATCATCTGGAATACTACAAAAAAGGTTTCCACTTATCATTGCCGCAAGACAACGAGGGCAAAGCCTTTGAACGGAACAATAGATACATGCATTCGAAGAGATGTTTTTGTATGAATCAAGCAAAGTCTTTATTCCCTCTAAGTTGAATCCGTTCTGTATATTGCCCAAGTTAATTGTAGAATTTGTTCTCTCGCAGATATTAAACTGTCCTGTTGCATCTATAAACAGTTTAGCACCAAAAGGTTGACAAGTTCGTTCAATAGGTACACAATCATATACAGCAGTCATGCTCCTGTTGTGAATCGTCATTAGCGAATCGGAAAAATGAGAATGACAAAATTCGTCACCGCTATTAATATACAAGTCAACAAGTGCTTCAAAAGCAACATTATCACGTTGGATATCAGCTCGCAGGATGGAATCTATTTTTTCATTGCCATATCTCTTCATAATAAACGAAGTTGTTGCGGGTGTATGCAATGAATGAGATATGTAGAAATTTCTTGCATCAACCATTTCAGCAAAAGAATCTACGTTACAAAGGAATTTGATTTGATTGTTATAGACATCTGGAAAGTTATCACGAGCAAAGGAAATATGGTTTAATATTATTTTCAAACTTCCTCGAGAATCAGGAAAATGCCTATATTTGTCATGATTGGTTCCGTTTAAAGTTATGTACAGATTGAATGTAGGTTCTGTGTGGAGCCATGATAAAAAGTCGGGCGTTATTAAAGTTCCGTTTGTAGAAGCACTAAAACTAAGTGGTTTTGAACCGAAAATACTCTTGGCATATTCCACTAATGTTTTAATAGTATCCTGCCTTAATAGTGGCTCTCCTCCGAAAAAAAAGATTGTTGCTTTATCGGCTTCCCTGTTATGCGAATGGAAAAATTCTATAGCTTTCATTGCCGTATCAATTTTCATTGCCGTAGCGTTATGAGTTCTGTAATTCTCGTAGTTTCCTGAATATACACAATAATCACATCGCAAATTGCACTCTTGTTCAAGTTCCAAAACCAAAGCTGGTATTTTGCCACCCAGCATTTTTATGTATTCCGAGAAAGAATTTATCCATATAGCTTCCTTTATTTTGTTTTCAGAGATAACACCACATCTAGTCAAATAATTAGTTATTGCAAAGCTATCTCTCTTTGTAAGTGGTTGTATGAAATCTCCACTTATGCTTATAATCTTATTTGAAATTGCATCATAAGCATACGTGGATTTTTCTGTGCAAATATATTCAACTAAAGTTTTCACACCGATATCCTCCTTTAGCGCTATGAAACTACATATCCGCCATTTACACAAGCATTCGTTACTGAAGATATGTGTGATGACGATAAACAGCTTGCACCACCTGTGAATGAAATGGTATCAGCGTGATTTATGCTTGGATTAATTTCATATCCAACAGCAAACTCTTGTGTTAAACTTGCTTTTGCATTCATAAATTCGTCCATGCTCAAAAAACCATCATGATCCTTATCGGCTGCATTAAAGTTAAAATTCAACGGCATACTTGAAAACAGATGATTGCACTCATCAACGCTCAGGTAACCATCCCCATTGGCATCAAATGAGGTAAAGTCAGTGGAGATGGGAAGATTTGACGTTGCATTCATGAACTCCGAAAGACTAATCACGCCATCTCCATTCGTATCCAATGCATTAAAATCGAAATTTGTTGGCAAATTAGATACTGTGTTCATAAATTCATCGAAACTTTTAAAAGTATCCCCATTAGCACCCGCAAACTTAAAAAATGAATCAAACATTGTAATTCCTCCTCATTAAGAATTGAATCTATCTAAAATTCTTTTTGCTTCCATTCCGGTTAAAACTACGGTTATTACGCCAACTGTCGCTAAAACGATGGGATTGGCTTGTGTAGCTAACCCTATTACAGTAAACGTAACTCCTGCAATTACACCTAACACAGTTGCTATTTCAGTGAAATCGGATTTTTTTGTAAATATATCAGATTTCTCACGAATTATGTCATTGTATGAGAGGGTAGTGTTATCGTTTTTTTTTGCCTCTTTCATATACGGAGCTTTATTATCCTTTTTTCGAGCATATTCCCTTGGATTATACCTTTCCGACAAAAAATCCTTATTCTCGATTGGAGCATTATACTGCTCAAGAATATCATCAAGTGATGACTCCTTTTTCTTTTTTGGTGGTTCATATAAATGCATTTTCTTCGGTAAGCGTTGGGCTGTTCTCTTTAAGGAATAATTGTCAGCAGGTTCAGGTTGATTTTGAAGAGGTCTGACTTGAACTTCTGGAGGTAAGATTGAACTTGCATTTCTGCAAGTAACAATATCAAATCTACTCTCAGAAATCAATTTTGGTATAGTGATATTTGAACAGAATGCAATTCGCTCCCCACGCAACGCTTTGGATAGCACATAGGCTACTGTCGCATCACAGTCCTCAGGAATATCTTCCAGTAACAGTTTTCCACTCCGATTAGATAACTGCGTGTCAAAATTAGCGATGCGTCCTGCATCAGGAAGATCTATTTCCTCATACTCAACTTTTTTTGAACCAAAGACGTTTTCTGTTTCAGTTGTTTCTTCCCAGCGCGTTTTTATGTGTTTAAGGTAGATATTCAAAAACACTTCGTTTGGTATATCAAAAAGATTGGGTCTGCTGGCTACGGGGAATACTACGCCAACAAATCCATAGGCTAAACGGCCATTCTCGTGATCGACCCTGTTGAATTCAGGTTCTTTATTGCACAGCTTAAATAATTCCTGAAATATAATAGATATTCCAGAAACAACAAATTTTCCGTTTCCGTAAACGACTCTTCTTCCACTTGTTCCAGCTAATTCAAAAAACCTTGTGCTATCTAATACCAATGAATGCACATCCTGTGCATCCGTTTCAGAAAAATCAACTGGTAACACTAATAGACCTTTACGAAAATCGACATATTTTGTTCTCGCATGAATGATTGGCGCATAATTTAATTTCATGGTGGTACCTCCTTCTTGAGAAAACGACTTATATATTCTAAGTTATTTTCCTAATTCACAAAAGATATCTCTAAAATAGGGTTTGAACTTTTCTTCTTTCCCATTAATGTATATTTTCTTTTTGTCAGGAAATAACTCAAGAAGTTTATAAGCATCCTCTGACCACTTGTCGGATACACCAGCAAGCTCTTTTATGTTATTCTCCGCTGCGGATATTTTTGCAGAATTCCACCATCTGCTAATTATATCTCGTGACTTATTTACAAATTCTTTGTTGTCTGTTCTACTAATTTTCAGTGCCTTAAGGTATTTCAGTAAAATCACAAGAACAGCAAACGCTATAGGTTGTTCAATGCAATACGGATCAGGTGCTGCCCCATGATCGATGCCCTCACCAAAAGATACGCTTGAAACCATTACCAATGGGTTGCCCTCGAAAACACCCTTAAGCGATTCTCTTAAAACTTTCTCCACTGCAGCTTGATAATCAAAATTGATCTTGTCGCATTTAGTAACTACAATACAGATAGGTGGAATAACTATACCCTCTGCTGAAAGCCGAGTGAGCGCCTTTGTTTCCTTTCTTAGACCACTATCAAACTCCAGCTTTTGGGTCAGCTTTGCCTCATAATCAGCCTCGCTCGTTGCGTCAATAGCAAATAGGTCCCCATCAAGCACAAGAATCAAACAAGCCGCTTCGCGAATACTCGTGTTCAACTTCTCACGGGAGGGATGATTTGGATCGGCTAAAATTCCACCAGGATAATCTAACCAGTCAAAGTCACATACTGGTTTATAATTATGTGCTAGATGGAACGAAAATATCTCGTCTTTATCGCTCGGCAATGGAAAGTTTCCTGAACAAATTCCATCCCAAAGATTCTCTAGAAACAAATCTAAGTCAGGGTCTTTTGTCACCAGAGAAAAGTTTTTTCGACCTGCACTCATAATTGTGTACATACCCGCAAGATATGTAGTTTTACCAGAATTTTTAAATCCGATAACAGTTACATTGTTTTTCATAAATATTACCTCCCAAAATGTTATTTGCTATAGTTCAATTAATCTACGCCCGCCCGAAGTATTAGTTGATAACATCGCATCCTTACGAGAATCCCATGGAAGCCTAATGACATAATTTTTCACGTATTCAGACAATCTTTCCATTGGCTCTTCGATAGACTCATATAAATCAATCTTTTCCATCGCCATTCTCCGATACTTCTCAGCAAGTTCGCCATTTGTTTCAACTCCAGATAAACGGCTTACGGTCCAATCAAGTATACCCCTATGCTTGTTATAGTTCATACATGTTTCTGCATATTGTTTTGCTTCCACTATTGCTGTAAGGTATGATATTTTCATTCCACTGTCAAGCATATCCAATAATGGAAGTTCAACATTATAAAACCCTCTGTTAGTACAAGATACAGGCACTATCCGAGCGTAAATATTTTTATTCTCATCTGTACTTGAAATGAATTGACTCAAAGGCTGGTATAATTGTTCCAGTGAACTACCATTTGGTACCATATCCGCTTTGGTTATAACAACAATCACAGAAAATAGACCACTTTCAATTTCAGTAAGCTTATTCGTAATCAATCCCAATATTCTTCTGAATTGATGTACTGAATTATTGTTTTCTAGCAAGGAAATCGCATCTAAAAACAAAATAATACCATCTGCTGACCCTATGTCCTCTGTCAATTTACTGACGTTCGATTCCAAAATGACACCACCATAATAGTCAATCCATTCAAAATCAAGTATCTTTTTTTGATGATGGTATAATTCAAATTGGTAATTATTGCGTTTATCAGAGAGTTCGGGGTATTGTCCCTGTTTTATCGTTTCAAAAACCTTTTTAAACCACATATTAGATGACGTGTCAGTTTTAAGATAAAATCCATTCTGACCATTTTCAAGTATCCCAAAAGAACTGGCCATATATGTTGTCTTACCAGATTCTTTGTTCCCAATCATTAAAATTTTCATATGTTACCACACTCCTTACAATTCAATATAGCGGTGCTCTGATTTCCTATCAAGGACAGTATGAGTATTTGGCCTAATCATTGTTTGCGGAATATCATCAGCATACGTGTCCAAAATATTCTGTAATTTTAGCACTAGATTTTTGTAACAATGTTGTTTTTTGCTTGTAGCTAAATATGTGGAGCTTAATTCTCCCCAATAATCTTTATCATCTGAAGAAAAATATTTAACTATCAATCCAGAGTCATCAATCATACTCTGTAAAAACTTATCTACAGAGTCTTTGGAACGTAAAGATACCCAAGCTGTCAAAGACTCGTCTAATAAAGCTAACGTCTCGTCATCTGACATATGTAGTAAGACCGATTTAGTAAACTCTAATTGTGTTTTGTGTGTTGTATATCGCTTGGTATCACATAGTTTCTCTGAATTCCAAACCGTCTTTGCCATTTCACAATAAGTAGCTCTGAATGCGTCAGCAAGTTCTGGGATACCCATCACGGGATACTGATAATTTTCTTTAAATTCTAATTCACGTTGGGCAACTGCAGGAAAAAGTGGAGCTTTATCGTATTGAATCAAATTATACGCATCGTAAGAATATCCAATGATGAACTTTATGTAAGCTAACAACTTGAAAGTAATATTATCATAATAATCTGCATCTGGAACGCCGTTCAGAAGTTTTCTTTCATATGGTATCGAAAACACACTTTGATGTTTACTTTTTAGCGATGAAGCTCCAAATCCCCAAATTGTGAACGAGACTCTGATTTCGCGGGGAAGTATGTTTGCATCAACAATTAACACAGGAATTTCATTTAGCATAAATTTAATGTTTTCTTCCATGGCTCCTCCATGGAAATTACTTTTATAGGCTTCATGATAAAATATAACATTTTGAGAATCAAAATCATTTGCATATATGTCTATAAAATCACGAATTCCTTGTTCCACTGTTGGAAAAACAATATTGTTAAAAAGCGGATCAGCTGTGTGGCTGAAAAGAACACGCAACATAATGGTATTGTCTTGTAACATTTGCGCGGCACGTACTACTTGAGGTGGATTGACCAAAGGCCATTTCTCAATTAATGCTCTATATTCAGCTTGTTCGCAGAATATTTGAAAATTATATTTAACCTCTTCCAACCGAAGCATGTGATTTCTCAACACTAGTGATTCCTGTAGTTCAGCATTTCGCATGTGCATCTCAAGCTGAAAATCTTGTCTATTTTTTTCCATACTCAAAGTAAACTCCTGTTGCTCTGATGCAAGTTTCTCTTGTAATTGCCGATTTTTCTTTGCAACATAAACTTGGGTAGCACTAATTGCTAACGCTGGAACTACGCTCATCACAGACTGAGATACTTTTCCTGCCTTTGCTGCCGTATTTAAAGTTGCTGCTGTTGCTGCGGTAATAACTGGCATACGATTTCCCCTCTCATTAACCACACTTTTTTATTCATATGGCTATTATTAATATCCAACTTGTTAAACAGCTTGTAATTTATATATTTTATCATATTTAGAAAAAAATTCAATTTACTATTTAAAATTTTTGTATTTTTATCCACAGTATCCTAATTCTATTCGTATTGTAATATACAACAAATAGAAACCATGCAAGCAGTGTAACACTATTTATTTTCGTAAATGAATTTTGCAAATCTACAGATATTCCAGAATATTATTTTTAATATATTTTGATACTCCTCTGGATTTTATAGATTAGGCTTTTCTATTCCTTTTTTATTTCGGTATATTTATTTTGATATAATTGTTGAAACTCATTTATAATTGCTCTTGAAACAGTTCTACTATTCTGACTTTTGGTAACTTTTCCAATCTGAATAATCCCTTCCTTTATCGTCATAGTATCCTTCTGGAGCAGCACACAACCATAGCCCGCAGAATTTCTTGCACCAATTCCCGCGTCTAGTGCTATCTGAATTAACTCCTGAGAACCCTCCATACAAAAAGTTCCATTCCATCCTTTTACAATAAAATTTTTATACTTCGTTATACTTTCCTTCAAGTCCCTCTGAACCGCTCGAATAGAAAATTCAGTATTATCTGGTTTTTCCCCATGAAATGCCTCATATTTGTGAATTAAATTCTTCTTGATTAGTTCAGAAAAATCATGCTCCATCGGAGCATAATAATAGGTCTTTTTCTTTCCTTGAAAGTCAGCCAGTGTAGAAGCCATGGTAACAGGTGATACTGTTTTAACAAGACAGCTGACCAGTTCCCCTTGTTGGGTCTGGGGTACCTTCTCCTGCTCCATCATAATCTTAGATACATAAAGCTGGTTCCCAATTATGTCAAGCGGCTTGTCATTAATAATATTCTGCACTAAATAATTCAAATAGCTTCTATCGTATGAGGAAACATAAAAATGAATTTCCTCCTGAAAAGTAATCCTTTTTGTATCCTTGTTTAACTGAAACTTGCCGAATATTTTTGAAAAGGTATACAGCTTATATGACCGTTTTTCTTTGCTATACCCCTCCTGATGCAAGAAAGTCTGATAAGTCTCCTCATTGATCCAATTTAATAAAGCCGCCTGCATAATATGATTATATTGAATCGGCAAAATCAGCGGTTTTTCCAATTTAAAATAAAATACGTACTTCACTTATGGCCTCCTATTATACTGTAAATTTCATTTTATTATAACATAATAATTCCAGTTTTACCACTTTTTTTCATTTTCTATTTTGCTAAACCGTACATTTGTATAAATCTCTTTTATTTCATTTATGATACTATTTATTTCACTTTCACTCTTTCCTATCAAATAATCATCGTGAATTACAATATGAGTTGGTCCATCGTAATACTCCTTGATAATTGACATAATTTCACCTCCTAGCATAATTGACTATATACTGTCTGATTTTATTTTGAAACAGTCGTAAATTATCTTTTATCCTAATATGATATTACTATATGAAAAATAGAGGTCCTATTATGATTTATTGTATTTATCTTAGGAAAAGCCGTGCCGATCAGGATGCCGAAATCCGAGGGGAAGGGGAAACACTGGCACGACATGAAACCGCTCTTTTGACGCTGGCAGAAAGTCTAAATTTACCTATTGGAAAAATATACAAAGAAATTGTTTCTGGTGAAACCATTGCTGCCCGCCCTGTCATGCAGCAACTCCTTCACGAAGTGGAGCAAAACATTTGGTCTGGGGTATTGGTTATGGAAGTAGAACGGCTTGCCCGTGGAAATACATTGGATCAAGGAATTGTAGCACAGGCATTTCAAATCAGCGGCACGAAAATTATTACCCCGCTAAAGACCTTCGATCCTCTTAATGAATTTGACGAAGAATACTTTGAATTTGGGCTTTATATGTCCAGACGGGAATATAAAACAATAAACAGAAGAATTCAGCGGGGACGTATTGCTTCAGCAAAAGAAGGCAGATATATCGCTTCTGTCCCACCGTTTGGATATGATAAAGTAAAAATAGATCAAGCAAAAGGCTATACCCTATTGCCAAATGAAAATGCCCCTATTGTCCAATTAATTTTTAATTTGTATACGAAAGGTACCCTGACAGACGGAATATCCACACCTCTAGGTTCTAATCAGATTGCCCACTATCTGGATCGCCTTGGAGTGAAACCACCCCTATCCAAACAGTGGAGTACTGCAAGTATTCGGGATATCTTAAAAAATCCTGTTTATATCGGAAAAATCAGATGGCAGTATCGAAAAGAGCATCGCCAGATTCTACAAGGCACAATCACAAAAATCCGCCAGAAGTCCGACGATTATATTCTTGTAAATGGCTTGCATAAGGCAATTATTAATGACCAGACATATGATAAGGCGCAGGCACGTTTAAAAAGAAATACAAAAGCATGTGTAAAGGCAAATTTGACACTGAAAAATCCTTTTAGTGGTATTCTTTATTGTAAAAAATGCGGTTCTCCTATGATACGGCTTGGACCAAACAAGCGAAACAGTTATTCCTCTGTTAAATGTCCTAATCCCCGCTGTGATAACATTTCTTCACCCATTTTCTTAGTGGAGCAGAAGGTCATACTTGCCTTGCAGTACTGGCTGGAAGGCTACCGCTTAACTCTTCAAGAAACATCTGCTTCTAATACCGTACTAAGCCTTGCCAATGTTATTGACACATCTATAGAAAAATTAGACTGTGAAATTTTTACTTTACAAAAACAACAGCAAAATACTTATAGTCTTTTGGAACAGGGTATTTACACAGCAGATTTATTTTTAGAACGACAAGTTAAACTGAAAAATGAAATAAAGGTTTTAAAAGACAAGAAGGCTGTTCTTTTACTAGAAAAGGATAAGACTGACTCTGTTCTGGATGCGAAAACAAATTTCAACCCAGAAACCCTTTCTATTATAGATATCTATAACACGTTAGAAGGGGCAGCAGAAAAAAATGCTCTCTTAAAGCTGCTTCTGGTACGTATTGAATATGTAAAAACACAGCGGAATAAAAAGGGGCAGCTAGAAAATCCTAATTTTGAAATCGAACTCTACCCTGCCATTCCCCATAAACTATAATTGATTTACTTAGAAAGATACCTTTATCCTGAATGGAGATATACATTTGGCCCTCCTATGGCAGTTGCACCTTTGAATCAGGTAAAAAAGGTGTTGGATTATGCCGTAACGGCAATTCCTCCAGAAAAAATCTTTATGGGAATGCCAAACTACGCCTACGACTGGACTTTGCCTTTTGTCCGGGGTACAAGTGCCGCACAGTCACTGGGAAATGTAGCTGCCGTTGATCTGGCAAGACAATACAATACTACCATACAGTATGATGATGTTTCCCAAGCACCTTATTTTTACTACACAGATTCAAATGAGGCACAGCATGTTGTATGGTTTGATGATGCCAGAAGTATACTAGCCAAACTTACAACAGCCTCTGAGTACAATTTACATGGTGTCAGTTACTGGAATATCATGAAATTTTTCCCACAAAATTGGCTTGTAGCCAATCAGATATTTTCTATAAGAAAAGTTCTTTAGAAAAACCGGACCGCCATACTTATCTTTTCGTATGGCAGTCCTGCTTAAATGATTTACACAAAACGTGAAACTTCTCATTTATACATTAATTTCGGCTTTAATTCCTAAAAGTTCTTTATTAGCTTCTAGAATTGGTGCAATTACCTGTTCTACAAATTCCTCAACCTGCTGCTCAGAGCGGCCTGTATACTTAGAAGGATCCATTGTCTGCTTTAATTCTTCCAGCGTCATATTAAACGCTTTATCCTCTGCAATCAGTTCCAGTAAATTATTGTCTAAGCCCTTTTCCTTTACATTGCGGCCCGCTTCCATTGATAATGTACGGATTTTTTCATGCAGTTCCTGTCTGTCTCCGCCTGCCTTTACCGCATCCATCATAATATTTTCTGTTGCCATAAATGGAAGTTCTGACATAAGACGTTTTTCAATTACCTTTGGATATACTACTAATCCATCTACTACATTTAAGTACAAATCTAAAATACCGTCAATTGCCAAAAATGCCTCTGGTACACTTAAACGTTTATTTGCGGAATCATCCAGTGTTCGTTCAAACCACTGTGTAGCAGAAGTAATTTGCGGATTTAGCGCATCCACCATAACGTATCTGGATAAAGAAGCAATTCGTTCACTTCTCATTGGATTACGCTTATATGCCATAGCAGAAGATCCAATTTGATTTTTCTCAAATGGCTCTTCTACTTCCTTTAAATGCTGTAATAAACGAATGTCATTGGAAAACTTATGAGCACTTGCTGCAATTCCTGCTAATACATTAACAACTCTTGTATCTACCTTTCTGGAATAGGTTTGTCCAGAAACAGCAAAACAAGAAGCAAATCCCATTTTTTCAGCAATCAGCTGATCCAGCTTTCTGATTTTTGTATGATCTCCGTCAAATAGCTCCAGGAAACTAGCCTGAGTCCCTGTCGTTCCCTTAGAACCAAGAAGCTTCATGTTTTCCATTAAGAACTCTAAATCTTCCAGATCCAACACCAGCTCTTGCAACCAAAGGGATGCTCTCTTTCCAACTGTAGTTGGCTGTGCTGGCTGAAAATGTGTAAACGCCAGAGTAGGTAATGCTTTATATTCCATTGCAAATTTACTTAAAACGTCAATTACATTCACTAATTTTTTCTTTACAAGCTTTAATGCTTCGCTCATTACAATAATATCGGTATTATCTCCTACGTAGCAAGAGGTAGCACCAAGGTGAATGATTCCCTTCGCCTTTGGGCACTGCACCCCATACGCATATACGTGGGACATAACGTCATGGCGGACTAATTTTTCTCTTTCCTTGGCAACATCATAATTAATATCCTCAGCATGTTCTTTTAATTCTTCAATCTGCTCCGCTG
Source organism: Anaeromicropila populeti (assembly GCF_900112775.1). Taxonomy (GTDB): domain Bacteria; phylum Bacillota; class Clostridia; order Lachnospirales; family Lachnospiraceae; genus Anaeromicropila_A; species Anaeromicropila_A populeti. The sequence goes on from NZ_FOYZ01000009.1 coordinate 175,096, forward strand.
TAATATTTAAACCCAGCTCATGCTCTGCTTCTGCAAGTGCAATCCAAAGCTTTCTCCAAGTTTTAAATTTCATGTCTGGTGAAAAAATGTACTGCATCTCCTTACTGGCATAACGCTCGGATAGTGGACTAATATATTTATCTGTACTCATAATACCCTCCTATTTATCATAATCTCCTCGTATATCATCCTGTGGTGGATCTACGGGATATCTGCCCGAAAAGCAGGCATCACAATATCCACTGTCACCTGCAATCAGTTCGCTTAGTCTCTCTCCGTCCAAATAGCCAAGAGAATCTGCACCAAGCATTTTGCATATTTCTTCAACGGTATTGTTATGGGCAATCAATTGATCACAGGATGGCACATCCGTACCAAAATAGCAAGGATTTAGAAATGGCGGAGAACTAATTCTCACATGAACCTCTTTTGCACCTGCTGTTTTCAACATTCTTACGATTCGTTCACTTGTTGTTCCACGTACAATGGAATCGTCAATCATAACAACTCTCTTGCCATTTACAACTTCCTTCAGTACATTCAGCTTTATTTTTACGGAAGACTCTCTTACTGACTGCTTTGGCTTGATAAACGTTCTGCCCACATAGCTGTTTTTAATAAATCCCATTCCGTAAGGAATTCCTGATTCCAGTGAAAATCCCATGGCAGCTACATTTCCCGAGTCCGGAACCCCTACTACAATATCTGCTTCACAAGGATGCATTTGTGCAAGAATTTTACCTGCCATAATTCTGGAATTATAGACACTTACTCCATCCAAATAACTGTCTGGTCTTGCAAAATAGATATATTCAAAAATACATCTTGCTGGCTTTTGTATGCAAAGGCTTGTATCCGATTCTATTCCATCTGCTCCTATTGTTACAATTTCACCTGGCTGTACATCTCGGACAAATTCCGCACTTACAGCGTCCAGCGCACAAGTTTCTGATGCCAGCACATAGGCATTATCTCTTTTCCCAATAACCAGCGGACGAAATCCAAATGGATCTCTTGCGCCAATTAATTTACGTGGACTCATTACAATTAAGGAGTACGCACCTTTAATTTTCATCATGGCATTCTTAACGGCTGACTCTACATTAGGAGTATTCAAACGTTCTCTTGCAATATGATATGCAATTACCTCTGAATCAATTGTTGTTTGAAAGATTGCTCCTGTATAAGATAACTCATTTTTTAACTCAGGAGCATTGGTTAAATTACCATTATGTGCAAGGGCTAATGTTCCCTTTACATAATTTAATACAAGAGGCTGTGTATTCTCTACTGAACTGGCACCTGCAGTGGAATATCTTACATGTCCCACACCAATATTTCCATGAAGATTACTTAGATTATCTGGATTAAATACTTCATTAACAAGTCCCATTCCCTTACAAGACTTTACAACTCCCTTTGGACCATTGGTATCACTTACGGCTATACCACAGCTTTCCTGTCCTCTATGTTGTAATGCAAACAAACCATAATAAATGGAGGATGCAACCTCTCCTCCAGCTAAATCATAAATACCAAAAACTCCACACTCTTCATGAAGTTCGTCCGATATAAATTCACTAACTACGTTGTCCATGATTACTCCTCTCTAACAAAATTTGTTGTCCTTGTGGTAAGAAAAGAACAGACGTCACAATTCGTAACGCCGGTTCTTTGTTATTGTATCATTTATAAAATGCCAATTCTCTTTGCAACTTCATTGTATGCATCCTCAACACCGCCCAAATCTCTTCTGAAACGATCCTTGTCAAGTTTTTCATGTGTTTTCTTATCCCAGAAACGGCAAGTATCTGGTGAAATTTCATCTGCAAGTATGATTTCACCTTTGCAACGGCCAAATTCTACTTTAAAATCAATTAAATCGATTCCACATTCATCAAAGAAGCGAAGTAAAACCTCATTTATTTTAAATACTAATTCTGTAATTCTATCTATTTCTTCTCTGGTAGCAGCTCCAATTGCGATAGCATAATAATCATTAATCATTGGATCTCCAAGAGCATCGTCTTTGTAAGAAAACTCCAATGTTGGACAAAGTAACTTTGTTCCTTCTTCAATGCCTAATTTTTTAGAAAAACTGCCAGCTGCAACATTACGAATGATTACTTCTAATGGAACAATCTCCACCTGCTTAACCGCTGTTTCACGATCGCTAAGTTCCTCAACAAAATGAGTTGGCACGCCTTCCTTCTCTAACATCTGGAAAATGTAATTTGTCATTTTATTATTGATAACACCTTTTCCAGTAATAGTGCCTTTTTTCTCACCATTAAATGCTGTTGCATCATCCTTATAGTCTACGATATAAACATCTTCTACATCTGTTTTAAATACTTTCTTTGCTTTTCCTTCATACAGCATATCCAATTTGTTCATTTCTGCCACCAATCCTTTTCTATCAAAGTAAATTGTTCCATATTTTAATACGATCATTTTTCTCTGGAAATCAGCAGACCAATTTCCTATTTTTATTATAATGAAACAAAAGAGATAAGCAATAGTTTTTTCTCTTTTTCCCTAGTATTTTTTTGAAAAAATCCAAATATTATTCACAAAATAAGCATAGGTTTTATAATCTATTTCTTCTACTTATAAATAAGATTGGTATCGGATAAAATCAATCCTCTCTTAATTTTCAATTCCAAGATACGTAAAACCGATTTGTCAATATTTTTTTCACTTATTTTACCATCTTCTACTGCCTTTTGGACACCCTCATAGGCTTCTTCAAAATTATCTGGCATTAGAACCATATCCGCACCTGCTTCAATTGCTTTTACTGCTGCTTCCTCTGAAGTGAATGCCTCGGTAATGGCTTTCATATCCATGGCATCTGTAATAATAATTCCTTCAAACCCTAACTCCTCTCTTAGTATCGTCTTCATTACCAGGGAAGACACAGAAGCTGGCGTAGTGTTACCAGCCACACGGCTGATGGAGATATGGGAAACCATAATAAAATCTACCCCTGCCTTTATCCCAGCTTTAAACGGTACAAAATCAATTGAACGAAGCCGTGCCAAATCATTATCAATATTAACCGATGCTTTATGGGTATCACCCTCTGCATCTCCATGCCCTGGAAAATGCTTTAGTGTTGCACTGACTCCTGCATTTTGCAGTCCTTTTACTACTTCTTTTACCATAGAAGCAACTAAATCCTCATCACTTCCAAAGGAACGGTTTCCGATTTCAGTATTGCTTTCGTTGGTTCTGACATCAGCAACTGGTGCAAAATCCAGATTAAATCCTAATTCTTTTATTTTCGTACCAATTGTATTACCAATCTCATAGGCATACTCTGTATCCTTCGTTTGTCCTACCTCTTCCATGGATGGAAATTGAGTCATCTTCATATTGTCGTTATTGGCAAGGCGCGCTACCTCTCCTCCTTCTTCGTCTACCGAAATAAACAAAGGAAATTTAGACGCCTCTTGAAGTTCTTGATTTAATGTCAATATCTGTTCTCTTGTCTCGATGTTTCTGGAAAAATAAATCACGCCGCCGACACTATATTTTTCTAGACTTTCTTTCATATTATCTGTAAATACTCTGTGTTCATAAAAGGTTCCCTGGCTGGAATCAATTGCTTCCAAATTGACGAGAAACAGCTGACCTATTTTTTCCTCCAAAGTCATGTTGGAAAGTATTTTCTCTGCCAAACCTGCTATTTCAAATGCATCTGTAATAACCTTTCCCTCTTCTTCCACAGTTTCTTCTGTCTCAGCTGGCTGCCCTGAAGGGCTCTGACTTACTTCGCCAGGCACCACCTCGGTCTCCTTACATCCTGTCAATAAAAACAACAACCCCAATAATACTAGTATTCTTTTCATCATGTATCCCTTCCTATCCTTCTTTCTTCCCTTCTGTATCATACTCTTAACATTAGTTGTATTATCAGCCATTTCCTTTTAGATGTCAACCATCTTTTCCAATCGGATATTTTATGCTATAATAGGAATTAAGACTGATAAGGAGGACCTATGAGAGAAAATTTACGAAAACTTCTTCAAGAAAAAGTTTATTCTTTTACTTATGTTCTTGAAATTATTATTGCCTTGTTTATTATTATTGCAATTGCCTTGTCCATAATCCATGTTCCGCAGGAAATCGGCACTCTATGGAATAATCTAGATGATACTTATGCTTTTAGTAATTTTCTAAAACTGGTTTTTGATATTGTCATTGGTATTGAGTTCATTAAAATGCTTTGCCGCCATGATTTGAATTCCGTTATTGAAGTTCTTCTCTTTGCTACAGCTAGACAAATGATTGTGGAACACATGTCAATGACTAACGGATTGATTGGGGTACTGGCAATTGGTCTTCTCTTTGCCATACGGAAATATTTGTATATTGAAAAAGATTCCACTAATAAGAAGAAAGAATGAGAAAAAAGGGGCTGTCGCACTAAGTAATTAATGCGCAGCTCCTTTTCGCTACAAGAAAGTGTATGCAATAATTTTAAACAAAAAAAGCATGCTTATTGTAACAATTAACAAAATTATTGAAGTAATAATAGTTGCTTGATTATTAGGTTCCAAAAAGATAAAACTTCCACTTATTGTACCAAAAACGAGTACAAAAATAATTCTTAAAAACACTCTTGGCGTACTTACTATCATTTCTTTTCTTGTCATTTCTTTTGTTGTCATATCTACCTCCTGGTATAACTAATCTAAAGAATAAATATATGTATTTTGTACCTTATCAAGTTGCTCAAAATAACCGTTGATCTCATTG
>NZ_FOYZ01000009.1:180574-205505 GCF_900112775.1 Anaeromicropila populeti
ATTGTAATTCTAATTTTTTCTTCTTCCTCCAGTATTATATCGTACACCTCAAATCCATTAGGTGCATATCTAGCATAATAATCTTTTTCATATATTAATTCAATTAGTGTACCTTCCACTGTTATAATCCTTTTATTTATTATATCCATCATGTATGAAAATACTCCACCACAAAAAAAGGTTGTAACTGCTACAATGAGCATTATAATTCCCGTTACGAAAACTGCCTTATTAATCCCAGGTTTTAATACTCCATATAATCCGCTCCCCACCCAAGGTAAAATCACACAAGGCAGCAGAAGAGCTCTCTTTGTTTTTCTCACCATTTCTCCACGTGTCACAGCTATACCCCCAATCACTCTTCAGCATAAATATATGTGTGTTGTACTTTTTCAAGTTGATCAAAGTACTTATCAATTTCACTAATCTTATCTGTCAAATTCGCCTCTTTATTGGTTTCTCCAAACAGTGTTGTGTACATTTTACTAATTGCAACAGCTGATCCATTAGCTGCTGTATTATTCTCAAGACCTTTAAATAACTCCTTCATTTCATTAAGTGGTTTTACCGCCTTTATAAAATCATCAGGACTATTTTGTACAAATTTAACAAGTGCTGCCATACCTTTTCCTCCACCACGTGGAATTAACTTGTAGCTTAATGCTTTCACACTAGTTCCAGATCTTGTCACCCATTTATAAATTGCAGTACTCGTTTTCCCATAATTAGCTTTGCTAAATAATTTTGCTGTCAATTTAGAGTTGAAAGTAGGTGCTGCTTTACCAAATACCATTCAAACCCCTCGCCAAGCAATCCTCCTAGTTCGACTTTATTATATATTATTCGCACTAGGTGTTACAACTATATTATACCATTACAGAATTAAGTGATTATGTAAAGTGGTATAACAATAAACGTATTCATGGAGCCTTAGATTATATGACTCCAGTAGAATATCGTTTATCTAAAATGGCCGAATAAAAATTGTATAAAAAAGTGTTGACAATCCACATGTCTCGACATGGCTCGAGAGGACAGTATGAATGTCAAATGCCATTGACTGTTCATGGGAACCTGTCAACGGCATTTTTGAGTCATTTTAACTGATTAGCTGTTTGGGGAAACATATCCACAGTGGAAAAATGAGTTAATTAGAAAAATGTTCCATGGTTAAATGTGTATTATCCCCTCTTTTCATCTGCATAACTAAGCACTTCAATTGACAACAGTTCATGTGATTTTTCTAAAAATACACATCTTACTTTATCTGCCTTTGGTTCATTTATGTACATGGAATGTTCTATTGAAAATGTAATTGTTTCATTATTACTTTTATATAACTCATAGTAATCAAAATTCTCTGGTTTGCTCTTTTGATGATAATCTTTAAGGTAGTCTAATTTAATTAATCTGCCATCAATTGTAATAGTACGTCCTTTTATAATGTCATTTATATACCTTGGGTACTTCATATAAACAAAAAATATTACCATACAAATAACTATACAAAAACAAAATATCTTAAGTTTTATATCTAAGGTTTTATCAAATAAGGAAAAGCATCCAAAAAGTATACATGGTATTAATACAATAAACATTCCAAATATCGTTCGTGATGTCTTCTTAATCATCTCAGTTCTGTTCATATTGCACTGCACTCCTTTATCAATTAGATAATATATATTGTTCTTGAACTTCTTCTATTTGATAAAATAGCTATCAGATTGACTAATTTTGTTCTAAATAGTGCATTTGACATTATCTGTTAAAAGATACTTTGTAATGTCCCAACACCATCCTATTTTCTACAGCCCATGCACTTTTGTAAGAATTTATCTTTTACGCTTTTTCCCTTTATTCCTTTTCTTTGTATTTTCATGATCAGTCTTCATAGTTTTCTTCTTATTTGCATAGGAAAGTACCTCAACCGCCAATACTTCATGTGACTTTTCCAACAAAATACATCTCACTCTATCCGCTTTTGGTTCATTTCGATACATTTTATGATCGATTGTAATTCTAATTTTTTCTTCTTCCTCCAGTATTATATCGTACACCTCAAATCCATTTGGTGCATATCTACCATGATAATCTTTACGAAATATTAATTCAATTAGTGTACCTTCCACTGTTATGATCCTTTTATTTATTATATCCATCATGTATGAAAATACTCCACCACAAAAAAAGGTTGTAAGTAAAAAAACAAGCATTATAATCCCCGTTACAAAAGTCGCCTTATCGCCCCCAGAATCTAATGCCCAGTATAATCCAAACCCAACCAAAGGTAACATCACACAAGGCAGCAGAAGAGCTCTCTTTGTTATTTTCACCATTTCTCCACGTGTCACACAGGTGAAAACGTACGGCGTGGTCTTAGTTCTTTGTTTTTAGACATAGGGCATCATCCTTTCCTTATTAGTACTATCATATATGCCCTTAAAATTTCTGTCTAGTTAATTGTAGCCGATCCATTTTATCTGCATAACGAAGCACTTCAATGGACAATATCTTCCTGTCTCTTCTTCTACCTTTTTCGACTTTTCAACTGTTTTCGTTTTTCTATCGTTCTATTATTAGGAATGATCTTCTTACTTCTCTGATTAACATAGGTAATTACTTCAATATCCAATAATTCTTTTGATTTTTCTAGAAATAAACAACGCACCTTATCTGCCTTCGGTTCATTTATATACATTTTAGAACCTATACTAAAAACAATTTTATCACTTTTTTCCACATGCAATTCATACATTTCATATCCAATTGGTTCAAATCTATCTTCATAATCTTCCCTAAAAACTAATTGTTTTAGTGTTCCTTCTAGCGTAATAGTACGTTTTTTTATGATATCAAAAGTGTATGCAATAATTTTAAACAAAAAAAGCATACTTATTGTAACAATTAACAAAATTATTGAAGTAATAACAATTGCTTGATTATTAGGTTCAAAAAAGATAAAACTTCCACTTATTGTACCAAAAATGAGTACAAAAATAATTCTTAAAAACACTCTTGGCGTCCTTATTATCATTTCTCTTCTTGTCATATCTACCTCCTGGTATAACTAATCTAAAGAATAAATATATGTATTTTGTACCTTATCAAGTTGCTCAAAATAACCGTTGATCTCATTGATTTTAGCCTCCAAGTCAGATCCATTATCCGAATTCCCAAATAGCGCAGTATAGATTTTTGAAATAGCATTAGCTGAATTATTTGCTACAGTATTATTCTCTAAACCTATAAACAATTCTCTCATCTCTTTAAGTGGTTTGACAGCTTTTATGAAATCATCTGGACTATTCTGTGCAAATTTAACAAGCGCATCCATTCCCTTACCTCCACCACGAGGTATTAATTGATAGCTTAATGATTTCACACTTGTTCCCGCACGAGTAACCCATTTAAATATTGCACTACTTGTTTTCCCATTATTAGACTTACTAAACAGCATCGTTGTTAATTTGGAGTTAAATGTAGGTGCAACTTTACTGAATACCATTCCAAAACCTTCACCTAGCATTCCACCTAACCCGCCTCCTATAAAGCTAGAAATATAATCTGTAGGACTGTAATCGCTTAAACTCCCTTCATCCCATGGTAACAACGTACACATATGTTCCATAAATGTCTGTGATACACTACTTATTGCTCCTGCTCCTCCTCCAACAAGAATTTTTGTTGCAATAGATGCACCTTTATATATACCCCCAATCCCAGCACACAATGCACCACTAATGGCACCACTTAATGCCTTCTTAATATATTGCCATGTACTAGAAACATTTCCGCTCTTGTAATCATCTGCCACCTGACAAGCTAAAGCAACTGCAGCACCAATAATTGCACCCGCTGCTACTCCACCAGTCACAACACCTGCCGCTACTGCTACCACTGCCACTACAGCTACTACTGCAATACAAGCAAGGGCTTTTCCAATCGCACTGAGCCAGTCAAACTTGGTTACAGTTGGTCCATCCTTAAATGGTTCAAAGGTTACATAGTTCCATCCCATCATAATTCCATGTTCGCCAAGGGCATCAAAGCGATTTTCTAGTGACAAAACTGCTGTCCCACCAGCATGATACGCTTGCAAAGCTGTTTCACCAGTAACATTTGAACCACCACCTTCCCCAACAAAGGCTTTTCCTGTCCCAACTGGAAGTATTTGCGACATTACATATGCTATAGCCTCAGCTGTCTGTTGCAGCATTAAACTGACTGCGGAACCAATGCATACATTGGGTGCCTCCATTTTAATCGGTCCTGTTGCATAGATTGATAGATTCTTATAACTTTCAATTAATGTATGTAAATCGTCATTTAAGTCTATTTGCAAAGGCACATCCGTTTGGCTTGTCCCCGAAAATGTCATCTGTTCAGGAAACATATCCATTTTTTTATTATGCTCCGTTGTTAGGCTTCTTTTATTATAGTCTGACATCTGTGCACAGCTTTCTCCATTACTGCGGGGGCTGTTGGTTGCTTGTGCCAGCCGCTCATCGTAATTAGGAAAATATAAACTTACCTTTGTTCCCACTTGTGGCATACAATACATCATATTGCCTGTGGGAGGTGTCCATTTGTAAGGATACTTAGCAGTTTCCTCTGTATCAATATCTAATTGCAGATACACTGTTTCTCCCTCTGTTTTCTTTACTGTTGCTCCAATGGAAAGTCCAGAGAATACGTTATTATAATACTCCCTCATGCCAATTAGCTGATTATTTCCCAATGTATATACAAACCTTAATTCCCCTTTGGAAAACAGTACTTGCTTTTCACAAATAGTCATACTTTGCCGTAAAAAATTGGTTTTGTCCCCTATATTACAATTATTCTTGTCCGTCACAATGTATTTTAGAAAAGTGCCTTGCATATACCCTGAATTTTTACCACCTAATTCAAAATATTTCTTGTCCAGTTTTGCCTGATACGCATGCTCCTTAAAAGTTCGTGTTACATTTGTATTTGGCATACCAAACCAAAAATAAGGTTTACACATTGTAGTTTCTGGAATAACGGAACTTCGAAAGTGACTGGCTAATCTTTTTATAAACTCCCAGTCTGTTTCCTGATATTGAATCAATGGCTTTCCTATTTCTCTGTCAGCACCAATTGAACACAATACCAATGCCCCACTTGTTTCCTTGATAACCTTTCTCACCACATCAGCATAAGTCATAGAAACATTCTGGAAAGAACGACTTTTTTTCGGTCCATCTAAATTACAACTTGCTGTAATGGCTGTAATTTTGACTGCCAAGAAACCATTTTCCTCTTCCACATCTACATTCTGCACAATTCCATAAAAAATAGTATCCTCTCTCTTACTATCACTCTCATCAACCTGTTCTACTTTTATTTTAGAATTCAGCAATTCCTTTTCCATGTCATCATATGCTAATTCATCATCCACATACCCTTTCATATACATTTTTCCATGCCTATTATGCTTTATATTGATTTCCAACTCCACAATATTAACAATGGGAAGTTCACATGATACCTTAATATTGTGATATATCACCGACGCCATCGTTCCACCTCCAATTTACTTTTTCTCAACTGCAACTTCCTGCTCCACAATTTCCTGACCAGATGATAGTGGCTGAATAATCCCTCCAAATTGACATAGCAAATAGGAGTTCGTTGTCACAGCTGGATGCCCTTGTGGACTTTCACTTTCCTTATCAGATGGGTCCTTATCACCATTATCTACAATCCTAGTTTTATCATATGTACTCATCCATGTACCTAAAATAATTGGTGTACACTTAATTCCCTTCACATTACCTGCTGAACTAGCACTCTCAACCTTGTTTCCCTGTTCATCATAAGTTTCCGCTTGAAGCTGAACAATCTCTTTATTTTGGTTACTTGGACAAGAGCACACTCCAAAATAAGAGATATTGAATTCGGGTCCTGGAATACAATCTAACTCATGTACCATAGGTGATTTCGTTGTATAGACTGCATGACATTTTGGCAAATTAAGTTTTCGGCAATGACTTCCAAAGGAACATTTTAAATTTGCTCCACGAACAACATACTCATACTGCTCTAAACCATGCTCCTTCATATAATTTACTATTTCTTCTTCTGAAGCCGTTCCATCTTGATTCGTATCGGCTTTTTCTGATATCTTTTGCTGTTCCTCTGCTGCAATCTGCGCTTGTACAGATTCATCCAATGTTGTTCCATCTTCCAACTTTTGATTTCGCATGAGCGCAGCCTCTTGCTCCATTTTTTCTCCTAATGCTACTAAATCAACTTCATTACTCATAGTCCCCTCCATCACTGCTTAAATCTAATTCAGCAACTGATAATTCAATTCCTCTTACTCCTCTGCGTAATACACTTTCCATAAAATCAAGTCTTACTACAATATATAAGTTGCTCAAACTGCCTATTTTAAATATTGCATCCTCAGGTAATAATTCTTCTTTTAAAATTGCTTTTGCAACAACACTTCTGTCCAAATTGATCTCACTTTTATCAGAAAGACAATCATACTCCTTTAATATTGGAAGAAAATACTGTCCTACCAATCCATTTATGCTATCCAATAATATAATTTCTTTAAAAACTGTTTTTGGCTGATACATTAAAATTACATCATGCACCTTTTGGCTTACAAGAAAAAATGGTTTTGCTATAACATCTGGAAAAACTGTTTCTGCGTTGCTTTTAATAGGTAACACCAACCTATTGGGCAATCTGTTAGAATGCTCTATATTGATTGATTTTATATCGATTTTGTCAAACCAATTCATGATAACTGGTGCAGAAGTAAATAATCTATTTGTCCCAATCAAAAAATATCTACTCATCTGCATTCTCCTTATAGGAACATAGCGTAACTGCTTTATCCATGTATTCCCCAAACAAAACCTCAACTTCCTTTTCTCTTTTCATATCAAAATAATTATCCAGCATATCTCCCCTACGTATCATTTTTTCCATAAAATAAAAGAAAGCTGCTCCATTATAATTTACAGTATAATGTGTACGAAATTCATCTATCTCATAGTTATGTAATCGAATAAACTGGTTATTCGCTAGCTTTTCAAAATACTGCATATCCAGTTTCAAATACTCATATATTTTCTTCGGACACCAAAATTCAAAACATTCACTTTTATCCAGGTACATATCAGCTGAGTATGCCGCAATTAGAAATTCATAACTGCCTGTAATGATACTGGAACGCAATGGTGAAATAACAAGATAGCGCAGCGCACCTTTATTCCCACTTTGCTGTTCTTTTATTACTTTACCATACAATTTTTTCAGCATACAACAGAAATCAGCGTCCATCTCATTATCCGAAGTGTTGTTTTCATATAATACACTAATCTCTTCAACATTTGCACATAGTCTGTCACTTAACACCTTTTCACCAAACTGGTATATTTCCTTTCGTCTATCCATATTTAGTACCCTTTCTTCCTTTCAGGTTATTCCATATTTACCTGTGAGCCTTTCAGTAACACATTTTCCATCAGCTTTGTTGTTGTGTCTCCCTGCGTCAATGTAATAGCTTCTGGTGCAATAACCTGAACATCTCCAGCACTGCTTCCAATCTCTATTTTTTCTTCCGACTTAATTGAAATTTCCTTATTACTAATAATTCGAATTCCCTCTTCGTCAAGTATTTCAATAGACATCCCCTTATTATTTGTCATAATAAGAGAATTTGGTGTAAATAAAACCTCTTTCCCATATTTGTTCATAATTGATTTATTATCTGGATTAGAACGTGCTTCGCCTGAACCTGTACTGGTATGAGTGGAACTTATCACATAGGCCTCTGCCTCATCTTCCGATGGCATATACACTCTTACACTATCTCCTGGTTCAGGCATGCAGTACCATCCTGTCCCGTCTGGCGAAGAGTATACCGTTGAATACGGAAACCATCTTACTCCAGAATTACCGTTTTCATCATCGGTAATATTTACTTGAACAACATCTTTCTGTACTGAAGTAATATTTCCGTTTAATGATGCTCCCACCAGCCCATAGTTGTATGATTTTGGTACTTCCATGCCCTTTTTACTTTTTAGATAATAGATATGATATAATTCACTGCCCTCTAGCTCTGATTCAATTTTAACAATATACAAGCTTTTCCCATTTAATGTTATGTTATCACCCAAATTATGAATATCTCTATTTTTCACTATGTAATATACCGCATCGTTTTCTTGAATACCACTCAGACCTTTATCCCTTTTTCTAACATATTCCTTCATTTGTTTTTTTACTGAGAATGCCTTTGTAGTAATAGAATTTGAAGAATTATTTGGTACACCAAAATAAAAACGTACTCCTCTGGTCTGCATTTCTGGAACCAACACTGTATGAAAATGACTAGCCATTCTTTTTGCAAATTCCCAGTCACTTTCTTTATACTGTGCTACAAAAGATGAAATTGTACTGTTACCACCACAAATCATTTTAGCACTACCAGCTTCATAACTGCTTAAACAGGTATTCAAAATAGTTGAATAGGTAATCCCGTTATCCTGAAATGTTCTGGTATGCAAACCATGTTCCATTAAATAGGTACCTGATTGTAGTTCTACTGAAATACTGGTAACATCACCTTCAACAAATACATCTAAATCCGTTACAATTCCATAAAAAAGTATTTGTGTTCCTCCCGTTTCGGAATATGCTTTCACTGTTGCCCATACTTCATCCATTCCCATTTGCAAATATTTCTGAGTATCACTACTATCAATTAATCCCGAAAAATGTACAATTCCATGCTCATTTAATTCCTTTACTCCACTATATTCCGTTAAATCTATTAACTCAAATGGTTCAAAACTTAATTGACTCTCTCTCACAGCAAATTACCCCTTTCGCTCCGTTAAATCCTCTACTGACATCATCATCTGATGAAACGCTTCTTTCCATTCTGCATAGTCACCAAATACACAGTTAAAAATACCATGTAATGTCATTCCAGCAGCAGTGGTGATAAATAGCAGATTATAAAGCTGGTCATCCATCGCATAACTTTTAAAGTCAAACCATGATACGGTTGTATTTCCTATGTTCTCAACTGCTTCATCAAAAAACTGATAAGATGGATTCATATTTTTAAATATCGTTTTATACTGAGCCGTCATATTTTTTGTTTCATTTGGCTTTAGTGGTATATTTAATAAGTTGAAAGCCATATTAGTAGCCGTATCTAAACTTGTTTTTATTATCTCTGGTCTCTGTTCTGATGGATATTTAAATTTTGCTACACTAAGTGGCATATCAATAAATTGATCTGGACTATATATTTTTATTTTATCTCGAAATAAATGGATTGGTGAAAAATGAATTACCTCATCCTTTATGTACATACCAGTATAGATTGAATGATATTGTTCTTTTTTCTGCAATTTTTTCATCTCAATAATTTGTTCATCAATTTCCATTTTCTTTTCCCTTTCTTACGATGTAAATATAATAGTATCTTCTCCAAAGTATCAAATACCCGGTGTCGTTCGGTCTCAGTAGTATATCAGTATTATTTGATAAAAAAACCTTTCCCACAATCCAAGATTTCTGTAACAAAGTTCAAGATCAAGAATGAAAAGAAGGCTGACCTGTATTTCTGCCAGACAAGCAGTTGCAAGGGTCAGAAAAATACTTGAGTAAATTAAAAACTGAAAGACGTACTCAAACCTTTTGTAATAGCCAAGTGATGTTTATCTACTTCATGGTTAATAATTACCAATATTCTATCATTGTGTACCCCAAAATTCAAATCGTGTCTACAATTTATACCAGTAAATTTAAAAACATTTCTCAAAAATACTGACAATAGAATTTTCTTCTAGTCGCATCCTTAAATACAAACACCATACTGGACTGGTACAGATAAAGAGATTGTATTTTTAGTCTAAAAAGAAGCTGCCGCTTCACGATTTTTCAATCGTTAAAGCGACAGCCCCTTCCTTTTTTATGCTAAATTGGAATAGCCCATTAAATGCTTATCCACAGCCTTAGCAGCTTCACGTCCTTCACGGATTGCCCATACTACTAGTGACTGCCCTCTATGCATATCACCTGCTACGAAAACCTTATCTGCGTTTGTAGCATATGCAGATGGCTCTGTTTTTACATTTGTTCTGCCATCCAGTTCGATATCAAATGCATTGGCAATGTATTCTTCTGTTCCTAAAAATCCTGCTGCAATCAGTACTAAATCTGCGTCCAGCTCATACTCACTTCCAGGAACTTCAGCCATCATCATTCTTCCAGTTTCTTCATCCTTTTTGCTTTCCAGCTTCACACATTTCACCTTGCATAAATTACCATTTTCATCTGCAATAAATTCTTTTACCGTAGTCTGATAAATTCTAGGATCTTCTCCAAATGTAGCAATTGCTTCTTCCTGGCCATAATCTGTTTTGCAGACTCTAGGCCACTCTGGCCATGGGTTGCTCTCTGCTCTTTCCTCTGGAAGTTTTGGCATCATCTCCAGCTGTACGACTGATTTTGCCCCAAAGCGGATGGATGTTCCTACACAGTCATTTCCTGTATCACCGCCGCCAATTACAATTACATTTTTATCCTTTGCGGTAATAAAAGCATTATCCTGAAAATTAGAATCCAGCAAGCTTTTGGTAGCTGCCTTCAAGAAGTCAACCGCAAAATAGATTCCATTTGCTTCTCTTCCAGGTGCTTTGATATCTCTTGGATTAGAAGCTCCACAGCATAAAATAACCCGATCAAATTCTTCCAGTAGTTTAGATGCCTGCACAGTGTTTCCAACATCTGCATTTGTAACGAAAGTTACGCCTTCTTCCTTCATAATGGTAACCTTACGGTCAATTACATGCTTTTCAAGTTTCATATTTGGAATTCCATACATCAGAAGTCCACCAATTCTGTCACTTCTCTCAAATACAGTAACCAAATGTCCACGTTTATTTAACTGATCCGCAGCAGCAAGGCCAGAAGGTCCCGACCCAACTACAGCAATTTTCTTACCAGTTCTTACCTTTGGTGGATTCGCCACAATTGTTCCCTGGCTGTATCCATTTTCAATAATGCTCATCTCATTTTCCTTAATGGAAACAGGACTGCCATTTAATCCACAAGTACAGGCTGCCTCACAAGGTGCTGGGCACACTCTTGAGGTAAACTCTGGAAAGTTATTTGTTTTCAATAAACGATTTAAAGCTTGATCTAAACTATCTGTATATAATAAGTCATTCCATTCAGGAATTAAATTATTTAAAGGACAGCCAGATGTCATTCCGCCAATCATCATACCTGACTGACAGAATGGAACACCACATTCCATACATCTTGCTGCTTGTTTTTTACGTTCTTCCTTTGCTAAAGGAATATGAAATTCATTAAAGTTTTTAATACGAACCTCTGGCTTAACTGCCACACTGTTCTTTCGATCATATTCCATATATCCAGTTGGCTTTCCCATATTCTCCCTACCTTTCTTCTACTTTCTCACATTAGAGTAGAATGCTTCAATCTGTGCCTGCTCACTGCTTAATCCTTTTTCTTCCATCTGAACGATTGTCTGAAGCATACGTCTATAGTCATAAGGAATGATTTTCTTAAACTTAGGCAGATACTCCATGAAGTTCTCTAAAATGTGCTTACCTTTTTGAGAATTCGTAGATTTTACGTGCTCTTCTATCATTTCCTTTAATTCAATTACATCATATTTTTCAGTGACTGCCTCTGAAGAAACAAGTTCTTTGTTCAGCTTCAGATATAAATTGCTTTCCTCATCTAAAACATATGCAATACCGCCGCTCATACCTGCTGCAAAGTTTTTACCAGTTGTTCCAAGAATGACAACACGTCCACCTGTCATATATTCACAGCCGTGGTCTCCAACACCTTCGACAACTGCGGTAGCGCCAGAATTACGTACACAAAAACGTTCTCCAGCTATACCATTAATAAATACCTTACCACTGGTAGCACCATACAATGCAACATTTCCTACTATAATGTTTTCCTCTGGTTTAAAAGTAGAAGTTGCCGGAGGATATACCACAATTTTACCGCCAGATAAGCCTTTTCCTAAATAGTCGTTACTGTCACCACATAATTCCAAAGTCAGTCCCTTTGGTATAAATGCACCAAAACTCTGACCTCCTGCACCATTACATTTAATAGTAAATGTATCTTCTTCCAGACTAGTATCGAATCTTCTTGTAATCTCAGAACCAAAAATTGTACCAAGAGAACGGTCGATATTCGTAACATTAACTTCTATTGTTTTCTTTTGACCATTTGACAAATTACTCTTAAATTTCTTTAAAAATACTGTTTCATCTATTGTCTTCTCTAATTCAAAATCATATATCTGGTTTGGATCAAATTTATTTTCTGCATTATCTTTACCAAACGTATTATCCAAAATTGCGGAGAAATCGATTTTCTGCGCTCTTTCATTGTCTACCTGACGTGGCTTTAATAAATCAGAACGGCCTACTAACTCGCTTACTGTTCTTACTCCAAGTTTAGCCATATATTCACGTAGTTCCTCTGCAACAAAACGCATAAAGTTTTCTACATATTCTGGTTTTCCTTTAAATCTCTTACGAAGCTCTGGATTCTGAGTTGCAACACCTACTGGGCAAGTATCCAAGTTACATACCTTCATCATAACACATCCTAATGTAACCAATGGTGCTGTTGCAAATCCATATTCTTCTGCTCCTAACATTGCTGCAATGGCAACATCACGTCCACTCATTAATTTACCATCTGTTTCAATCACAACTTTGGAACGAAGACCATTCATCATAAGTGTCTGATGCGTTTCTGCCAAACCAAGTTCCCAAGGAAGTCCTGCATTGTGAATGGAACTTCTTGGAGCTGCTCCTGTTCCTCCATCGAATCCTGAAATTAAAATAACTCCTGCACCGGCTTTTGCAACACCTGCTGCAATGGTACCAACACCTGCTTCTGAAACTAGTTTTACAGAAATTCTGGCATTTTTGTTGGAATTCTTTAAATCATAAATTAATTGTGCCAAGTCTTCAATAGAATAAATATCATGGTGTGGTGGTGGTGATATCAGACCTACACCTGGGGTTGAATGTCTTGTTTTTGCAACCCATGGATATACTTTTGCTCCAGGTAAGTGGCCGCCTTCACCAGGCTTTGCTCCCTGTGCCATCTTAATCTGAATTTCATCTGCACTTACCAGATATCTGGAAGTAACACCGAAACGTCCTGATGCAACCTGCTTAATTGAGGAACATCTATTTAATGTATCATTCTTTGTTTCTAAACGATCTATGCTTTCTCCACCTTCACCACTGTTGGATTTACCACCCAGACGGTTCATGGCAATTGCCAGACACTCATGTGCCTCTTGTGAAATAGAACCATAGGACATTGCACCTGTCTTAAAGCGTTTTACAATAGATTCTACACTTTCCACTTCATCAATGGAAATACCCTGCTCTGGGAAATTAAAATCCATTAAGCCTCTTAAATTGATTTTTGCTTCTTCATTATCAATACATGCTGTGTATTGTTTGAAAATATTATAATCACCTGTACGAGTAGCCTTCTGTAATAAGTGGATGGTCTCTGGATTATATAAATGTTCCTCTTCTCCACTTCTTGACTTATGAGAGCCAATGCTGTCCAGTGTCAGATCTACATTTAATCCTAGTGGATCAAATGCCTTTGTATGCAGCTCATCTACCTGCTTTTCAATATCTTTGATACCAATACCGCCAATACGGCTTACAGTACCTGTAAAATATTTTCCAATTACATCATTACCCAGCCCAATTGCTTCAAAAATCTTAGAGCCCTGATAAGACTGAATTGTGGAAATACCCATCTTAGAACCAATTTTAATAATTCCCTTTAATACTGCCTTATTGTAGTCGTCCACTGCTGCATAGTAATCTTTATCCAACATATTCTTCTCAATTAATTCCTTAATTGTTTCTTGTGCCAGATAAGGATTTACTGCACAAGCGCCAAAGCCTAACAGAGTTGCAAAATGATGAACCTCTCTTGGTTCTGCACTTTCCAAAATCATCGCAACGCTTGTTCTCTTCTTGGTACGTACCAAGTGCTGCTGCATTGCGGAAACTGCCAGTAAGGAAGGAATTGCAACATGATTTTCATCTACTCCACGGTCAGATAAAATCAGAATATTAGCACCATCCTTATAAGCACGATCTGCCTCTACGAATAAGCGGTCAATTGCTTTTTCCATAGAAGTATTTTTATAAAAAGTAATCGGTAAAACTTCTACCTTAAATCCTTCTACCTTCATGGACTTAATTTTTAATAAATCTGTATTGGTAAGAATTGGATTGTTGATTCTTAACACATTGCAGTTTTCTGGTTTTTCTTCTAGCAGATTTCCATCTTCTCCAATGTATACTGCTGTAGAAGTAACAATTTCCTCGCGGATTGCATCAATTGGAGGATTAGTAACCTGTGCAAACAGCTGTCTGAAATAGCTGAACAATGGCTGTGGCTTATCTGAAAGAACTGGCAGCGCACTATCTGCTCCCATGGCTGCAATTGGTTCTGCACCTGTCTGAGCCATTGGTAAAATAGAGGTTTTATATTCCTCATAGGTATATCCAAATGCCTTTTGGATTCTTGCTCTTTCTTCATCTTTGTATTCCTGTACTTTTGCATTTGGAATCTTTAAATCCTTCAGACGAATCAAATTACCGTCTAACCATTCACCATAAGGCTGACGGGAAGCATATTCGCTCTTTAGATCATCATCATCAATAATAGTACCTTTAATGGTATCTACTAATAACATTTTACCAGGTCTTAAACGTTCTTTTTTTACAACCATTGCAGGATCAATGTCTAACACTCCTACTTCAGAGGATAAAATTAACTGATCATCCTTTGTAATATAATATCTGGATGGACGTAAACCATTACGGTCAAGAATAGCTCCCATAATATCACCATCTGAAAACAGAATGGATGCAGGGCCATCCCATGGCTCCATCATTGTTTCATAATATTGATAAAAATCTCTCTTTTCCTGAGACATGTATTTATTATTAGCCCAAGGCTCTGGAATGGTAATCATGACAGCAAGGGGAAGCTCCATTCCACTCATTACAAGAAATTCTAACGTATTATCCAGCATTGCTGAGTCAGAACCTTCTGTATTAATAACAGGAAGCACTTTATATAATTCATCCTTTAAGTGACAAGATTCCATTGTCTCTTCACGTGCAAGCATTTTATCTGCATTACCACGGATTGTATTAATTTCTCCATTATGAACAATAAATCTGTTTGGATGTGCTCTCTGCCAGCTTGGTTGTGTATTGGTACTAAAACGGGAATGTACAATTGCAATTGCAGATTCATATCGTTCACTCTGCAAATCCTGGAAGAAGGAGCGAAGCTGCCCAACCAGGAACATTCCTTTATATACAATCGTTCTGCTTGATAAAGATACCACATAGGTATTGTCATTGCTTTGCTCAAAAATTCGTCTTGCTATAAAAAGCTTTCGGTCAAAATCCAATCCTTTTTTGGTATGCTCTGGTCTCTTAATAAAACATTGTAAAATACATGGCATACATTCAAGTGCCGTACTTCCTAATATTTCAGGATAGGTTGGAACCTCTCTCCAGCCCAAAAACTCTAATCCTTCTTTTTCTACAATAATTTCAAACATTTTTTTTGCTTGATTTTTTCTTAATTCATCTTGTGGAAAGAAAAACATTCCAATACCGTAGTCTCTTTCCTCTCCAAGTGTAATTCCTAAAGACTTGGCTTCTTTTGAAAAGAACTTATGTGAGATTTGTAATAAAATACCTACACCATCTCCTGTCTTCCCTTCTGCATCCTTACCTGCACGATGTTCCAGATTCTCTACAATCTTTAATGCACCCTCTACGGTAGCATGGGTTTTCTTTCCCTTAATATTTACAACTGCTCCAATACCGCAGTTATCATGTTCAAATCTAGGATCATATAGTCCAACTTTTGTGCGTTTGCATTCTTCTAACGATTCCCTGCTCATTGAAATCCTCCTTTATATTGCTATCCATTTTGCCTGTTTCTTTACTAATATTTACATTTTATGAGAAAAAATAAAAGCGCCCATAATTCAATTCTTGATTTATGGAACGCCTTTGTTCACTGAACATGATTATAAAACATTTTTCTAAGAAAAGCAAGTTTTTTTACAAAAAAATTTATTTATTTAAGTTCTTGCGACAATTACCTAAGTTAATTAAGTTTCACCTTGTTTTGCACCTTCTATTTGAACTTTACCTTGCAATTAATAAGACAATGTATATAATAATGATAGAAACTGCTTTAAGAGGAGAACAAAATGGAACGCTATCAGGAAATTGAACGTAGTATTATTAAACGTTTCCGCAAGGAAATCTGGCGGAAATTTGTATCAGGCATTAACGAATACGATATGATTCAAGAGGGTGATAAAATAGCAGTATGTATTTCTGGGGGGAAGGATTCTATGCTACTTGCAAAATGTATGCAGGAAATCCAGCGCCATGGTATTATGAAATTTGACTTAGAGTTTATTGTAATGGACCCTGCTTACCACCCTGCTAACCGTCAGAAGATTATAGACAATGCTCGTCTTCTGAATATTCCCATTACTATTTTTAATACTGAGATTTTTAATATTGTATCAGAAATTGAAGATTCTCCCTGCTATCTTTGTGCCAGAATGAGGCGTGGCTATTTATATAAGAATGCACAGGCTCTTGGCTGTAATAAAATTGCTCTTGGCCATCATTTTGATGATGTCATTGAAACAACCTTGATGAGCATGCTTTACAGCGGTCAGTTTAAGACCATGATGCCAAAGCTCCATAGTACTAATTTTGAAGGAATGGAACTTATCCGTCCACTTTATCTTGTAAAGGAATTTGATATTATTTCATGGTGCAGATATAATAAATTGGAATTTTTACAGTGCGCGTGCCGGTTTACAGAACAAAATGCGGCTGAAAATTCTGAATCCACTTCCAAACGTAAGGAAATGAAAGAACTGATTAACCAGTTCCGGAAAGTCAGTCCTGTCATCGACAAAAATATTTTTCAAAGTGCACATCATGTAAATCTAAATACGGTAATTGGTTTTGAGCAGAACGGAGAAACTCATAATTTTTTAGATGAGTATCCCAACATGAAGTAATTTTTTATTAGAATGCACCTTATCCCTAACATACAGGAATAAGGTGCATTCTTTAATTAAAATTATATGCTGTTACAATTGGTTCACGATCCCATGCCTTGTCGTTGTAAAATTCATAAAAACATAATCCAAGAAAGCTTCCTGTTATATTGTATACATTACGATAACCTATATTTTGTAGAGCCATTACGGCATTATAACTTCTCTGCCCTGTTCTGCAATGCAAATATACTGGCTTGTCCTTTGGTATTTCTTCTATCCGTTCCCTGAATTCACTTAATGGGATGGATATAGCACCCTTTATATGGCCAGCCTCATATTCATATTTTTCTCTCACGTCAACAATCATCGCCTGATTTTCTACCAGTTCTCTCACCTTATCTACATTAATCTGCTGAAATGCTCCCGCTAACAGATTTGTTCCCACATATCCACCATAGTTTACTACGTCCTTTGCGGTGGAAAATGGCGGTGCATAGCACAATTCTAAATCCTTCAGATCTTCTACTGTTGCTCCAAACTTTATTGCAGTTGCAATGACATCAATTCGTTTTGCTGCATCACCTTTTCCAATTGCCTGGGCGCCCAAAACCTTACCTGTTGGTATCTCATACAGCAGTTTAAAATGCAGTGGTGCGGCATCTGGCATTAATCCTACTTTATCCATAAGAATGACACGAACAATGCCGTAGTTGATTTTGAGAGAAAGTGCCTTGATTAGTGCTTCATTCAGACCAGTCGATGCTCCATTATAATCAAATACCTTAATTGCAGAAGAACCAATGTAACCTTTATTTTCTGTAGCTCTGCCATGAATGTGATCCGCAGCAGCCCTTGCCGCCTTTTGTGCGGGTCCTGCCAATGATAATTTTGTTGGTGTGTGTGTCAATGCATGGTACACTTCAACAGCATCTCCCACTGCATAGATATTTTCGTCATTTGTCTGATAGTTTTTATTTACCTGAATTGCCTTTGTTTCTCCAAGGTTCAAATCTGCTTCTTTTGCAAGCTTTGTTTCTGGCGTTATTCCGATTGCCATAACAACAGTATGTGCCTCTACTACTTTTCCTGACGCCAGCATCACCTGATTGGTATCGAATTGTTCCACCTTATCGCCAACAATTAAGTCAATTCCATGATCGTAAAGTTCTTTGTGAAAGATTTGCACCATATCGTAATCAAATGGTCTTAGAATCTGTTCCGCTGCCTCTATCAGTGTAACCTCATATCCTGCTTCTCTTAAATTCTCTGCTGCTTCCACTCCAATATAGCCGCCGCCAATGACTGCTACTTTTTTTGAGCTGGATTCCTTTATAAATGAATTTAATCGGTCAATGTCCACCACGTTGCGAATGGAAAAAACATTTACTTTTTCAATTCCTGGTATATTCGGTACCAAAGGTGCTGCCCCTGGTGCCAGAACCAGCTTGTCATAAGTTTCTTCATATATAGCATCTTTTTCCAGATTCTTTACGGTTACTGTCTTATTCTCTCTGTGAATTGCCAAAACCTCTTGATTCACTCTTGCCTCGATATTATACTGTTTCATAAAAAGTTCTGGATTCATTAACACCAGACTTTGTGGATTCTTTATGATACCGCTGAGATGATAAGGAAGTGCACAATTGGAAAATGACACATGGGGTCCTCTCTCAAACATAATAATCTGATTCTCTTCACTATTTCTTCTAAGTCTTGCCGCTGCGGAAGCACCTCCGGCAACACCTCCAACAATTATAATTTTCTGTTTCATCCTCTTTTCTCTCTCCTTTGTAATATACTCTCAATTACTTTCTGTTCTTTCCCGAATAGGATCCCATACCGCCAGCTACATTGATTACGTCATATCCCTGTTTTTCTAATATACTGCATGCATGTCTGCTTCTGCCGCCAGACTGGCACATAATGTAGTAGGTCTTATCCTTTGTTAAAAATTTATCTTTTTTCTCCAGAATTTCACCCATTGGTATATTTTTTGCTCCTTTTATACTTGCCGCCGCATATTCATACGGTTCTCGAATATCAATAAGTTCAATTGTTCCAAGGAGGTTATCTATCTCATTTACGTGGACTTCTTTCTTGCTATCTTTTTTTAAAAACTGAAACATCTCAATCCCTCCTTACTTTGTATACTTTTTATTATAGCTAATTTTGCCAATATTTCTGTAACTATGTCACAATAGGGTACCTATCATTTTATATAGTTTATATATGGAATTTTTGCCAAGATACATTATTCTATACCTTTTTGTTGCAGGGAGAATATTCCATTGGTAAGTTTAAAAAAATAGGATTACAACCTTTTACGTGGTTGTAATCCTATTTATAAATATAAACTATTTTTGTATACCAATATTTTTCCCTTTCTTCTGGATGTTAAAATATCCTACTTAAAAATTCTCTCATCAATTCTCCTAACATAACTATAAGTATAAACTTCAAAATGTTTAGACCAGAACCTTAATGCTGTTGGATTAATGGTTTCAAAATCGACACTTAAATAATCTATATGCTCTTTTCTAAGACACTCTGTAACAAAGTTTAATAAATCTTCTGCCAAACCAGTTCCTCTGTAATTTTTATCAAGAAACATACCACAGGTATTTTTTACATGTACATCTTCTGTGATGAAGGTTTCTCCTGAATCATCAACTTCTATATATCCAATTATTTTATTACCATCTTTTGCAGCAAAAAAACGACTGTTTCGTTGTTGACAAAGTTCAACAAAATCACTTTCTGTTAATGCAAAATGTGGAAAATAAACTGGACTATCACTAAGATGCTTTTGTAAACCATTCTTTAAATCTAAAAGCTGTATAATTTCACTCTTTCCTAATTCTTCAAATAAATAAGCTGTATTCTTAATCTCACATTTTACTTCTCTGATATCCTTTATGGCATCCCCGCATCGAATACCGAATCCGCTTAAAACCAATGCCTTGGTGATCTCCTCATCATGAGCATATTTACATATTGCATAGCTTGACATTTTTTCTTTTGTCATAAGCTCAGATAAATTTTGAAATAGTAAAGCAGCTACTTTTCCATTTTCAATTGCAGCCATTCCATATTGTGACTCAAAAATGCCAGCAAGCAAATCTTCTAAATAATTTTTACAATCCAGATTACTTAATGAACAGCTTACAGCCGCCTCTAAACAATATTCATTAACAGCAAGTTCTAAACACGCACCCAAATATTTTTTTTCTACTTTTACAAAATCCATAATTATCCTTTCACAAACTCAATTAATAGTTATCTCTCAATTCACTTCGATCTACTTTTCCATTTTGGTTCAATGGAAAGCTGTCGAATACGACAAATTTGGTTGGCACAATATGAATTGGTCAGCACCTATAACTTTGTTGATATCATATTCTATTTCGTCCAATTCCTTCCTAATCCAATTAACTTAATCTGTCCATCTATACTACCAATGTACTCAATTTTTTCATCCTTATGCCTTTTGGGACGGCAGTAGGATTGGTATTGGAAATATTTTTCATTCTTGATCTGTACTTGGCAAATGCTTGGAAAAAATCAGTTCCATAGCCCGTTGCCAGACTCCATCGTCCGCCCTGTTCTACCCGATCTAGCGTATTGTGCAGATAGCGGTAGTTAATGCTTCCCACCTGTTTCATTGCAGTACTGGCAGCATCCACAGCATTCTCCAATGCATTTCCTGCCTTCTTTAAGCTTTCCAGCAGGTTCTCACCTATTTGGGCAACCCTTTGTATCTCATACAGCTTTTCTGTGCGTTTTACAAACAGAAGAATTTCATCGGATTTTCCTAGTGCCCCCACAAGCGGAATCAGACCAATGCCGTCTAATGCCGTTTCCCCGAAGTGCTCCCAGGTAGTTTCCCAGGTTATGATATCATGTGTTAAGTCTCGCAGGTCTTGATACACATCAACTCCAGTAAAGGTAAGTCCTACCTCTCCCACTGTGCCGATGACCGTACCTTTCTCCTTATACTTTCCAAGAATAATCTGCTCCAGTCCATCTGAAAAATACGATTTCCATGCAGCCCATTTGGAAGGAAACTTAAAATAAGCTACTGCTTCTTTCTTTTTTACATATGTTATTTCAGTACTTGTACTTAAAACCTGTGAATCAGAATACACGACCTGACAGCCTGTCATTTTCTCAAACAATCTGCAACGGAACAACTCACTTTTATCCTGTACGCAGTATTGTACAATTCCTCTGTCAATAAAATGTATGACTTCCAGTTCCTACGCTTGGGGAAAATCCGTTTATAGTCCGCCTATTGGTGCAAATAAAACGCAGGATTATAACCTTTCCCTGTTATAATCCTACAGTTCCATGCATGATTAAGCTGTTACCTTATAGCTGATATCGTTCTTTGGTCAT
This sequence comes from Anaeromicropila populeti, assembly GCF_900112775.1. Taxonomy (GTDB): domain Bacteria; phylum Bacillota; class Clostridia; order Lachnospirales; family Lachnospiraceae; genus Anaeromicropila_A; species Anaeromicropila_A populeti. Next base: position 202,137 of record NZ_FOYZ01000009.1, read on the forward strand.
TGATAATTATAAAACCAATAATTTCTTTCAATTCTCTTTTAAGCGTAATCCCTATTATTAGATTAAATTATTAAACTTAAGATTTCTAAATAAAGGGTTAAAGCTAGATTCATATTTTGTATCATGCATCCAATCAATAAGGGGTTCATTATTCGGAACCCCGAGATCATCTAATGTTAAACTTGACCAAGGTTGTATCGCTTGCATAATCAAATTTACCTCATTCGATAAACACCTAAATGAAATTTGGTAAACATAGCTAGTTCTTGGGCAATTTAAAAAAATAAATTTTCTACTATCCTCACTGTTCTCAACATAATACACTCTATTTACTCCCATTTTATCAATAGATTTAATTACATGTTCTATTTTTTTATCCTCTATTTTAATGTTTAAAGCCTTTCCTAAACTTTGTGCAGCATCTTTAATATATTCTGATAGTATTAAGACTGAAAACAAATGCATATCAGCATATTTGTCTAACAATTTCATATAATTCATTTTTACACTTTCCTTCCATCAGTTATTGTAAAAAAAATTAATATTAATGTTTTTATATACTTCTTCAAATTGTTCTATAACTCGCAGACAACTTGGACATGGTGGTAACTCCGTGAATAGATTTATAGTACCATTAGCATTAATATTTCCCCAGTCTATTATACCTTCTGTATTTTTTACAGCCCCCAAGTCCTTTGCCAATTCTTCCATTGTTCTCGCTTCTGTATCCACGCATCTATTCCAAGATATATTATGGATTAGTTCATTAACTATGTCTCCATTAACATCCACATACTCTGTTACAAAAAACCTTTCTGGAGCAGTTTTGGCTGTAACATCACCTAACACTGGTGCAAAACCATCTATATTCTTATTTTTGCTACACCCCTTTATACTATATTCCGTACCATCTATCAATGCTTCTGTAAATGAAACATTCCCTCCTAAATTATTTACCCCTCTATTCGCTTCCCGAATGCCACTAACAATATCAGCATAATAGTCTCTGACTATTTTCCATTCTTCAGAACCTTCTGTCAGTACCTCACCACTTTGTAGGATTTCCCTTGCTCTCTTAGAAGAGTGTTCCGCATATTCCACTGCCTCATCAATCTTCTTTTTTGCAACTTCCGTTATCTCATCTACACTCTTCGTCACATTTCCACTGGCATCCGTACATTCCTCAATCGTTTCCCGATATGCCTTTTGAACGGCAGTTGGATGGGTATAGAAAGGCTGTCCAGTCTGGAACTGTACGTGGCAAATGCTTGGGAAAAATCAGTTCCATAGTCCGCTTAAGTGCTTTGGTTCAAATACAGTATAGGATTATAACTTTTACCCTGCTATAATCCTATATTTCAATAAAATATTAAATTGTTACTTTATAACTGATATCGTTCTTTTATCATTGACAATCGTTCTTCTACAAAGTCTTTATCCTCTCAAAATCTTCATTTCCACTGTCATCTTTTTTGTATTTCACATTATTTTTCCACTAAAATATAAATAAATAAACAAAAAGCCCTATTCATTTTCGTCACCTTACTATACAAATTCACTTGATTAATTCATTGAAAGTTAGGCTTCTAAGTAAAGGATTTATTTTAGGATCATAATTAGTATCATGATTCCAATCTATATGTTCAATATCGAGTGGCCAACCATATTCTTCACACGTAAGTGTGTTCCAAGGTTCAAATGCTTCAATAACCTTCTTTGCTTCATCGCTCGTACACTGAACAATAATTGTGAACAAATCACTTGTACTTTGACAATCAACAAAAATAAATCTTTTTTCATTTTTACAATCACATATAAAATATATTTTGTTTTTACCTTTTCTATCATTACAATTTAAGGTATTTCGTATATTTATTATATCATACCGAATACTCATGGTGTCAGCAATACTAATAAAAGTATTTTCAATATATTCTGGCAATAATAATATAGAATATAAATTCATATTTTTATCCTTACGAAGCAACCTATTATAATCCATAATATCCTCCTTTTTAATCATTCCATAACACATTGATATTAATGTTTTTATATATTTCTTTAAATTGTTCTATAACACCTAAGCAGCTTGGGCAAGGCTTAAGTTCTGTATATAAATTTATAATACCTTTTACATTTATGTTTCCCCAATCTATAGCACCGTCAATGCCTTTAGTGGCACCCAATTTTAGTGCTAACTCTTCAAATGTTCTAGCCTCAGTATCAATACATCTATTCCAGTTAGTACCTTTAATGTATTCCGCATATACATTTCCTTGGCTATCCACATACTCTGTTACAAAAAACCTTTCAGGGACTGTTTTTGCATTAACATCACCCAAAACAGGAGCAAACCCTTCAATATTTTTTGGCTTGCTACACCCCTTTATACTATATTCCGTACCATCTATCAATGCTTCTGTAAATGAAACATTCCCTCCTAAATTATTTACCCCTCTATTCGCTTCCCGAATGCCACTAACAATATCAGCATAATAGTCTCTGACTATTTTCCATTCTTCAGAACCTTCTGTCAGTACCTCACCACTTTGTAGGATTTCCCTTTCTCTCTTAGAAGAGTGTTCCGCATATTCCACTACCTCATCAATCTTCTTTTTTGCAACTTCCGTTATCTCGTCTACACTCTTCGTCACATTTCCACTGGCATCCGTACATTCCTCAATAGTTTCCCGATATGCCTTTTGGACGGCAGTTGGATGGGTATTAGAAAGACTGTCCAGTCTGGAACTGTACGTGGCAAAGGCTTGGGAAAAATCAGTTCCATAGTCCGTTGCTAAACTCCATCGTCCGCCCTGTTTTACCCGATCTAGCGTATTGAGCAGATAGCGATAGTTAGTGCTTCCCACCTGTTTCATTGCCGTACTGGCAGCATCCACAGCGTTCTCCAATGCATTTCCTGCTTTTTTTAAGCTTTCCAGCAGGTTCTCACCTATTTTGGCAACCCTTCGTATCTCATACAACTTTTCTGTACGTTTTACAAACAGAAGAATTTCATCAGATTTTCCTAGTGCCCCCACAAGCGGAATCAGACCAATGCCGTCTAATGCCGTTTCCCCGAAGTGCTCCCAGGTAGTTTCCCAGGTTATAATATCATGTGTTAAGTCACGAAGGTCTTGATACACATCTACTCCAGTAAAGGCTAGTCCTACCTCTCCCACTGTGCCGATGACCGTACCTTTCTCCGTAAACTTCCCAAGAATAATCTGCTCCAGTCCATCTGAAAAATAAGATTTCCATGCAGCCCACTTGGAAGGAAGCTTAAAATAGGCTACTGCCTCTTTCTTCTTCACATACTCTATTTCAGGACTTGTACTTAAAACCTGTGATTCAGAATACACGACCTGACAG
>NZ_FOYZ01000004.1:0-26991 GCF_900112775.1 Anaeromicropila populeti
CGGTCCCTATCCGGCGCGGGCGTAGGATATTTGAGAGGAGCTGTCCTTAGTACGAGAGGACCGGGATGGACGAACCTCTGGTGTATCGGTTGTCTTACCAAAGGCATGGCCGAGTAGCCAAGTTTGGAAGGGATAAACGCTGAAGGCATCTAAGCGTGAAGCCCCCCTCAAGATAAGATATCCCTGCCGAAAGGCAATAAGACCCCTTGCAGACTACGAGGTAGATAGGTCAGAGGTGGAAGTGTGGCAACACATGGAGCTGACTGATACTAATAGGTCGAAGGCTTAATCAAAAAGTTTGGATGAATACAGTGTGTAGTTTTGAAGGTATAAAAATATCTTTAAAGGATTTATAAGAAGCAAAGAAGTTTTCCTCGATAGCTCAATGGTAGAGCACACGGCTGTTAACCGTGGGGTTGTTGGTTCGAGCCCAACTCGGGGAGTTATGGCTCCATGGTCAAGCGGTTAAGACACCGCCCTTTCACGGCGGTAACAGGGGTTCAAATCCCCTTGGAGTCATTGTAATTATTATATTATGGCGACATAGCCAAGCGGTAAGGCATGGGTCTGCAACACCCTGATCACCAGTTCAAATCTGGTTGTCGCCTCTCTTAAAAGAATCTCTAAGCCTTTAATAATATTGGTTTAGAGATTTTTAAGTTATATTGTTTTTAAACAGCATTGGAATATTTTGCATTAAAAATAATTAAATGGGTTGACGAATAAAAATTTAGTTGTTATAATATATTAGTAAATATATGGCGACATAGCCAAGTGGTAAGGCATGGGTCTGCAACACCCTGATCACCAGTTCAAATCTGGTTGTCGCCTTTTTCTTAGAAGTCCTCTAAACCTTAATTAATAAGGCTTAGAGGATTTTTATTACTCATAAAGAGTGTATTAACTTATTTATATACGTGAGGTAAAAAAATATTTTATTAGTATTACAATTTAGCAAAGGCATATATATAAATATAAAAATAATCTAACTAATTTTAGATTTATAAGTTTTTTCTCTTAAATTTGACAGTAATGTCAATATTAGGTTACAATATAATTGAGTAAAGTACATTTTTTAACAGTAATACTTATGAAGCGGGGGAATATATGGAAAATAATATTGTTGTGGTGTATAATTCTAAAACAGGTTTTGTCAGAAAGTATGCAGAATGGATTTCGGAAGAGTTAGAGTGTAATCTGCTGGAGGGAAGAAAAGTAGGGGTAGAAGATTTGTTGCAGTATAGAACTGTAATATATGGCGGTGGTTTGTATGCAACTGGAATAAATGGTGTAGGTTTGATAAGAAACAATCTTGAGACGTTAAAGAAAAAGAATTTGATAATTTTTGCATCAGGATCAACACCAGCTAAGGAAAAAGAAATTGCAGAGATTTGGCGGCATAATTTTTCACAGAATGAAATGAAACATATTGAACTATTTTATATGCGGGGTGGATTTGATTTTAATAAATTATCATTACCTAATAAATTAAGGCTGTTTATGATGAAAATGAAAATACAGAATAACAATAATCCGTCTGAAAAGGAAAAGATATTTTTAGATGCATTTACACGGCCAGTTGATTTTACAAGTAAGAAAAATATTGAGCCGTTAATTAAATATGTAAGGGCATTAAGTAGTTGATATAGTTCCTCAAAGGATTGACATAAAGGCTCAAATTTGATAGAGTAATAGCATGGGAATGAAGTTCTCCCTTGGTACATACCAAAACCGCAATTATGCTGATGACTTCTGTGAATGACTCACAGGACTTGTCAGCTTTTTTATGTGATAGGAAATTGCAAATTAAAAATTTAAAGTATAGTATGAAGACGGACACGTCAACGTCTATAGCGTATTCAGCAGGAGGCAAAAGGATGTTAACAAGTTTAGCTATTATTTTTTTATTAGGTCTACTATTAAGTTCTATTTTTCAAAAATTTAAGCTGCCTGGATTGTTGGGGGTTATGCTTGCCGGAATAATATTAAGTGAAATGAAATTACTTGATGCCAGTATTATAAATATTTCAGGTGACCTTAGAAAAATTGCATTAGTTATTATATTGACAAGAGCAGGGCTTTCATTAGATATCAGTGAGTTAAAAAGAGTGGGAAGGCCAGCAATATTAATGTGCTTTGTACCAGCATGCTTTGAGATGGCAGGTGTTACGGTAATTGCACCACAACTTTTTGATATAAATTATAGAGAGGCTTTACTAATGGGAGCTGTAATTGCAGCAGTTTCACCTGCTGTAATTGTACCGCGTATGATAAAGTTAATTGAGGAAGGTTATGGAACTAATAAGAGTATACCACAGTTGATTTTGGCTGGGGCAGCTGTGGATGATGTTTTTGTAATTGTTGTTTTTACTGCATGTACTTCCTTACTAAAAGGCCAGCAGGTGTCAGCAATTAGTTTTATACAGGTACCAGTTTCTATTATTCTTGGTATTGGAGCAGGAATGGTGCTAGGGGGAATTTTTAATGCATTTGTAAAGAAAGTCCATATTCGAGATACTGCTAAAATAGTAATATTTTTAAGTATTTCTTTTTTGTTAATAGAACTGGAGCATCAGCTAGAAGGAATAATACCGTTATCAGGTTTACTGGGAATCATGAGCATGGGAGTTATGATATTCAAGATAAATGAGAATTTAGCCAAGAGATTATCAGTAAGATATAACAAACTTTGGGTTGCCGCAGAAATATTGTTATTTGCACTGGTAGGCGCTTCCGTTAATTTAAGTTATGTCAAAAAGGCAGGCTGGATTGCACTCATAATTGTAATGGGAGGTTTAGTATTTCGATTAGCAGGAGTTTTGATATGCTTGATTAAAACAGATTTAAATAAAAAAGAAAGAGTATTTTGTATGGCTGCCTATATGCCAAAGGCAACCGTTCAGGCGGCTATTGGGGCAGTTCCATTATCCATGGGACTTGCTTGTGGTCAAAAGGTATTGACGGTTGCTGTATTATCTATTTTAATCACTGCACCAATTGGTGCAATATTTGTGGATAACATGTATAAGAAATTGCTAAAACGGTGAAAGAATTTTTAAGGTGTGGTATAATGCAAAGGAGGAAGGAGTGGTAAAATGAGATGTTTTATTGTATATTGTCATCCTAGTGAAGACAGCTTTACAGCAAGAGTCAGAGATCAGTTCATTAAGGGGTTAGAGTTAGCTGGTCATAGCTATGAAATTTCAGATTTATATAAGATGGAATTTAAGACGGATATGAGTGAGCAGGAATATTTAAGAGAATCCTATTACGAAGCAAATGGTGAACTAGAGGAAGATGTAATGGCGGAACAGGAAAAGATTCAAGGTTGTGATACCATTGTATTTATATATCCAGTATTTTGGACAGAGGCACCGGCTAAGCTGGTAGGATGGTTTGATCGGGTTTGGTCATATGGATTTGCATATGGAGAAAAACCCATTATGAAAGTATTGGATAAAGCAATATTTATAGTAACAGCAGGACATAGCTTGGAATATCTAAATGAATCCAAGCAGGCTCAAGCTATGGGAACGGTAATGCTGGGGGATCGAATCAGCTATAGGGCAAAGGAAAAGCAAATGATTTTTCTTCCACAAATGTCAAGGTTGGATGTGGAATTAAGAGAGAGTAATGCTGCCACTTATTTGGACCAAATCTGGAGGATGGCGGTTGATTTAAAATAGACATGTTATAAAAGCCTGTACATTCTGTTAAATGTAGAGGCTTTTATTAGGGTTAAATTACTTACAATATTTTAGAATAAAGTCTTTTTCAGGTATCGGCTTTTCAAATAAATATCCTTGAGCTATTGGGCAGCCAATGGAGCGAAGAAATTCCGCCTGCTCAATTGTTTCAACACCTTCAGATACAATTTCCATTTTTAAATCTAAGGCCATTTTTACAATGTATTCAATAATAATTCGTTCACGTTGTGTAGTGGTTCCTTTTTGAAAGAAATCCTTATCTATTTTTAATACATCAAAAGGAAGTTCACGTAAAAGGTTTAAGGAGGAAAGACCAGAACCAAAGTCATCCATTGAAAGCTTAAAACCACTTTTATGAATATCCTGCAATAGTGTTGTTAAATAGCCATTATCATCAACCAAAGCACTTTCGGTAAGTTCTACTTCAATCAAATGAAATGGAATATCATAACTTCGCACAATAGATGTTAATCGAGGAACTAAGGTCTTATCTCTCAGGTGCATTCTTGAAAAATTGACGGAAATAGGTACTACATGTTTTTCCTCATCTAAAAGAGAGCGTATTTTTTGGCATACTTTATTAAACACATAAAAATCAAGTTCTACAATAAATCCATTGTCTTCAAAAATCGGTATAAAATCATTTGGGAAGATTAATGTTCCATCGTTTCGCTGCCAGCGTACAAGAGCTTCTGCACCACAAATCGTATTGGATACTAGATGAAATTTAGGCTGATAAAAAATAACAAACTCTTCATTTAGCAAAGCTTCTTCCATAATGTCCTCAATTTCCTTTTGTTTAATCAGATTGCTTTTCATTGAATCATCAAAAAACAAATAATTGGTTTTGTGGCGGTCCACTACATTTTTTCGTGCAAGATTTGCCCTATCTACAGCAATACTTACTACATCGTCTGATTTTAGCTCATATATTCCAATAACTAAGGAAATTTTATGTGTATCAGTATCTGTTTTCTTAATAGAATTCATTTGAAGATTTAATTCATCAATTTTTGTATGCAAAGCACTTTTATTTTTATATTTTAATAGTATAATAAAGTAATCTGCGCTAATTCTCCCAAAGGTTTCATTATCATCCAATAATTCAGCTAAAATCTGAGCATATGAAATTAATATTTTATCCCCTTCACTATATCCATATGTATCATTAATGTATTTAAAATTATAAATGTCAGTATAAAGAATAACGTAATGCTCCTCTGGGTACTCCTCTCTAATTATATCAGCTTCCTTTGTAAACTGTATCAAGTTATTTGCACCTGTTAGTAAGTCACATTTTGACATTCTGTCAGCTGCTTCTTGTGTACGAAGTTTTATTAAGTAACCGCCGATTATTTTGGATACAAGCGTAAGAGAGTCAATGTCTGTTTTCGTAAAACTGCGGGACTTGCTGCTGCAACAAGCCTCGATATAACCTTTGTAGTTTCCCTGTTCCATTATGGCACATTGAAAAAGACAGTAGCCATGTACTTTCTTTATTAATGAGGAATAAGGGGATTCCGGGTAACTAAAGGAACTTATGTCATTATGATAAGCAACACCATTGGAAGATTGCTTATAAAAGGCGTATGGTTCTCCCAGTTCAACAGGAAGTTGTTTAAAATGGTCAGATAATTTTATGCTGCTTTCAGATGCCCATTCATAAGTCAGACATAAATAGTTTTCATCTTCGGACAATTCATAGATACATAAGTTATCTAGGTTATAATAATTTCCAAGAAGCACAAGTATTAGATTAATAGATATATCTAATTTTTTGGCGTCAAATAAAATATCAACGGTATTAGCAATAATAGAGCTGTCTACAAGAGTATTGTTTTCAGTATGTAAATGGTGTTTCATGCTATCATCAATATTTTTTGGAAGGTAATCCATAGAAAGCATAAGTTCAGGGGTATAAATACTGTAACAGTTCTTTCCGACATTTTTTGAATAGTAGAGAGCAATATCTGCCTTTTCCAGTAACGTATGAAAGTCTTGTCCATCTTTTGGATAAAGAGATATTCCAATACTTCCGGATAAATTATGATTATTCTGGCTATCCGAAAAAATGCCATGAAAAATGCTGCTAATCTGGTTAGCAATTTTTCTTATTTCGGAAAGGGAGGAAATATTACTAATAAAAGCAATAAATTCATCGCCCCCAAGTCTGGCTAAAATGTGTTTATCGCTATTAAACACTTTTTGAAGCTTTGAGCTAAATTCAATTAATACAGCATCTCCAAAGGAATGACCAAAAGTATCATTAATAGTTTTAAAGTTATCTAGGTCTATCATTAGAAATGCATGCTGAAGATGATGTTCCCGTTCTTGTAAGGCTTTATTAATAAGCTCAATAGCTGCCGTTCGATTATATAGCTTAGTAAGAGAATCCCGCTTTGCATTTTCTCGTAATTCTTCTAATTCTAACTTCTTTTGCTCAATGTTGGTAGTTTGTCCAATAACAGAAACTGGTGCACCATCCTGATTATAAACGGTTGTCCCTGTTAGTTCAAACCACACATATTTTCCAGATAAGTCCCTTCCGCGAAGTTCAGCAGTAATTTCAGGGGGGCCCGTTTTTAAGTGGTTATAAAAATCAATAAACTTTTCAATATCATCTTTAAAAATAAGTTCATTTTGCAGAAAAAAGTCTTTTACATTGCTTATTTCAGATAAACCACTATGAATGCCTAAATCAGGATCGGATTTAATCATGGTATCAATGGAAATTTTATATTCCCAAATGGCGCATGGGGTATGCTTTAAAATAGTCTGATAACGCTCCTGCTCCAGTAAAAGATAGTTTTGGTTCTTTCTGGTTTGCTTTGTGTTAAAAATCTGAACTATTATAATAAAGAGTATTAGTATAAAAAAGCTAATAATAATTCTGTGAATTAAATTCTGAGCAAGTTGTGTAAAAAATAAGGTGTCAGCTTCTAATGTATCAGCAGGAACAGAGTTAATAATAAAAAAGTGAGGATATTCAGCAGGGCTGTAGAATGCGTAATGGGAAATATCATTGATGTAATAGTGAAGCATTCCAGAACTGCTGCTTTCTAAATCCATGTGCATTTGTTCCAGGGAATAATCGTGATAACATTTTACAGCATCTAAAGGAAAGGTTTCGTTGGTTGATTTATTTCCACATAATAACAATCTGTTATTATCATATCGGACTAAAATTGCCGTACCTTTTTCATTAAATGTAGATTCCTGAAAAATATTATAAGTGTTGTCTTCGTTATAAGATGAATACAAAACACCTATAATTACGTCATTTCTAACGACTGGAATTCCAATACACAAGATATCACTGGTTGTATTTGGTATAAAAAGTGTTTTATTTCCTGATAATATTTTTTCTATTCCTTCTTTATACAGGGGATTTAAAGTAGTTGAGTTTAATTGTATTTCAATTGTGCGGATAGAAATAAAAGTAAGATTCCCCAGACAGTTAATATTGCTATGTGAGGAAATATACTGATTAAATGCAGCAGCATTCCAGCTGTTTGTTTGATCGATGTCGTATGCAGTCACTAAATTATGTAGTTTGTCATAAATGGAATTAATATTTTTTTGAAGAGATTTCTCTGCACTAGAGGTGCTTTCCGTAAGACTTTCAGCTGCTCGTTGTTCTAGAGCCTTTACTAATGTGTTGTTATATTGAGAATAGCTTGCACCAATTGTAAATAGCACCAGTAGGCTTGTTATGATTACTAAGCCTGTAATATTAAATTTAGGCTTCAAATATAACTTCTGGTTCACACGTTATACCCTCCCTTAGATTAAGTGATTTCTGTATTTTAAATGACCAGTATAATTTTATCATTAAGTTCTAAAAAAGTAAAGTTAACTAGAAGTTATTTCTAGTTACAAATAATTATCTATGTTTTACAAGTATATAGGGTAGAAAACTAGAATTAAATACCAATAATTATATAGAATAGTATGAAAAAGTACAAAAAGTAAGATTTGTTAAGAAACTTCATAAAATCTTCACAAATTTAAAATAAACTTAATATGTACTTAACAAACTGTTTTTATGGGGGCAATAAGGAGGTTAATTATGGAAGTGCATAAAGCAATTATTTCTTCATTTGAAAGAGTGGAGAAGAAATACTTAATGACACAAGAACAATTTGAGTTGTTCAAGAAAATGACGGAAAGTTATATTACTTTAGATCAGTATGGACTACATACGATTTGCAATATTTATTATGATACTGATACATATGATTTAATTCGCCATTCAATTGAAAAGCCAAAATATAAGGAAAAATTGAGGTTGCGAAGTTATGGAATACCCACAAAAAGTGATATGGTCTTTATTGAACTGAAGAAGAAATGGAAGGGTGTAGTCTATAAGCGAAGAACCTCAATGTCACTTGAAGAAGCAGAAGCTTATCTTGAACACGGTGTAAAACCTGAAAGACAAGACCAGATTCGTAGAGAAATTGATTACTTTATATCATTTTATAAGCCACAAAAAAAGCTGTTTCTTGCATATGACAGACTTGCGTTTTTTGGTAATGAGGATTCGGAGGTTCGCATTACGGTTGATCAGAATATACGAAGTAGAACAACAGATTTACAGTTAAGCAATGGGGATCACGGGAATTTCTTATTGCCAAAGGATCAATTTCTTATGGAAATTAAAGTAGCTGGTGCCTTTCCGATGTGGCTGACTAAAATTCTTTCGGAGCTTAGTATATACCCAGTGTCATTTTCTAAATACGGAAACATATACAAAAAATCACTGGTTTTAGGAGGAACTAAATTATGTTAGAGAGTATTTTGAGTAATTTGGAAGGTACATTGCAGTTATCTGATGCATTAATTTGTACATGTACATCATTAGTGTTAGGATTAATTATTGCATATACTTACATGTTAAGCAGTAGTTATTCTAAGAATTTTGTAATAACATTAGCACTTTTGCCTGCGCTAGTGCAGATTGTTATTATGATGGTAAATGGAAATTTAGGTACAGGTGTAGCAGTATTGGGGGCCTTTAGTTTAGTCCGTTTTCGCTCCATTCCAGGAAGCTCAAGAGAAATTACCAGCATCTTTTTTGCAATGTCGGTGGGATTAGCAACGGGGATGGGTTACATTGGATTTGCAATACTTTTTACAATTATTATTGGCACGGTATTGTTAGTTCTATCTAAATCCAAGTTCGGTGAAGCGCAGTCAAAAGATAAGAATTTAAAAATCACAATTCCGGAAAATTTAGATTATACAGAAGTTTTTGATGACATTTTTAGAAAGTACACAGGAAAAGCTGTTTTAGAGAGTGTAAAAACAACTAACTTAGGAAGTATGTATGAGTTGGTTTATAGAATTTCTTTAAAGGATGTAAATAAACAAAAGGATATGATTGATGAACTTCGTTGCAGAAATGGTAATTTAACTATTATTTGTTCAAGAGAGGCAAATCAAAAAGATGTACTATAAATTTCATTTTACATGTTATCAGTAATAAAAATATAATTATAGGAGGTATTTTGATATGACAAAAAAACTTAGGTCAAGACAAATCAGCATACTTTTAGTGGTAATGTTGGTATTATCTTCAACTTTTATGTTTAATAACACTTCTACAGTTGTACAAGCTGCTACAGGTGTTAGCATTACGCTGCAAAGTGGTAATGGTTGGACCCAGGGAACAGATACATTTATACAAGTAAATTGTACAATTACAAATAGCACGTCAAGTTCTATTTCAGACTGGACAGCTACGGTTCCAGTGGCTTCAGGAGCAAGTATGGTACAGGCATGGTCCTGTGGATATTCACTGTCTGGTACAGTGCTTACACTGACTCCAGCAAGCTATAATGCTACAATTAGTGCCAATGGTTCCATTTCATTTGGATTTATAATCAAAAATGCAGGAACTATTTCTTCTTCTAGTGCTACTCTTACATATGCTGGTGCAGCAGCAACTGCAACACCAGTGGTGACACCAACGCCAGTAGTGGTGACACCAACACCAGTAGTGGTGACACCAACACCAGTAGTAGTGACACCAACACCAGTAGTAGTGACACCAACACCAGTAGTATCTACTGCAACACCAGTAAGTTCAACAGTGGGTTCAGTAGACCTTACAACATTACCAGCGGTATCTTATAAGACAAAGGATTTGGACAGCTCTTGGGATGCTTCTACAAGTGAAACAATTACATTAAATTCATCCAGTATCAGCTATAGTGGTTCGAATGCAACGGTAAGTGGCAGCACGATTACTATTACAGCTGGAGGTACATATATCATCAGTGGAACATTGACAAATGGATCTATCGTAGTAAATTCAGCTGATGAGGAGTTAGTACACCTGATTTTTAATGGTGTAAATATTACATCCAATACAAGTGCACCTTTATATGTAATGCAGGCTGATAAAGTAGTAGTTACATTAGCAGCTGGTACAACAAATACATTAACAGATTCTGCAAACCTTGTTTATACAGATGCAGCAGAAGAAGAACCAAGTGCAACTGTATTTAGCAAGGATGATTTGACTTTTAACGGTACAGGTACGTTAACGGTAAATGCTAACTTTAATAATGCAATTCAGTGTAAAGATAAACTTAAAATGATTAGTGGTACCTATTTTATAAACAGTGTAGATGACGGTATTATTGGGAAAGACTGTGTTGGAATTATGGGCGGAACTTACACTGTTAAAACAACTGGAGATGCAATTAAGTCTACGAGTGACGATGATTTAACAGTAGGCTTTGTTGAAATTGGTAATGGTACTATTTCTATTTCCACAGGAGCAGATGCGGTTCAGGGAGAATCTTATGTAATGGTCAAGGGTGGAACTGTAAATGTTACAAATTCTTCAGATAAAGGCATTGTTGCAGCAACAGGAGTTATTATTTTAGATGGAACACTAAATATTACAACAACAGATGATGCGGTTCATAGTGATAATGTAGTATATGTTTCAGGAGGAACTACTACTATTTCAGCAGGTGATGATGGTATTCACGCTGAAAATACAGTATTAATTGATGCAGGTACTATTAAAATAACAAAGAGCTATGAAGGACTGGAAGGTCTTTATATTACTATTAATGGTGGTGATATAAGTGTCACATCTTCCGATGATGGTATTAATGTAACAGATGGCAGCTCAACAGAAGCAATGCCTGGTCAGACAGGAACAGGAACGGCAATGTTGACATTGAATGGCGGTACTGTTGTAGTAAATGCTAGTGGTGATGGTTTGGATGCCAATGGTTCTATTACCATGACTGGTGGTACTGTTCTGGTTAGTGGACCTACAAATAATGGAAATGGTGCTTTAGATTACGATAATCAGTTTATAATTAGCGGTGGTATTTTGATGGCAGCAGGAAGTGCAGGAATGGCTATGGCTCCTTCTACAACTTCAACACAGGCTTCCTTCCTTGCAAGCTACAGCTCAACACAGGCTGCAAATTCTGTAATTATTTTAAAGGATAGCAGTGGAAATGTATTAGCTGCGTTTAATCCTGCTAAACAATATTCTACAGTAGCAGTTTCAGCACCAGGTCTGACAGTAGGTTCTACGTATTCCTTATATACTGGTACTACTAGTAAGACAACAAGCGGTTTATTGGTATCTGGTGAATATACAGTAGGTTCCAGTATGGTTACAGTAACTCTTACAAGTATTGTAACAGGTGGAAACGGCGGTGGTGGAATGACACCTCCAGGTGGCGGAACAACACCTCCAGGAGGAAGATGGTAATTTGAAAAAGCCTTCTTTGCCCCAGAAGAATGGTTAAAAGAGCCTTCACTATGCTTAGGCATAGTGGAGGCTTTTTGCGGTACAAGAAGATTTTGTTGTTAAAACGGTAGGGTATTTTACTAATCAGAAGATAACATTTAAAGAATTTGGAGAGTGCTGATTATAACACCTAGTGATATAAAAATATTATGAATTTACTCCAAACTATTGACAAAAACTCATAGTTCTTAATTCAAAGGAATTAAACCACTTTCAAAGCTAGCTAAATGACATTGCAGGCTGAATAGTAACTTTTGCATTTGCAAATTAATGAAATTATATTGAAAAATAAAAATAAATATGATATATTAAATAAAAAAAGAGTATAATATGGAAAAAAAGTACATTTTTCTGTATATTTGTATGCAGGAGGAAATTTATGAATAATTATATTAAAGGAATTGCATTGGCTTTGATTTCTGCTATAGCATATAGTATCATGCCGATTTTTGCAGTAAATGTATATAAATATGAGATATCAACATTTAATTTATTATTAATTAGATTTAGTATATCGGCAATCGTACTTTTGGTATATACAATAATTAAATATAAAATCCCTAAACTCAACAAAAAGGATTTGATTATTTTTATTATACTAGGAAGTGTTTTATATACTATGCAAGCTATTTTTCATTTTTTATCTGTAAAATACATATCGCCTTCTTTGGCAATATTAATACTCTTTACATATCCGTTATTTGTTTGTGTAATATCTGCTATAATGAATAGAGAAAGTATATCGCCAAAAACAATTGCTTCCATTATTATTTCATTTCTTGGACTTATTTTAGTACTTAATAACAAATTAGAAACTATAGATATGCATGGCGTTTTATTATCAATAGGTGCGGCACTTGCTTATTCCGTATATACAGTTATTGGGGCTATAGCGGTAAAAAACCAAAAGCCAATTATTACTACAACATATGTCACTTTATTTGCTGCATTAAGCATATTTTTAATAACTATTATAAATGGAGAATTTACATTTAATTACAATGAAGAAGCAATTCCATACATATTTGGAATAATATTTGTTTGCACAATAATTGCTGATTTTTGTTTTTTTAAGTCATTAGAGCTTATTGGTTCAACAAATGTTGCAACATTAGGTATGATTGAACCACTTTCGACTTCTATATTTTCTTTTTTATTGTTGAAGGAGGTATTAAAAACAATACAATATATTGGAATTTTAATTACAATATTCGGATGTATTAGTATAGTTTATAAGAATACTAAGAAAGGTGATGTAGTGAGTGAACATAAATTATAATGACAATAAAATCAATTTATCAATTCCTGATGGAACATATGATATATTAGGTGATGAAATGAGGTTTCGAGAATATGTAATTTCACAAATAAGAAGTGTCTATGAAAGGTTTGGATTCATGCCTCAGAGTACACCTATAATAGAAAAAGCATGTGTATTTAAAGGACATCATGGTGAAGGAGAAAAGTTAATTTTTAACTTGATAGATAAAAATAATACTAAATTAGTATTAAGATATGATTTAACTGTTCCGTTGGCAAGAATAATTAATATGCATCCAGATATTCCTATGCCATATAAAAGATATCAGTTATCAACTTCTTATAGAGATGATACTGTAGACAAAAGCCATTTAAGAGAATTTACGCAATGTGATGCAGATATTGTTGGTACTAGTAATTGTGCATCAGACGCAGAAATAATACTAATGGCGTATAATGTTTTGAAAGCCATTAATATTGAAGAGTTTACTTTAATGTTAAATCATAGGCTTATATTGAGAGGAATGGCTTATGAAGTAGGAATAACAACAGAAGAACAATTCACAAGTTTTCAATGTGTATTAGATAACAACTTACAGGATAGAGAAAAAATGAGTAAAAATTTATGCGATAACTTAAGATTTATTGGAATAGATAAGCAATCAATTGATAAAGTAGTATATATTATATATTCGTTTTCAAACAATTTCTTTAGTCAGTCCATATTTCAAATACTTGATAAAATAAAAACTAATTTTGGGCACCAGAGTTTAATTGTAAAAGGAGTGAATGAAGTAGAGAAGATTATTAGTCTATTACCAGACGAAGTTTTGGGGAAAATTCATTTTAATCTTGGCTTAGCAAGAGGAGCGAATTATTATACGGGTGTAATTTTTGAAGCTGTTGTTAATAATATGGAAATGGGTTCTGTTTTGGGCGGGGGCAGATATGATAATTTAATTAAAAATGTGGGCAACCGGCATTATCCAGCTGTTGGATTTGCTATTGGATTAGATAGAGTTTTAACTGTTTTAAATGACCTGCACGCAGTTGAATTAAATAAAGTATTTCCATCCAAACTATTAGTTGCCTGTGAGAATCAAAATGATTTCCAAAAAACTTTTCATCTTATTAATAGAATTAGAAATTACATAGATGTTGATTATTACTATAATGAATATAATACAGATATTTTAAACTATATAAAAAGAAATCATTACAAATGTATGCTTGTTATTTGTAAAAATAGTACTTTTAAATTAATCAACTATTCCAATGATAAAAGTTTTGTAGATAAAGTGGTAGATATTTTAGAAAGTATTACCCCATTCGTTTCTATAGAAAGTGAGGACAGGCTTTGAGTTCAATTTTGAAATCTTGTAAAAAAGTAGTCGGTTGAAACTTTAAAAAGTCGTCTAACAGTTAAGAAGTGTTAAATATAAAAACCCACTAGCAAGCAAATTGTTAATGGGTTTTTTGTTGTCATGAGATTATTTTTTAATACGTTGTTATTTAAAAACAATTATGCTAACATAGTTTTAGAATAAACAATTAAATAAGTAGGAACTATCTACTTTAGTATTGAGAAAGCAATATAAGAGTACAATGGAAGAACCAATCCATTGATAAAGCCATTTATTCAAGCATGAATTTTCGTAGTAAACTTCAATTAATTCAAGATTTTATTAAAACTGTTACCCCACAGACAGAAGTGGATGTGGAATGGAAAAAGTTTGTAGAAGAACAGCAAAAAAGTGATTTGCTTAAAATCATTAGGGAAGAAAATTTGAAGATAGAGGAAACACTTAAGTTTATGGAAAAATAACATGTTAAATTTGGTACTACATAAAATAGTAATAGGAAAACCCGTTAACAAGTAAATTGTTAGTGGGTTTTTTCACCGTTTGTTCACTTGATTTTCACATTCTCAACTTATAATAGAGTTGTATAGATAGGGCAACAGAAGAAACACGTTAATACAATTTGTATAAGGAGAATGGAATGAAAAAGAAAATATTTGTTTTTATACTAGTGGCTTTGTGTATTTTTCCTTGCATCTCAAGTTATCAAGGAGCAACAGTAAATGCAGCTTCCACAGATACAGCGCAGGTAAAACGTATTATATCGTTAATGGGAATTTTAAATTATAGTGAGACCTCCTCTTACTATAGTAAGAAGGTTACAAGAGCTCAGTTTGCCAAGCTATTAGTGAAAGCCTCCAGTTATAAGGACCAGGTACAAACAACGGTGAATACAGCACTTTATAAGGATGTAACAGTAAAAAACGCATATGCAGGTTACATAAAAATAGCTGTAAAGCAGGGGTGGATGACAGGATATTCCAATGGAAAATTTAAACCAAACCAAGCAATTAAATTAAGCGAAGCTGCCAAAGCGGTGGTCAATATGCTTGGGTATACAAGTTCTATAGCATCTGAAAACACTATGACTGCAAAATTATCTAAATTCTATGCATTAAATCTGGATGAGAACATAGCAAAGACAAAAAATCAGGCACTTACCAGATTGGATTGCGTAAATCTTTTCTATAATAGTCTAAATACGAAAACCAATGAAGGAAAAATATATGCGGAAATACTTGGGTACAGTTTGGATACTACAAGTAAGATTGATTATCTAAGTCTTTTGACCAGTGATTTGCAGGGACCTGTTCTGGTAGAAGGCAGTTGGAAAAATGCTGTTCCATTTGATACAACGGCAGCAACTGTTTATCGAAATGAAGTAAAAAGCAAGCTGGCTTCTATTGCTCAATATGATGTAGTTTATTATTCAAAAAATACAAAAACATTATGGGCATACAGTACCAAGGTAACAGGAGAATTAGATACTGTTACACCAAATCGTCTTTCTCCACAGGCAATTACTGTAGACGGAACATCTTATCAACTAGGAACTCAGGATATGGTATATAGATTTTCAAGTCTGGGGGATTTTTCCGCAGGCGATACTATAACTATTTTTCTTGGAATGAACAACCAAGTGGCAGCGGCTAAATTTATAAGTGAATATAGTCCGGAAGTAAGTGGCGTTGTATTGCAGATGGGGACAGAGGTAAACAGTGATACATCAGCAGCTTCTGTATTAAATAAATATATTGTGATTGCAGACGAAAATGGTAATAAAGTAAAGTATAATCACAACTACACTTTAAGCGGTATTGAAGTAGGTGATGTAGTGAATGTGACTTACGTAAATGGCGAAGAAACCATTAAGGAAGTTACAACAAGTACCAGTAAGCTGGAATGTAAATCCTTTGCCTCTGATGGAAGTAAGCTAGGTGATTACCAATTAGCCGAGGATGTTAAAATACTGGATATAAATGGTGCCTCTTATCAGGTGGTAACAAAATCAGATGTTGCCAGTCTTTATGTGGATAATGGAGACGTTTTATATTATGAGATGAACACCTCGGATAAAATTGCTGTTCTGTTTTTAAATAATGTAACAGGATTAAGCTACAGCTACGGAATTGTGACTAAAATGGGAAGCAATACAGTGACATATTCTGTAGACGGAGTTTCCAAAACAGAAAACAGCGATAATATTCAGGGATCGTTAGGACTCGGAATGGTTTACTCCATTTATGAAGGCGACGACGGATTCATTTTTTCGAGCTTATCAGGAAGCAAAGTAATTTCACTTTCAAGTAGTAAAGTAGAAACTGTTAGCTGGACGAAAGCAATTTCTTCAGATGTAGTGGTTTATTATATTACTTCAGAGGATGAATATTACACAACTAATATTTCCAATGTATCAGATCTTACAAAATATTCTGTAACAGCTTATTATGACAGCAGACTTGCCGCTGCAAAGCAGGTAAGGGTACTTGTGGCAAGAGATATTTAAATAAAAGATGGGAAAGGAAAAAAGAAATATGGGTAAAAATGAGGCTGGCTCAGTGGATAAAGTGAAAAAGTTTAAGGTTAAATCCCGAAAGCAGGTTATTATAAAACGATGTATTATTTCAGTAGTGATTCTTGCACTTATTGTCGTGGGAGTACGGTTTGCCATCAAACGTGTAGCAAGTTCAGTTATGAGTTCAAAGGAAGAGGAAGTTACCTATGAAGTAAAGCAGGTGGAGAGGCGTGATATCAAAAATACATTGTCTTCTTCGGGGACGGTGCAGCCATTAAACACATATTCCGTAACTACGGTATCTTCTATTGAAGGAACGGTAATTTCAGCCGATTTTGAAGAAGGAGATGTGGTAGAGGAAGGTGATGTTCTCTATAAAATTTCAACAGACAGTCTAGATACTAAAATGGAGAGTGCCCAAAAATCAGTAGACAGGGCTCAGGAAAGCTATGACAAAGCCCTTAAGAAATATAACGAAGCGCTAGAAGAAGGTTCGGATTTGACCGTAACAGCAGATAAATCAGGATATGTAAAAAGTATTAGCGTTGAGGAAGGCGATTCGATAGGTAATGGTAGTGGTGAAATTTTACAGGTGTATAATAACAAGACAATGCTTTTATATCTTCCCTTTAGTGCAGACCAGGTCAGTAAAAGCTTAATTGGAAAAGAAGCAGAAGTGGAGTTGTCTGAAACAGCCGAGAGCTTAAAGGGAACTGTAACAAAAGTTGGTACGGTTGAAGAGGTGCTGAGTGGAAACCGTATTGTAAAATATGTAACAATTGAAGTAGAAAATCCAGGAGGACTTTCAGTAGGAACAAGCGCTACAGCTGCAATTGGAGATATTATTTGCTATGAGGAAGGAAGCTTTAGCGTTTCAGAAGAGGGCGCGATTACAATTTCAAAATCAGGAGAAATCGAAAAGCTTTATGTGGAAGAAGGCGACTGGATTACAGCGGGTGATGTTATTTTGAAGTTTAGCAGTGACTCGTATGATAGTGAAATGGAAAATTATTTGGAGCAGGTGGAAAACGCAAAGGAATCTTTAGAGGATGCAACGGATTCACTACAAGAAGTAATTGATTCAAAAGCAGATTTTACAATTACTTCTCCGATTACAGGCACTATTATTAAAAAAAATACAAAGCTAGGAGATACCGTTAGTAACTCTGGCGGCAGTTCTTCAACATTATGCTTAATTTATGATCTTTCTGCTATGACATTTGAAATGTATGTAGATGAATTAGATGTAATGGAGGTAGAGGTTGGGCAGACTGTAGATATAACAGCAGATGCACTAGAGGGAGAAGATTTTGTGGGAGTTGTAACCAATGTCAGTTTAGAAAGTACTACTAGTGGCGGGGTTACACAATATCCAGTTACAGTGCGTATTGACGAAACGGGAGAGCTTCTTCCTGGTATGAATATTAGTGGTGAAGTTGTAATTGAATCGGCAGAAAATGCGCTGACTATACCAAGTGATGCCTTGCAGCGTGGTAATGTGGTTTATGTGCAGGATGAATCTGTAACAGAGGCAGATGGTGATGTTCCGGCAGGATTTCGCTCCGTTGAGGTGGAAACAGGTTTAAGCGATAGTGATTACATTGAAATTGTAAGTGGACTTTCTGAAACAGATATGGTTTATGTTCCAGGCAGAGTATCTTCTTCAAATGATACTATGATGGGATTCCAACAAGGTCAAATGGGAGGCGGCCAGATGGGAGAACGTCCTGAAGGTGGAAGTGGTGGAAACCGAAGTGGAGGCGGAGGCGCTCCAGGAGGCATGTCCAGATAGAACTTAACAATATAGGGAAAGGAAGGGATGTAATGGAACAGACAATGCAGGAACAGCCACTAACGCCTCTGATTGAATTAGTGGACTTATATAAAATTTATCAGGTTGGTGATGAAGAAGTACGTGCAAATGACGGAATAAACCTGAAAATCTGGAAAGGAGAATTTGTTGCAATTGTTGGGAAATCAGGAAGCGGTAAAACTACCACTATGAATATAATTGGGGCATTGGATGTGCCTACTTCGGGAAAATATATTTTAGATGGTATTGATGTAAGCCATATGAAGGATGATCAGTTAGCAGAAGTGCGTAATAAAATGATTGGATTTGTATTTCAGCAGTATCATTTATTACCGAAGCTTAGTGTAGTGGAAAATATTGAACTGCCTCTTTTATATGCAGGGGTTAAGAAAAAACAGCGTAGGGAACGAGCGTTGGCGGCACTTGAGCAGGTGGGCATTCAAAACAAATGGAATAACTATCCCAAGCAGTTATCTGGTGGACAGCAGCAGCGTGTATCCATTGCCCGGGCACTGGCAGGAGATCCTTCACTAATTCTTGCGGATGAACCAACAGGAGCACTGGATTCTAAAACTAGTACAGATGTGCTGGAATTTCTAAAAAAGCTGCACCAGGAAGGGAACACAATTGTACTGATTACCCATGATAATACAGTTGCCATGAAAGCAGAGCGTGTAATAGGAATTTTTGACGGAAAAATTATATTTGATGGAACAGCAGAAGAATACGAACAATTTAATCATAATCATTCATAAAAACATAGAGAAAGTGAGTTGACGTCATATGAATATTTTTCAAGCCTTTCGACTGGCTTTAAAAAGTATTATTGCCAACAAAATGCGATCTGTCTTGACTATGTTAGGAATGATTATTGGTGTTGGCTCAGTTATTATGATAATGGGACTTATGCAGGGAGTGACCAATTATTTTCTTGAAAGCTTTGCAGAAATGGGTATTAATATGCTTACTGTAACAGTCTCAAGTACAGGAACAAGAAGTGTTTCAGAAGAAGAAATGTTTGCAATAACAGAAGAAAATGCTGACATATTTGAAGGGGTTTCACCTACTGTGACTAGTAGTTTTACATTAAAAAATGGCTCTACATCCATTTCCTCAACTGTAACGGGGGTGAGCGAAACCTATCAGAATATGAATCATTTAGAATTATCTCAGGGAAGGTTTATCAATTATGCAGATATTGTGAACCGTCAGGCTAATTGTGTAGTAGGAACCTATATTATTAAGGAGCTTTTTGAAAATAATAATGTTCTGGGAGAAACCATCAGTGTGGATGGGGAAAGTTTTACCATTGTCGGTATTGTAGAGGAAACCGCGGATGGAGAAGAAGGTTCGGCTGATGACTGCTTTTATGCTGCTTACACGAAGATTGCTAGAAAGTCCTTTACAGGAAGTATAAAAAATTATACTTTTGCTGCCCATGATTCGGATATGGTAGAGGAGGCAGAGACTATTCTTGACAATTTTTTATATGAAAAATTCAAAGACGAAGATTTATATTCAATCTCGACTTTAACAGCTCTTTTGGAAGAAGTTGACTCTATGACTAGTGTGTTGGGTGCTGTCTTAGGGGGAATTGCAGGAATATCTCTGTTGGTAGCAGGAATTGGTATTATGAATATTATGTTGGTATCTGTTACAGAAAGAACACAGGAAATTGGTATCAGAAAATCTCTGGGAGCAAAAAGAAAGGATATTTTATGTCAATTTATTATTGAAGCTGGTTCCATTAGCGCACTGGGGGGATTAATTGGAATTATAATGGGTGCCAGTCTGGTTATTTATTTGGGAAGTCAGTTTGGTGTAAACGCATCTCCAACCATAAATTCCATTATAATGTCCTTTAGTATTTCTGTAGCAATTGGTATTATTTTTGGATATATGCCCGCCAGAAAGGCAGCAAAATTAAATCCAATTGATGCATTAAGAAGTGATTAATGTTATAATAATGAAAAGCACCTTAGATGTTATATGTCAGTTAACATTTAAGGTGTTTTTGTAAAGGGGGGTATTTTCATGCAAGAAAGAGAAATTGTTTTAAAAGAAGATTTAAAAAGAGGATTTTATTGATATTAGAAAAGCTTTTGAAAAGAAAAAGGAAGTAATGGCTGTGTTAATTGGAAATTGCAAGGCAAGGCTGAATAGAGTGACAAATGTAACGGGAATAATTACAGGTATCATCTGGTACATATGCTATTTTTTGTGTATAGTATTTATATAAAAGAAAGGGCGTAGATGAAATGATACTTGTAATTATAATACTTGTTGGTATGTTTTTAATAGGAATACCGGGAATGTGTATTTATTTAGCAGTTTGTAATCAAAAATATGAAAGAGAAATAAGAAATATAAAGACAAAAATACTACTTTTTGGTGAAAAACAACAAATTTCTGAGCGAGTGGTTCATAATGTACTAGATGCCAGAGTGACAGCAGAAATGCTAAAGCAAGACGCTGATGAAAAGAATTTTGTTGAAAAGAATATTGCTAAGGTAGAAGAAAGAAAGCAGACACCAGAGCCAGAGGTTCATATCTTAAAGGAATCGGAAAAACATATTAAAAAAGGTGGTTTTGGCAAGGAAACCATAGCATTAGTATTAGGTGTACTATTTGTAATTATTGCTGGTTTCATTTTTGCCACTACTACATGGAGCATACTTTCTAACTCAATCAAAGTATTTTTAGTAATAGCTATTACAGGTTTGTTTTTTGGAACAAGTGTATTTGCAGATAAAAAATTAAGACTTCCTAAAACCAGTGCGGCATTTTATAGTTTAGGAGTTGTTTTCTTGTTTGTAAGTGTATTAACGGTGGGATATTTCGGTTATTTTGGAAACGAAGTCAGACCTGGGGGTGAAAATGCATTTACACTGTATGCCATAGGCATGTTTGTCACAGAGATTGGTTTGGTGCTTGGATTAAAGAAATATAGTTTTTCTGTGTACGCTCACAGCGTACTATTTGGGTTTACGGTTTTTATATTGTTTCTGTTTCAAGCCTTTCACCCAGAAAGGGATCAACTATCTGTATTGTTGGGAATTTATGCAGTTATTATATTAATAAGCGAAAGATTTGCTGTAAGATTATTAGCAACTTCTTTTCAAAGGATAGCTAATGTATACAAAGTATTTGCTATCGTAAATATTACAGCAATCAGCTTGTTTATTCTGTTCGGAAGTGGCACAGGATTGAGTTCTGGAGCAGCAACAACAATTATAGCAGGTATTTTGCTGTGGAAGGCCATGTCTAAAACACAGACTGGTATAGAAGGATATGGATTTGCTTTATTTTTAACAGCAGGAATCTTTCGCAGTATAAACTATAACAGTATTCCAGATTACTCTTTTTTATTAGCGGGACTTTCCATTTTATTTGCAGTGATGGAGTCACTTGGATTACTAGGTGCAAAACAAAAGAAAACGTTTATCATTATTAGTATGGTACTTTCAGTGTTGTCTTCTGGAATATACCTTTTGCCGTTTGTCCGGATTTATTTAGGGGATTTCAAAGTTCCAGCCTCTACAGTAATTGGATTTGGGCTGTTGCTTATCACCACATCTTATTTGTCAATTAAGAAAAAACAATTAAGATACTCCGTATTATACAGTGTAATAGTTGTGCTGTTCAGCTATTCTACTGCATTTTACCTTAAACTGGACAATATTTGGATTCGGCTGATTATAGCTGCTGTAATAATGGAAATAGCATTTTATATTGGTTGTTTTGCAAAAAAAGAATTACGGAATGTAGTTGGAGATATTTTATATGTATGTAATATAGCAGCATTGTTAAGAGTCTGCTGCATGAAATATGCATCGGATAAGATGGGAGCATGGTTATTAATCGGAGCCATTCTGTTGTTTGCAGGGGTAGTAATACTGGTAAAGAAAGAACATTGGGGTTTTCGGCACTTTGTTATTATTCTGATAAGTATGATAGCAATACCAGTCTATGAACTGCTGCAACATGCAAATTTAGATATCAGTTATTATACGGTATTACTTATTTACTTTGCCGGATTTACAGGATTGGATTTTATTCGTAAAAAGGAATATCGAATTTCCATTGCAGTATATGGTTTGTTTATTCCGCTGTGCTTTGAAATAGGAGATGATGCGCATTTGGTGCTGTTTCCCTTAATTGTAGCAGCATACTTAATCGGTCAGTATAATAAAATAGAAATCGTTGAGACAAAGAGAAATTATGTAAACTATGCAGGTGTAAATCTGTTATATGGAAGTTATCTGCTGGCAGATTATTATGTGCAAAAGTTTGATTATGCCCTACTGGCGCCAGCGGGTGTTTTGGTAATTCTTTTTCTTGTGCCAATTGTATTACAAAAAAGAATTAAAAATAATTATTTTGTGATAATTGGAAGTACAATATTATCAGTACTTATGACGGGATGCCTGATTTTTCATCACAAATTAGGAACATGGTACCTTATAATATACATTACCTGGGTAGTCCTTAGTTATCTTATATCTTATATAAAAGATGGTTTACAGGTGCATATAGTAACAGCGATTATGTCACTTTCGGTGCCTGCATTGATTTTTACTAATAAAAATTATATATTAGATAATGGGTTAAGCCAGGAGCAGAAAGTAATTGTTACTTTTGTATTACTAGGAATATTACTAGTTTCTAGATTGTGTAGACCAATTATAGGTCATACAGATAATGGTAATAAAAGAATAGACTGGTTTCACATTATTTTGCCAGCGCATATTTTATTGTATGTTATGGGAGGTTCAAAATTATGGAACTTTACAGGCTTTGTTCTGTTGCTGCCTTATACAATGCAATATTATTTTGTAGAGGGAATAGGAAAACGATTTCAAAAAGCAGTTCTTACTATGATGGGAGTTCTGGGATGTATCTCCTATTGGATGCAGCCATTTTTTGAAGTACCAGAATGGTGCTGGCTGGAGTTTTATATGCTTCCAGCTGCGTTACTTATTTTTTTACTTTCCTATATCTGGGGAAAAGAAAGCACAGTAATCAAAGTATTTCAGAGAGCAGGGTATTTGTTGTGCCTGTTGGTGCTGGCGATACAAGCATTGACTTCTACAGAGGTTAGTCATACCATTATATATGGAGTATTAGCACTGGTAATTTTTATAGGTTCCTTTATCAAACAATCGGTATTTTGGATGAAAACATCCTCCGTAATTATGGTAGGGCTTTTGCTTTATCAGACAAGAGATTTTTGGACCAGCCTGTCCTGGTGGGTATATTTGATGATTGCTGGAATTGCATTAATTGCAGTTGCATCTTACTACGAATTAAAAAAACGAAAATAGCACATAGGATAGGAGAGATTTTATGGAAAGCATACTGTTAGGTGTAATAAATGTTTTTTCTATTATTATGCTTTTGTATAGCGTGGGCTGGCTGCTCATCAGAGGAAATAAAAACAGAATTACCTATTCTTTTGTACTATGCCAGCTGTTAATTGTTGTTTGGTGTATGGCGCAGCTACTAAAAATTGCTGCGTTAAGCAGACTTCAGATGCTTGTGGCATATGATATTTCCTATGTAGGCATGTGTTTTATTGGACCTACCTGGCTTTTGTTTTGCTTGTATTATAGCAATAAGAAGCCAGCCATACCTTTGTATATCGGTCTATATGGAATTGCTATTTTTCATTACCTGGTTGTATTAACAAATGAATTACATCATTTATTTTATACATATTTTGAAATGGATGGAACCCAGGCAGAGGGATTGTTATTTAAAACTCATATTTTTTATACGTATGGATGTATTATAGCAGGAATTATTTTAATTTATGGAAGCTTCATAAATAGACTACAGAAGATAGCAGTACTTTCCTCTGCTATAATACCATTTTTATTAAATGTATGCTATTTATCACATCTTTTTCAATGGGAGGGAGATATTACACCAGCCGCATTTTCTGTTTCAAGCATTCTAATTATGCTGGCAGCCTACCGGTATCATTTTTTAAATGTAAATGCGTTGGCGTTTGATAAAGCGTTTCGAATGGTTTCAGAGGGCATTGTAATTTATAATAAGTCAGGTAAAATTACATATGTGAATTATGCAGTAACTAATTTTTTTCCCATTACCATTAACGATAGCATAGATCAGTTTTTTCAATTAGCAGTGAGCTATGATAAAACATTAGTGGATAACAGAGAAATTTCAGAATCAGAGCATATGCTCTGTGTTGAAAATAACAGAACATTTCAAGTTAAAAAATATAATCATTTTGATAAAAAGAAGCATTATGTTGCTACAACCATGATTTTTACAGATATGACCAGGCATTATGAATTGTTAGCCAGAACAAAAGAGCTTGCGGTATCAAATCAGTGCCTTGCAATTGAAAAAGAGAGAAACCGTATTGCACAAGAAGTGCATGACACAACAGGTCATACCCTTACTATGATTCAGTCGTTAATGAACTTGTCCCAGCTTGAACTTGATAACCAGGATATAAACAACTTAAAGGAATATTTAAGCCAAGCAAAACAACTGGCCAATCATGGGATTAAGGAATTGAGGTGTTCTATTAATAACCTGCGCCAGCAGTCGTCCTATGAGCTGGTTACCCAGGGAATTCTTCAATTAACAAGGCAGGTAAAGGAGCTGGAAATTGAGGTGTGTATTCAAGGCGAGGATCATCCAAGATATTCTCATTTATCAGTTGTTCTTTATGAAAGCATGAGAGAAGTTATTACCAATTGCCTCCGCTATGCAAAGGCAACCCACATGGATGTGATATTAAAATTTCGTGAAACAAGTGTGGAATTGTATGTTTTTGATAACGGGATCGGCTGTGAAAAAATAATAGAAGGAAATGGACTAACGGGAATTCGAACCAGAATTGAGGGAGCAGGTGGAACGGTAAAGGTAATTTC
This sequence comes from Anaeromicropila populeti, assembly GCF_900112775.1. Classification (GTDB taxonomy): domain Bacteria; phylum Bacillota; class Clostridia; order Lachnospirales; family Lachnospiraceae; genus Anaeromicropila_A; species Anaeromicropila_A populeti. Next base: position 25,348 of record NZ_FOYZ01000004.1, read on the forward strand.
TAATAGTATGGAGGGGTTTCAGACGATTATTAAACTTCCATTAAATGACGGAGGAAATATATGAGAATAAAAGTGCTAATTGCGGATGACATTAAGATTATAAGGCAGGGGCTAAAGGCCATATTAAGCCAAGATGAAAGTATTGAGATTGTAGAGTTGGTTGGGGATGGACAAGAGGCTTTTGAGGGGTGCAAAAAGTGGAAACCAGATGTGGTACTGATGGATATGAGGATGGGACAATATGACGGGGCGTTTGGCACTTCTAAAATCAAGTTGGTATTTCCTGAGATTAAGGTACTGGTATTAACCACATTTGATGATCATGAAACCATTGAAGCAGCAATTCAAAGTGGTGCAGATGGGTATATTCTAAAAGAAATGGAAGATGAGAAAATAATTCAGGCAGTTAAAATGGTTTATAGCGGAATGAGTGTTTTTGGAGAAAGTGTTTACAAAAATATTAGAACGTACATACAAGATCCGATAGCAAATCCTTCCGATGAAAAAATTATGCTATTGACGGCAAGAGAACTGGATATTATCAGATGTGTGGCAGAAGGTCAAGATAATAAAGAGATTTCAAATAATCTGTTTCTGGCAGAGGGGACGATCCGAAATAATATTTCTCGTATATTAGAGAAGTTGAAACTTAAGGATCGTACCCAGCTGGCAGTTTTTGCAGTTAAAAATAATTTAGATTAGAGATAGTTATATTTTACTGATTAAATAAACTACATATAAATTCGGTTTTTATATTTTCCGTATAGCAGGTAATAATTATAGTATAGAATTCCCATACCGCTGAAGTCTCTATAAAGCTCTAAATTTAAAATAGGGCTTCTATCTCTTAATTCCAAACAGGTAGTAGTAATAAAGTGATTTACAGTAACTTCATAGTTATTGTAAAAAGCAACATATAAATTAATATTAACATTTATACGTTTTGTACAAATTGAGTTTGTTTCAATAAAATTAAATGTATACGTAAATGTTTTATGAGGGCAGTCTTTATTGCAGTAAAAAAACGTAAAAAACCAATTAATTATAAGTCTATATTTACAGATATAAGTTATAGTAATATAATAAATAAAAAATGGAGGAATAAAATGAAAAATTTGAAAAAAATAATTTTAGCAGTAGTGTTATTTATTTGTTTAGACATTTTAAATGGAAAAAGTGTGATTGCAGCTGAAGTAGCAGCTGAAAAAGAGGATGTTGCTATTCAACTTGACGCAATAGGGGATCAGGCCGTAAATGCAGGAGAATACCTGAAATTAAAATTAAATGCAGAAAACGTGGGTGAAAATAATTACGCGTATTTTACAGCAGAGGGGTTGCCAACAGGAATTAATATGGATTGTTATGGAATGGTATATGGAAGTACATACCCAGAGCAAGTGGGAAGCTATGAAGTAACATTTACTGTGACAAATGGATATACAACAGATAGCGAGACAATAACACTCGAAATAAAAGGAATAGAATTGCAGGCTATAGGGAACCAGAGCGTAAATGCAGGAGATTGGGTTGAATTACAATTAAATGCAGAAAATGTGGGTGAAAATAATTATGCGTATTATAGAGCAGAAGGATTGCCAACAGGAATGACTTTGTATGGTGATGGAATGCTACATGGAAGTACAT
>NZ_FOYZ01000004.1:28529-244353 GCF_900112775.1 Anaeromicropila populeti
CAGTCATGTGCCAGTTTCCGCTAATACTGTATTGAGGATCCTAAAAAAAGAAAACATCATAATAGATTATAATGCAGAAAATATTGGAATTAATAATTTTGCATTCTTAAAAAGAAATGTATATTACTCAGTCATTGTAGATAATGATACTCATAAAAGGCTAGGTGTAGTTGCTTCCAGACAACAGCCAGAAGTAATAAAAGCATTAGGCCAGTTCCAAAATGTCAAAACTGTAACACGAGATTTTTCTAAAAGCTATAGAGCTGCTATACAGAAAGCCTTACCCCATGCCAAACAAATTGTGGATCGGTTTCATATTCTGAAGATTTTGACAGAACATATTGGCGAATATTTAAAAAGAACAGAAGGGCACAATAATAAAATTAAATTAATAAAAAGGCAGATGTATGGTCGCTGTAACTTCAACCTACTCCGCCTAAAAATTTTAGCCTGATTCAACTAACTTGACAAAGAGCCGAAAATATTTACACCCTCAAAATTTAACATCTGTGTACCAAAACTATTGATTTGAGAAATCTGATACTGCAAGATCGCAAAAATAGTAAAAGTCATAGGGATAGTCATGAGCAAATCCCGTTGCTTCTGTTAAACTTTCTTCTCCAGTTCTGTCACCCATTACCCTAACATATCTGATTTTTTGTCTAACTAATGATGTATATGAATGTTCAACGATGGCAAGCCATCTTGTATAAATATCCTTATAATGAACGGTTGTATTAACATCTTTATTAAAATACCCAGCGACAATACAGCCACCAAAACAAGCAACTACTGCTTCTGTAACCAATTTTGCACACATATATTCTTTTGCAGCTATTGCCACAATAATACTAACTAAAACACCTATAGCAGTATCTCTTGCAATACTAGCTTGACATACTTTTGTGTAGGAATAGCCATCTGGTTTTTGAAATCCCTCTACATAATAACCTGTAACTGCTTCAGTATAAGCTGTTATACGAGAGTAGCCTTCGTCATAAGGAAAATAAGGTGAAAATGAAGTTTGAACTAAGTTGCTTTTGTTTGGTCTTGCTACTTCAATAGTGTCATTTGATACATTTACATTAAAATCATCTACACAATAAACAGAAGTCTCTGTATTATTATTTTGATCAAATATGGTATCTGTAATTTTTTCTTTATCATTACTTAAACTTGTTTTTTCTATTAATTTATCGTCTACATATGTATTGATCGTGTTTTCATTCAAAAAAACCATAGTTATTTTATTTCCAACACTATCGGTAAAAGTAAATGAATCTGTATCTTCTGTTAAAGTTCTTGAAGCTGCTGAGGAAAATGTTGAATTACCCAAAATAGCAATAGTAAGTAGTAAGCTTAAAAGTTTAGTGATTTTTTTCATATATAGTACCTCCATTTTTTTCTTGGCAATTACAATAATCACATGTTGCGACCATTGTATAACCATATTTTTATTGATAATGTAAATAGTTGCAATGTAATTATAATTATTTTGATAAAATATGTCAATATTTTATTGTAATTTTTATGCATATGTATTATCCTATATATAATACATGTGAGTTGGGGTTATATAAATGAAAAAAAGAATAAGAATGATTTTAGATATCATATTAGAAAATAATCAGTTTATAATATCAACATTTGTTATATTAGTCATAGTGTTACTTTTTGTATCAATATTAAGGATTATTCCTTTTTCGGTAACTATTCCTATACAGTTATTAATATTGATTGTTGTAAATATTATTATTGCGTATGAAAAAAGTAATAGAAAGCAAGGCTATATTAAAAATATATTATTAAGTGTTATTTCATTTTTATTTGCAGTATATTACATGACTTTTCTATAAAAAGATCTAATAGGTTTAAGTTGTGTGTTCTGAAGGTTGTGATTAGCTTACCAGTACAAGTCCGAACTAACCAAATCAGCAGTGATCCTTGTAGCAAGCTTCGAGTACTTTTGACACCAGTGGATGCACGCCAACTTCTATGGTCATTGTCAGTTCCACCATGATCAGAAAGAAAGTGACATCGGAAGCAACAGCAAAGTGGGCAGAGTTACATAGATTTGTATCAACCGAATCGGTGGGTGGTAGGTACGGAAAGCAGTTACTACAACGGCAGTTTTTCATATCTGCAATTCAGAGTGGGTCATAAAGCTGATATAGGACGTAGTACATGAGCAAATAGTATTCCCTTAATATTCTTTTAATGGAATAAATAGAAACGGAAAAAGAGGCTTTGAAAGAGGAATCAGAGAAAGAGAATCGTATCTAGGAAACAGGGGAGCTTGCGGTATTAGAATGTAAGGAACGAAAAGATGGAGAGTGGGGGAGCGGCACCATAGACTTGGATGTGTTGCTACAAGTTGAAGTGGATCTAGAGGAAGCAAGGTACTGTATGACGATAGAGAAGGTGGATGACGTGGTAACAGAGGTGACAGTGGCTTTTGCAGGGGGAGAGATAGAGCATGTTATGGAGCAGGAGCAGTTGATACTGGAGAGTAAAGCCAGTTGGAAGAGAGTATGGTGACATCCAAATTACACAATAAAATACTAGATATTGAAAAAGAAAATAATATACATATAGATTTATTCCAAATAATAGGGCGTAATTTTGGTGTAGTTAAATGGAATGTTTTATTGGAAAAATAGAGTAAGTTATGTAGTATGTCGTGGAATAAGAACTTCTAGTAATAGCAATAATGGGAAACTGAGCCCCATGATTCTAATAATAACGAAGAGTATGTTTTAAATGTTTTAAATAATGTTCATTTACAATTCGAATATAAGCATATTATGTGCTGGCTATGCAAGCTATATCTAAGGATCCATTGAGGGTGTAAAGATTTTTGGCTCTTTGTCAAGTTAGTTGAAAAGTGGAATATTGTATCTATACTGCTAAGTAAATAAACCTATAGCAAACTGTACATACTGTGGACGGGAATCTGTAAAAATTCATAGCCGTTATCTTCGTACCGTATCTGACCTTCCGATACAAAACTATCAAGTGAAACTAGTCATTACAGTTCCTAAATATTTTTGTTGCAACAGAGACTGCCCGCATAAAACATTTGCGTATGCATTTGATTTCATTGAAACCAACTCAATTCATACAAAACGACTAAATGATTATATTTATCAGCTTGCTTTGAAAAATAGTTCGATTAATGCCAAGAATCAAATTAGTTTCAGTCATGTGCCAGTTTCCGCTAATACTGTATTGAGGATCCTAAAAAAAGAAAACATCAAAATAGATTATAATGCAGAAAATATTGAAATTGATGATTTTGCATTCTTAAAAAGAAATGTATATTACTCAGTCATTGTAGATAATCATATCAAAATAGCGGATATATCAACTGTACCCTTACATAAGAAAGAATATTTAAGTAAACGCGAGCGGAGAAAAGTGGAAACAGGAACAAGAAAGTGGGAAATAGTAAGAAAGGCACATCAATTAAAGGAGGAGGGAAATAACAACTCCAAAATTGCCCGACTATTAGGCATGGCACGTCCTACCGTGATTAAATATCTTAAAATCACAAAGCCCCCTATTGATGCCAGGCCTTGCATACGAGACCCTTTCATTCCAAGAATCAAAGAGCTTCTTTTAGATGGATTGCATTATACAGAAATATTTCAGCTCATCAAAGAGGAAGGATATCCAAGACAAATTTCTTTATATAATAGAAAAATGAAAGAAATACGGCATAAATTCAAACACAACATAAGATATTTTAGAGTTTAAAGAGATTATTTTGGGTAATGAAGTGAAAAAACTGGGAAAATGGCTTGATTTAGCTGAAAAGCGGGACAACAGAACTAAATCGTTTCATAAAATTAATAAAAGGGGACAGGGAGGCTGTAGAAAATGCAATACGGTATCATTTTAGTAATGGATTAACAGAAGGGCACAATAATAAAATTAAATTAATAAAAAGGCAGATGTATGGTCGCTGTAACTTCAACCTACTCCACCTAAAAATTTTAGCTTGATTCAACTAACTTGACAAAGAGCCATATTTTGTTACAGACCCCTTAAATATATTTTTTTTTGAGGTTTTGCTTATGCTTAAATGTTGGACACTACATAACCAGTACCGTCAGTTTATTTCTGATGGTGCTGACTCTCTATCAGAGTCTGATTTCTTGCGTTTACAAGGTTCCTATCGAAAACCTAAGAAGGGCAAACTGAAAAAGAGACAAAAACTTTCAGTTTTTAAATCTGGTGTAGTAAAGTAGGTTGCTTTGGCGGCTAAATCCGATCATTCTTTTGTTTCCTTTGAACGACTTCTACAGGAAATTTTTGTTCTTCTTGCTGTAAATCCGTCTGCCGAATGTGGGCTGATCGATTCTTCATCACTCTCTGCGGCTGGCGATGGTACATGTCTTCCAGTTCCATCTTCTAGTTATGGAATCAAGACCTGCACTTGTAAACAAGACGGTAAATGGAACTGTAAATGCAACCGTCACCTTTCTGATCCAGATGCCCGTTTGGGATGGGACAGCAGCAAGGAAATCTGGTTCTATGGGCATACAATCTACCTTCTTTCCTGTTACTGAAAGGACTATCATACGGATTTGCCTCTCTATTTTGTATCTTAAATGCAAACCGACATGAAAGTGTTCCTGCAAAGCAGAATACTCTCCCTCTGAATATGGCACAGAGTAATCTATACCAAACCGTCTGTTAATCCCAGAATCTTTACACCTATCCCACGAGGTACAAAAGCCTTCAAGAATATGTTTAAAACAAGAACGTGTTCAGAGCGTATCAATACCAGAATTCTCAATGATTATCATGTAGAACATATGTCAGCTATTGCTTGACATCTATAAATAAAATAACTTTTTTAGCCGATATACGACTGATTTGTTTGCTATGCTCTTTTTTATTCAACGCAGTGTTCCTTGCAAGAATTGATTTGAATTTTTCAAATATACATAACAAATGTATATTTACTTAAAAGTTTCCGAACCTACTCTATACCTACCTACATTCTAATTTAAAAAATGTTCCAGAGCAGGCAGGGGCTGTGACACTACCATTCTCAAATTGTGCCTTTTCTCCAAAAGAATAAATTATATTTTCTATTGTATAAGTACCAATATGACATACAGCAGTTTGTCCAGATGGATTTAGTACAATGAGGATACAACTGTCAGCAGAAGACCTTGTGTATACCAGAGGATAAGCGTTTTCTTTTGCATAAATAAATTTAATTGTTCCATCTGCTTGTAGCGCGGATTCTGCTTGACGAATACTTATTAATTTCTTGACTTCTTGCCATAACGAATCTTTGGCCTCCATCTGTGCTTTTACAGTAGGGCGGTTAGGAGATTCATCCTGCATTATATATAGTTTATCTTTAGGAGCAGCAGAAAAACCTGCATTTACTCCATTATCCCACTGCATAGGAGAGCGGGAGCCGGTTCTGCCATATCCGCCTTCAACAGAAACTAAATTTTCTATATAGCGCATACCAATTTCATCTCCATAATAAATAAATGGGGCGCCTGGCATGGATAATAAAAATGCAAATGCCAGTTTCATTTCTTCTTGAGAAAGACTTCTTGCCATACGATCCATATCGTGATTGCCAGAAGGAATACAAATAAGTCCTTTTCCGTTTGTTAAGGAATTATATTTTTTATAATGATCAACAAACTGAGAGATATCTCCTTTTCCCTCTTTTGAAAAATAAGGGTTTTCATTGCGGAATAAATCTAAGTAGTGTGATGGACCAAAATGAAGCAAGAAATCCATATGAAATCCACCTGAAAGAGACTTATCTGGTTCACCCCATTCAGAAATCATTACAGCGTCAGGGAATTCTGTGTCTAAAAATAAACGGATTTCCTGCCATAAGGCAATTGTTGCCAGACTTTCCTCATCATTTTTAACCAGTGAGCCAGCCATATCTACTCGAAAACCGTCACACCCCATGGTTAGCCAGAAGCGTATAACATCTTTCATTGCCTCTTTTGTAGCAACTGCTTCAGGGGAATCAACAGATTTTTGCCATGGCTGGTCAATTCGTGCAAAGCCATAATTTAGTGCAGGCTGTGAGGAAAAAAAGTTTATGGCACAGCTGCCATCTCGTGAGGAAATTCCCCGTATGCAGCCTGTAATATTTTTTATATCAGACATGTTATCCCAAATGCTGTCTGTCCATATATAGCGGCCGCTGTATTCATTTATTTCAGCCTTCATGGATTCCTTAAACCAAGGATGTTCAATGGAGGTATGTCCAGGTACTAAATCTAAAATAATGTGCATATTTCGCTTATGAACTTCATCAAAAAGCTCCTTTATATCTGCGTTGGTTCCATAGCGGGGAGCAACGCAAAAGTAATCAGCTATATCATAGCCAGCATCAGAAAAAGGAGAAACAAAGCAGGGATTAAGCCAGAGGGCATTGCATCCTAATTCTTTAATATAATCTAAACGGCGGATAATTCCTTGAAAATCTCCAATTCCGTCTCCATTGGAGTCTTGAAAGCTTTGAGGGTATATTTCATAAAAGACGGCTGTATTTAACCATGTATTCATTTGCGTATCCTTTCTTTCAATTATTTTATCTGTTATAATAATAGTATATTACTATTGTTTCATGTATTCTTGCAGTATTTCAAGAAAAAGTAGTACATTTTTTAGAATTGGGAGATTAAAATGAAATCTGAATTAATGGAAAAACGGCAGAGAGGAACGCAATTATTTCCGTTTCAGCATTATAAGATGAATTCCATAAATGAAAACTTGTTTGTGCCCTACCATTGGCATAGTGAAATAGAAATTATTTATGTGGTAAGTGGAAAGGTAAATTTGCTTTTGAACGGGGAAGAATTTCTTTTGAAAGATAACCATATTTATTTTATTAATCGTGAATTATTACATCAGTTTTCGAGTGTAGATTCTGGCCTAGTTTATTATGCATATGTATTTCCATTAGAATATTTAGATTTTAAGCTGGAAGATTATAGTCAAACAACGTCTATGAATCCCCTTTCAAAAAATAGATTATTTCCCTTTTGTGTTGCACCGTCTACACCAGGATATAAGCAGATAAGAGGGGAAATGATTGAATTACTTCAAATAAGTGAAAATAAGGAGGAGGGATACCAGCTAAATGTAAAGGCCTGTTTATTCAAAATAATTTCTATTTTGCAGCAAAAAAATTTATTTATAGAAAATGGAACAACAGGTAAAAATAGCTCTAGAGCAGTAAGGACGGCAGAAATAAAAGGCATTGTTTCTTATATACAAAATGAATATAAAAATTCGGTTTCTCTTGAGGAGGCAGCTACATTATTAAATTATTCTCCTAGTTATTTTTGCACGTTTTTCAAAGTCACCTTTGGAATTACTTTTGTTGAATACGTCAATCACTTTAGGGTTGAAAAGGCATGTATTTTATTAGCTTCAACTACCCTTTCCGTAATGGAGGTAGGATTTGAGGCAGGATTTAAAAATTTCAGCTATTTTATCCGGGTTTTTAAGAGAATTATGAATATGACGCCAAAGCAGTATCGAAATCAAAGTATAAAATAAATTTATTTTATAGAAATAAGTAATATTCCTCTTGACCAATAATGATATATGTGTTATATATGTAATATAACAAATGTTTATTAGTGAGGAGGAGTCCTATGAATATTAATAAATTTACACAAAAGTCTTTAGAAGCAGTGAATAACTGCGAGAAAATAGCGTATGAATTTGGAAATCAGGAATTGGTGCAGGAACATTTATTATACAGCTTTCTAACTATAGATGAGAGTCTGATTAAAAAGCTGTTAAAAAAGTTAAAAATACAAGTAAGTGAATTTGAAACGGAAGTTCAGAGCCTTCTGGAAGGCAGACCAAAAGTATCCGGAGGAAATGTTTTCGTCGGTGCAGATTTAAATAAAGTTCTGATTTATTCAGAGGATGAAGCAAAGAGAATGGGTGATGAATTTGTTTCCGTTGAGCATTTGTTTTTAAGTATGATTAAAAATGCAAATCCACAAATTAAGACTTTGTTTCAAAAGTATACGATTAATACAGAAACATTTCTTCAGGCACTTTCTACAGTTAGAGGAAATCAGAAGGTTACAAGTGATAATCCAGAGGCTACCTATGATACACTGGAAAAGTACGGGTATGATTTGGTAAAACGTGCAAAAGAACAAAAATTAGATCCTGTTATTGGAAGGGATAGTGAGATTCGAAATATTATTCGCATTCTTTCTAGAAAAACTAAGAATAATCCTGTGTTAATAGGAGAGCCTGGGGTTGGTAAAACAGCGGCAGTAGAAGGACTGGCTCAGAGAATTGTGCGGGGTGATGTGCCAGAGGCGTTAAAGGATAAGAAGATTTTTGCATTGGATATGGGTGCTTTAGTAGCGGGGGCAAAGTATAGAGGCGAATTTGAAGAAAGATTGAAGGCAGTATTAGAGGAAGTAAAAAAGAGTGAAGGGCAGATTATTTTATTTGTTGATGAGCTTCATACAATAGTAGGTGCAGGAAAGACAGATGGTGCTATGGATGCAGGAAACATGCTGAAACCTATGTTAGCAAGAGGTGAACTGCACTGTATTGGGGCGACAACATTAAATGAATATCGTATGTACATTGAGAAGGATGCTGCTTTGGAACGAAGATTTCAGCCAGTTATGGTAGCAGAACCAAGCGTAGAAGATACCATTTCTATTTTGCGTGGGCTAAAAGACCGATACGAGGTTTATCATGGAGTGAAAATTACAGATGCGGCATTAGTTTCTGCGGCAACTCTATCTAATCGTTATATTAGTGATCGTTTTCTTCCTGATAAAGCCATTGATTTGGTAGATGAGGCATGTGCTATGATAAAGACGGAGTTGGATTCTATGCCAATGGAACTGGATGATGTGCAAAGGCGAATTATGCAGATGGAAATAGAAGAGGCAGCACTGAAAAAGGAAAAGGATCGGTTAAGTGCCGAGCGTCTGGAAAACCTACAGCGCGAAATGGCAGCGCTTAGAGATGAGTTTGCAAGTGCCAAAGCTAAGTGGGACAATGAAAAAGCTGCTGTAGAAAAGGTGCAGAAGTTAAGGGAAGAAATTGAGGATTTGAATAACCAGATTCAGATAGCACAAAGAAATTATGACTTGAACAAGGCGGCTGAGCTTCAATATGGAAGGCTTCCAGAATTGGAGAAACGTCTGGCAGAAGAGGAAAAACGGTTACAAGAAGAGGATAGGGAACTAGTTCATGAAAATGTAACGGACGAGGAAATAGCAAAAATAATTGCAAGATGGACGGGTATTCCAGTAACAAAGCTGACAGAGGGAGAACGGGAAAAAATACTGCATTTAGAGGAACAGCTTCACAACAGGGTGATTGGACAAAATGAAGGTGTTACAAAGGTTTCAGAAGCTATTTTGCGTTCTAAGGCAGGGATAAAAGATCCGTCCAAACCAATAGGTTCCTTTTTATTTTTAGGACCTACAGGTGTAGGAAAAACTGAACTTGCAAAAACATTGGCAGAAAGTCTGTTTGATAATGAGCAGAATATGGTGCGCATTGATATGAGTGAATATATGGAGAAGTTTTCAGTGAGCCGTTTAATTGGAGCACCTCCAGGTTATGTAGGATACGAAGAGGGAGGTCAGTTAACAGAGGCTGTACGGCGAAAACCATATTCCGTAGTCCTTTTTGATGAAATTGAGAAAGCACATCCTGATGTATTTAATGTTTTGCTTCAGGTATTAGATGATGGGCGCATTACGGATTCACAAGGAAGAACTGTAGATTTTAAAAATACAATTTTAATTATGACATCTAATATAGGTTCCTCTTATTTGTTAGAGGGAATAAATGATTTAGGAGAAATTCAGGAAAGTGCTCAAAAATTAGTTATGGAGGACTTACGAAATCATTTTAGACCTGAATTTTTAAATCGCTTAGATGAAATTATTTTATTTAAACCGCTGTCAAAAGAAAACATAGAAGGTATAATTAATTTGTTAATACAGGATTTAAATAAACGTCTGGCAGACAAGGAACTGAAAATAGAACTAACCGAGAAAGCAAAAATCTTTATTGCTAATAGTGCCTATGATCCGTATTATGGCGCAAGACCATTAAAGAGATTTTTACAAAAGCATGTAGAAACAATTACTGCCCGTCTGATATTAAGTGATGCAGTCAGTGCGGAGGAAACAGTAGTGATTGATGTGGAGGGAGATAATTTGGTGGCAAAACCAAAAAGAAATTAAGGAATCCCTTGACAATAGTACTTTGGGCATGTTATACTCCCAATTAGCATAAACAATAACGATTAGCTCCATACCATTGAGGCTGGAGCTTTTTTTATGCAAAGGTTTTTTTGCAGTCAAGCAAAAAGCCTCAGTCAGATTTATGGTTTAGAAAGGGCAAATTTTATGGAAATAAAAACATTTGAAGAGTTTGATTTGGATCCAAAGCTGCTTCGTGCAGTTGCGGAAATGGGATTTGAGCAGCCCAGCCCAATTCAGGCTAAGGCAATACCTGCTATAATAGAAGGCAGAGATATTGTGGGACAGGCGCAGACGGGTACAGGTAAAACAGCGGCGTTTGGTATCCCTTTATTACAATCTATTGATACAAAAGAAAGACAGTTACAGGCACTTGTTTTATCCCCAACGAGAGAACTTGCAATTCAGATAGCAGAGGAATTTCGTAAATTAGGAAAGTTTTCTCATGGAATAAAAATCTTGCCGATTTATGGCGGACAGGATATTACAAAGCAAATACGTTCACTTAAGGGTGGCGTTCAGGTTATTATTGGAACACCAGGGCGTGTCATGGACCATATGAGAAGAAAAACTTTGAAAATGGATACAGTTAAAATGGTAGTACTGGATGAAGCAGATGAGATGTTAAATATGGGATTTAGAGATGATATTGAAACGATTCTTACAGCAATTCCAGAAGAACGCCAGACAATCTTATTTTCTGCAACGATGCCAAAGCCAATTATGGAAATTGCTAAGGCTTATCAAAAGGATTCAGAGATTATCAAGGTTGTAAAAAAAGAATTAACGGTACCAAAGATTGAACAGTATTATTATGAAGTAAAGAGAAAGAATAAAAATGAAGTGCTTTCAAGGCTTTTAGATATTTATGCACCTAAGCTTTCCTTAGTTTTTTGTAATACCAAAAAAGGTGTAGATGAATTGGTAGAAGATTTAAAAGGCAGAGGTTATTTTGCAGAAGGGCTTCATGGAGATATGAAGCAACAGCAAAGAGATCGTGTTATGAAGCATTTTCGTAGTGGGCAGGCAGATATTCTGGTAGCTACAGATGTTGCAGCCCGCGGAATAGATGTAGATGATGTGGAAGCGGTATTTAATTATGATTTACCACAGGACGATGAGTATTATGTACACCGTATCGGAAGAACTGGACGTGCGGGAAGAAATGGAACCGCATTCACCTTTATTGTTGGAAAAGAAGTCTATAAATTAAAGGACATTCAGAGATACTGTAAGACAAAGATTATTGCAAAACCAATACCATCCATCCATGATGTTACAAATACTAAGATGGAAAAGATTTTTTCTAAAATTGTGGATACAATTGAAACGGAAGATTTGGCATCTATGATTACCTATATTGAAGATAAAATAAATGAAGAAGACATTACGTCTTTGGATATTGCGGCAGCACTGCTTAAATTAACAATTGGTGATCCTGAGAGAGCAGAACAAAATGAAGTTGATTTTGGAGAAACTGGTGCTGAGGACGGAATGGTTCGCCTATTTATTAATATTGGTAAAAACCAAAAGACAAGACCAGGTGACATACTAGGTGCAATTGCAGGAGAAACTGGTATAAAGGGAGAATTAATAGGAACAATTGATATGTATGATAAGTACACATTTGTTGAGGTGCCTAGAGAACATGCAAGACAGGTTATTGAAGTAATGAAAAATGCTAAGATAAAGGGTAAGTCCATTAATATAGAACCTGCAAATGCTAAGTAGGTTAGTGAAGGAAATAAAAAATTTGGTTAAATAAAAAGAGTCACTGCAAAATAGATAAGAAGTTATCTGTGGAGCAGTGGCTTTTTGTATAATAAATAATTGAGCAATGTTATAACATTTGCTATAATTAAGTAATAAGTCGGAGATATGAAAACACTGAACCGAGAAATTTGGCTATAATAAAAATACAAAGGTTTTGCTAAAAAATTATATAGATATAAAAATATTTGATATTATAAAATGGATTATGGAAGGAAGAGCATATGATTTCTGAAATATATATCGAAAATTTTAGAGGAGTGAAAAATCTTAAGTTAAACGATTTAGGAAAAATTAATATAATTGCAGGGGCTAATAATACGGGTAAAACAAGTATATTAGAGGTTATTCAAAGTTTGAAGGCTCCAAATGATTTGAAAAATTGGAGAATAATAGGAAGAAGGGAAGAGAATTCACCACGAATTGTTACAACCATTTATGATACCATGAAGTCGTTATTTCCAATTAATATAGAGGCTGTGGGAGAGAGAATAAAGTATTCTGGTATTAATAATGGCGAAGCATTTGAGGTTGAAATTTCTGGACAGATTTCAGATACTATAGTAACAGAAAAGCAATTAGATTTTGCAGGTGGTTTGATATATTCAGCTAAATTGGATATTGACGATCAGGAGACAAACAATGAATTCGAAACCACTGTGATGGAAATACAATATAAAATTAACGGGAATAAATGTGGGAAAGATACAGTTTATGGAATGCAGAGGGGCTTGCGTATGACAAGTGTGAGGAACAGAAAAACAATAGTTGAAAATATAGTATATATATCACCGACTCAGCATGCACAAAATGTTGTCTTTTTAAATTCCTTGTTTACAGAGCCGGATTTGTATGAACAGTTTGTGGAAATAATGAGACAGTTTGATCCTTATTTTATATCTATAAATTCGATTGAAGAAGAAAACTCATACGGAAGAAAATTTGTTATTTTATCTAAAAATCATAAAGAAGGTTTGCTGTTAAATGCATATGGAGATGGCATGAAAAAAGCAATGCTTTTATTAAGTGCTGTCATAAGGGCCAAAGATGGGATTTTGCTATTAGATGAATTTGAAACAGCAATTCATATTTCTGCTATGAAAGATGTCTTCAGCTGGATTATTGATACTGCTGTTAAATTGAATGTTCAAATATTTATGACCTCACATAGCATAGAAGCTATTGAATCAGTCCTAAAGTGTTGTCCTGTTTTGCAAACAAATATACGTATGATTACACTAGTGAAAGTTGAAGATGAAGTTAAAGTTCGAAATGTAAATGGGGAAAAAGCTGTTCAATTATTAGATGAGTATGGATTGGAGTTAAGATAAATGAAAACACTTATTTTGTGTGAAGGGACAACGGATTTAATTATGTTGCAATTTGTGTTACAGTATAAATATGATTGGAAATATGATGGATTTGTTGAAAATGCAATTACAAACCGCCTGATCAAGAAAAGGCTTATTAAAGACAACCAGATAACTGAAATAAATTCATGTGGTGGTATTACAAATATATCAAAAGAAATGCTGAAAATTAAGGAAGTAATAGAATATGCAACGAAAAACGATGAAATATATAATAAAATTATTATTATGATAGATCATGATACAGTTGATAGTAATAAGAAGTTTATTGAGCAGTTAAATATATGTATAGGAGAAACTTTTACTGAAAATCAGATTAATATTTGGAGTCAATGGGAAGTTGAAAATTTAGTTTTAGGGGTTCAAAAAATTGAATTATATATTAAATGTATACCAGAAACTGAAACGGGAGCCATTGAATCGATTATGTTAAATGCATTAGGTATAGATGCCATAGAACAGAAAGTGATACAGGAAAGTAGTAGGTTTATTGAGAAAATAGCGAATACTCAAAATAGATACTTACAAAAAAAGTCAGGCATATATAAGGCAATTTTTAATACATATTTTTCAATTAGAACACCTGAAGAAACATACGCTGAAAGAGCAAGAATACTAAGGGCATATGATTGGAAAAATAATGAGATTTTAAATTGTGGTTTTAGTTTTTTAAATTACTAAAAAACAGTCTTAAAATGGGGCAGACACCTGCCCCATTTTAATTTTCATATAAACTTTGTAGGCAATACAACTAATTTTTTATTAACCAAAATATCTTTTCAACAATCCCTTAAAAGCCTTGCCATGTCTAGATTCGTTCAGTGACTATGATTTATTATGTTGGGATTTAAAGGGATTGGGAAGTCAATGTCCCGTTATCCCGTATATTTCCCGCGAGTTTTTCGATTTTATTTAGCTTGTTTTGGTAGGGTTTTCTTTAATTTCTGTTTTGAGTTTGTTGTCCCCTGTTGAAACTGTGTATCAGTAACAGGACCGTAAAAATTGCTTATGTAATTCACTATTTGAGGCTCATTTTTTGCTTTTTCTTTTTCGTCTGTTGTAAAACTTAAATTGTCGCCTAATATTCTGTACTCTTCAAGTGTAATAGACCAATCAAGTATTCTATTTTTAACTTGTTCTATGATATTGCTAACAGAGTTTGGAGATATTAGAATAATATAAGTGGTCTTAAATGGTAT
Organism: Anaeromicropila populeti; assembly: GCF_900112775.1. Classification (GTDB taxonomy): domain Bacteria; phylum Bacillota; class Clostridia; order Lachnospirales; family Lachnospiraceae; genus Anaeromicropila_A; species Anaeromicropila_A populeti. The sequence continues at coordinate 43,134 of NZ_FOYZ01000004.1, forward strand.
ATATTTATTAAGTAAATCTATTTCTTTACCGCTCAATGATAGATTTAATTGCTTATCGTTTGATACGAGTAAGCTGTTTATACTGGGAATTGAGTCATAAATTTTTCTAATGCTAAAACGTTTTTCCTCCTCACCTGAAATAACAACAGGAACCCATCCATGTACAGGGTTCAATGCTTTAAGGTCACCTCTGATATACCTATAATCAGGAAGATTATCTGTATTTTTGTATCCGTTTAATTCACTATATATCCATTCTTGAAAATCCTTTAAATCTAATTTTCTTGCAATAAGACTTGATTTTCTTAATAGTGATAATATATCAGCGTCACTTTTTAAAGCTTCTTCTTGTAATTCTAAAACAATAGCCATAACACACCACCTTTTACCATATTGGCAATTGGGCAATTAATCCAACAATGCCACTAGCAATAATGCTTCCACTTATTCCAACTGCTAAATTTTTTAGAGTAGTCAGTGCTTTCTTAATCTTAGATGGTTCTTCTTTTTTTTGAAGCATTTGAATTGTTTCTGATATAATTTCTTTAACCTGTTCTGCTTTGTCTGTGAAATCCTCTTGAAAATCACTAGAGTTTGTTGTTCTTTGAATTTTGTTTAATACATCCATTATTTTGTCATAATCAAAATTGTTTTCAACTGTCATTGTCTGACTTGAATTTATAGTATTTTGTTGTATTAGTGAACCTGAAACATTACCACCAATATTCAAAGTGTTGTTTATAACCTGTCCTTTTTCCATATAGTCCTCCAATCTAGATGCAGCATTTCCAGCATCCTGCATAGTAACAAAATAATCTCTACCCCTTCCGTAAACTTCCTCTGCAACTCTAAAGTCTGTGTTACCGTAATCTTTCCATCTTCTCTCTTCATTATATGTCCTGCCATATTCACAATTGTATTCTATTGACTTTTTACCAATATTTCTGAGTAAAAGAACTTCTTTTTCTGTTATACAATTATTTTCAATAGATTTCTTGACTAAATTTAAATCATATAAAATCGTATTAAAATAAGATATGGTAGTCAGTATGGTCATTTGAAAGTTAAAAGGTATTGTATTCCAATAGTGGCTGATATTTAACTTTTCCCTTTGAGCTAATATAAAAGCTTTTCTGTCAGAAGTATAAGCTATCCAGTCATTAATATCACTTAAAATATCAAGTAGAGATTGCTCATTATATGATGTTGCGCCACCAATAATTCCTTGTGCCATGTTCCTGTCCTCCTTGTTATTAATTACCTTATTATACCATAAAATAATAAAAAAGTCGTCTACTAAAATTTAAAAGACTTTTAATACTAATTAATGGGCGTTAAGAAAGTTTACTAGATTTTCTCGCATTTCCTCTACACTATGAGTATAATATCTCATAGTGGTTTCTTCTTTTGAGTGCCCCAATCGTTGTTTAACTATGACCAACGGAATATTCATTTCAGCTAGTCTACTACAATGGGTATGCCTAAGATTGTGAAACATAAAATTCACATCTAATTCATTTCTTGCTAATCTACCTAATATTTTTTCTAAGTCAACTGTAAGCAGTTCACCATTTTACTTAACATTGATAAAGTCTAAATCTTCTACAATTTCCTTTGCCTTGTTCCTGCCCCTATCAATTGCCACTCTAGTTTTCCGATAAGCCAATCCTAACTCTGCTTTTTGCCTATCCAGTGTAGCTTTCAGCTCCTTTAAATAATTGTAGATATCTTCTTGTAAGTTAAGATCATAGATGCTTGCAACTGTCTTAGTATTACGTAAGGTCCACATTTTATCCTCAAGAACCAACTGTTTAGTGACTTTGATTGTTTTCTTTTTCCAATCAATATCAGACCAAAGTAGACAAAATGCTTTACCAACTCTGGCACCTAAAGGTCTGCCCAATTTAAAAGCAGTAAGCAAGTTTGTAGATGAAAATTGTTTTTCAAATGAGTTAAGCTGTTCCTTTGTATAGATTTTGATTTCAGCTTCTTCCACACCCTTAGCAGGAACGGTATTTTATCTTCCTAATAAGGGATATATATTTTGTTACACTAAAATATAATAATTGTTTATTAAATAGCCATATATATTGATATCCTTGATAATCTTCAAGTAGTTCAACTGGAATTCACCTCATTGAATTAAAATTTATAACAAAATATTATCTAAATAGTGCATGCAATTAAAACAATTTTCCCTATTAAATGGAGTTCTATAATAGAGCAAATTTCAATAGCACAATTTTAAAAAACTTTAAACAAAATTTATGCTGGTAAAATTTTATTCAAAATAATACGAAATTAAATTTATTATTTAGTCTAAAACTGCATTGACTATTATGTTTAATTATTATACTATTTAAATAAGTTATTTAAATAGTATAATAATTAAAGGAGATTTTAATATGAGCAAAGATATTAACAAATTAAACAAAAGAATGGGAAAAAATGAGAAGCAAACAGAAAAGAATACTAATGAAATAGAAAGGTTAAAGAGAGAAAATGAAAATATGCGTAGAACTATATCTAACAACACCAAAGAAATAAAACAAATTAAGGAAGTACAAGTTGTTGAAATGTTGCAAAAACTGAAACCACAGACAGAGGATTATATGTACACATATCAAAATATAGCAAACATTGTTGGGATATCTCCCGCAACTGTATCTAATATAGCTAAGAACAAAAACCTATCAAGAAAATTATAAATAAAATAGCATTGCCAAATTAATATATTTGTAGGTCCTAATTTTCAACATTCAAACCCTAGTAAAATCAAGCCTTACAACAATTCTCAAGGAAAATTTTCCGCAAATCTCCCTTGAGATTTCAAAAAATATAAAATCGAGAGACATTGATTTCTCAATGACCCTCGATTTATATTCAAGAACTATATCTGTACTGACACCAGTCAAACCCTTGATTTACCTAGTGTCAACCTATGTTTTTATTTCTATTCTTACTTTCCAAAATATCTTTCCAACAATCCCTTAAACGCCTTGCCATGTCTTGCCTCATCTTTAGCCATTTCATGTACAGTATCATGGATTGCGTCAAGATCAGCTGCTTTTGCACGTTTAGCTAAATCAAACTTTCCAGCAGTTGCTCCGTTTTCAGCTGCAACACGTAACTCAAGATTCTTTTTAGTGCTATCTGTAATTACTTCACCAAGTAATTCAGCAAACTTTGCAGCATGCTCAGCTTCTTCATAAGCTGCTTTTTCATAATAAAGACCAATTTCTGGATAACCCTCTCTATGTGCAACTCTTGACATTGCAAGATACATACCTACTTCAGAACATTCTCCTTCAAAATTCATTCTCAAATCAGCAAGAATATCTTCGCTAACGCCCTGTGCTACACCAACAACGTGTTCAGCTGCCCATGACATAGTATCTTCTTGCTCAGTAAATTTTGAAGCAGGTGCTTTACAAATTGGACAAGATTCTGGTGCAGAATCCCCTTCATGAACATAACCACAAACTTGACATACATATTTTTTCATAATAAAAATCCTCCTTAAATTCAAATAATTTATTTTTTATCTTAAAACAATAATAGTAATCGTTATTGATATATTAATAATAATAGTTTCTCATTAATTTGTCAATACTTTTTTGAAAAAAATTATCATTTATTTTCTAAGGTCTTTGACAATTAATCAACTGTATCTGAAACGCGCTGGGATTGTTTCAGACACTGTGGGCAAGTGCCGTAAAAATAAGTAGTGTGGCCTACAATCTTACCAGCAAAGTTTGCACTTGCTAAAACATTAACGTGCTCCATATCAGGTAAATCTAAATCACTAACCTGGTGACAGCTTGTGCAGACAAAATGATAATGTGGGTTTGTATTTCCGTCAAAATGATCGGAGCCATCATCACAAGAAATTTTAAGAATTTCACCTTGCTCCACAAGAAAATTTAAATTGCGATAAACGGTACCAAGGCTTATGTTAGGGTGGTCAGTACGCAATTCTTCATAAATCGTGGCGGCTGTAGGGTGAGAGGTTGTTTGTGCCAAATAGCTTTTAATAGCTTCACGTTGTCTGCTAAATTTAATCACAGCCATAAGAATCCTCCTTTAAATATAAAAATAGTATCTATTACTAATTTTATCTGATAAAAAAAGAAATGTCAATATACAGAAGGGGCTGACGCAGTTATGATTTTTCAATCATTAGTGCGTCAGCCCCTATAAATAAATATTATTAAAATATATTAATGTTTGTAGTGAACATGTAAAAGCTCATGGGTTCTGTCTTTTAAGATAGGACCTTCATATAAATCGTGAATAACAGGGTTATCTTCACATAATTTAATTTGAGAAACGCTGTCAGATTTATATAAACCAGCAGTACGCTGCTCTTTCTCTGGTCTATGGCTGAATGGCTGGCCAGCACCAGCAATACAACCTCCAGGACAAGCCATAACCTCAACAAAATCAAAATGTTCTTCGCCAGATTCAATTACTTCTAATAGCTTTTCAGCATTTCCAAGGCCACTTACAACGGCAAGACGTACAACTTTGTCACCAAGCGGAACTTCTGCAACTTTAATACTTTCAAATCCACGAATGCCTAAATACTCAATTTCCTTTAAGCTAGTTGGTGATTTATCAGCAACAACTCGACGAAGAGCTGCTTCCGTAACACCACCTGTAGCACCAAAAATAACACCTGAGCCTGAAGAAATAGAAAATGGCATATTAGGAGCCTGTGGTTCCAGATTATTAAACTGAATACCAATTTCTTTAATCATACGGATTAATTCTGTTGTAGTTAAAACATAATCTACATCTGCAACGTCGTTGCGTATAAATTCTTCACGAGCTGCCTCTGATTTCTTTGCAGCACATGGCATAATAGCAACAGAAACAGTAGAAACGCCTTCTTTTTCATCCTGCTCTTTATAATATTCCTTTAATACTGCACCGAACATTTCCATAGGAGATTTGCAAGAGGAGATGTAAGGCAAAATTTCTGGGTGCTGAGTCTCAGCATAGCGAATCCAAGCTGGACAGCAGGAAGTAAACAATGGGTATTTACCAGGACCTTTTTCAAGTGTTTCAAGTAATTCGTTTGTTTCTTCCATAATAGTTAAATCAGCACCAATAGAGGTATCAAATACAATATCAAATCCTAGCATACGCATAGCAGCAAAAATACGGCCAATGGAGTTTTTGCCTGGATTTAAACCAAATTCTTCTCCCAACGCAACACGAACAGCTGGGGCAACCTGAGCAACCACACGTTTCTTTGGATCATAAATAGCTTTCCAAACATCCTTTAAGTTGCTGGCTACGGTAATAGCACCTGTAGGGCACACAGCAGCACATTGACCACAGTTTACGCAGTTTGTTTCAGCAAGCTTTTTATTAAATGCAGGGCTGACAATCATATTAGCTCCACGATGCGCGAAATCAATAGCACCAACGTTTTGTACTTCCTGGCACATACGAACGCAGTCACCACAAAGAATACATTTAGATGGATCGCGGACAATTGACTTTGAAGAGTCATCAATTTCACGAACCGTATGTTCATCTTTAAAGCGGACCTGAGTCAGTCCATATCTTCCAGCAAGCTCCTGCAACCTGCACTTTCCATTCTTTTCACAGGTTGTACAATCGCTGCAATGAGCAGCAAGTAACAATTCCAAAATCATTTTACGATGTTGGTGAAGCTTTGGAGTATTGGTTTTAATCTCCATCTTATCTCTTGGTGGTGTAGAACAGGATGCAATAATTCCACCCCACTTATCTTCTACAACGCACATTCTACAGGCACCATATATAGATAGGTCAGAATAGTAGCAAAAAGTAGGTAAGTGAATTCCAGCTTTTTTAACAACCTGTAATATATTTTTTTCATTATCAAAATCTACTCTATTACCATCAATAATCATGTACTTAGACATTTTTGTAAATTCTCCTTTCCAGTGTTCACTATCACCAGCTGACTATACTTCTTTAATCGCATTAAAATTACATCCCTCTTTACAAGCACCGCACTTAATACATTTGGCAGTATCAATTACATGAGGCTGCTTTACAGCTCCAGAAATGGCACCAACTGGACATAATCTTGCACACTTCGTACAACCCTTACAAAGTTCAGGGTCGATTTGAAGAGAAATAAGAGCCTTGCATTGACCAGCTGGACATTTCTTATCTACAACATGGGCAATGTATTCATCTCTAAAATATTTTAATGTACTGATTACTGGGGAAGCTGCTGTTTTACCTAAACCACATAAAGCAGTTGCAGAAATCGTTTCTGCCAATTCTTCAAGTAAATCAATATGCTCTAATGTTCCACGACCTTCTACAATGTCATTTAATAATTCAAGCATTCTTTTTGTACCTTCACGGCAAGGTACACATTTTCCACAAGATTCATTCTGGGTAAAGTTCATAAAGAAACGGGCAACTTCAACCATGCAGCTCTTGTCATTCATAACAACCAGTCCGCCAGAACCAATCATGGCTCCTACTTTCTTTAAAGAGTCAAAGTCCAGTTTCATATCTAAGTGATTTTCAGTTGGACTGGTAACTAAACAGCCGCCAGAAGGTCCACCGATTTGCACCGCTTTAAAATCGCCGCCTTTTACACCGCCACCTACATCAAAAATAACTTCTCTTAACGTTGTTCCCATTGGAACTTCAATTAATCCGGTGTTACATACGTTACCTGTTAAGGCGAATGCCTTTGTACCGTGATTTTTTTCTGGACCATATTGTCTGTACCAGTCAGAACCATTTAAAATGATTGGAGGTACGTTACAATATGTTTCAACATTATTTAATACTGTTGGCTTTTCAAATAATCCTTTTTCTACTGTTCTAGGTGGTTTTACTCGTGGCATACCACGATTACCTTCAATTGATGCAGTTAAGGCACTACCTTCACCACAAACAAAGGCACCAGCACCCTGGCTGATTTTCAGTTCAAAGTCAAAACCAGAATTTAAAATGTTTTTACCTAAAAGACCACGGGCTTCTGCTTTGTCAATAGCTGTCTGTAAACGGGATACTGCTAAAGGATACTCTGCACGAACATAAATATATCCATAATGAGCCTTTGTAGCAATACCAGCAATAATCATACCCTCAATTACTCTGTGAGGATCGCCCTCCATCATGCTTCGATCCATAAAAGCACCTGGATCGCCTTCATCACCATTACATACAATATATTTAACCTCAGAATCCTGACTTAAAACTTGAGACCATTTCTTTCCTGTTGGGAAACCACCGCCTCCACGTCCACGTAAACTGGATTCAGAAATTTCAGTAACAATTTCTTCCGGAGTCATATCAAACAAGGCTTTTGCAACTGCACTGTATCCGCCAACTGCAATATACTCTTTAATAGATTCTGCATTAATTTGTCCACAATGTTCTAAAGCAACACGAGTCTGCTGTTTATAAAAAGGAATTTCATCCTGCTTATCATAAGCGGCACCTTCTGCATCATGGTAAACCAGACGATCAATTACCTCGTTATTTACAATACTTTTTTCAATTATTTCTTCACAGTCTTCCACTTTTACTTTGATGTATAACCATCCCATTGGCTCAATGCGAAGTAATGGACCCATTTCGCAAAAGCCATGGCAGCCACTTTTTTTCACGCCTACGGATTCATCATGTGGCTCTTTTTCCAAGACAAGAGAACAGTTAATTCCGCGCTCATCCATTATTTCTTTTAGTCTAGCATATATGTTAAGAGAACCACCTGCTACACAGCCTGTACCAGCACAGATTAAAATCTGTTTTTTCTGACTATCCAGTGATTCTTTGAATTGTGTACGCATCATTTCAAGATCTTTGCGTGTATTAATCCTAGTTGCCATTAGCTGCATCCTCCTTTAACTGGTTTACTAATTCTCTTGCCTTTTCAGGTGTCATGCTTGCATATACTTTGTCGTTTACTGTACATACAGGCGCTAATCCACAGGCACCCAGACAGGAAACAGTTTCCACTGTAAAAAGCATGTCATCTGTTGTTGGTTTGGAAGCAGACACATTTAAAACCTTTCTGAATTCCTCTAATATAGGAATTGATTTTCTAACGTGGCAGGCAGTTCCATCACATACTTTAATGACAAATTTCCCCTTTGGTTCAAGAGAAAAATTTTCATAGAAGGTAGCAACACCATAAATTTTAGCCTCACTTACTTTTATGGCTTTTGCTACATAAGCAAGAACAGCTTCAGGAAGATAGCGATATTCCTTTTGTATTTCCTGCATTATGGCAATAATGGAGGATTTGTTGTACTCATATTTTTTCAAAATCACGTCAATCTTTTCGATTTCATTTTGCGCTAACATATAGTTCTCCTTTCTTATGTGTCAAGCGACTACTTATATATACCTTAAATGATAAAAAATGTAACATTTGTAACACTTGTGACAAATTTTTATCAAAAAAACTTAGTGATTATATATTATCATTAATCATATGTTAAATCAAGGAAATGTTACGAAAATGTCGTACTAAAATACTGGAAATGATCTGTATAAATTAGCCTGTTTAAATAAAAATACAAACTGACAGGTTATAAGGAAAAGCAGACGCGTATTGTATGCAATAAAATACAACAGAAAAGCCATTCTTTCGTTGAAAAATACAATAAAACAAGTTATAATATGCATTAGTCAAAAATTTCACATTCTTAATATTGAGAAAAATTTATTGTTATATCAAGTAATCGTAATTTAGTATAAATTATTTCATAATAAAGTATATGCATAGCTAGGAGGAGTTTATATGTTAGAAAAAGATGCTACAATAGGTAACGTCAAACATGAGGTACTTTATAAGGTTGCAAAGCTGGCATTTGCAGCGGAGCTTAAGGAGAAGGAAGAACAGATTCCATTTGATATTATTCCTGGTCCACAGGCAAACTTTCGATGCTGCATATACAGAGAAAGAGAGATTATCAGGGAGAGAGTGCGTCTGGCTCAGGGCAAGCCAGCTGGCTCAAATAGTAATAATAAAAATACGGTTCAGGTTATTAAATCAGCATGTGAAGGATGTCCAATAACCAGGTTTGTTGTCACAGACAACTGTCAGAAATGTATGAGTAAAAAATGTCAGCAGGCATGTCATTTTAACGCAATTACTATGCTGAGAGACCGGGCATTTATTGATCCTCAAAATTGTAAAGAGTGCGGAATGTGTGCAAAGGCATGCCCTTATAATGCAATTGCGGATCTGATGCGTCCTTGTAAGAGAAGTTGTCCAGTAGATGCAATTTCTATGGATGAGAATCACATTGTTGTAATTGATGAAGAAAAATGTATCCGCTGTGGAGCTTGTATTAAAGATTGTCCATTTGGTGCAATTGCAGATCGATCTTCCATGGTAGATGTAATTAATGAAATTAATATGGGCAAAAAAGTATATGCCATGATAGCACCAGCAGGGGAAGGACAGTTTGGAAGCCACGTTTCTATGGGTGTTTTAGCAGAAGCATGTAAAAGTCTTGGATTTGAAGAGATGTATGAAGTAGCGCTAGGTGGAGATATGGTAGCAGACAGCGAAGCGGCAGAGTGGGCAGAAGCATATAAGGAAGGTAAAAAAATGACAACCTCCTGCTGTCCTGCTTTTGTAAACATGATACAAAAGCATTTTCCACAGGTTTATGAAAATATGTCAACAACTATTTCTCCTATGGCAGCAGTACATCGGTATATCCGAAGTATGGAACCAGAAGCAGTTACAGTATTTATTGGTCCATGCATTGCGAAAAAAAGTGAGGTATGTACAAGCCAGGGGAAGGATAATGCGGATTATGCATTAACCTTTGAAGAACTATATGCTATGCTGAAGGCAAAGGATGTCAATCTTTCCAGCTTTGGAAGCAACAGACAGCAGGCAAGTATTTATGGAAAACGTTTTGCTAATGCAGGTGGTGTAACCAATGCCGTTTTGAAGGCACTGGAGGAACAAGGAGAAAGTACAGATATAAAGGTACGTCAGTGTAATGGAGCTATGGAATGTAAGAAGGCTTTGGCACTGCTGAAAAATGGAAAGCTTCCAGAAGATTTTATCGAAGGCATGATTTGTGAAGGCGGCTGCGTAAATGGTCCAGGAAGTATTAAAAGAGAACTTCAGGCAAAGAAGGATCGTGAAAAATTGCTATTGGCAGCAGACGGAAGAGGAATTGAAGAAAATCTGAATAAGTTTGAAGCCGAAAAGATATCTATGCACAGAAAAGAGTAGTCCTTTATAATAAATCATATAGATAAAAAACTGCGTTGTAAGAGTACAGCGCAGTTTTTTTAATAATTAAAAGCCATATATTCTTGACTCGTAATGGGAAAAAACTTATAATAAAAGTAAGAAATGGGGGCGAAAAAATGAAAAGAAGGTTAATTTTATTTTGTATCATATGTGTAATTGGGAACTTCCTCAATGTTTTTGTTTGCAGAGCCAGTTCAATGGCAAAATCTATTGAAAAAATTGATTTTGTGCGGGTTGAAAATATAAAGGACTGCCAGGAAGATTTTGAACTTCAGAATATTTACATAACAAGCAGTAAAAGTGCTTATGCAGAGTTTACGATACCACAGGATGGATTTGTGAAAATTGTTACAAAAGCAAATACGATACGCCAATATGCAGAGGGAGTGACAACTTATCTTGGGGCTTCAACTATATTGTATCGGAATAAAAATTTTATTCAGCCAGTTGGAAAGGAAGTTATGGCAGGTCCTGATCAGGTTTCAGAAACGGAGGCAGTTGCATTAGAAAAAGGGACCTATTATATTCAATTTAAAATAAGCGATGCAGTAGAGGAACTGGGTATTTATGGAATGTTACAGACAGCTGTGCTTTACCAAGATTGCAGTTCCAATGAAAGCGAAAGCATTTCTACCTTACATAAAAGAAATCAAATTACATTAGATAAAGCATTAAGTGGATTTATTTCAGATATTTCTCCAGTAGATTATTACGAATTTACTGTTTCTAGAAGAACACCAGTTAAAATAGGTTACTGGACAAACCAGGAAGGAACTACCCAGATAGAGCTTTTTGATACTTCAAATAATAAAATAGCAGACGGCAGTTTTACAGGAGGAATGGAGTGGTTTGAAGTTGAAAAATATGTGGAAAAGGGAACCTATTACTTTAAAATTTCTTCAACAGCAAGAGGAAAATCAGAAGTTAGAGTTATGAAACAAAAGTATGATTTGACTCTTTCCTACAAGAAACCAATAATATATGTTAATACAAAAACAGAATATAAGGAAATCAGATATTTAAAAGGAAATTTTTATACGACTGACGTGGCAGCAACAGCCTGGGACAATGGAACAGTACTGGGAAAAGGCAAGAATAGTTTTGCAGTAAATAAAGCTGGGTATTATACAGTGCGGATCACGGATTATACAGGAAAAATGTTTCAAACAGCAATTTATGTTTCAGATGTGGATAATGTGAAGCCAAAAGCACCTGTTGTTTCATATTGTAAAGCAGGTCAATATTACGTGAAGGGAAAAGCTGAGGCAGGCGCAACGGTATATTTAAAAATAAACAATAGCAGTCATTTATATTCTGCAAAAGCATCTTCTAAGGGAGTTTATAAGGTTAAAATTAATTATTACTTATTTAAAGGAGATGTTATTCAGGTTTATGCAGTAGATAAGGCTGGAAATAAGGGACGGACATGTAAAGTAATCATAAAGTAATCAGTTTTGTAATGGAATAGTATGTTCGGATAGGAGTAAGAATGAGTGGGAAAATTAGAGGAAAGAGCCTCTTTGTTTTAGGAATGTGTATTTTTTTGACAGGCTGTGCGTTGCTGCCACCAGAGGAAAATGTCAGATATGTTTCAGCAGTTCCAGATAAAGAGGAAAATACATATGAGTATACTTTGGTAAAACAAGGGGATTTGAAAGAGCGAAAAGAAGTGGTTTGTACTTATAAAGCTGCTGAGCAAAAGACTCTTAGTTTTCATGTTAGCGCTATTGAATATGGAGAAGTATATGTAAGAAAGGGAGAGAGTGTAGAAGAAGGAGAGGTTCTTGCGGTATTAAAAACAGAAGATTTGGATGAGAAGATGGAAAAATATCAAAGTCAGGTGCGGGATCTTGAATTAGAAAAGGATAAAACAGAGAAAATTTTTGAAATTGAAAAGAAAAAGTATAATTTAGGCGGTGCACAAAAGGAAACGTTAGAGGATTATGAAAATGAGTTAAGAACTCTTAAAAAAAACATTAATCACTATAAAAATTATATAGAGGAGTGTACAAAAGAAAAAGAGGACAGACAGCTGATTGCTCCTATGAATGGAATTGTAAGTAAAATTTTTGATTATACGGAAGGGAGTGTATCGGTAGCAGGAAAAGATTTTATTACATTATCCAGCGAGGAGAATGTTTTTACAGCAAAAGTAAGTGAACAAGAAGAATTTCCCGTAGAAGAAATTTATGAAATGTGGGTCGGGGAAGAGAGTCATCGGGTTAAGGTAATGAGTAAAAAAAATGAAAAGAGTTTATGGATTGTTACTTTTCAATTAATTGATCCTATATATAATATGGAAAACTTTCTTTATGGAAGTATATGGATAGAAAGAAACCAGCTAAAAAATGTTTTGTACGTAGAAGAAAAAGCAGTTTTTCGGTCTGGTGGAAAGAATTATGCGTATATTATGGGGCAGACAGGTGAGAAAGAAATAAGAATGTTAGATGTGGGAAAAACGGTAAATGGTTTTGTAGAAATCAAAAGTGGTCTTGAAAAAAATGAAAAGGTGATTTTAAGTTAAATCATATTATGATGGGCGGAAAAAGAATAAGGATGATTAAGATGAAATTAGTGAGAAAAAGTTATATGCTAAGCTGTGTATGTTTTCTTTTTTTGTTAGTTTTAGCAGGCTGTAGCAAAAGTAGTACAGCAGCGGCACCTGAATTGTTAGAGCCAGTAAAAATGCAGGATCAAACAGTATTAGTAAAGAGAGGAGATATTTCGGACATTTCAGTGTTTACTGCACATGTTCAATATACCTATGTACAGGTAAAAACGGAGCTGTCAGGAGTGATAAAGAATAGATATGTTTCCCTTGGTGATTGGGTGGAGAAAGGACAAAAACTTCTAAAGATGGATACCCAGAAGGAAGAAGAAACAATAGAACAACTCAAAGAACAAATAATTTATGAAAAAGAGTACAATGAAAAGGTTCAGCGACAGAGAAATATAGAGGAAAGAAAACAGCAATTAAAGCTAATGAAATTAGAAAATGGAGAGGAAACGGCATATGCACTGCAAAAGCTTTCAATTAGTGAGCTTCTGATTGAAAATGAGTACCAAAAGAAAAAGGAAGAATTGCAACTGGAGGATTTGGAAAAGCAGTTAAAAGAATGTCAGAAGGAAATTGATAAATCGTATGTATATGCACCAGTCAGTGGGAAAATTGTATATGCAGTAAATTTATCAAATAACAATAATGTAAATAGAAACGAAATAGTTTTTCTAATAGCAAATACAGCAGAAAAATGTGTTGTAGTAGATGATGCAAAGGCAGTTGATTTTCAAGATGCAGAGTTTGTTTACGGAGTAGTAGACGATAATAGATACAAAATGGAACAATATCCGTATTCCGAAAAAACTATAAAAATTGCAAATGCAAATCAAATTTTTATTCCAAACCGTTTATATCTTCCAGATGAAATAGAAAATCTCGGAGAAGGGGAGATGCTTCCTGTTTTAGTAGAAAAAAATTCAGCAAAAGATGTGCTGTATATTCCAAGGGAATGTATTAATTTTACAGAAAATCAAGCTTACGTTTATAGAATGGAAAATGGCGAGAGAGTACAGACATTTATTACAATTGGAATGTATACAAAGGTATATGCTGAAATTTTGACGGGCCTGGAGGAAGGGCAGGTTATTTTAGCGCAGCCAAGTACAGTTTTAGCATGGGAGTATTCATTAGAAAAAGCGGAACAAAAAGAATTTTATATTTCGCAAAGCATTGAACATTCATTGATAGATGAAGCAAGTATAATGAAAGTAAAGAGTTATTCTGAAGAATTTGTTTTGAAAAACATCAATGTTGAAGAACAGTCGTGGGTAGAGAAGGGAGATATACTGGCAGAGTATGTAGGACAGGTAAAAAATACGGATATACTGGAATTAGAAGACCAATTGGATGGGCTTAAAGTAAGTAAGCAAAAAGAAATTAAGCAGGTTAGAAAACAGATAGAAAGCCTGGATGAAAATACAGGTGAAGATATAAATTTGGAAATACAACAAAAACAAATTGAAATGGAACTGATAGAATTGAGATATTCTAAAGAAGAGGATGCATTGCAAAAACAGCTGGAAAGGAAAAAGGAGTTATTATCAGGCATTTCATTAAAAGCTCCTGCAACAGGGCAGGTGCATATTGAAAAAACAGTTATAAATGGGAAAGAGTCAGCAGAATTTTATGTAACTAATATGGAAAATGTTATTATTCGTATTTTTTTGGAGTCTCATGTATTACACAGTGGAGAAAAAATCAAGTTTAGTCGGGACAAAACAGAATCTGGGAGGACGATAGAGGGCGAGGTTGTTTTTTCTTTTCCAGATGCCCAGTTAGAGTCAGCCAACGTTCAGACTGATTTAACTACCTACTATTCAATTAAAGGACCGGCAGAAATAATAACGGCGGTGTATAGTCCAAATGTTAAAATAGTATTTGACAAACTAGCATTGAAAAAGGCTGTTGTCATCAATAAAAATGCAGTTCAAAAGGATGATTTTGGAGAGTATGTATTTATCCAAAAGAATGGAGAATTGATAAAACAATATGTGACAGTAGGAGCAGTTTCAAGTAATGCAGCCTGGATTGTGGATGGAGTAGAGGCAGGTCAGGAGGTAGCTGTTTTCTAGCTATCTTGAGAGAAAAAGCTCTGGGAGGTATAAAATGTTTACATTTATTAAAAATAAATTATTACATAAAAGATGGTTAAATCTATGTATTTTAATTGGAATCATTTTGCTGACAGGAATTTTTATTTGCGGTCAGCTTTATATGGATGCGGGTTTAAAGCGTACGTTGCAAAAGAAGTTTAGCGATTATATGAGAACCAACAATCAAAATCCAGGAGTAGTTTCTGTTTCTGCAAAATATATTTATGGAGAGGATACCAGTATTAATTCTGCCTTTTTTGGTGAAGTTGAAAAAATTCCGCCTAAAATAGAGCAAACAATGCAGCTACCTGTCAAAAGTACAATTGCATATCGAGCTTCTATGAAGGGGTTAGTCAAAGGAACATATGAAAAAGATGAAAGTGTGTGGAAAAAATACATGGAGTTTGCTGGTATGACGGATTTGGAACAACACATTGACTTAATAAGTGGAACTCTATTCGGAGAGCAAAGCTGTGAAGATGATGTAATAGAATGTGTTGTCAGTAAGCATACACTGGATACATACGGCTTCATATTAGGAGAAGAAATTACATTTGCACAAGTAAATAGAACCAATGACAGACCATTAAAATTTAAGATAGTGGGAGTTTTTAAAGAGAAAAGTGAGGATGCTTCCGAGCCAGAATATTATTGGGTAAATCCTGTTTCTTATTATGAGGACTCTATTTTTGTAAGGGAAGATTTTTTTCCTTTGCTTATGGAACAAGTCAATAAGGAACAACTAGAAGTAAAAACTAATTTTTTTGTATTCTTTGATTATAAAGCTGTGGAACCCTCTAACATAAATAAACTAATACAAAGTGCAGAATTAATTAATGAAACAGGTGGGGAGCTAGAGAAAGTAAAATGCAGCTGTGCCATGCTGAACTCATTAAAAGCATATGATGCAGAAGATGAAAAGCTATGTGCTACAATGTGGATTTTACAAGTACCAATGATTCTTTTACTTCTTGTATTTATTTATATGGTATCCAAGCAAATGCTGGAGTTAGAACAAAATGAAATTGCTATGCTAAAAAGCCGTGGTGTTAGTAAGGGGCAGGTAGTACAGGTATATTTGTTTCAATCATCTTTATTAGCATTAGCAGGTGGAATTTTGGGCATTCCTCTCGGGTATTATCTTTGTATTATGCTAGGTTCAACAAATTCCTTTATGAACTTTGTGAATCGTACTTCTTTTCAAATTGATTGCAGTGCCTTAAGGTTAATTGCTTATGCTGTATTGGCAGGTATAGTTTCGGTTGCATTTATTACTCTTCCGGTCATTAGGTATGCAAAGCTTTCTATTATTGAACTGAAGCAAAATAATAAAAATAATACACAGCCTGTTTGGAGAAAATTTTTTCTAGATTTTATTTTGTTTGCAATTTCCATTTATTACTGGAAGGTGTTTTCAGGACAAGAAGATTATATTGCTCAACAGGTAATTAGTGGAAAAGGAACAAATTCTATCTTATTTTTAGATTCTTCTATTTTTATGCTTGGTGCTGGACTTATATCTCTGCGAATAATTAAAATATTGGTACAATTATTCTTTCTAATTTTTAAAAAGAGGTTACCAGCTTTTTTATATGCTGCATTTATGCAGATTATGAGGACAGAGCGTAAATATATTTTCACCTCTACCTTTATGATACTTACGATTGCAATGGGAATTTTTCATGCAAATGTTGCTGCTACAATTAATAAAAATAGTGAAGAAAGAATTCGCTATAATCTTGGTACTGACTTTATTTTGCAAGAAAAGTGGAAGGATAATCTGATACAAGTCCGAAAGGCTAAGACGGATGGAAAGCAATTGGATGTTGCATATGAAGAGCCAGATTTTACTAAATATGACGCATTGAGAGACGAGGTAGAAAGTATTACGAAGGTAATCATAGATGATAGAGTAATTATAAATTATAACAATAGAAAATATGAAGGCAACCGACTTATGGCAATTGATACAAAAGAGTTTGGGGAGACGGCATGGATGAAAGATGGTGTCTTAGACAAACACTGGTATGAATATCTGAATATTATTTCTCAGGAGCCGGATGCTATCTTGGTTTCAAAGAATTTTCAAAAAAAATTTAATGCTAAAATAGGCGAACAGCTTGTTTATACAAGGCAAGATGTGTTTAACAGAGAAACTAGTGTTCACAAAGGAATTATACGAGGATTTATAGACGCATGGCCAGGATTTTATATCAATGAAGATACGGAAAAGGAAGGAAAAAGTCAATATTTAATTATTACAAATTATGCAAAAATTGTATATGATTCCGGGATTACACCTTATGAAGTGTGGATAAAAACAAAAGGAAATACGGATTGTATTTATGATTATTTAGAAAATCAGGGAAAACAGTACATAAAAACGGAAGATGCAAATGTGTATGTGACAGAAAATAAGAATAGTGCACTTTTTCAGGCGACAAACGGATTTCTGACAATGAGTTATATGATTACGTTATTGCTCTGTACGGTTGGATTTTTAATATTTTGGATTCTTTCTATTCGTCAAAGAGAGCTTATATTTGGAATTTACCGGGCAATGGGCATCTCTATGAAAGAGATAATAGGAATTTTGATTACAGAACACTTATTTAGTTCGGTTTTATCTATACTTATAGGTTCTATAGTTGGAATTATTTCGTCAGAACTATTTGTACCGTTAATAGGAATTGCCTATTCTCCAGAAAAGCATCCACTTCCATTGGAAATTGTTAATTCTGGACAAGAAGTTATGAAAATATTAGGAAATATCAGCGTTGTTCTTGTTGTTTGCATTATAGTATTAGGATTTATTATTTCAAAGTTCAAAATAACGCAGGCACTTCTGTTAGGTGAAGATTAGTTTGACCAGATAAGACGGGGGATTAAAATGGAAACAATTATTAAGACAGAAAATATAAAAAAGTGTTTTCCGGTATTTGGTGCAGATGATTTTTATGCATTAAAGGGTTTAAGTATGGAAATACCAAAAGGAGAACTTACTATATTAAAGGGGCGTTCGGGCTCGGGAAAAACAACGCTGTTAAATATGTTAAGTGCTTTAGATACTCCATCAGAGGGAAAAATTTATTTTGATGGCAATGAGATTACAAAATATAATGCTAATGGAAGAGAAAAACTGCGAAGATATGAAATCGGGTACATTTTTCAGACAGTGGCACTGCTGCCGGTTATGAATGCTTATGAAAATGTAGAGTTTGGACTTCGTCTGGCAAAGTTTAAAGGAAATTATGATCAAAGAATTAAGGAGTGTCTGGAACAGGTAGGCATGGAAAAGAGAATGAAGCATATGCCTTATGAAATGAGCGGCGGAGAACAGCAAAGAGTTGCCATTGCACGGGCTATTGCCCATAAGCCCAAGGTAATATTTGCAGATGAACCAACAGCGTCTTTAGATTCTACCATGTCATTGCAGGTTGTTAAGGTGTTTAAGGAATTAATACAAAAGGAAAAGGTAACAATCGTAATGACAACCCATGATACAGATCTTATGGATGTTGGCAGCAAATTATATGAGCTAGAGGATGGTGAAATAATTGGAAGCAAATAATATGATTGAGTGTGATGGTCTTGTAAAAATTTATAAAACCGATGAAATTGAGGTAATGGCGCTTCAGGGATTGGATTTGAAAGTAAAAAAAGGTGAAATGATGGCTATTGTGGGAAATAGTGGAAGTGGAAAGTCAACCTTACTGAATATGCTGGGTGGTCTGGCAAGACCTTCTGCTGGCAAATTATTTGTGGATGGAAAAGACTTATTTAAGCTGACAGAAAAGGAGTTAGTTTTTTATAAAAGAAATACAGTTGGATTTGTTTGGCAAAATAATGCAAGAAATTTATTTCCTTATTTAACTGCACTCCAAAATGTACAGGTACCCATGTTATTTGGAGATGCAAAGCTGAAGAAGCAGCGGGCGCTGGAATTGCTTGATAAGGTGGGGATGTCTCACAGAATTCATAATACTTTAAAAAAAATGTCGGGGGGAGAACAGCAAAGAGTTGCTATTGCCATTGCCTTGGCAAACAAACCACGCCTTTTATTGGCAGATGAGCCAACTGGGGCAGTTGATGCAAAAACGGCAAATAGAATATTAGAAATATTTAAGCAGCTGAATGAGGAAGATGGGATTACGATTGTCATTGTAACTCACGATAATCATTTTGCGGATCAACTGGGCCGGGTTGTAAGAATTCGAGACGGTAAGACAAGCAGCGAACGGTTGCTTCGTGAAAATAGCAAAGAGGTGCTGGATTCTTTAAAAGGATTTCATGAGGAAGACAAACATTTCGAAGAGTATGCAGTTCTCGATAAAGCGGGAAGGGTGCAGCTGACAAAGGAAGTATTGGAGGAAATAGGGGTAAGTGATAATAAAGTAAAATTAGAGGTTGTGGATGGAAAAGTTTTAATTTCTAAAGTGCAGGATAGTTTTGAATAAAGAGAAAAGAAATATTTTTTTAAATTGCTTACGAGGAAAAGCCAGAAGTCATATGAAAATGTATCCAGTTGACACTTTATGAGTGACTTATTCTTGCGATAGAATAGACATTACTAATTGTTTAGGAGGATAACATATGAATATTGGATACCATTGTGACCTGATACGTGAAGCATTTTTATTTACAAGTAATAAATTTCATCAAGATCACCCGGCTGTACGGACTGCACAGCTGTCTAATTTTTATACAGATATTTTTCAAAGAGATGAAATATGCTATGCCGATCCTACCACATTTACAGATGAACTGAGGGAGATTGTAGAAAGTCTGCATACGGAGAATCTGCCAACGGAAACTGATGTAAAGTGGTATGTAAAAAGTCTGGCGTTTGCTACCCATAAAAGATTGAAAGATCTTATGAAAAGTGGACAGACAGCAGACATAACCTCTATGCTTATGGTAATCGGTTCAACACTTCATATTATACATGACTTTTATGCTCATACAAACTGGAGTGAGTTGTATATAGACAAACTAGATAATATGGTTGAAAATGCATGTTATTTTGAAGTGGGAGAAAATGATATACGAAAAGCAGTAAAAAAATACAATGGGTTTGGCGCGCAGAGATACATATACGGAGATGAAAAAGATTTTTTTGCTTGCTGTAAAAAGGAAGGCCGCCCAAGTCATACAAGAATGCATAAAGATTATGCGGGAAGAAGTTTTTTTGAACGGGCGTATAAGTCTGCCTTCAGGGCATCCGTTATGTGGCTTAATTATGTGAAGTCCGTAGTAGGGAATAGTATTTGGGCAAAAATAGAAAGTTACGATGGTGGAAGTCACTGGTCTACAATAAAAAGAATTACAGAGCCAGGGACAGGTGCATTATTTAAAATTTTTTCGTATGCAGGAGCATGGAAATCACCAAAAAGTATGTACGATGCATTGACAGCAGTTGCACTTGTAAAGGAAGCGCCAGCATTAATTAGAGATTTTGTTCAGATGTCTCTCTTAAAGCAATGGAAAGAAAACATATTAAATATTTCTAAATATCTTTTTGAAAGGTCTAATGCTGGAAAACTTATTTATTTAAGACAAAATGGGGTGAAAATGAATGGAAAACATTTTTTAGATATGGCAAGAGAAGAACATTCAGAAAAAGCGCTTAAAGATTTTGCAAAGGACTTTTCATCTGGCTGTCCTACCTTTGTACTCTTTCAAGAGTATTTTGAAAAGAAAATTTATTATTACGAATATTTTGAAGTAGATGACTATTTAAGCTACTTATTAAGAAAAGCAACAAACAATAATAATGCTTTTGAAGAATTTAAACAGTCCTTTGAAAGAACATTGGACCACCAGTGTCAAGATATTCAGTTTGATCAAGAAGCGGATATGGAATTTCAGAAGTTGTGTGAAATGAAAATAGAGGAAGAGATTAAGTGGCTTAAAATTCGTATTCCAGAGTGTAAAAATACGGAAAGCTATTGTGGAAATAGTGATATTTATGCTAGAATTTTTATTGACGGAGTTTTATACAGAGAGTCTGAATACCTGGATCAAGATAATCCCAAACCATGCTGGTTAGCTTTAAAACCAGTTTTGACCAAGGAGCTGAATAAAGATATTGCAATTAAAATTCAATTTAAGGAAGATGATGAATTTACCGAAAATGATGTATATGCAACTATAACAGGGAATTACAATCCGGCAAAAGATACTTTTGTCACAGATGAGTATGTGCAAGCAGGAATAAACGGAATTAAGGTTTTTGCTACCAGAGATGGTTTTAAAGGTGTTATGGAAATTGGAATAATGAGCTGCCATACGATGGAAGTAGGAGTAATAGTTCCAGATGTGGACTTAGCAGGAACGGATCATAGAATGTTTGCTGACATTGGCTCTAGAATGTATTTACTAGATAATCCAGAGAACGATGATTTTGAAAGGGATACTTCAAATATATTCTGTATAGATCCAGGAAATAATTTTGTAAAAGAAGATGTTACCAGGCTGGATATTTACAAGGCAAATGATTCAGATGATTATGGTGGAGTTCTGTTAAAAGAAGCTTATGTTGCTCTGAATGGAGAATTGATTAAGAAAAAAAATATTAATTTTTGGTTAGTAGATGACAGTAATTGTGCACCAACTGGACCAGCATTTCATAGTGAAACAATCTTTGGAATAGAGGAGGATGAAAAGCTGGAATCGTTAGGAGTAAAACTTCATACAGAATATAACTATAAGAGTGGGAACGGAAATGGAACCGATCAAATCATTAAGCTGGAGCTTATGGATAAGGATCAGAAAACCTTACTATGCTTTCAATTGGATAAAGAGTATTTAATTGATGATTATTACAGGGATAAATTTGAAAATGGAAATGTTGATTTCTTTTATATTAATTTAAAAAAAATACAAAAAGAGTATCAGTTAAAAAATATTTCCAGAATTAAAATTTCTAGAGAAAGTAATGGAACAAGTTATGGAAAGTGGGGACTTGAGTATATTGAGGTCTGGCTGAATGGAAAGAAAGCATTTGCCCATACATTAGATGTCAGTACATTAAAGGATCAGATGTCGTGGACTTCTCCAGTAAGGGAAACGTCCAAGGGAATCTACATAGAAGGAAAACCAGAGGCTGCTTCTATGGGTATTAGAAATCTTGGGAAGACAGGATATTATCATGTGTATGAAGTTACAGTCGATATAAAAACCTATGGATTTATCAGTAATCCGCTTTACCTGTGGACGGCAGCAGGAACAACTGGTACTGGTATATCAGCAAAAGTTATTGCCAGTGGATCCAAAGCAAAAATTCAGCTTTTTTATCATCAGGAAAAGTCCAATACTATGCAGTATTTGATTAAAGCAAAAGTTACAGAAAGTGATAGTGGGCAAACTTTTGTAAAGGATTTTTTTGTAAGACTTCCAGATGTATATGCCCAGTGCGTAGAAACAAGCTTTGTGGAGCAAAATGTTGTAGTAAACCATACAAATTCTATTGAATATGTGGGGAAATATGAAATTCAGCCATATGGCTTTGGAACAAGTAGTATGAATGATTTCCACTTTAGCTGGTTTGTTGAGGGAGAAAACTATCAAAATAATAATGTAAATTTACATATTGTCCAAATACCCTTTGCATTAGATGCCAATAAACAATCTTATACTGTAAAAGCAGTTATATCAGATAAGTGGGGAGTGCATAAACCAATTAGTATGCTGAATGTAGTTGACATTCCCCAGCTTAGTGCTAATTTAGAGGTTCAGCTTAATTCAAAATTAACTGGTTTAAATACAAAAGCGAAAGTAAAAGAGCGTTCTTTAAACTCATTAAAAAATGCCCGTATAGAAAAAATAGAGCTGGCAAATGGAAAAGAACTACAGGCAATCCAGAATACTACTCTAAAACCAAAAGAAAATGCTGCTTATACCGAAACACTTACATTAGATTTTAATAACCTTAGATTATTGAGAAATAAAATTGTGTATGATGGGATAATATCGGAACCTGTTAAAGTAGCGTGGATACTTAGTAGTCTGAAAAATGGAACTAAGTATAGTGGGGAGTGCAGTGGAGAAAGTAAAGTAGTATATAACTTTAAAGATGATGGAGCGACCCAGTATAAGCTTAACGTTACTATTACAGATGGTATAGGAAGAAAAGCCTGCTTTGAAAGGACGATAGGAAAAGATTTTAGTATTTTAGAATATAAGAAATTTTTCAAAAATTTTATTGTGTATATGGAAAAACTACCATGGAAAAACAAGAATGCTTTTAAAGATGAATTTATAACAAGCTTAAACGGCGGTATGGGTTATCAGTTTATTGTGGGACTTGGAAGAAACAGACGCCAGTATGCAAAAGAGCTGTTAGAAATACGTGATATCATTCAGAAGGGCAAGGCAAAAAGTATTTCGATACAGGAAGCATCAATTGCAACCAATAAAGCAATTAATATTATGAATTATATGCAGACCGATCAAAGTATAATAGAGGATATGAAAAACTTAGCTGTTAATAAGATAAAATAAATCATGGGGGAAAACTGAATTTGACTATTTTACAGGGTGATATTATTATTAAAATATCGATTTTACTGACTTTAATTCTTATACTTATTATTTTTAATGTGTATTTATTTGTAAGACGAAAAAGAAGCATTGTGACATTAGAAATACATTTTATTTCATTAAGCCTATTGGGATTTTTGGTTTGTAAATTTATAAGTACTGCTATTTTAAATCTGGAGTTTGAAAAATATTATAAAATGGCGGAATGCTTTTTCCTTGTGTGTGGAATTATTTTATGTATTATCTATGTATTGTTACAGTACAGTAGTAAAAAGAATACATATATGCATTTTCAGTTTCCCCCGGATATTCAGCGTATCTTATCAACTATTTTTGATTGTATTTTGATTTGCGATTATGAAGGTCATATATATTGTGCCAACAATGAGGAAAGGTATAAAAGGTTATTTGGAAATCAGTGCATAAAGCAGCAGGTTATTGAAAAGATGTTTTTGGAACTTGCCCCCAGGCAGCTGCATAAAGAAATAGAAAATTGCTTTCAAAATAAAAACATAAATGTCAGTTTTGAAGTATATTTTCCCAAAATAAACGAGTACTATCTGGTGAAAATTGTTCCAATTTTAGTAGGAAAAAATAGCATTATGGGAAAAATGATTTCTTTACATGACATTACAGGTGAAAAACAGTTAATGGATGAGATTAATCAAAAAAATATTAACTTGGAAAAGGTGAATAAGCGGCTTGTTCATTATGTTGAAGCTGCCAATGTACTTGAGTCTGAGAAGGCAAGATTGGATTTGTTAGAGGGTATACAAACAGAATTGATTGAAAGGATAGAGGAAATTGTGCAGAATACTTTTATAATTGAAAATAGAAAGTATAGTGATGTTTTTGAACTTCATAAAGACGTATCCAATGTTTCCATGCAATTAAGAAGCATATATAAAATGATTCGCAAGACAATACAAAACATGTATATAAAAGAAGGAGAACAGCATGATAACAGTACTGATAGCAGATGATCAGACATTATTTCGTACTATGCTGGAAATGTATCTGGCTACCGATAAAGAGATTGATGTAGTAGCCTCTGTGGAAAATGGTGAGAGTGCTGTAAAGATGGCACTTGAGCACAGGCCCGACGTAGCGTTATTAGACAGTCAGATGCCAGTAATGGATGGTATAACTGCTTTGGCAGAAATTAAGGATAAACTGCCAGCTACAAAAGTGGCTATTTTAACAGCCTTTGAGGATGCCGCAAGCATTGCCAATGCATCAGGATCTAAGGCAGATGGATATCTAATAAAGGATATGACTCCAGAAGTGCTTATAATGGCGGTAAAGTGTATTTATAACGATATAATCTTAATTCATAAAAATGCATATGAGTTAATGACCTCGTTTACCAGCCCTATGCCAGGACATGACCGAGCTATAACCTGTGGTGGGTTTACATTTGATAAAGTGGATGTTATGCTTATGAAGCATATTGCTGACGGAAGAACCAATAAGGAAATTGCAAAAATAATGGACTATAGTGAAGGAACAATTAAAAACAGAATATCCAATATTATAAGTATGACAGGGCTGTCTGACCGAACACAAATCTCTGTATTTGCAATTAAAAATAACATTGTATAGCCGCTGTTTATTATTTGGGAATAGTGGCATGAATATGAAATCCTTTTGTCCCATCTGATCCAAAAATGACAGATCCACTTAGTTTTTTAATTCGATCCTCTATTCCATGTAGACCATAGCCCTTTCTAATTTCTTTGCAGCCTGATCCGTCGTCTATGACATAGATCTCAATTTCAGCAGGTTTATATCTTAAAATAATATGTATGAGGGAAGAATTGCTGTGGCGGATGGAATTGGTAACTGCCTCTTGACATAAGCGGAATATAGCTTCTGTCTGTCTGGTATTTAACTCATACATAGTTCCCTGGGTTACAAAATCCACTAATATATTCTGATTTTTCAATGAGTCAATAGCCTTAGTGAGGGAAGTATGGGTAATAGTAAAATCTTTTCCACTTAGGGATTTATTAATATCGGAAAGGCTGCTTTCAAGAAGTTCACGAATCTGTTGAACCATAGGTATACAATTTTCAACTTGGTTTTCTCTTGCTATAAGTCCGCAATTTCCGATTGCTACAGTAAAGGTATGGCCTAGTATATCATGCATTCGTTGAGCAATATCTGCCTTGGTTTTCGTTATTGCCAGCTCCTTTACAGTTTCTGCTAATTTCTGAAGCTGAGCATTAATTAACTCTAGTTCTTCATTTTTTGTCTGAAGCTCCTGATTCAACTTTAAAATCTCCGATATATCATGAAAAATAATAATATAATCACTTGAGGAAGCGGGTATTTTTGTAATTTTGTAGTAAATATTATTAAGACAATAGGTAATTGTTTTGGAACAAAAATTTTTACAAAATATATATGGAGGAAGCATATCCGTTTCAAAATAACTGCTAAAGGTACGATTACAATACAGTAGGTTTCCAGAAGAATTTAGATAACCAATTCCCTGAGGAATATTATCATAAATTAATTGATAAGAAACCGGTAATAAATCTAAAAAGCGGTATCGATAAGCGGGTATTGTAAAAAGTATGAGGGTTAAGGCTCCGAAAACTGGTGTAAAGTCAAAAACGGGAAATGGAAATATCCATGGAATAGAAGTTAGCTTAAACAGTATGTAATATCCATTACATAACAGGGTGAAAATTATAACTGTAGATAGGAGAAAGCTAATTATTTTTTTGTTTTTTAAACTTTGCTGGTGAGTAAAATTTCTAGAGAGGAGTAAAATGCTGACAATTAAATAAATATATTGAATTGATTGTATTGGAACAAATAATTTTCCGAATTTGTCCCGATAGAAATCGTAGTAGGAATAAAACTGCATATGAATAGGATTGGTAAGTACAATTATATAACTAACAACAGGTGGGACAGACAAAAAGAAAATGAGTGTTTTCCCAGGTATCCTATTGTTAATATAAATAAGCGAGAAAATCAGTAAAAATAATCCTAAAAACTGAACGCCAAAATACTGGGTTATGATAAAAAACCATCGAACCGTCTGATTTGGGGAAACAGTTTTTAAAACCTTAGAAATCATCCAAAGCAGAATCATTGCAACTACAGACAGGTAGCTATAGAGCAAAGGTGTCCGCTTGGACTTTAAATAGATAAAAGTAGTAAATCCTGTTAGTAAAATAATTGCAGCTATATGAAAAGTTAAGATAGTATAAATTTCTATTGCCAGTTTATGAGATATTTCCATTTTCATCACCAGTTTTAGTGTATCAGATTAAATGAGGAATGACAAGACTGCCTTTCACTTGTCTATGATAATGAAAAAACTGCCTTATGTTTTTGTAAAGATAACAATAATAATAATCCTAATACCCCACAGGAAAGAATTTCACCGATTCCTACAGTAAGCATTAAAAAAGGAATGGCATCAGGAATACCATAGCTGATGCGGAGAATCCATGGAACAATGATAGTATTTGCAGCAATAGGTGGAAGGGGTACGAGAAATTTGTTTCTACGCAGGGCATAAGAACAAATGGCACCAATCAATGTTGCCAAAGTACCAAAAATAATGTCTAGCAGACTGCATCCTGTTACAATATTTGCCAGCAAGCATCCAACAGAGACACCTGGAATGGCAGCAGCAGTAAAAAAAGGCAGTATCGTTAAGGCTTCAGACAGACGAAGCTGAATGGCGAAGTTTGCCAGTCCCAGCATGCTGGAAACATAGGTAAGTACAACATATAAAGCTGCAATCATGGCAGCCTGGGTTAAAAATAGAATGCTTTTATTTTTCATAATAATCTCCTTTAGTTTTGGTTTAAAGCCGATGGCTTAAGCAAGGAAGGTCTCGAACTTGCCAACAATTATTATACTGTATGGAGAAAAATTTGTAAATGGAATAATAGAGCAAATTTTATTATGAATAGGAGTAGAAAAAAACAGGATTTTTGAGGTATAATAGGTAGAACAAGAGTTTATATTTATAGGGTATAGAAAAGAGGTTACAATGAAATTTATACATATAGCAGATATTCATTATGGCATGATGCCAGATGCCGGGAAACCATGGAGTGAAAATAGAAAAAAAGAAATTTTGCAAAGTTTTTATGAAGTATTAGCCGTATGTAACAGGGAAAAGGCAGATCTGCTTTTAATTGCAGGGGATTTATTTCATCGGCAGCCACTAAAAAAGGAACTAAAGGAAGTTGAGTATGGCTTTTCAAAGTTGAGAAATACACAGGTAGTCTTAATGGCAGGGAACCATGATTATATTGGACAAAATTCGTATTACACTCAGTATGAGTGGAAGGAAAATGTTAAGATTCTGCAAGGTGGGGAAATGCAAAGTCTTTCTTTTCCCCACTTTAGTACAACAGTATATGGGTTCAGCTATGACAAAAGAGATATCATAGAGCCGCGTTATGACAGCCTGTATGCAGAAAGGGAAAATGAAATTAATATTTTGCTGGCTCATGGAGGAGACGAAAAAAATATTCCTATTAATGTAAGAAAATTGAATGCTTCTAATTTTGATTATATTGCGTTGGGACATATTCATAAGCCACAGCTGATTAGTAATAAAATGGCTTATTGCGGTTCACTGGAGCCATTAGATATTAATGAGACAGGTCCTCATGGGTATATAATGGGTGAGATTATAAAGGAGGGAACAAAGGCATCCGTAAACATTCGGTTTGTTCCTTGTGCTAAAAGAGAGTACATTCATTTAAAGGTGGTGGTGGAACCTGAGATGACTGCCTTTCAAGTCTATGATATTATAAAAGAAGAAATTGAAAGGAATGGAGTAAATAACTTATATCGCATTATATTGTGTGGGTTTCGGGCAATTGATCTGGAGTGGAATTTTCAAACAATAGGTTTGCTAGGCAATATAATCGATGTGATGGACGAAACGATGCCTAATTATGACTTTGAGAAGTTATACCATGAGAATAGAAATAATATGATTGGAATGTACATTGATGCTATTCGGAAATCGGGCTATGCAGACGATATAGCAGATAAAGCACTCTACTTGGGACTGGAGGCGCTTAAGGTTGGAGAATAAAACATTTTATATTGAAAAACTACTGCTAGAGAATTTTGGAAAATTTCACAAAAAAGAAATACTACTAACCCCTGGAATTAATGTTATTTATGGTAATAATGAAGCAGGAAAATCTACTGTTCTGGCGTTTATCAGAGGGATGCTGTTTGGAATTGAAAAAGGCAGGGGGCGCATCAGCAAGGATGATTTGTATACAAAATATCTTCCATGGGATACGGAGACCTTATATTCTGGTAAGATGGAACTCTTTGTGGACGGAGCAGGTTATTTGGTGTCACGCAATTTTTATAAAGAGGTGAAGCAGTCAAAATATTACGACAGGAAAACTGGCCAGGAATATACCATAACTGGGGGCAGACCGGATTTTTTGCCAGAAGAGCTTACAGCAGCCAGTTTTCGTAATACTTTACTTGTAGAACAAAGGCAATTAGGTACAGATCGTGATTTTGTTATGGCAGTAAAAAACTTTGCAGCAAATATGTCTTCTACAGGAACGGATGATGTGGATGTGGCGTCGGCGATTTCTCATTTACAAAAAAAGAAGAAGAACATAGTTTCCAGACAGACGAGTTTAATGAAAAAAGAAGTGGAAGATCAGATTTATCAGCTTGGGGACATAATAGGACAAAAAGATAGATTATTTGGGGAAATAATGAAACTGGAAAATCAGGTGAGGGAACTGGAAAAATTCACGGGTCAGCAGTGGAAGGCTTTGCAAGAAACAAGGCTGGTGCCAGTGAAGCAGCAAAAGCATAAGTTTTTTTGGCTGATTATTGAAATAATTGCAGGTATCTTTGGTGTTACACAGCTCTACCAAAAGGTATATCTAAATTTTTTTCTTTGCATTTTGGTTGTAATTGGGTGTATTATAGTGGATAATAGACAGTACTTATATGGAAAACAAAACATAAACCAGAAGGCAGGGGAGAATCCTTACAATCAGATGGAACGGCTTGAGCAGGAGGCAAAGAAACTAGAGGAAGGACGTGTACAGCTGGAACGTCTTCACTGGGAAATGGCTGACTTGGAAGCAGAAGAGCAGATGCTTGAGCAGTTAAACAGCAGACTTACTGAATTAAGCAGGCTGGAGAATAAGGAGAGGGAAGAACTTCAAGCGATTAAGTTGGCAATAGATACTATCTGTACTCTTGCAAAAGAAATACATAACAGGTTTGGAGACAGTCTGAATCAAAAGGCGTCTCAGATTATTTCAGAGATTACAGGAGAAAAGTATACTAATTTATTTATTGATGAAGACCTGAACATGAAAGTTCTTTGTGATAATCAATATATAGATATTAGCCGATTAAGTGAAGGGACCATTGCCCAGATGTATCTGGCTCTAAGATTAGCAGTAGGAGAACTTTTGTTTCCAGATAAAAAAGTACCTGTTCTATTAGATGAAAGCTTTTCGTTTTATGATGAAAAAAGATTTTATAACGTAATGAGCTGGCTGGAAAAACAAGACAGACAGGTTATTTTGTTTAGTTGTCAGGAAAGAGAGATTAGTTATATGAAGAAAAACAAAATACCATATCATCTTGTAAAATTATAGTGCCAGAAACAATATTTTGTTAAGGAAAAGGAATAACTATGGGTAAGAAATTGAAAAAAAAGAAGCGTAAGCATAGCCGTGGGTATTATATTTTTACAATGGCATTTAAAATTACTTTCTTAATTACATTAATGATAGGACTGATTGGTGGAGTCTGGTTCTATTTCGCCTATGGAAAAGATATTTTACAGTTGCAAAAGGAAGCGAAAATTTTAGTAAGAGAATCTTCAGTTGATACATTTCGCCAAACGGAGACAAGTCTGGTTTATGGTGCCAATGGAAAGCTTCTTATGTCTATGAAAGGGGAAAAGGATTCCTATTACATTGCATATGAGGATATACCAGATGAAGCCAAGCAGGCAATGATTGCTATTGAGGACAAAAACTTTACAATCCATCATGGTGTTGACTGGAAGGGGGTTATGCGGGCTGCATGGATGTTGGTTAAGCACAGAGGACAGGTGACCCAGGGAGCCAGTACAATTACCCAACAGCTGAGCCGAAATATTTTTTTAACCCATGAAGTAAGCTGGGAAAGAAAAATTAAGGAAATGTTTATTGCATTTGAGTTAGAAAAGAAGTACTCCAAGGCACAGATTTTAGAATTTTATTTAAATAATATTTATTTTGCTAATGGTTACTATGGAATTCAGGCAGCAAGCAAAGGCTACTTTAATGTTACAGTAGATAAGCTTAGCTTATCACAAATTGCTTTCTTATGTGCAATACCCAATAATCCAACGTTGTATGATCCGATTGATCACCTGGAAAATACCTTAAAAAGACGAGATCGTATTTTGTATCAGATGAAAACGGACAAATGGATTGTACAGGAGATTTATGAAGATGCTATTGCAGAGACAATAGAACTTGATGTTAAGTCGGTTTCTAAAAAGAATTATGTTGCCACATATATTATATATTGTGCCACAAGAGCATTAATGAGCCAGAATGGTTTTGAATTTAAAAATGAATTTAGTTCAGAGGATGAGAAAGCGGCTTACGAGACTAGTTATAGTGATATGTATACCCAGTGCCAGCAAAGTCTATATAGCGGCGGATACCGAATTTATACTTCTATTGATATGACAAAACAGAAGAAGCTTCAGAATGCTGTGAATGAGGAATTAAAAAGTTTTGATGAGAAGAGTGAGGACGGAATTTATAAACTACAGGGTGCAGCTGTTTCTATTGAGAATAAAACAGGAAGGGTTGTAGCAATTGTTGGGGGACGTAATCAAAAATCTGTTGGTTATACTTTAAACCGTGGATTCCAAAGCTTTCGTCAGCCAGGAAGCTCAATTAAGCCACTGGTAGTGTATACGCCAGCATTTGAACTGGGGTATACGCCAAATAGCAAGGTGAAGGATGAGAAGCTGAAGGATGGTCCCAAGAATTCTGATAATACTTATCTTGGAGTTATTCCAATCAGAACAGCAGTTGCAAAATCAAAAAATACCATTGCATGGAAGCTTTTTGAGGAAATTACACCAAAGGCAGGGCTGGCCTACGTTTTAAAAATGAATTTTGCTAAAATACAAGAAAGTGATTATGGTTTAGCATCTGCACTAGGTGGATTGACAATTGGAGCAAGTCCGGTAGAGATGGCATCTGGTTATGCTGCATTGGAAAATGATGGTGTGTATCGAGAGCCAACTTGTATTGTTAAAATAACAGATGCGCAAGGATATGAAATTGTACCTGAACAAATTACAAAAAAAAGAATTTATGAAAAAAATGCTTCAAGAATGATGGTAAGCTGCATGAATACTGTTATGACAAGTGGTACAGGAGCTGGAATAAAACTTTCTAATATGACTTGTGCTGGAAAAACAGGCACTACCAATGATAAAAAGGATGGATGGTTTGTTGGATTTACTCGATATTATACGACAAGTGTCTGGGTTGGATATGATATACCACAGACATTAAGTGACCTTCAGGGGGCATCTTATCCTGGACGTATTTGGAAAGCATATATGGAATGGCTTCACGAAGATTTGGAAGATAAACCGTTTGAAGAGTATGAGGATACCAAGGACGAAAAGAACGAAGTTCAGCCTACAGAAGAGGAAATTGATTATAAGGAAGAGGATATGCACTTAGAATTTTCTGAAGAGCCTGAAGAAGAGGCACCAGAAGAAGAATGGAGTGAAGAAGGAGATGAGCCAATAGAAGAACCACTTTCCACAGATGGCGTAGAAGGATATGGGGGAGATGTGGTTGATGAGCCAGAATGGGATGAAGATGAGAATGAAGAGAATATGGAAGAAGAACCGGATGAAGCACAAGAAGATGGGCAAGATGATGTGACAGAGAATAGTGAAACAAGTGAAGAGGATAGCGGAGCAGACACAGAACCTCAAGATGGAGAAGTGGTGGAATAAAACCAGATGTTTCCCATAAATTAAAACAGAGCCTAAAGATGTAACAATAATCTTTAGGCTCTGGCTATATAAAACATTATCTTTTGTTATACTGTTCAAGTATTTTCTGAATACGTTTTGTTGGGTTCAGGTATTGGCTGATGGAAGAATCATGGTTTAATGTATCAATTAATAAAGCAATATATTTACTCATATCAACACTTATATAATATTCTTTGGTTAATAGCTCTTCTGACTGATATACTAAGTTAGTAGTCATTAATCTGTAAATCAAGCCATTTTCATAAGCCTTATCAAATTTTTCCAGTCCGTTGGTAAATAAGCCAAAGGTACATGCAACAAAAATTCTGCCAGCTTTTCTGCGTTTTAACTCTGTTGCCACATCAATAATACTTTCACCAGAAGAAATCATGTCATCAATGATAAGCATGTCTTTGCCTTCAATGTCCGTACCAAGAAATTCGTGTGCAACTATAGGGTTTCTGCCATCTATTATTTTGGTATAATCGCGGCGTTTATAAAACATACCCATGTCTACACCAAGTACGTTGGCATAGTATACTGCTCTGCCCATACCCCCTTCATCAGGGCTGATAACCATCATATGTTCTGCGTCCATCTCGATATCAGGAACATTTTGAAGAAGCGCTTTAATAAATTGATAAGTAGGTTGTACTGTTTCAAAGCTCTTCAAAGGAATTGCATTTTGTACTCTTGGATCGTGAGCATCAAAGGTAATAATACTTTCAACACCCATGTTTGTTAGTTCTTGAAGGGCAAGTGCACAGTCAAGGGATTCTCTAGAACTACGTTTATGTTGTCTGCTTTCGTATAGAAAAGGCATAATAACGGTAATTCTTCTCGCTTTTCCACCTACAGCAGCAATAACACGTTTTAAGTCCTGATAATGATCATCGGGAGACATGTGGTTTGTCTGCCCACAAACTGTATAAGTAAGACTGTAATTACATACATCAACAATTAGGTATAAATCTGAACCACGGACAGATTCCTTGATTACTCCTTTTGCTTCGCCTGAACCAAAACGGGGACAGGCTGCGTCCAATAAATAGGAATCTCTTTGATATCCGGCAAAAGCAATTGTAGCTTTATGTTCACTATCTCGTTCATTTCTCCAGTCAACAATATAATCATTTACCTTATATCCTAAGTCTCTGCTGCTTTCCAAGGCAATTATACCTAAAGTGCCTACGGGTATGGTATTAAAAATTCTTTCTTGCGGTGCCATTGCAATTCCTCCATTTTAAATGTATCTGATTAATAGTTCGTTGTACGATATTAAAATTTATCCAGTTAATTTTATATCATTTTCTAAGTGACACGTCAAGGTGCAAATACTTTTTTTAGTCGAATATCTTTACCAACAATTTTTAAGAGCTTGTAATTACTGGTTATTCTAGAGAAAATTCTTTCGCTGTACTGGGCATTTAATTTGTCTAATGACAAATTAGTTGAAATTATTGTTGATTTTTTACTCAAATGACGTTCGTTGATACATAAGTAGAGCTGTGAAGAAATAAAACTATTATTTAATTCTGTACCTAAATCATCAATAATCAGCAGGTCGCAATTCATAATACCCTGAAACTGTTCTGTAATTTCATAGCTTTCTTCGTTTTTGCTAAACTTGTTTTTTTCCAAAATGTCAAACAGCTGAAAAGAGGTCAGGTAAATGACAGTATGTGAGTTGTTTAGCAGCTCGCGGGCAATGCAATTGGTTAAAAAGGTCTTTCCAACTCCTGTATTGCCATAAAATAAAATGTTTTCATATACAGAATCGAAATTTTTAATAAAGCTTAAACATTCCTTTACAACCTTTTGTATATTTTCAAAAGGGCTGAGACCTGTGCTTTCTTCTTTGTAATTTTTATCATAATAGTCAAAAGAAAAAGTGTCAAAATTTTCTTCAGCAATAGCGGAACGAATATTTGACTGGGTGTATAATAAATCTACGATGGACTGCTTAAAGCATTGACATTTATCCCGTCCTACAAACCCAGTATCCTTGCAAATAGGACAGGTATAATTAGGAGTCAGGTAATTTGCCGGATACCCGTTGGCTTTTAAAAGCTCTTCTTTTTCAAAGGACAAAAGTGCAATTTTTTCCTTTAAGGTAGTAATGGCAGAAGAATCACCATTTAGTGCTAGCTTTGCAAAGGAAACGGATTCTTCGGCGATCATAATGTCAATATCATGTAAGGCTGGAATCTGTTTATAAACCTTTGCGTACTTTTCTTCTAATTCGTGACGGTTTCTTATCTGGCGGGCATCATATTCCCGCAAAATTTTATTGTATTGAAAATTCTTCAATCCCATAATTAATCTCCTTGTAAACCTTTATCACTGCATTTTGTTTAACAAGCGTTGCTCTATTGAAGAAAAGTCTTCTTTAGAATAGTTACGTTGAGGAAATGCATTAAATTTATTGGCAGGCTTGGCTTGCTGAGTAACAGCTGAAGGGTTGGACACATTTTTGTTATTGTGCTTTTCATCCAGCAGTTCAATATCCTTTTTAGATTTTACCCCTTTTTTAAACCAATTTTCCAAAATCTTATCTGCATACTTAAAGTCTGGTTTACCAGTTCGTAATAAAGTCCGGTTGCAGGCTTCCACAATAATAGAAGTATCAAAACAATATTTTGAAATCCACTTATCCATGTATTGTTTTTCAATAGAACCAGGCTGTCTGTTAATTCCAAAGGCTTTGTTTATGGCATTATAGTTGGTGTTATATTTTGTAATGGATAACTCTGCCTTCTCTACGGTGTCTATTCCTTCTTTTGCCCAGGATAAAGCTACAGCCTCTATGTAAGAAGGATTTCTTTTGTTTTTTGAGACACAATAGTCATATAAGTGCATAATTAAATCAGTAGAAAATCCTAAGGTTTCATATAAGTATAAAATCAACTGAATATCAGTAGGAGTTAAAAGGCGTTCTAAGTAAATTTCAATAATATTCATAAGCCATTTTACCTCGTCTGTATTTGTCAATTCAAAAATCTGGTTTTCCGTATAAGTTGGCTTTTCATATTCAGCTGGCATATCAACTGTTCTAGTTGCCGCAGTCTCCAGTGCTGCTGACTGGCGGACTTCCTCAGCTCCTATATTCTTTGAATCAGATTCTGAAGAATAAGGTTCTAATAACATAATACTAGTTATGGCACCACGCTCATCTTTGTCAAGGCTAATTAGGTTAGACTTTTCCCAATAGTGTAGTGCTCGTATAATATCATTCTCGGTGTTATCTAATTGATCTGCAATTAATGTAATAGAAAATTCCCTGTTCCCCGCTGTTAGACAGCGTAACAAGTAAAGATATACCTTCACGTATTCACCATTTGCATGAGGCATATACACATCAATAAAAACATTTGAAACAATGGTAGCAGCAGCTATATTATTTGAAGTTAACACTATAGTATTCATTTCATCATCCTATCTAATTGCTTGAAAGTATCAATATTATAGCATAGATTAGGAATTATGCAAAGAGCACTTTCTTGAGTCAGAAAAAGGATAAGTTATCCCAGCTTAATGTGGATAATGTGGACAAGTTAATGTAATGTTAAGATTATAACAAAGTTTTGCATTAAAAAATCCACAATCAAATCTACATAAAAATGTTGATAAGGTTGTGGATAATGTGGATAACTATTTCAATAAAAGTTCTTCGCCTATTAAAACAACGTCTCCAGCGCCCATAGTTATCAACAAGTCACCGTTAGTACATTTTTTTAATAAATAGTCTTCTACTTCGGTAAATGTGGAAAAATACTCTGCTGATTTACCTAAAAGTTCCAACTCGGACACTAAATCTTTGGAAGAAATATCTCCAGGATCCTTTTCCCGGGCTGAATAAATATCAGTTATTACAATGCCGTCAGCCAAAGACAGGGCAGATGCAAATTCCTTTAATAATGCTTTCGTTCTGGAATAAGTATGTGGTTGAAATACGCACCAGAGCTTTTTGTGTGGATAATTTCTGGCAGATTGTAATGTAGCAGTAATCTCTGTTGGATGGTGAGCATAATCATCAATAATGGTTACACCGTTTTTAATTCCTTTTTTTTCAAATCTTCTTTCAGTGCCTCGAAAAGCCAGAAGTCCTTTTTGAACTGTTTTGACTGAAATATTCATTTCAAGAGCAA
This sequence comes from Anaeromicropila populeti, assembly GCF_900112775.1. Classification (GTDB taxonomy): domain Bacteria; phylum Bacillota; class Clostridia; order Lachnospirales; family Lachnospiraceae; genus Anaeromicropila_A; species Anaeromicropila_A populeti. The sequence goes on from NZ_FOYZ01000004.1 coordinate 79,771, forward strand.
GAGCAGCCACTGAAAGTGAGTTCCATATGTTATGTTCACCAACCACACTAAGCTGAACTGGAGCAATAAACGTATCCTTATAGTATAAATCATAGCGGCCTATTCCCATAGGATCAAAGGAAATGTTATGTGCCTGGTACAGGGCATTACTAGAAGGTAAGCCATAAGTAATCACTTTACAAGTCAAATCCGAGGTAATCTCTTCATAGTGTTCGATGGCAGAATGAATAACCAAAATTCCATCGGCAGGAATCCGTTTTGCAAATGCATGAAATGAATTCCGAATGTCATCTAGATCTTTAAAAAAATCTAAGTGATCAGCATCTACATTTAGGATAATCCCAGCTGTAGGATAAAATTTTAAAAAGCTGTTTGTATATTCACATGCTTCTGTAATAAAATTAGGAGATTTACCAATCCGGATGTTTCCACCAATGACATCAAGTATCCCTCCAACAGATATGGTGGGGTCTAATTCTCCAGCTAAAAAAATATGAGACAGCATGGAGGTCGTGGTTGTTTTGCCATGAGTGCCAGATACAGCAATGGCGTTTTCATAATTTTTCATGACCTGACCTACCATTTCTGCCCGATCCATCATAGGAATTTTTGAGGCTGAAGCAGCCATAAATTCGGGGTTTTCTTTACTAATAGCTGCGGTATATACAATTAAATCAATGTTAGGCGTAATATTTGTGGCACTTTGTCCATATAATATATTAATACCAAGATTTTTTAGGTGTTGCGTGATTTTAGATTCCTTTGCATCAGAACCGCTAATTTGAAATCCCATTGAGTGAAGAAGCTCTGCAAAACCACTCATGCTGATTCCACCGATTCCAATAAAATGAATGTGAATGGGTTTTTTGAAATCAATATTATACATAATTAATCATTCCTATCTATTCCTTATAATGTTATTATGATCTTTCTAAAGATATTATAATCATTTGTGGTAAAAAAACAAACATAAATATAAAGAAAAATTGTTAGCTTTTCTAACAAAAACATATTAAAATATAAGTATACACTAGTCTTTTGCAATAAAATTGGAGTGATAATGAAAAAATGCTAAAAAAAACAAGATAAATTGCAAAAAATTAGTGAAAATTATTCACAATTGTATAAATAAATGTTATAATAAGTATATTAAACAACAAGAGGTGATTACGTGATTAAAAAGGAAATGATTGCAATGTTACTTGCAGGTGGACAAGGGTCCAGACTTGGTGTCTTAACAGCTAAGGTAGCTAAACCAGCGGTTGCTTTTGGTGGTAAGTATCGAATTATTGATTTTCCATTAAGTAACTGTATCAATTCTGGTATTGATACAGTGGGTGTTTTAACACAGTATCAGCCATTGCGTTTAAATACCCATATTGGTATAGGTATACCTTGGGATTTGGACAAAAACATAGGAGGTGTTTCCATACTGCCTCCATATGAAAAAAGCAATAGCAGTGAGTGGTATACTGGAACTGCAAACGCTATTTTTCAAAACTTAGAGTATATGGAATACTATAACCCAGATTATGTATTGATACTGGGGGGAGATCACATATACAAGATGGATTACGAAGTTATGCTTCACTTCCATAAAGAAAATAAGGCAGACATTACTCTGGCTACAATTCCTGTACCTATTGAGGAAGCAAGCAGATTTGGAGTTGTTATTACTGACAGCCATAATCAAATTACAGAGTTTGAAGAAAAGCCTCCAAAGCCAAGAAGCAATCTTGCTTCTATGGGTATCTACATTTTTAGCTGGCCTGTACTTAGAGATGCTTTGATTACATTGAAAGAGCAGCCAGGCTGTGACTTTGGCAAGCATATTATTCCGTACTGCCATGATAATGGAAAACGGATTTTTGCTTATGAATACAACGGTTACTGGAAAGATGTAGGGACACTAGGTTCCTATTGGGAATCCAATATGGAACTAATTGACTTGATACCAGAATTTAACCTATACGAAGAATTCTGGAAGATTTACACAAAGTCAGACAAGATTCCGCCACAGTATATTGCGGAATCAGCAATTATAGATAAAGCTATTATTGGTGAATCAGCTGAAATATATGGGGAGGTACATAATTCCGTAATCGGCTCTGGGGTATATATAGGAGCAGGCACTGTAGTGCGCGATTCAATTATTATGTCATCTTCTGTAATAGGTGAGAGAGCAATTATAGATAAAGCAGTAATTGCAGAAAATGTTGTAGTAGGCAATGATGTTGTTTTGGGAACAGGCGAAGAACTGGAGAATAAAGTGAAGCCAGATGTATATTCGTTTGGATTGGTAACAATTGGAGAGGATTCTTTTGTTCCAGACGGCGTTAAGGTAGGTAAGAACACTGCAATATCAGGAATAACAGGATTAAATGATTACGTAAATGGTATACTTGAAAGTGGAGAAACTCTAATTAAGGTAGGTGACAGATAATGAGAGCAATAGGAATCGTTTTAGCTGGTGGAAATAGTACAAGAATGAAAGCGTTATCAAATAAGCGTGCAATTGCTGCAATGCCAATTGCAGGTGGATATCGTAGTATAGATTTTGTATTAAGTAATATGTCGAACTCTCATATACAAAAAGTTGCCGTTTTTACACAATATAATGCCAAGTCATTAAACGAACACTTGAATTCATCAAAGTGGTGGGATTTCGGCCGTAAGCAGGGAGGATTATATGTTTTTACTCCTACGATAACGGTGGATAATGGGTTTTGGTATAGAGGAACAGCTGATGCAATCGCACAGAATTTGAGTTTCCTTAAAAATAGTCATGAGCCTTATGTTGTTATTGCCTCTGGCGATGGCGTATATAAAATAGATTATAATAAGGTTTTGGAATATCATATTTCCAAAAAAGCAGACATCACAGTAGTGACTAAGGAACTTCCTGAAGGGGAGGATGCCAGTCGCTTTGGTGTAATTAGAACTGATGAGGAGGGGAGAATAAAAGAATTTGAGGAGAAGCCTATCATTTCTGCAACTAATAGAGTATCTATTGGTGTGTATGTAATACGACGCAGACAGCTGATTGAATTAATTGAAAAAGCTGAACAAGAAGAGCGCCATGATTTTGTTAAGGATGTGCTGATAAGATATAAAGGTCTTAAAAGAATTTTTGCATATTCTATGGATAGTTATTGGAAAAATATAGCTTCTGTAGATTCCTACTATGATACAAACATGGACTTTTTGAAAAAAGATATCAGGGATTACTTTTTTAAAGGATATCCAGATATTTATTCTAAGGTGGAAGATTTACCTCCAGCCAAATATAATGTAGGTTCTTCAGTAAAAAATAGTTTAATATCTAGTGGTTGTATTATTAATGGGACTGTTGAAAATTCCGTACTGTTTAAGCAGGTATATGTTGGGAATAATGCTGCCATTAAGAATTCAATTATCTTAAACGATGTGTATATTGGAGACAATGTATACATTGAAAATTGTATTGTAGAAAGTCGTGATACAATAAGAGCAAACACCACATATGTTGGTGAACCAAACAATATTAAAATAGTTGTTGAAAAAAACGAAAGATATGTATTGTAAAATTTACATATTGCAAATTAAAAGGGGGATATACACATGCAGATAACAGATGTCCGCATCAGAAAAGTAAACAAAGAAGGAAAAATGAAAGCGGTAGTGTCCATTACAATTGATAATGAATTCGTAGTACACGATATTAAAATTATTGAGGGTGAGAAAGGCATGTTTATTGCGATGCCAAGTAGACGAGCTGGAGATGGAGAGTATAGGGATATTGCACATCCAATTAATTCGGAAACTCGCGAAAAGATACAGTCTATTATTCTTGAAAAATATGAAACTGCTGCAAATGCGGAAGAGGATAGTGACGTAATGGAAGAAACAGCTGCTGCTGCACAGTAGTAGAATGTTCGGATAGTATTTACATAGGGTTGCCGTTGGTGGCAGCCCTTTTTAAAGTGATAGGAAATTGCACCGCATTTTCTATCACTTTAAAAAGCACCCTAAAAAGCAGGGTGCAGGAGGAAGGTGCAGGATGAGGAAAAATTCCTTAGTTTTATTTTTACTAATTTGCATGGTGCTGTTTGGCTGCCTGTTTTTGAAGGATATTGCTTTTCTTTTTGGAGGAAATGAAGAAAAAAAAGATACGATTAGGCAGGAATATATTGAAAAATTAAGGGAGCAGATGATGGAAGGAAGGGAAAAAGTAGAAGTCAGATATTCTGGAGGAGCTGAGGACATAGAAGATTTTGCAACAGAAGCAATTAATGAAGCTTTTAAGATAGATGAGCCAGGTACATCCAGCGATTATGATTATTTGAGGACAAAGTATTATGGGGCAAATATAAAAATAAGAGGCTGGGGAAAAAATTATTCTATTACGTATGATTTTAACTATTTGGAATCAAAAGAAGAAACCGATGAAGTAGAAAAAAAGGTTGGGGAAATTTTAAGTACACTTTATCTGGAACAAAAAACAGATTATGAAAAAATTAAGAAAATTCACGATTATATTATTGAAACAGTGGCATATGATATATCTGTAAAAAATAATTCAGCATATGATGCGTTGATAAATCATTCTTCAGCGTGTATGGGATATGCAAACCTAACGTATATAATGTTAACGGAAGCTGGAATTTCGTGCCGTGTCATTACGGGAGAGGCACATGAAGAACCACATGCATGGAATATTGTGCAAATAGATAATTTGTGGTATAACTTAGATTGTACATGGGATGATCCAATTGGTGCAAAGAATGACGAGTACAGATATCTGTATTTTTTAAAAGGCCAGCAGGACTTTCAGGATCATATTCGGGATGAAGAGTATAAAACAGATTTATTTCAACAAAACTATCCTATGGCACAAAGGAGTTTGAAAAAATAGAGAAAACGGAGGAAATAGTGATGTACATTATTGTGGGGCTTGGGAACCCATCAAGAGAATATTTTGGTACAAGGCATAATATTGGATTTGATGTTATAACACGAATAGCAGATGATTATAATATAACAATGAATATTAAAAAACATAAGGCTTTGTGTGGAGCTGGGTATATAAATGGTGAAAAGGTTTTTTTGGCTCAGCCTCAGACGTATATGAATCTCAGTGGGGAATCGGTAAGAGAAATTGTAGATTTCTTTAAGGTGGAAAGTACGCAGGTGATTATTATTTATGATGATATCAGCCTGGAGGTAGGACAGTTAAGGCTAAGAGCCAGGGGAAGTGCTGGAGGGCATAATGGCATAAAAAGCATTATTAAGCACTTAGGGACAGAAGAATTTCCAAGAATAAAGTTTGGTGTAGGCAATAAACCAGAGGGCTGGGATTTGGCAGATTATGTGCTAGGCAGATTTTCAAAAAATGAGGAGATTATTATCAGAGCAGCTTTAAAAAATGCATCAGATGCCTGTCGGGACATAATCGCAGAAGGAATGGATTTTGCAATGAATCAATATAATAAAAAAATAGATTATTCAAATTTAAAATAGAAACAGCAATTTCGTGTTAGAATGGAGTCAATAAAGTGAAGACGTTTTTTGAACCACTAAAAGAATTAAAGGAGTTTCAGGAGTCCAAAAAGCTTTTAAAAAACGGAGTAAGTCCAGTGCATATTACTGGAGCAATCGATACCCAGAAGGTACATTTTATGTCGGGCCTGGCAGAGGAGTACTGTTTTAAGGTAATTATCACTTATTCTGAGTTAAAAGCAAAGGAAATTTATGAAGATTACAGGTTGTTTGACAAGGATGTATTTTTGTATCCGTCAAAGGATATTATTTTTTATAGTGCTGATATTCATGGAAATGCAATTGTCAGAGATCGTATCAGGGTGCTAAAACGATTACTGGAAAAGAAGCCAGCTACGGTTATTATGACAGTAGATGGAGGTATGGATCGGCTCCTGCCGCTTAAATATATTGAAAATCAGGTATTTACACTAAAGTCTGAGCAGGTAATTGATTTAGATATTATAAAGGAAAAGCTGGTGCATTTGGGATATGAACGAGCTGCACAGGTTGAAGGACCAGGGCAATTTGCTGTCAGAGGAGGTATTATTGATATTTTCCCTTTGACAGAAGATTGTCCTTATCGTGTTGAGCTGTGGGATGATGAAATTGATACGATTCGTTCTTTTGATGTGGAAAGCCAGCGTTCAATAGAACAAATTGATTCGATAACTATTTATCCAGCAACAGAAGTGGTGCTGGACAAAGACAGGTTTGCAGCAGGAATTCATAAAATTGGAGTAGATAAAAAGAAGTATGTAGAACAGCTAAAGCAGAATAAGCGGTTTGAAGAGGCGGGCAGGATATCTGAGATTGTGGAGGAGTTTAAGGAAAAAATTCAAATCTACAGTGGGTCCATGGGTCTAGAAAGTTATATTTCATATTTCTATGAAGAAACAGTATCTTTTTTTAGTTATCTACAAATGGAAAATTCTATTTTTTTCGTGGACGAACCAAATCGTTGCAAAGAAAGAGGAGAAGCGGTTGAACTGGAATTCAGGGAAAGCATGTTGAGCCGAATTGAAAAAGGATACATTTTACCACAACAAATGGATGCGGTCTATCCTATTCGAGAGGTATTTGCAAAGCTGCTTAAACAAAAATTAGTATTAATCAGTACAATGGATTATACCGATAAAGAGTTTTCCGCTCATACTTCAGCTAATATTACAGTGAAATCAATGAATTCTTATCAGAATAACTTTGAAGTTTTAATAAAAGATTTGGAGAGATGGAAGCATCAGGGCTATAGGGTTGTGCTGCTTTCCAGTTCACGAACAAGGGCAAAGCGGTTAAGTGCAGATATTTGTGAATACAATTTAAATGCTTTTTATAGTGAAACGCTGGACAGGGAAGTGCAAAAAGGTGAAATCATGGTTGCCTATGGAGTTTTGCACAGAGGTTATGAGTACCCACTTATAAAGTTTGTAGTTATTACAGAATCAGATATTTTTGGTGCAGAGAAGAAAAAGAAGAAAAAGAAGAAGTCTTATGAGGGAACTAAGGTTAACAGCTTTACAGATTTGAATATAGGAGATTATGTAGTCCATGAAAATCATGGAGTAGGTATTTATAGGGGAATAGAAAAAATTGAAGTAGATAAAATTACAAAGGATTATATTAAAATCGAATATGCCAACAGTGGGACCTTGTATGTACTGGCAACAGGACTGGATGTTATTCAGAAATATGCAGATTCAAATGCTAAAAAGCCAAAACTGAATAAGCTGAACTCAATCGAATGGAAAAATACAAAAGCAAAAGTACGAGGTGCTGTAAAAGAAATTGCAAAGGATTTAGTTGAGCTTTACGCAAAGAGACAGTCAAAGAAAGGACATGAGTTTAGCAAGGACACAGTATGGCAGACTGAATTTGAAGAAATGTTTCCTTATGAAGAGACGGAGGATCAGCTGACGGCAATTGAAGAAACAAAAAAGGATATGGAAAGTTCAAAAATAATGGACCGGCTTATTTGTGGTGATGTTGGATACGGAAAGACAGAGGTTGCTATACGCGCTGCATTTAAAGCGGTTTTAGATGGAAGACAGGTTGTTTTTCTTGTTCCCACTACTATTTTGGCACAGCAGCATTATAATACCTTTACGCAAAGAATGAAAGATTTTCCTGTGACTATTGATATGTTATCACGATTTAGAACAACAGCACAGCAAAAGAAGGCAATTCAAAAGCTGAAGGAAGGTTCCTTGGATATTATTATTGGTACCCATCGGGTGCTTTCTAAGGATATTGCCTTTCGAAATCTGGGATTATTAATTATTGATGAAGAGCAGAGGTTTGGGGTTACCCATAAGGAAAAAATTAAACAGATTAAAGAGGATGTGGATGTTTTAACACTATCTGCCACTCCTATACCAAGAACGCTTCATATGAGCTTGGTAGGAATCCGTGATATGAGTGTACTGGAAGAACCGCCTGTTGATAGACTGCCTATTCAGACCTATGTATTGGAACATAATGAAGAAATAATACGTGAGGCAATTAACCGGGAATTAGCAAGGGGAGGGCAGGTATATTATGTTTATAATCATGTAAACAATATTGACGAAATAACAAATCGTATTGCTGCTTTAGTACCAGAAGCTAATGTATCCTTTGCCCATGGACAGATGCAGGAAAGAGAACTGGAAAAAATTATGTTTGAATTCATAAACGGTGAGATTGATGTATTGGTGGCAACTACTATTATTGAAACAGGCCTGGATATTTCCAATGTTAATACTATGATTATTGATGATGCGGATCGTCTTGGACTGTCACAGCTTTATCAGCTTCGTGGACGTGTAGGAAGATCAAATCGAACGGCATATGCATTTTTGATGTATAAGAGAGATAAAATGCTGAGAGAAATTGCTGAAAAGAGACTTCAGGCAATTAAGGAATTTACTGATTTGGGTTCGGGCTTTAAAATTGCTATGAGGGATTTAGAAATCCGAGGTGCAGGAAATCTATTAGGTGCTAAGCAGCATGGCCATATGGAGGCAGTTGGTTATGATTTATATTGTAAAATGCTGAACGATGCGGTAAAAGCATTAAAAGGAGAGGCAGTTGAAGAGGCAGAGTTTGAAACATCTGTAGATATGGATGTGGATGCATATATTCCGGCCACCTATATTAAAAGTGAATTTCAAAAGCTTGAAATTTATAAGCGTGTTGCTGAAATTGGAAACGAAGAAGAGTTTTTGGATATGCAGGAAGAACTTCTGGATCGCTTTGGTGATATACCAAGCAGCGTAAATCATCTCCTTCAGGTTGCATTTATTAAAGCACTTGCACATAAGGCATTTATTATACAGGTTAAGCAGCAGGAAAAAAGTATTAAAATGGTGATGTATGGTAAGGCTATGGTTGATGTAACTAAAATTCCTGACTTGATCAAAGAATATAATCATGCAATGGAGTTTACAAAAGATACCAATCCGTTTTTTACCTTGCGCTTAGATAAAATTTTTGGTAAAGGAAAAATAGAACAGGATAAGGTATTTGAATGCATCAAAAAAGCAGTTAGTAAAATATATGAGTTGCTTCAAAAAAAATAGTGGCTTATAATAGAGTTGTAATCATGCACTGAGAGGAAATAGAGAATGAACGCTAGGAGAATATTTTTTTGGGGAGTTATGGCAATGCTGATGCTTTCGGGATGCAAAAAAGAAGTTGCTGTTGGCAATATGGTTCCGGAAAAGACACAAGCATTAGATGAGAAGCAGGATACTACACTGGAAACAGATACTGTAGTAATGACAGTGGGGGACGAAGAAATTGAGTATCAAGAGGTTTTGTTTTATATTTACAAAATAAAACAAGATTATGAAAAAACATTAAGTGCAGGCGTTTGGACTTTTGAAGTAGCGGACGGGGTATCCTTTGAAGACTATGCCAAAGAAGAAATTATAAATGAACTTACGGAACTTAAGATTATATGCCAGCAGGCAGTTTCAGAGGGTGTGACATTAACAGACGATGAACTGGCAGATTTAAAACAGCAGGCTAATACGTTTCTTTATTCGTTATCTGAGGAAGATATTCAAACCTATGGCTTTACCCAGGAATTAATTGAAAAGATTTATGGGGAACATGCGTTAGCCAATAAAATGTTTGATGTTACAACAGGAGAAGTTGATACAAGCATTTCCAATGAGGAGGTACGACAGATTAAAGTACAGTATCTGCTTATAATGACTAACGGCGTTAACAAAGAGGGAAAAAATATTCAGATGAATGAAAAGGAGAAGAAAGCGGCATATAAAGAGGCAAAGAAGTTATATGAAGAGGCAAAGAAGAGTACTGATTTTTATAATTTTGCAATGGCAAATTCAGATCTGGATGAAGTGGAGCTTATTTTTGGACAAGAGGAAAAGCCAGATGAATTTGGCAGTCAGGCGGTTTTATTAAAAACAGGGGAGCTTAGTAAAATAATAGAGGGAAATCAAGGGTATTATATTGTATATTGTGTCAGTGACTGTGATGAGGATGCAACCTTTGAAAAGAAAGAGGAAATCATTCAGCAGAGGCAGACAACGGTATTTGAAAGTTCTTACTCCACGTGGTCTGAACAATATAAGGTAGTGGTAAGTAAACCATTGTGGGAAAGGATTGTTTTCGGGGAGGAAACAGAAGAATGATTGAAATTGAGAATTTTACAAAAGTATATAAACTTAGTAAAAAACAGAGGCTGGAGCTGAAAACAAGAAACCACATTAGAAAAGCAGTAGATGGAGTGTCATTGTTAATTCCCAAAGGAGAAATATTTGGTCTTTTAGGACCAAATGGAGCTGGGAAGACAACGACACTTCGTTGTATTTCAACATTATTGAAACCAACCCAGGGAAGTATTCGTGTGTGTGGGCATGATACAATAAAGCATCCTGAAAAGGTGCGTAAAAAAATTGGTTTTTTGACCAACGAAATAAGAATGGATCCGGATTTTTCCGCAAAATATATGTTTGAATTTTTTGGGCATCTGCATGGGTTAAATGATGAGGTCATTGGGGAAAGGAGAAAAAAGTTATTTTCCTATTTTGAGATTGAAGAATTTCAGAATAAAAAAATAGAACAGCTCTCTACTGGTATGAAACAGAAAATATCTATTGCAGTTAGTCTTGTTCATGATCCAGAAGTTATTATTTTTGATGAACCTACGAATGGGTTAGACATTGTGACAGCCAGAAGCGTAACAAATTATTTGCAGCTGTTGAAGGAAGAGGGGAAGCTGGTGCTTATATCCACTCATATTATGTCAGAGGCTGAACGGCTTTGTGACAGAGTCGCAATCATTGTAAACGGCAAGAAAGTAATTGATGGGAGTCTGGAGTACATAATGGATACTACTGGGACAAGAAATTTGGAAGATGCATTTTTTAATTTGTATTTACAATATACAGAAAGGGGAAAAGTATGAATGGCACAAAATATGTGATACAGAAGGAACTGGATCGTGTATTCAAAGATAAAAAGCTGGTATTCAGCCTGTTTCTCCTTCCTGCGGTTTTAATGATAGGAATATATTTATTAATGGGTAAATTAATTAATATTATGGTCACCGATGTACAGGAGCATGTACCAACTATTTATGTGCAGAATATGCCAGATGGCTTTAATTCTTACGTGGAGCAGCTGAATTTTCCAGGCAGTGTTATTTATTTTTATGGAGAAAATGTTTTAACGAGAACAGACGAAGGAGAAAAGATTATATCCACAGAGGAAATTAAGGAAAACATTCGGAGTGGCAGAATCGACCTGTTGGTGGTATTTGAAGAGGATTTTCTGAATCAGGTAGAAAATTATGAAGAGGGTTCTATTATTCCTGAGATTCGCACCTATTATAATCCAGCAGAGGATTATTCTGAAGAAGCCAGAAATAAATTTATGGAGCTTGTTATTAATAAATATAAGACTTATTTGCTTGCAAAGCGTATTGGTGACTTGAATCAGATTATGGTTTTTGATGTGGATCGGGATCCAGCGGCATCATATGTAATGGATGAAACGCGAGCCAATGCAAAAACACTTTCCATGATGCTTCCTTACCTGGTCATTATGCTTTTGTTTACTGGACCTATGAATCTGGGAATTGATGCAATAACAGGAGAAAAAGAACGGGGGACACTGGCAAGCATGTTGATTACACCAATGCAAAGAGGTCAGCTTGTTCTGGGAAAGCTGCTAGCCCTTTCTATCTTATCCTGCCTATCTGCGGTGGTGTATTCCGTTTCTATTATTGTAGGACTGCCCGATGTACAGAAGGTCAGCGCAGTGGGAAATGGGACTGTTAGAATCGAGCCAGTGCAGATGGTCTGGCTGTTTATTGTCATGGTGGTGCTTGTGTATCTATATGTAACCATTGTAGGGCTAATCGCTGTGCTGAGTAAAAGTTCAAAGGAGGCAGGTTCGTACATATCTCCAGTCTATATTATAGTAATTCTGTCTGGAATTATGACTATGTTTGCAGGAGATTTTACTGTAGATATTGGTATGTTTGGTATACCAGTGTATGGCAGTGCGATTGCCATACAAAAAATTACTACAAATGAATTAACGCTTGCCCAGTTTGGAGTAAATGTTATTTCTACGGTTTGTATTTCAGCGATATTAACTATTTTTATCATAAAAGCATTTAATAGTGAAAAAGTGATGTTTAATGTGTAAAGAAAAATGAGAGAATATAGAAATTAGAATGACATTGGAGGTTCACATGGAAAGAATACTAATCATAATGACAGGTGGAACAATTAGCAGTATAAAAAAAGAAAATATTCTTAATGTGGATGATGAAGTGACACTGGAGTTACTTATAGATTACAGAAAGCGTTTTGGAGATTCTCAGAAGTTTGATATCGTAAAACTTATGAATATATTAAGTGAAAATTTTTCTCCTGCAAAATGGGAGGAAGTGGTTGAGGCAGTTTTGCAGGGAATTGAAAAGGGATATGAGGGTATTATAATTACCCATGGATCAGATACATTATCCTATACGGCAGCATTTCTGGGAACTCTTTTTGCCAATGTAAAAGTTCCAATTATGCTTGTTGCTGCTAACTATTCACTAGAGGATAAAAGGAGCAATGGATTTGCTAATTTTATCAGTGCGGTTCATTTTATTCATCAACGCTTAATGACAGGAGTTTTTGTTGCGTATCAAAATAACAGAGGAGAGAATGAAATATTTCCTGGGGTAAAAATTATGGAATCAGACCCTTACTTTGACCAGTTCAGAAGTATTGATGGAAAGGCATTAGGCTGTATAAAAAATGGGGAATTTCAACCTGACTTGTGGTGCCTCAAAAAATGGAAAGCAGAAACAGAATGGAACAAAGAAAACAGTCTGGGTAATGATTTGAGTAAAGCGTTTTTGTATCAGAATAAAGTGATTCTTTTAAAAATGTATCCAGGAATTGATTTTAGTATGATACAAATAAGGGGCAATGTCAAAGCGGTTATTTTGTGGTTATATCATTCGGCCACAGGTCCCATTGAAAAGGAAAGCGGATTGTTGGAGTTTCTTTTACATTGTAAAGAAAAAAGGATTGTTGTTTATGGTGTGTCTTTTAAACATCAGGATGGAGCTTTTTATGCTTCCACTAAAAAGTTAATAGAGCTAAGTTTAAAACCACTTTGTAATGTGTCAATAGAAACAGCATATGCATTGGTTTTAGTTGCCTATAACCAGAATCTGATAGAGCCAGAAAGATTTATTGAACAGAAATTATTTTAACTGCCTAAAATAAAAATTAAATAAATAAAACAAATTTGAGAAGTATATGTATAAATTCCTCTATTTAACGCAAAATATTATGTATAAATGAGTTATATGAATTTAAGCAAAATGGAGGAATTATTTTATGAAAGCAACTGGTATTGTAAGGAGAATAGATGATTTGGGGCGTGTTGTAATTCCGAAGGAAATCAGGAGAACGTTAAGAATCCGGGAAGGAGATCCATTAGAAATTTTTACGGATCGCGAGGGTGAAATAATTTTAAAGAAGTATTCTCCAATTGGTGAATTGGGACAGTTTGCAAAACAATATGCAGAATCATTAGCACAGACCTTAGGTCATATTGTTTGCATAGCAGATAGAGACCAGTTGATTGCTGTATCTGGAGGTGGTAAAAAAGATTTGATTATGAAGCCAATTCATAAAGAGCTTGAGACGGCCATTAGCGACAGGCTTAATATAGTTGCCTCTGTTAAGGATAAAGGCTACTGCAAGATTACGAATGATGATGAAGAGTATAGTTATGAAGTCATTACACCAATTCTTAGCGAGGGTGATGCAATTGGTGCGGTTATTATATTAACAAAGGAGCAGAAAATAAAATTTGGTGAGCTAGAAGTTAAAATGGCTCAGTCTGCGGCAGGGTTTCTGGGCAGACAGATGGAACAATAATTTAATAGAGAATAGGTGAGGATATGGAACGAAAGGAAAAGTATGAGTTCTCTGATTTCATGGAAATTATAAGGCATTTAAGAGGGGAAAATGGATGCCCATGGGATCGGGAGCAGACACATGATAGTTTAAGAGTTTGTATGATTGAAGAAGCATATGAAGTAGTAGATGCGATTGAGCGAAAGGATTTACCTAATTTAAGAGAGGAGCTTGGAGATGTTCTTCTTCAAGTTGCCTTACATAGTGCTATCGCAGAGGAAACAGGAGAATTTACAGTAGATGAAGTGATTCATGAAGTAAGTGAAAAAATGATTCGAAGGCATCCCCATGTGTTTGGTAATAGTACAATATCAGATGCTGAGGGAGTCGTGAAAAAATGGGAAGAGATTAAAAGAGAAGAGCATAATGAGATTACTATATCAGAGGGGCTTTTGAAAGTGCCAAAAGTATTACCCTCAAATATGCGAGCTCAGAAGGTTCAAAAGAAAGCGGCTAAGGCAGGTTTTGATTTTGAAGATATTACACAGGTAATGGACAAGGTAGAGGAGGAACTGAGAGAATTGAAAGAGGCCATGAAAGAGGGGGATTCTTGTCAGATTGATGAGGAGTATGGTGATCTTATGTTCTCAATGACCAATTTAGCAAGGTTTTTAGGGCTAAATGCGGAAAATTCCTTGACAAATTCCATAGATAAGTTTATAAATAGATTTGTAGGTATTGAGCGAATCGCAACTAGCGAAGGAAAGAGCCTAAGCCAGCTTACTATAGATCAGATGAATGAACTATGGGAGCGTGTGAAAGAAAAGAATAAGAATAACAATTTTGAAGATTAAGAGGAGGAGTTTTATCCATGAACAAAGCTGAATTAGTAGCTGCAATTGCAGAAAAGACAGAATTGTCCAAAAAAGATTCTGAAAAAGCTTTAAAGGCATTTATTGATGTTGTTACAGAAGAACTTATTAAAGGTGAGAAGGTTCAATTAGTTGGTTTTGGTACTTTCGAAGTTTCACAAAGAGCTGCTAGAGAGGGTAGAAATCCTCAGACGGGTAAAACTATGGAAATTTCTGCGTGCAATGCTCCAAAGTTTAAAGCAGGTAAACAATTAAAAGATGCACTTAATTAGTGGATATAGGGTTGCTTTGGCAACCCTTTCGTTATTTCAAGAATATGGGGCAAGCAGTTGTTTATAGAGTGTCATGGATAGTAAATTTAACGATGAGATTAGATAAATTTTTAAAAGTAAGCAGATTGATTAAGAGAAGAACAGTTGCCAATGAAGCCTGTGATGCAGGCCGGATTTCTGTAAATGGCAAGGTTGCAAAAGCGTCCCTTTCTGTAAAGGAAGGCGATATAATAGAAATTGGTTTTGGTAACAAGAATGTAAAAGTTGAGGTTCTTGATGTACAAGAAACGGTAAAGAAGGATGTGGCAAAGGAACTTTATCGATATTTATAAAAACCTTACGTCATAAGAATTTTTTGTGAAACCTCCTAATATACTTTATAAAATACTTAAAGTATATCGGGAGGTTTTTGCATGGATGACAAGCAAATTCAAAGAGGCAGCCATAGAATAAATCTGAGTGGAAGACAGGCAGCGGTTATTAGTGGGGTAAATGATGTGTTATCATTTGATGCAGGGGAGGTTTTGCTGGATACAGAGCAAGGAATTCTAATGATTCGGGGACAGGAACTGCATGTGAGCCGTTTAACATTAGAAAAAGGAGAAGTAGATGTAGATGGCAGAATTGATAGTTTAACTTATTCAGATGGAGGATATGGAAAATCTGGAGAATCTCTGTTTGGCAGATTATTTAAGTAGGTGAGTGGATGATAGAAGAAATGAAGAAAGAAGTTGTCTTCTTTTTGTCCTCTTTACTATTAGGAATAATAATTTTAATAGTATATGACATATTAAGAATTATTAGAAGAATTCTGCCTCATGCAAAATGGGTATGTGCCTTAGAGGACATTATTTTTTGGATTGCAAGTGCTATTTCTATGTTTTATTTGATGTATGAACAGAACAGCGGAATTATTCGCAGTTTTTCTATTTTCGGAATGTGTCTGGGGATGTTTTGGTATCATGCTGCTGTAAGTGAGTGGTTAGTAAAATCTATGACAGGATTGATTAAGAAAATTATCAGATTTATTAAGAAGATGACAGCTATTATTATGAAACCAGTCGTATGGTTAATACGCAGGGCAAAGTGGTTTGGTTTTTTTGTCATAAAACATATGAAAAAACCTTTGCGGGCTGCTATAAAAGCATTGAAAAAAGTTTGGAAAACAGTTAAAATAGCAGTAACGAAAAAATAATTCCAATAAGAATATGAAGGTGAGATATTGAGCAAGCAAAGACGTACACAAAGAAGAAAGAAAGCAAAAAGCGGTGCGGGGATTATTACAATTGCAGTTCTTTTACTGTGTGGACTTGTTTCCTATAAGAAAATGGAATTAAATGCAACTGTACAAAAAAGTGCGAAGAGAATTGAAGAACTAGAAAAAGAAAAGCAGGAACTGGTAGAAGAGAAGGATGAAATCAGTGAATATGAAGCCTATGTGAAAACAAAGAAATATGTTGAGGAAGTTGCACGGGAAAAGCTGGGGCTTGTATATGAAGATGAAATTATTTTTGATTCTGATAATTAAGTAGTTGACAAAGGGGAAAGAACCAGTTATAATTAAAGACGCTTTTACGGCGGAATAGCTCAGTTGGCTAGAGCACACGGTTCATACCCGTGGTGTCATGGGTTCAAATCCCTTTTCCGCTATTTAATTTTCGGGAGTGAGGACAAGTATAGATTTTACTTGTTCTTTTTTTATGTGATAGGATATTGTCAAGCAAAGTTATGTTCCTTATAGTTGATATTCTTAATAGGTGTGAACTCCCTGTATTCGATTCAAAACACGATTCCAATAAGAAATTGTCAAAAAGTTTTTCTGTTCCCAATCGCTAGTTTGACAAACATTTCAAAATGATACCCCTATAATACGTGAATAGCAGAGCAAAAAGAAAAGGGGAGCGTAGTATAATGAAAAATTTTAGTCAAGCATGGAAACGTATAAAATGTATCAACATAAGATACATTGCTGTAGATTTGATAGGAATTATAATGGCAAGGACTTTGTTTCTTTCTATGAATCCAGTTGCAGTAGCATATTTTGCAGCAGCCTATTTGGAAAAGAAAAACAGGTTGTTTTTGATTATATCAATGGTGTTTGGAATGGCAATGGGAAGTGTTTATACCCAGCAGCAAATGATAAAATATGTAACCATACTGTTTGGTGTTTGGTTTGCTAATGGAATAATTGAAAAACGAGGAAAGGCGTTAACGATTACTAGTATGGGAATGCTGGCGGGACTTCTGACATTTATGATTTCTATTAGCTATGGAAGTATTCGCATGGAGTATTCTGAAAATATTCTGATAGGAGCACTAGAAGGACTGTTGGTGATGGCATGCGTAAACCTGTTTCACCTTGCCATAAATTTTATACTTCGTGGAAACCGTGGACAGATTTTGTCCAACGAAGAAATAATCAGCATTGCTATTTTATCTAGTTTTTTTGTTTACGGTATGCCACAAATTGCTCCTTATCAATTTTCAGTGGTAGAGACGGTTGCGTATCTGCTTATTCTTTGTCTGGGATATAAATATGGGGCAGGGGCAGGAGCTGTTGTAGGAACGGCGTGTGGAATTGTATTTTTTTTGCTAAATGGAAATGTTGCGGTGGTTGGGATTTTTTGCATACTAGGAATTTGCAGTGGGATGTTCCGGGAACTGGGGCGATTTGCAGCGATTGTAGTTTTTATAGTATTAGACGTTTTGTTATGCAGTCTTTATGCAAAAAATTATTTATATGTTTCTCAAGTAAGAGCCCTTGTGTCATCTGGAATTATATTTTTATTATTACCAAGACCATGGATGTTTCGAGTATATTTATATGAATTGCAAAGCAAAGAAAATAATTTTTCCAGGCAAAATATTCAGCAGCTGACCAGACAAAGACTGAATGAATTTTCAGAGTCTTTTCAAAAGCTATCCAAAACTTTTGATGCGCTGGCAAAAACTAGACAAGCACTGGGGCGTCAGGAAATGGATTGTATTTTTGACAGTTTGTCTAATAAGCTATGTAGTGAATGTGAAAATTATGAAAAATGCTGGAGTCAGAATTTTTATAATACCCAGCAGACAGCGGCGTCTATCCTTGAGGTTGCAAAAAAAGAAGGTTTTGTGACACCAGAAGATCTTCCAGAGGCTTTTCAAGAGAGGTGTGTCAATTTTAATGCTTTTGTAAATGAGACAAATAGGGAACTTGCCTTGGCAAGTATGAACTTGAACTGGTATAATCGAATGGCAGAAAGCAGGGAGGCAATTGCCAGCCAGCTTTGGGAGGTATCCCAGATTATTGATGAATTCTCAAAAACCATTCATGAAACAAGAGAAGTAGAAGAAAAGTTAAAGGATAATATTGTACGGTATTTAAAGAGCAATTATCTAGAGGTAAAGAAAATTTCAATCTTTGAAAAGAAAAATAAAAAGAGACAGATCTTTTGTGAAATGCGGACCAGAAAGGGAAGATGTATTACTTCCAGGGAGGCAGCAGCAATGGTTTCCAAGGTATGTGAAAAGAAAATGAAGCCTTCTGTAGAAAGTAAAAATATTATTAATAAAGATTATGAACGCATAGTATTTGTGGAGGATACAGATTTTAAAACATTAACAGGAAAGGTGCGTGTGGCAAAGGATGGTGAAAAAGTTTCAGGTGACAATTTTTCTTTTTTAAATTTAGAAAATGGGCAGATGGTAATGCTTTTGTCAGACGGAATGGGAACCGGTGAAAAGGCATGTGAAGAGAGTGAGACGGTAATTGAACTTTTAGAACAATTTTTAGAAGCGGGATTTCAGGAGGAGTCGGCAATTAAGCTGATTAATGCCAGTCTAGTTTTAAATAATGACAATCAGAGCTTTTCTACATTGGATATCAGTAGAATTGATTTGTTTTCAGGAGAATGCAATTTTATAAAAATAGGAGGCTGTGCCACCTTTATAAAACGAAATACGGAAATCGAAATTGTAGAATGCAGTAATCTTCCAGTTGGGGTATTTGCCAGCCTGAATCTGGAGAGCTGCACAAAAAAGCTAGGGGATGGCGATTATATTATTATGGTATCAGATGGTATTTTAGACTCCTTGGAGGAAGAAAATAAGGAAGAAAAATTTACAGCTATTTTAAAAAAGATTAAGTTGAAAAACCCACAAGAAATGGCGGAATGTATTATGGAAGAGGTTATGAAGGAAAGTCAGGGAGAGGTAAGAGACGACATGACAGTGCTTGTAACTGGAATATGGAAAAAGTCGTGATTGCATTATAAGATTTTACGGTATAAAATAATCAGATGGAGTGATTACTGTAGAAAAAATAAGGAGCATATATGATAAATAAAATACGTGAGTATGTAGAAAAGAATCAAATGCTTTCAGAAGAGGATGGTGTAGTGCTGGGTGTCTCTGGAGGTGCAGATTCAGTTTGCCTTTTCTTTATTATGCTGGAGTTGAAAAAGGTTTATCATTTACGGCTTGTGGTCGTACATGTAAATCATGGAATCCGGGGCGAAGCAGCAAAAGAGGACGAGGAGTATGTAAAAGAGCTGTGCCAAAAAGAAAACGTCATATTTGAGTGTGTCTGTGAGGATGTAAGAAAGCTTGCAGAACAGAATGGGATGTCGGAAGAAGAGGCGGGGCGTCATGTCCGTTATGAAGCATTTCAACGGGCCTGCAAAAAATATGGATGCAATAAAATAGCGGTTGCGCATAATAAAAATGATCAAGGGGAGACGGTACTGTTTCACCTGTGCAGAGGAAGCGGATTGAAGGGACTAACAGGGATGGAACCTGTTAGAAACAATATTCTGCGTCCTCTCCTTATTGTGGAAAGAATGGAAATTGAGGAGTATCTAGAAAAACGGAACATTCGATATAGAATAGATACTACAAATTTTGAAACAATTTATACAAGAAACAAAATTCGGCTGGAACTTATCCCATATTTGACAAATCATATTAACCAGCAGTCACTTGCTCATATTATCGAAACGGCTAATATGCTGAGAGAAGTGGAAGTATTTGTTGAAAATTATGCAGATACTTTTTTTGAAATGTTTGTTACTCAGGAAAAAGAGGCGTTCATTATCCCGCTACCAGAATTTGAAAGAGAAAATATTGTTGTTCAGAGAGCGGTAATTCGTAAAATATATTTATTATTGGCAAAGAAGTTAAAGGATATTCAATTTACGCATATTAATAGTGTAATAGCACTTTTGGGTAAAGAGACTGGAAAAAAAATAACGTTACCTTATGGCATGGAAGGAGTCCGAGGGTATACAGAACTGAAAATTCAAAAGAGAAAGCCAGTGAAAAAGAAAGAAGTTTCATGTGTAAAAATTGAAGAAATTACCAGTTTCAATCAAAAGTTTATTTTTGAGGATAAAGTTATCGAGTTCAGGCTAATAGAAGGGGAAGAACTAGATGAAATAAAACGAAAAAAAATTCATGTTATTCCTAAAAATGACTATACGAAATGGTTTGATTATGATAAAATAAAAAATACGGTTTTGCTCAGAGGAAGAAAACCAGGAGATTTCTTTTGCATAAATCAGAAAGGCAATAGAAAAAAGCTTAAGGAATTCTTAATTGAAGAAAAAATTCCAAGTGAGAAAAGAGATAGTATACAGCTCTTGGCAGATGGCAATCATATAATGTGGATTATTGGTTTTCGTATAAGTGAATATTACAAGGTGAGCGAGAGAACCCAAAGAATACTACTAGTGAATATAATCGGAGGTACACAAACATGACGGATTCAATTAAAGTGCTCATTTCAGAGGAAAAAGTGAATCAACGGATAGAAGAACTTGCAAGCACGATTTCAAAGGAATATGAAGGGAAAACAGTACATTTAATTTGTGTATTAAAAGGAAGTATCTTTTTTACATGTGAATTAGCAAAGCGATTGACAGTTCCCGTTACACTGGACTTTATGTCGGTATCAAGCTATGGAGATGGAACTGCCAGCTCCGGACGGGTAAAAATTGTAAAGGACCTGGATGAGGCGGTTGATGGGAAAAATGTAATTGTAATAGAAGATATTATTGATTCGGGTAGAACACTAAGCTATCTTATGGATTTGCTGGGTGCAAGAAAACCTGCATCACTTAAACTCTGCACTTTATTAGATAAACCAGAGCGCCGGGTAACAGAAGTGAAAGTGGATTATATTGGTTTTGAAATACCTGATAAATTTGTAGTAGGTTATGGGTTGGATTATGCTCAAAATTATAGGAATTTGCCATATGTTGGTGTAATAGAAGAATAGAGGAGGGAATAGAGTTTGAGGAAACAAATGAAGGGTTATGGTTTTTTTATTATTGTGGTGGTGGTTTTAGTGGCACTAGCGTTAATATCAGATGTCATAAAAGACAGCGCCAGGGGGGAATATGTATATGCAGATTTCCTTCAGGATATAAAGGAAAATGGCGATGATATTAAAAGTATTTCTATTGTGCAAAATCAAGAAACTCCATCAGGTAAAGTAAAGATAACATTTAAAGAGGGAGACCCAAAGGAGTTTAATGTTTCTAGTACAATTGAAATAGAAGAGGAGTTAAAAGAACAGGGTATCGAGTATACGGTGGGGGATGTCAAGAAACCTAACTGGATTCTTACAACAGTACTTCCGTATGTGCTGGGCTTTATTTTGATTCTTGTGCTATTTTCTTTTTTAATGAATCAGGCAAGTGGAAGCAGTGCAAATAATAAAGCTATGAATTTTGGTAAAAGCAGGGCTAAGATGTCGGTAGATAATACCAGTGTTACGTTTAAGAATGTAGCAGGGCTTATAGAAGAGAAGGAGGAACTGAGGGAAATTGTAGATTTCCTAAAATCACCTAAAAAGTACATTCAGGTAGGGGCAAGAATTCCAAAGGGAGTATTATTGGAAGGACCTCCTGGAACAGGTAAAACTCTTTTGGCGAAAGCAGTGGCAGGTGAAGCGGGGGTTCCATTTTTTAGTATTTCTGGTTCTGATTTCGTAGAAATGTTTGTTGGTGTAGGTGCGTCGAGAGTTCGAGATTTATTTGAAGAGGCAAAGAAAAATGCACCATGTATTATTTTTATTGATGAAATTGATGCCGTAGCCAGAAGACGTGGAACAGGTCTAGGCGGCGGCCATGATGAAAGAGAACAGACATTAAACCAGCTCTTGGTTGAAATGGATGGTTTTGGAGTGAATGAAGGAATCATTGTAATGGCAGCAACAAACCGTGTGGATATTCTGGACCCAGCGATTTTAAGACCAGGACGTTTTGATCGTAAGGTTATGGTAGGACGTCCAGATGTAAGAGGAAGAGAAGAGATTTTAGAGGTACATGCAAAAAATAAACCACTCAGCGAAGATGTAGATTTGAAGCAGGTAGCACAGACAACAGCAGGTTTTACTGGTGCAGATTTGGAGAATTTATTAAATGAATCAGCAATTCTTGCAGCAAAGGAAAATAGAACATTTATTATTTCAGAGGATATTAAAAGAGCATTCATTAAGGTTGGCATTGGAGCAGAAAAGAAAAGCAGGGTTATTTCAGAAAAGGAAAAGAAAATTACAGCGTATCATGAAGCCGGCCATGCAATTTTGTTTCATGTTCTTCCAGATGTGGGTCCCGTTTATACAGTTTCAGTTATTCCTACTGGATTGGGAGCGGCAGGTTATACGATGCCACTGCCTGAAAAGGATGAAATGTTTGATACAAAAGGAAAAATGACACAGGACATTATTGTCAGTCTTGGAGGACGTATTGCAGAAGAAATGATTTTTGATGATATTACAACAGGTGCATCACAGGATATTAAGCAGGCAACTGCAAAGGCAAGAGCCATGGTTACAAAGTTTGGTTTTTCCAGTAAAATTGGTTTAATTAATTATGATTACTCAGATGATGAAGTTTTTATTGGCAGAGATTTAGGCCATACTAAAAGTTTTAGTGAGGGAATTGCTCATGATATTGATATGGAAGTTAAGAGTATTATTGATAACTGCTATGAAAAAGCAAGTAGTTTATTAAAACAAAATATGGATGTGTTACACAAATGTGCACAGTTGTTAATTGAGAAGGAACGGATCGGAAGAGAGGAGTTTGAAGCCCTTTTTGTAACAAGCGACGATACTATTTAAATTGGGCCGATGGGGTGATTGTAAAAAGCTACAAAAAAGCGCTGTAAAAATTGTAATGTTTGTGCACACTTATGTTGTGTTGGGTGATATAATTACTCTTGTAAACCCCAATACATTATATAGTTTTTGCTACACCCCATAAGTAACAAAAATACCTTCTCCAAGAAAAGGACAGCTGTTCGGAAAGCTGTCCTTTTTGTACATTTCATTGAGATAAAAATATGAGAGTGAAAAGGAGTGTTCTTGTGGAGGATTATTTGAACATGAATAAATTATCCAAGTATGAAAAAATGAATTTAAATTTTCAGACGGGGCTGCCTTTTTTTAGGGAAGAGGCACTATTTAGTGATGGAACGGAGTTGTTTCGTTCACCATCAGAACCTTTACCTTATGAAAAAGTGACAATTCGTTTTCGCACAGCAAGAGGGGCTGTTGATAAAGTATACTTAGTGACCTCAAAAGAACGACTTACGATGGAAAAGACAGAAGCAGACAGCTATTTTGATTACTATAAAGCAGTGATACAGCTTGAAAATGAAAAAGTTGAATATTATTTTGAAGTTGATTTCGGAGATAGTACAGTATTTTATAACTGTGTTGGTGTTTCTAATGTGGAGAAAAAGGAATACCGGTTTTCGATTATGCCAGGTTTTAAGACACCAGATTGGGCAAAGGGAGCTGTCTTTTATCAGATTATGACAGACCGTTTTTGTAATGGCACGATTTCAAATGATGTATTAGATAATGAGTACTTTTATATTGGTGCGCCAGTGAAAAGAATAACAGACTGGGCAAAATATCCCGCAGCAATGGGGGTAAGAGAATTTTATGGTGGTGACATTCAGGGGATTTTAAAGAAACTGGATTATTTGCAGAATCTTGGGGTAGATGTTATTTACTTGAATCCTGTCTTTGTTTCACCCTCCAATCATAAATATGACATTCAGGATTATGATTATATCGATCCTCATTTTGGTGTTATTATAAATGATGGTGGTGAGGTATTACGTGATGGGCAAATGGAAAATAAGTACGCATCTAAGTATATCAGCAGGGTAACAGACCGGATTAACTTAGAGGCAAGTAATAAATTGTTTGCGGAATTTGTAGATGAAGTGCATAAAAGAGGAATGAAGGTTATTCTGGATGGTGTGTTTAACCATTGTGGTTCGTTTAATAAGTGGATGGATCGGGAAAGACTATATGAAAACCAAGACGGATACGAAAAGGGAGCATATGTTTCCAAGGATAGTCCTTATTGCAGCTTTTTTAAATTTTATGGAGAGCAATGGCCGTATAATGGAAAATATGATGGCTGGTGGGGGCATGATACACTTCCAAAGCTTAATTATGAAGACTCTAACGAACTGCTTCAGTATGTTATGCGTATCGCTAAGAAGTGGGTTGCACCTCCGTATAATGTAGATGGATGGAGACTGGATGTGGCGGCAGATTTAGGCCATTCCAGTGAATATAACCATGAGTTTTGGAAAAAGTTCCGTAAGGCAGTGAAGGAGGCTAACCCAGATGCCATTATTTTGGCAGAACATTATGGCGATCCATCTTCTTGGCTTTCTGGAGACCAGTGGGATACGGTAATGAATTATGATGCATTTATGGAACCGCTGACCTGGTTTTTAACAGGTATGGAAAAGCATAGTGATGAATTTCGGGCAGATTTGTACGGAAAGTGGGATAATTTTGTCGGTGCTATGAAGCATCACATGTCAAAGTATAATACTCAGTCGCTGCAAACTTCCATGAATGAACTTTCAAACCACGATCATTCCAGATTCTTAACGAGAACCAATCAGAAGGTTGGGAGAACTGCCAGCAGAGGACCTGAGCTTGCTAATGAAGGTGTTGACAAAGGTGTTCTGCGAGAAGCGGTAATGGTACAGATGACATGGACTGGGGCACCAACGATTTATTATGGTGATGAGGCAGGATTGTGTGGCTGGACAGATCCAGATAACCGTCGTACCTATCCATGGGGAAAAGAGGATAAGGAACTAATCCGCTATCACAAGGAGCTGATTCGGATACGGAAGGATTATTCTGCTCTTAAAACAGGATCTACGGTATTTTTGACTGGCCAAGATCATTTTATGAGTTTTGGAAGATTTGACAGAGAGGATAGTTTTGTCATTGCGATTAATAATAGAAAGGACGGAATCACAGTTTCTGTTCCTGTTTGGAAAATTGGAGTGACGGATGATGTGGCATTAGTCAGCATGATTCGAACGAATCAGACAGGATTTGAACTGCGTGCGGAGATTTTTTATGTGAAAAATGGAACTTTAGAGTTGTCACTTCCTCCAGTTTCGGGTATTGTTTTAAAAGATTTAGAAAAATACTTAAATTAGGACTTGCTATTTGAAAAAAATCTGTTATAATATTAACTTGTCAGGACATGAATGGATGGATTCCCGAGTGGCCAAAGGGGGCAGACTGTAAATCTGTTAGCAACGCTTTCGAAGGTTCGAATCCTTCTCCATCCATCAGCCGGCGTGGCGGAACTGGCAGACGCACAGGACTTAAAATCCTGCGGGACTAATCTCCCGTACCGGTTCGATTCCGGTCGCCGGCAGTCTATTATAAGACTCAACCTTTTATTTATATGGGGTTGGGTCTTTTTTGTGTTGTAAAACTTTTTAAGTTATGAGAAACATTTCTCGCCATCGTTTGCCATGTTGAAACAAGTCGAAAAGAATTGCTTGCGAAAGAATTTAGGACATAATACAATAATATTAAGGGATAATGTTGCCAGCATACTTATAATATTTTTATGACAACTTATCCCTAAAAATATGTCAGGGGGAAACAAAATGAAAGGAAAAAGGAAAAAAAGTGTGCGGAATTTAGTCACAATGTTGGTTATTATGTCCATGCTAATGGGTATGATAAATCATATTGAACTGGCTGCCGCAACAACAGAAACAAAGTCTGTTTTTCAAGGAGATGGTTATGAGGTTACATTTTCCTTGAATAACCAGTGGGAAAACGAATTTCAAGGGGAACTTGAAATTAAGAACACTGGGCAGGAAACAATGGAAAACTGGTATTTGATGTTTGAATGGAATGGTGAAATATCAAGCATTTGGAATGGTGATATTGTGAATCACCAGGATGGCATTTACATTTTAAAAAATGCAGGCTGGAATCAGGATATTCAAGCAGGAGAAACGGTTGTAGTTGGTTTTTCAGGCGTGACAGAAGGCGAAATAGTGCTTCCAACGGCTTATGGAATTCCCACACAAAGAGTTACCGCAGACAGCAGTGATTATCAGATTACATTGGAATATAGCAGTGTATGGGAATCTGGTTATCAAGCATCTTTAACCATTACAAATTTGACAGAAAAAACATTAGCAGACTGGAGTGTATCATTTGAATTTGGAAATGAAATTACTTCTGCAATCAATGGAGTTATTCAAGAACAAACAGGACATAACTATGTGATTCAACATAGTACATATGAAAAAAATATTGAGCCAGGAAGCAGTGTCACAGTTATTCTTTCGGGTGGACAGGCGGATACCAGGTTTTATCCAGAGGAATTTGAACTGTCCTATGTTGATTTTGCAGGAAATCAGGAAGAAGAAAATAGTGTGACCGATGAAAACCTGGATACTGATTCAGATGGACTGCTGGACTGGCAGGAGGAGTACTATAATTCATCCATAGACAGTGCAGATACAGACCAAGATGGATTAAGTGATTTTGATGAGGTGACGATATTCCATAGCGATCCTGCATCCTGCGATACCGATGAAAACGGTTTAATGGATGGAGAGGAAGATTTAGATGGAGATGGAGTTACAAATTTAGAAGAGCAGACAAGAAATACTGCACCTGAAAAAGCAGATACCGATGGTGACGGAATTTCTGATGGAGATGAAATATTACTATATCATACAGCACCTGTTTTGTCTGATACAGATAAAGATGGGTTAGAGGATGGAGAGGAGCTGGCGTTAGGCTTAAACCCGCTGGAGCAATGTTCAGATGGTATAACTTTGGATGGAAAGCGTCTGATTTCCCAAAGTCTGAGCAAAGAAAATATAGAGGAAGGTCTGCTGACAGAAGAAGGCATACTGGTTCCAGAATTATCAGGCAGTGTTGCCGGAAACATCAATAAACATATTTCAATTTTAAGTAAAGATACTGTGCTGGATGCATTTGCAGAGAGTGGTGCTTTAATTGGCGAGCCAGTTGAAGTGGTTTCTTCCTATTTAGAACCAGTTGAACTTAATTTGACATTTCATTTTGCACAAATGACAGCCTCCTATGAGGAAGAGAGAATAAATAATTTATCTATTTGTCGCTTAGAAAATTCTAGTCTGATACCCCTTAGTACTGAAATATCAATAGAAAATCAAACGCTGTCCACTAAAATTAAAAAGGAAGGTATTTATTTTGTTATGGAAGTAAATACTGGCTTAAACAGCGTAGGAATACATGTAGAGGAAAATCTGGATGGCGCGGCAGTCTCGCTGCTTTCTGAGGAGAAATTTGTCCAAGGAAATAACCAGGCAGCGGCAATGGCAGTATCAGGTGAAACATGGGTATTGCTTAGTGATTATCAATATGTGAAATTAAATGGACCAGTAGCCTCCACTAGTACAGTAGATACAGATGGGGATGGCGTGACAGACTATAAGGAGCTGGGTACTTTAAAGGCAGTAACCATGACTGCATTAATTAATACGTTTTTGGTGGCAAATGGAATACCATCCGAATACTACAGCGGTAAAACAACCATTTACGTTTATAATTATGTTTCAAATCCAACTTTAACGGATACCGATTTTGACGGTAGAAATGATAATATAGATACAGCCCCAAGAAGTGGTGTTTTTACAGGAAAATTAAAGGATTCTGGCGCAGACATCTCTGCTGATATCAGCTATACCCTGGATTACAGAACATTTTTTGGAAGCAGTTCAGACTACAATAGTGCATTAAGCGTTACCTCATCTGTGTATGCTGCTGGGGCATATAATAATATAACTATTTTAAATTCCGCCAATGCAACTACATACAGTTTAAATGCTTTAATGGCTTATCAAGGGTTTTCAGATGTTAAGGTATATAAGCTTTCTTCTGCATATACAGATTATCATTTATCAGAGGTTACAATTGGACATAGAAAAGTGACATATAATGGTGTGACAAAAGAAGTTGTTGCCGTAGTTGTAAGAGGAACAAATTCAACCTTAGCGGAGTGGGCAAGCAATTTTGATGTGGGTGACACAAGTACATATACAACATCGTCAGACTGGGCAGTAAAAGCAAATCATAAGGGATTTGACATAGCAGCAACAAGGATATTAAAATATTTGACCACTTATCTGGCTGCTTATGTGAACAGCTCTGTTACAAAAGCAATATGGGTAACAGGACATTCCCGTGGTGCAGCAATTTCTAATATTTTAGGTGCAAGGCTTGTAGATAAAGGGTATACTACATTTGCATATACCTATGCAGCACCAAATACAACAACAGCAGCTACAGCAAAGAATTATAAAAGTATTTTTAATATTATGAACTCGGATGATTTTGTTCCATATCTTCCGATGACAGCATGGGGCTTTACAAGATATGGAAGAACAGCAACGGTAAGCTTAGCGGATAATTATGAGTCCGAGTGGGAAAAACTAACAGGTATATGGGATTATAATCCAGATACATATGGTATGCAGGATACCATAAATTCCCTTGCAAAAATAGCAAAAGACAGGGTGGATTGCTACAAATATACTTGTTCCTGTCATGGAGATGGTTCTAAAAATAATATTACAATTACAAACTATGGAATGTCAAAAAGCAGCAGAGAAGGAGCTATTGCTAAAATTCCAGTAAATGCGCTTGCTTATTGCAAAATAACCAGATATACTGGATTTTTATGTGTGGGATGGAATTTTGACTGTTGTCAGACTCCAAGTTATTTTATGCAGGTGCTGGCGGCTCAAATGGCAGGCACAATTAGTACATATCGTTTTGTGGTAGAGCTGGATGTAGCAGACCGCTATGAGGATGCCAAAAGTAATATTATAGCTTCAGCAATTGGAGGCTTAGAGCATCCACATTATGCAGAAAGCTATTATGTACTGGCGAATCATGTAAAGGCTTCTAATTTTTAATAAATAAAAATACAAGGAAAGGAAAGCAGGATATGAGTAAAAAAATTTTTAACAAACTTGTTTTAGTCATGTTGGCACAAATATTAATTTATTGCATGTTATTTCTTGTAGTACCATTTTTCCTTGTAAAAGGTGTTGCGGACTGGATTTGGATTTCAGTTGATTTCATTCTGGTTGTGGCAGTCAGCAGTTGGATGATTTACTGGCATGTTTGGGAAGTGGGCTATTGGCTGGTGGGAATTATTATGCTTTGGGCTGCCATTATGCTGTACCACCCACAAGATTTGTATGGAATAGGTGGAAATGGGCGAGGGTTGGACTTTTTTCCAGCCCAGATTGATGCATTAGGGTTTGCAGCAGGTGTTTTTTTGCTTCAATGTGGAATTAGACTTCTAAAACCTATTAAACAAATAGTAATCAACAGAAAAGTTTAGAAGGGGTGCTGCTCCATATAAAAAGTGGAGCAGCATTTTTCTGAAAAAAATAAGATTTTTCTTGACAATTGGGATAAATCATTGTAAAATATCACATGTTGTAAGGTAATTGCATAGCAAATTACATGCCCAGATAGCTCAGTCGGTAGAGCAGAGGACTGAAAATCCTCGTGTCACTGGTTCGATTCCGGTTCTGGGCATTACTTTTTAGAAGACGTCACATAATGTGGCGTCTATTCTTTTATCAAAAAAGGAGAAGTTATGAAAATTCTTTTAACTGCTGTTAATGCAAAATACATTCATTCTAACCTTGCTGTTTATGATTTAAAGGCATTTGCAAAAGAATACGCAGAACAGATTGAAGTAGCAGAATATACAATTAACAACCAGATGGATGATATACTTTCGGATATATTTAAGAGGAAGCCAAATGTCATATGCTTTTCTTGTTATATATGGAATATTGAGATGGTTAAAGCGTTATCTGTTGAATTAAAAAAAGTGCTTCCTGAAACACCAATCTGGTATGGTGGTCCAGAGGTTTCTTATGAAATGGAAAAACAGCTTATGGAAATGCCTTATGCTGAAGGAATTATGTATGGAGAAGGGGAAGAAACCTTTAAGGAATTAGTAGAATACTATATAAAAAGTGAGCCAGACGTTCTAAATCAAATTAAAGGAATTGTGTTCAGAAAGCAGTCGGAAATTCTGGTGACAGAAGCAAGAAAAGGGCTGAACATGGATGATGTGCCGTTTCCTTATGATGACATAAAAGCATTTTCTAATAAAATACTTTATTATGAAACAAGCCGTGGATGTCCGTATTCTTGCAGCTATTGCTTATCGTCTATTGAAAAAGGAGTAAGATTCCGCAGCCTGGACAAGGTAAAAAGAGAACTTATGATTTTTTTGGAACATAAAGTACCACAGGTCAAATTTATTGACAGGACCTTTAATTGTAATCATCAGCATGCTATGGAAATATGGAGCTTTCTCCACCAGCATGACAACGGCATCACAAACTTTCACTTTGAGATATCAGCAGATATATTACGAGAGGATGAAATTACTTTATTAAATCAGATGCGTCCGGGGCTGGTTCAGTTAGAAATAGGCGTACAGTCTACTAATCTGGAAACCATTAAAGCGATAAATCGAAAGATGGATTTTAACATATTAAGTAATAGGGTAAATCAAGTCAATCAAGGAAAAAACATTCATCAGCACTTAGATCTGATAGCAGGGCTTCCCAATGAGGACTTAAACAGCTTTAAAAATTCCTTTAATCAGGTATATGGTTTAAAGCCAAACCAGCTGCAACTGGGATTTTTAAAGGTACTGAAGGGTGCTCCTATTTATTACGATGCACTTGATAATCATATTGTATATAAATCGTCTGCGCCATATGAGGTACTATATACCAAATGGCTTTCATATGAAGAGGTTCTTCAGTTAAAGCAGGTAGAAGATATGGTAGAAGTTTATTACAACAGTGGACAGTTTGAGATGGCAATTGCATATTTGGAACATTTTTTTGACACACCATTTGCATTATATGAAGCATTGGGAAGTTATTACGAGGATAACCATTTGTTTGGGCTGAACCACTCCCGAATTGCCAGATATGAGTTGCTGCGTATATTTTTTGAGAAGCAGGTAATGAAAGTATGGGATGAAAAACAAAGTGAATTATTTGCAGAAATCCTGGTTTATGACTTGTATTTAAGGGAAAATTTAAAAAGCAGACCAGTATTTGCGAGAGATTATGGTATTTATAAGGAGCAATACAGGGTATTCTATGAGGATGAGGAACGAGTAAGAGAATTGCTCCCAGGGTATGCAGACTATAGCAGTAAACGAATGAGCCGAGTTACTCACATGGAATATTTTTCAGTAGATATTAGAGAGACTGTTAGAACAGGAAATCCTTCAGGTGAGGCTAATTTTACTATATTCGATTATGAACAAAGATGTATTTTAGATAATCAGGCAAAAACCATTGCGATACCAGTCGAATTGAGGTGAAAATGTGTCAGGAAGAATAACAAAAAAGGAAAAAGAGCGTATTCAAAAGATTTTAGACTTATTAGATGAGCATTATACAAGAGAATATAAATGCTACTTAAATCATGAAACGCCGTGGCAGCTCCTGATTGCAACCATACTAAGTGCCCAGTGTACAGATGAGAGGGTGAATCTTGTTACAAAGGACCTTTTTCACAAGTATACCTCGCTAGAGGCATTTGCAAGTGCAGACCAGAAGGAACTGGAACAGGATATTCATTCTACAGGGTTTTATAAAAATAAGGCAAAAAACATTATAGCCTGCACTAATATGCTGTTAAAAGAGTATGGAGGGCAGGTGCCGGAGAATATAGAGGAGCTGACCAAGCTGGCTGGTGTAGGGAGAAAAACAGCTAATGTAATAAGAGGGAATATTTACCATGAGCCAAGCATTGTGGTAGATACTCATGTAAAAAGAATTTCCAGGAAGCTGGGACTGACCAAGGAAGAGGATCCTGTTAAGATTGAGTTTGACTTGATGAAGGTGTTACCAAAGGAGCATTGGATTTTATTTAATATACAGATTATTACCCATGGCAGAGGCTTATGTACTGCAAGAGCTCCTCAGTGTGAGCAGTGTTTTTTAAAGGAGCTTTGCAAGGAAAGAAAATAGTTGGTGCATAAAAAATATCTTGTAAGTTACGTGTAAATATCATAAAATAGAATGGCAATCAAAGAATTCTATTAGAAAGCATACATTTACTTTAAATGGATATTATAATATATGACAGCGTTCCATTATTTTATCTGATAATTGTTTAAGGAATTAATAATGGAGTTTTTCATTAGTGTATTTAAAGAAGAGGCAACAGAAAGTAACTCTGATATCTTTTCGGGCTTTCCTAATTTATTATATAATTCAGCTAGAATCAGGTAATTGCCACTTACATCTGTTTTGCACTGGATTCCAAATTCCAGTACAGTGACAGCATGTTCCAGTTGGTTCTGATGATACAAATAAAGACCCCAGTTATAGAGGGTTCGTGCTAATAGGGTAAAGTTCTGGTCACAGGCTGACAGAAACTCAAGGTTCCCGGGACCATATTCCAATTTTAAATCTGTATTGGTTTTTCCCGTCAGGTTTAATATTTGTTTTTCAGAAAGTGAAGTAATGGTATCCTGATATTGCAAAAGCACAGTGTCGTCACTTTCTTGAAATGGAAGCTGGTTAAGATGGATTTGGATATAAGGAAGCTGGGAGATATCACTTTTACGTACCATGTTTGAAGAACGCTCCTTTTCCCAGAATTTTTTAGAGGATTCGTTTTCCAAACGTTCTACTTTACTTTTTTTAATGCTGAAAATAACAATCCATAAAAGTACTAGAATAGCCACGATAGGTAATTTCATAAATGCACAACCTTTCTAAATAGTATTATAAATGAGGTGAAACGATATGAATATGAACAATAAGAAAACACAAAAAATAATATCTACTATTATTATAATTTTTCTAATTTTAGCAATGATTATTCCAGCGTTGGTTTACGTAGTCGCATAACAAGAATATACATAAATATGTGTGAAAAGTCAAACCTTGAATTTCAGGGTTGATATTATCTGTAGTTATGTTAAAATGAAACAATAAGTTTTATGAGCCAAAAGGGGAATTTGAAATGGAACGAAAAAGACAGATTTACATTGGTACGCTTATTGCGTTTTTACTTTGCGCATCCTTATCTGTTATAGGGATAAAGACTTATGCAGATAGTAATACAGATACCATTGCAGATGGCATTTTTATCGATAACGTTTCTTTGGGAGGAATGACTTCCAGTGAAGCAGAAGATGCAGTAAATAATTATGTAGAAGAATTAAAGCAGAAAACACTTACGATTAAAGTGGATGAGCATGAGGTTGTTTCTACTTTAGGAACATTAGGATATCATTGTCTTGAGAACGATTATGTGGAACAAGCTTTGAATTTGGGAAAAAAAGGAAACCTAATTAAGCGCTATAAGGAGTTGCAGGACGTACAAAATGAGAACCTGGTGTATACACTTGAGTTTGAATTTGATGATAAGCTATTAGAAGAGTTTGTGAGTACAGAGTGCTCTGCCTATGATGTGGAGCCAGTGGATGCTACGATTACAAGGGAAAATGATGAATTTGTAATTGGAGAACATGTACTGGGACGTAAAGTTGATACAGGAGAAACTGTTGCAAAAGTTAAGAATTCCATATTGAATGAATGGAATAAAGAGGATACAGCAGTAGAAGCAGTTGTAATAGATGCAGAGCCTGTATATACCAGTGAAGTTATGGCAAGGTGCAAGGATGTGCTGGGGAAATTTAGTACGACCTATACTTCATCGTCTAACAGCAGAGCGGCAAATTTGGCGAATGCGGCAAGATTAATTAATGGATCGATAATTTATCCAGGAGAAGAATTTTCAACAAGTGGGAAAATGGCTCCAATTACAAAAGAAAATGGATATGAAACAGCAGGTGCCTATTTGAACGGCAAGGTAGTAGATAGTGTTGGTGGTGGTGTTTGCCAGGCGGCAACAACATTATATAATGCAGTCTTATTATCTGAATTAGAAGTTACTGAGCGCTATAATCATTCTATGATTGTGGGGTATGTAGAGCCAGCAATGGATGCAGCCATTTCTGAGGGGTACAAGGATTTAAAATTTAAGAATAACTCGGATGTACCTGTGTATATTGAATCCTTTACCGTTGGCAGAACCATTACTTTTGTTATATATGGTGAGGATACACGAGATCATGACAAACGTACAATTGAATTTAAGTCTGAGGTTGTAGAGACGATTCAGCCTGGTGCAGATATTGTGACAAAGGATCCTGCACAGCCAGAGAGTTATATGAAGGTAGATCAGACTGCGCATATTGGATATAAAGCTTACTTGTGGAAGATTGTGTATGAAGATGGAGTGGAAGTAAGCCGCGAAAAAGTTAATTACAGCTCTTATGCAGCAGAGCCTCGTTATGTGACTGTGGGAACTAAGAAAGAAGAAGCAGAAGACGAGAAAGAAGAAGAGAAGGAAAAAAAGGATAGCAAGAAGGGTACTAAAGCTACGGCAAAACCAAGTGCTGATCCAGAAGAAACAGAGGAATCAGAAGAGGCAGAAGAAACAGTTAGTATTCCAGATGAAGAAAATGCGGAACAGCAGCAAGAAGAAGCAGGACAGCAGGAAGAAGAAGCAGGACAGGAAGAAGAAGCAGTATTAGAGGAATAAAACTATATAGAAGTGTTAGGATGATGCCAGAACAGGATAGCGGCTTCCAAAGACGTGGAGAGGCAGTTATCCTGTTTTGTTCTTTGCATTGTTAAGCGGCTAGGAGTATTAGTACAATTATGAAGATGACTTAAGATAGAAGGAGGGGTTTTAGAAAATGAAGGTTGGAAAAGTGCCAGAAACTGTTTTGAAGCGTTCTGTTTTTAAACAGATAAAACACCGCCGCAGCGAAATTTTAGTGAGACCAGGAGTCGGAGAAGATTGTTCTGCCCTTGAGATTAGTGAGGGAGAGGCTTTTGTATTGTCCACAGATCCCATTACAGGAACTGCACATGAAATAGGAAAGCTGGCAGTGCATATTACGGCTAACGATATTGCTTCTAGTGGTGCAGAAATCATAGGAATATTGTTAACGATAATTTTGCCAGATGGAGCAAGAGAATCAGATTTGCGGGAAATGATGCAAGAGATAGAAGAGGTTTGTGCTGAACTGGATATAGAAGTCCTTGGCGGGCATACGGAGATTTCAGTCGCGGTTAACCAGCCGGTCATTTCAGTGACAGGTGTAGGAAAAATCAAAAAGGAACAGTTGATTTTGACCAAAGGCTTAAAACCGACACATGAAATTGTAATGACTAAGTGGGCTGGCTTAGAAGGAACTGCAATCATTGCACAGGAAAAAGAAGAAGTATTAAAAGAAAGATTTTCTATGGATTTTATAGAGAGTGCTAAAGGCATGATGAAATCTATTTCAGTTGTGAAAGAAGCAAAAATTGCAAAAGAAACAGGTGCCTGTGCTATGCATGATATAACCGAAGGGGGAATTTTCGGTGCATTGTGGGAGATGGCAGCAGCATCAGATGTTGGAATTGAAGTAAACTTGAAAAAGATTCCGATAAAGCAGGAAACGATAGAAATTTGTGAGATATTTGATATTAATCCATATTTGTTGATTTCTAGTGGCTGCATGTTGATCGGAACCGATCATGGTAATGCATTAGTAGATGCATTGCAAAAAGAGGGAATTTCGTCGGCAGTAATTGGAAGGGTAACAGCTGGGAATGACAGGGTTGTTATAAATGAAGATGAAAAGAGATATCTTGAGCCACCAAAAAGTGATGAGCTTTATAAGGTAATTGGCAGATGATTATATATCTTATGAGAGTAATAATCAGGAGGGTATTGCAGTGAGAGAGAGAATATTAAAAGCATTAGATAAGAATAGTAAAGTTTCTCTAAGCGATTTGTCAAAGATGTTAGATATAGCAGAAGACATATTAGCAGAAGAGATAAGGAAGATGGAGGAGGAATCTATTATTTGCGGATATCCAACTCTTATCAACTGGGATAAAACAGACTGCGAAAAGGTAACAGCCTGGATTGAAGTTAAAGTGTCCCCTCAGAGAGGTCAGGGTTTTGACCGGATAGCAGAAAGAATCTATAAGTTTGAAGAAGTGGAAAGTGTGTACCTGATGTCAGGAACCTTTGATTTAGCTGTGCTGATTGTGGGTAAGACAATGAGAGAGGTTGCTAATTTTGTATCAAGTAAACTGGCACCAATGGATTCGGTATTAAGTACATCTACAAATTTTGTATTAAAGAAATACAAAGAACATGGGATGGAACTTGTGAATGAACAAAATGTAGATGAAAGGATGTTGTATACGCCATGAGAGACCCTTTATCAAAAAAAATTACGGAAATACAGCCATCTGGAATTAGAAAATTCTTTGACATTGTGAGCGATATGAAAGATGCCATATCATTGGGCGTTGGTGAACCGGATTTTGACACACCATGGCATATTCGGGAAGAAGGAATTTATTCTCTTGAAAAGGGAAGAACGATATATACATCTAATTCGGGATTAAAGGAACTGAGAAAAGAAGTATGTAATTATTTACATAGACGGTTTCAGCTGAATTATGAATATGAAAGCGAGATAATGATTACTGTAGGTGGAAGCGAAGCAATTGATGTTGCATTCCGTGCAATGCTTGATCCAGGTGATGAGGTGCTGATTCCACAGCCGTCTTATGTATCTTATGTGCCATGTGCTTTGTTGGCGAATGGTACACCTGTTATTATTAATCTTTTAGAAAAAGATGAATTTAGATTGACAAAACAACAAATATTAGATCATATAACAGATAAAACTAAATTATTGGTACTGCCTTTCCCTAACAACCCAACAGGTTCTATTATGACATATGAGGATCTTAAAGAAATTGTGGATGTTATTATCGAGAAGGATTTATATGTTATTTCAGATGAAATTTATTCAGAATTAACTTATGGAAGAGAACACGTATCGATTGCTTCTTTCCCTGGAATGAGAGAGAGAACAGTTGTAATTAACGGATTTTCTAAGTCATATGCCATGACAGGATGGAGATTAGGATATGCAGCAGGCCCAGCTAAAATCATTAAGCAAATGCTGAAAATTCATCAGTTTGCTATTATGTGTGCACCGACAACCAGCCAGTATGCAGCAATTGAAGCGTTGAAAAACGGAGATTCTGATGTAGCTATGATGCGGGAGTCTTATGATGAAAGAAGGAGATTTTTAGTAAAAGCATTAAGAGAAATAGGCATGGACTGCTTTGAACCTTTTGGGGCATTTTATGTATTTCCGAGTATAAAAAAGTTTGGTATGACCTCAGATGATTTTGCTAATAAGCTGCTACAGGATGAAAAGCTTGCAGTTGTTCCAGGAACAGCATTTGGAGACGGAGGCGAAGGTTTTTTACGTATTTCATATGCCTATTCTATTGAAAGCCTGAAAATAGCATTGGGCAGACTGGAGAACTTTATTAACAAGTTATAATAGCAAAGGAGGAACGAGATGGCTGATTTGAATGCAAATCATGTAAATCCATTTTTAATTGCAGCAACAAAGATTTTGAAGGAGACATGTCTGATAGAGACTAAAATTGGTAAGCCAAGCGTTAAGCCTATGGTTAGTACTCATGATATGTATATTATTATGATAGGAATTACCGGGGAGATGAGCGGTCAGGCTATGATTGCTTTTGAATATTCTATAGCATGTGATATTGCTTCAAAAATGTGTATGATGCCAATAGAAAAAATGGATGAATTGTCAAATAGTGCTATTTGCGAGTTGGGGAATATGATAATGGGGAATGCCGCTACTGTTTTTTCTACCAAAGGAATAGGTATTGATATTACACCGCCAACTCTATGTACAGGCAGCATCTCGATTTCCTCTTCTTTTACTACTAATATATGTATTCCTATTATTTATGAGGATAATAAGATAATTGAAGTACATGTTGCAGTGAAGGATAATCATTAAAGGTTGTCTTGGGCAATTTATGGGAGGAAAGAAGTGATATGATTAATATAGTTTTATTAGAGCCTGAAATTCCTGCCAATACAGGGAATATTGGCAGGAGCTGCGTAGCAGCAGGAGCCAGACTGCATTTGATTGAACCTATGGGATTTCGTATAAATGAAAAGGAAGTGAAGAGAGCCGGTTTAGACTATTGGGACAGGCTGGATGTAACTATTTATGATTCTTACCACGATTTTTTAGAAAAGAATAAACATCCGAAAATATTTATGGCAACAACTAAGGCAAAGAACGTATATACCCAGGTGAATCTGGAGCCAGACTGCTATATTATGTTTGGAAAGGAAAGTGCAGGAATACCAGAAGAAATTCTTGTGGAGCATCCTGACACCTGTATCCGTATTCCTATGATAGGAGAAATCCGGTCATTAAATTTGGGGAATTCAGTAGCCATTGTATTATATGAAGCATTGCGCCAGAATAATTTCTCAAATATGAACTTAGAAGGAAATCTGCACCGTTTGTCATGGTAAACGGTGCAGATTACTAGTCCATGTCCTCTTGATATATAGGGAGAGAGAAAATGAATTCTGTGCCTACCCCCTCTGTGCTGGCAACAGTAATATTTTCCCCATGTGCATTTATTATTTCCCGCACAATGGATAAACCCAGGCCAGTTCCCTTTTTATCTTTTCCTCTTGAATTATCTGTCTTATAAAAACGATCCCAGATTTTTAAAATAGAATCTTTTGGTATTCCAATCCCCCGATCCCGAATAGAAACATAAATTTTTTCATTTTTTTCTGTAGTAGAAATGTGGATCGTAGAGTTGCTGTGACTAAATTTAATTGCATTATCCAAAAGGTTATACAAAACCTGTTGGATCTTTCCAATATCCCCATTAACAAGGTTTTCTTGTCCGTAAAACGTCAGTTCTAATGTAATTTTTTTCTTAGTGCAAATGCCTTCAAAGCTTGCAGATGTATTTTTTATCACTGTATGAATATCAAAAGGGGCTATTTCTAAAAAAGCACCATTGTATTTTATATTGTTTAACGTAAGCAGGTTGGAAGTCAGCTTAGTTAATCGGTCTGTTTCAAATGAAATGATTTCCAGATATTTATTTTGAGCTTCTGTTGGAATGGTTCCATCTAATATTGCCTCTGCATACCCTTTAATTGAAGTCAAGGGAGAACGGAAATCGTGGGAAACATTCGCTACAAATTTTTTCTGGTATTCATCTAACTCCTTTAACTCACTTGCCATATAGTTTATAGCGGCCGCCAACTGATAAAATTCATCTGTTCCCTTCAAATTCAACTTATAAGAAAAGTTACCATTTGTATATTCTTTAATCCCAGTCTTAATTTTTTGGATTGGACGAATGGTAATAAAATAAACGTAAGCAAAAATTAAAATAAGTACAAAATTAAATAGTATCAGACTAATATTAGTAAAGTCAGAGTAATTAATAGTTGAGGTGTCGATACTCTCCATGGATATATGCATTACGATGTAACCTCGAACCTGAAGATTGCTGGTTACAGCATATACGACACTTAGCATTGGTTCTGAAAAAGCACCATTAAGAGTATTATTTACAACATAATTATTTGACAAAAAATTAGGATCAATATCATTTACATTACTAAACCAGATGTTATCTGTGTTTCCCCGGGTATCTGCCACAATGGTACCATTCTCCTTAACAATCCAAATCCGGGTGCTTAAAAAGGTATCAATGGTAGAAAGCTGTGTTTTCAAATCATCCAGAGATAATTTGTTGCAATAATATTTTGCCATATATTCAGAGGATATGAGGTGAGCCTCTTTATATAATACAGATTTCTTTTCACAAATAAGCTGATGCTTTATTCTGTTTACACAGTAGGTATTTAGAAATACAAACATGGTTACAGCAATTAACACATAGCAAATGGTCAATTTTACCAATAATGTGCGTTTCATTATTTTTTTACCTCAAATTTATAACCAATACCCCATACCGTTGCTAAGCTCCATGACTGATGGTCCTTTATTTTTTCCCTAAGTCTTTTAATATGAACATCAACCGTTCTGGTATCTCCAATATATTCGTATCCCCAGATGTGATCTAATAGCTGTTCTCTGGTAAATACCTGATTAGGATGTGAAGCTAAAAAGTAAAATAATTCCAATTCCTTTGGAGGCATTTCAATGGTTTCGCCATAATAAAGGACGGAATAATTGGTCTGATTAATAAGTAAGTCAGGATATTTTACATAATCACCTGTCTGCTCGGATATTTGCGGCAGGGAAGTTGGCTTTGGCTGAAATCTGCGAAGAACAGCCTTGACCCTTGCCACCAGTTCTTTTGAATCAAATGGCTTAATCATATAGTCGTCTGCTCCAAGTTCCAGACCAAGCACCTTATCAAATACTTCCCCTTTGGCTGACAGCATTATGATAGGAGTGGAGGAAATCTTACGAATTTCCCTGCAAACCTCGTAACCATCTATTCCTGGCAGCATTAGGTCAAGAAGTATCAGGTTTGGTTCATAAGTGGAAAATGCAGTTAAGGCTTCTTCTCCATCATTTACAATCCGGGTATCAAAGCATTCTTTTGTTAAATAGAGCGAGATTAATTCTGCTATATTATTATCATCATCTACAATTAATATTTTTTGTTTTACAGCCATATAGACCTCCTGTTATACCTGTTTCTAGCACATATGCTATTTAAACTCAACAATGGTGACACCGTGATCTCCTTCTCCAAAGCTTCCAATTCGAAAGTTTTTTACATATTTTACTTTCTTTAAATGCTGATGAACTGCATTTCTTAAAGCACCTGTGCCACGGCCATGAATAATAGTTACTTGAGGAAGATGGGATAAATAAGCATCATCCAGATATTTATCAACTTCATAAAGAGCTTCATCTACTGTTTTGCCAATAATATTTAGTTCAGGGCTAATGGAAGCGGTTTTGGACATTTTAATCTTACCACTGCCGGATTTGTGTCTGGCTGGTGATGGAGATGCCGGTTCTTCTATTAATTCTATGTCGGTAATTTTAATTAAGGAACGTAAAATGCCCATTTGTACATATAGATCGCCTTTTGCATTAGGCAGGCTGCTTACAGTGCCGTTCAGATTCAGGCTGAGAACATGAACAGAATCCCCTATTTTGAAATCTTCTGGGCGGTTGGATTTTTTCTTCTGAACCGTTGATTTTGATAAATGGTTTTTTGTTTTATCCAAATGGCCTCGCAGTGCAGCCCTTTCTTCTTCCATGTCCTTCTGAACATTGCCTTCTTTCATCCACTTATTGTACTTACGAATGGATTCATCTGCAAAATCCTTTGCATCTTGTAAAATCTGGTGAGCTTTTTCGTTGGCTTCTCGTATGATACGTTCTTTTGCAGCATCTATTTTTTCACTTTTTTGTGTCAGCTGATTTCTCAGCTGTTGAATTTCTTCCTTATATTGTTTAATCTCAGATTGCTCTTTTTGAATCGTAATGCGGCTTCGTTCTAAGTCTGCAATAACATCTTCAAAGCTGGTGTTTTCGGTATCAATTCTTGACTTTGCATCTTCAATAATAAAGTCAGGAAGCCCTAGCTTTCCGGAAATAGCAAAGGCATTACTTTTTCCAGGAATACCAATGAGCAGCTTGTAGGTTGGACGAAGTGTTTCAACATCAAATTCACAACAGGCATTTTCCACGCCATCGGTAGAAAGTGCAAAAATTTTAAGTTCGCTGTAGTGGGTAGTAGCCATTGTGCGGATGTTCTGATTGTGTAGGTGGGATAAAATAGCCATAGCTAGTGCAGCGCCTTCAACTGGATCGGTACCAGCACCAAGTTCATCGAACAAACAGAGTGATTTGTCTGTAGCTTGCTTTAAAATGGAAACCGTATTGGTCATATGGGAGGAAAACGTACTTAAATTCTGTTCAATACTTTGCTCATCTCCGATATCAGCAAATACATCTTCAAAAACAGCAAGAGAGGAATTGTCAAAAGCAGGGATATGAAGGCCGGCCTGTCCCATTAAGGTAAACAATCCAACTGTTTTTAGAGAAACGGTTTTACCACCAGTATTGGGACCTGTAACGATAAGCAGATTAAAATCTTTTCCCAGGCGAATGTCAATAGGCACTACAGATTTCGGATCAATCAGTGGATGACGACCTTTTTTTATGTTAATCATGCCATCTTCATTAAAAATTGGTGCACTGGCTTTCATCTGACGGGAAAGTCCTGCCTTTGCAAAAATGAAATCCAGCTTCATAATCGTTTCAATATTTATTTTCAATTCTTCTGTATGCTCTGCAACAAGTTCACTTAATTCTGCTAAAATCCGCTCTATTTCTTCCTGCTCCTTCAAAGAAAGCTCCCGCAGTTCGTTATTCAGCTTTACAATTGCCATGGGCTCTATAAATAATGTGGAACCTGTAGAAGACTGATCGTGAACCATTCCTTTTACATGGCTTTTATATTCTGCCTTTACAGGAACACAATAACGGCCATTCCTCATGGTAATCAATGCATCCTGCAACATAGTACGAGTAGTAGAATTATTTATTATGGAATTTAACTGCTCATGAATTTTATCGTTGGTATTTTTAACTGTCCGGCGAATCTGGCGCAGGGTGGAACTGGCATCATCGCTGATTTCTTCAGGAGATAAAATACAGCGTTGAATCTCTTGGTTTACAGGAGAAAGCGGCTCCAAAATGGTAAAGTAAGGCGTCAGGGTATTCGTATCATCTGTGTTCTCTTGATTTTCCTGAAAATTGCCAACAGAAATAACTTCCTTTCTGACATAGCTTTTGGCCCGGAGAACTACATTTAAAAGCGAGCTGACAGAAAGCAATTCCTCAATACCTAAGGTAGAGCCGATTTCCAGACGCATAAGGGAAGAGCGAATATCCTTTGCGCCAGAAAAGGAAAGACTTCCCTTTT
Source organism: Anaeromicropila populeti (assembly GCF_900112775.1). GTDB lineage: Bacteria > Bacillota > Clostridia > Lachnospirales > Lachnospiraceae > Anaeromicropila_A > Anaeromicropila_A populeti. Next base: position 123,031 of record NZ_FOYZ01000004.1, read on the forward strand.
TCATCAGCATGGAAAGCGCATCTGAAGTTTCCCGCAGATTCTGCTGAATCTCAGGGAGAGAAGTACAGGGAGATAAGGATTTGCAAAGCTCTTTTCCCATTGAGGAGGTTGCCAGTGAAACAAATCTATCTACAATCTTATCAAATTCTAAAGTTTTTAAAACTTTCTGGTTCATATAGGTCATACCTTTCTATTACATACAATATTAATATATTCTAACCTATATTCTACCTTATTCTATTGTAAAATAAAATATAAAGTTGCAAATTTACTAAGAAGACTTTTAAAAGGTTTGTTAACATTTCATTCATATATTGTTCACAACTACGTGATAAAATTGAAATAGTATTTAAAGAACGTTTTTGGTAATTTTCATCATGTTAAAAGCTGGGTTAAAAGTTAAGGAGAAGGGTATGTCTACAGATAATAGACCAGATAGCAGCAGTGAAACAGGGGATTATTCTTTTATGCAGGAAAAGGTATTACCAAAGAAGAAACGGAGTCGGAAAAAAACAATAAAATCTTTGGCAAATACAGTCGTGTTAGCAGTAATTTTTGGGTTGATAAGTAGTTGTGTTTTTCATTTATCAAACCCTTATTTTGATGAACTTTTTGGAACAGACAGGGAACCCTTTGTGTTTCCCGAAACGTCTCCATCACCTGCAATTTCAGAGGAACCATCTACAGAACCATCCACAGAACCATCTATAGAACCGTCAAAACCGTCAGGGTTAGCCACAGAATCAGAGGATAATGAAGATACAGATGCTGTTATAACAGAGAGAGAGCATCTGGAGTTAGTGACCATAAAAGAATATAGAAAGCTGTATACGCTTCTGGCAGAGGTACATGAGAACTCCAAGAATTCGGTTGTTACAGTATCCAGTGTTACCGATGAAGTGGACTGGCTGAATAATCCATTTGAAAAGACAGATGCAAGTTATGGTGTTGTCATTGCGAATAATGAATCGGAACTGTTGATTATGGCAAGTAAGGATAAAATAGAAAATGCAAATCAGATTCGTGTAACTTTTCGTAATAATACTACTGTAGAAGCAGAATTATATGCATATGATTCTGATACGGGAATTGCAATGATTTCTATTCCATTGGAGAATATTCCGGAGGTAACATTAGATACTGTAGTAGTAGCTGCGTTAGGAGATTCTTATCAGCTTTCTGTAGGAACGCCAGTTCTGGCTCTGGGATGTCCCAATGGATATATGTATTCTATGATGATTGGATTTATTACAAATAAATGTACTGAGAAATATATTACGGACTATAAGCTGGATGTTTATAACACGGATATGGACGAGAATTCTTATGGGGAAGGAATTGTTGTAAATGTAGAAGGTGTCATTATGGGTGTGATTACTCATGATTATAAAGATGAGTATAATGCAGACAGCATGACAATTCTGGGGATTTCTAAGTTAAAGCCGATTATTGAGGATATGATAAATAAGAGACCACGTACATATGCTGGCATAGTGGTGAATGACATTACAGGAGAATATGCGAAGGCAATTAAGGTAGAATCGGGGGTCTATGTGGCGGAAGTACTGGCGGATTCTCCAGCACTGGAAGGTGGGCTGAAAAATGGTGACGTTATTACAGAAATAGATGATGTACCAATTGCATCGGCAATTGCTTACTCTAATATTTTGAGGAACCATGAACCAGGGGATAAGATTAAGGTGAAGGTAAAGAGAACTTCTAAAAAAGAAAAGCCAGAGGTTACTTTTACAATTGAGTTAGGAAAAAAGAGCAATAAAAAGTGAGAAACAAAATTTTAACTTTTCTATTGGCAGATGTTAATGTATAATAAAGAAAACGTATTTGTAATTAGAAAGGTTAGGAAGTTGAGTATGCATTATATTAACGAGTTACGTGAGGGAGATACCATAGCCGAAATATATTTATGTAAGAGTAAGCAGAATTTAAAGACAAAAGCGGGTAAAACCTATTTTTCAATGCTGTTACAAGATAAGACAGGTATTTTAGATGCTAAAATATGGGACTTGTCTAATGCCATAGAGAATTTTGAAGCAATGGATTTTATTCATGTGGAAGGCCAGCTTACGAGTTTTCAAGGATCTTTACAGTTAAATGTCAGAAGGGTGCGGATGGCACAAGAGGGAGAATATAATGCAGCTGATTATATGCCAGCATCTAAGAGAGATATTAATGAAATGTTTGGCGAAGTAATATCTTTTATTGATAGTCTTGAAAATCCTTATTTAAAAAAGCTGGCACAAAGTTTTTTTGTAGAGGATAAAGAATTTGTAAAACAGTTTCAAAGACATTCTGCTGCAAAAAGTGTGCATCACAGTTTTATGGGCGGTTTATTAGAACATACATTAGGCGTTATGAAGTTTTGTGACTTTATGGCAAGTAATTATCAAATGATTAACAGGGATATTTTATTGGTTGCGGCATTGTTTCATGACATTGGAAAACTGGAGGAAATCTCAGAATTCCCAGAGAATGATTATACCAATGACGGACAGCTGCTAGGTCATATTTATCTTGGTGCAGAGCTGCTTGCTCAGAGAATCAGAACCATACCTAATTTTCCAGCTAAGCTTTCTTCACAGCTTCGCCACTGTATTTTAGCCCATCATGGTGAGCTGGAGTATGGTTCACCCAAAAAGCCAGCAACCTTAGAGGCACTAGCATTAACCTTTGCTGACAATGCAGATGCAAAGCTAGAGACGATGATAGAAGCCATTGAAGCAGGCGACGAGAAAAATGAATGGGTTGGATACAATCGTTTTTTTGAAAGTAATATATGCAGAAGTGTTAAATAGCTTTGACGAATAAATAGATGGAAAGTGGAGCAGTTAGTAAAATGATTGGTTTGGAAAAAAATGATGAGATAGAAGTTACAATAGAAGATTTAGGTTCGGAGGGAGAAGGTATAGTCCATGTCAATGGCTATACCTTATTTGTAAAGGATGCCTTGCCTGGTGATACTGCCAAAATTAAAGTAATTAAGGCAAAAAAGAGTTATGGTTATGCACGTCTGATGGAGATTGTAAAGCCATCTGAGTACAGGGTAGAGCCAGTATGCACGGTTGCACGTCAATGTGGAGGCTGTCAAATCCAGCACCTGTCTTATGAACAGCAGCTGGTTTATAAGCAGAATAAGATTTTTAATTGTCTGGTCCGTCTTGGGAAATTTTCAGAGCAGCAGATTTCTAACATTATGGAACCAATTATCGGGATGGAACACCCATATCATTATCGGAATAAGGCGCAGTTTCCAGTAGGAAAAGATAAGGCGGGAAATCTGGTAATGGGATTTTATGCGGGCAGAACCCATACAATTATTGATACACCCGATTGCTGTATTCAGGCAGAGGTTAATAGTCAAATTCTTGGGATTATAAAGAAGTTTTTAGAGAAGTTCCGAATAGAGCCTTATGATGAAACGACTCATAAGGGGCTTATCCGTCATATCCTTACAAGGGTTGCTTATGTAACAGGGGAAATAATGGTTTGTCTAGTTTTAAATGGCACCCGTCTTCCTCACAGCCAGATACTGGTGGACATGTTGCAGGAAGTGAAGGGTATAGCAAGCATTTCTATTAATATAAATACAGATAAAACCAATGTAATTCTGGGGTCAAGGGTGGAACTGCTATGGGGCAAGCCTTTTATTGTGGATTATATTGGTGATATTAAGTATCAGATTTCACCGCTTTCTTTTTATCAGGTGAATCCTTTACAGACAAAAAGGCTGTATGAGACTGCGCTTGCTTATGCGGATTTGTCGGGAAATGAGGTTGTGTGGGATTTGTATTGTGGAATTGGCACGATTTCGCTTTTTCTGGCTCAGCGGGCAAGGCAGGTGTATGGAGTTGAGATTATTCCTGAGGCTATTGAGGATGCCAGGGAGAATGCTAGAATTAATGGCATTGAAAATGCGGAGTTTTTTGTTGGTGCTGCGGAGGAGGTACTTCCATTCCAGTACAAGGAGAGCAACGGAACCGTGGGGGCAGATGTAATAGTGGTAGATCCGCCCCGCAAGGGCTGTGATGAGGCGCTTTTGAAAACAATACTGGAAATGTCACCAAAACGAGTGGTGTATGTCAGTTGTGATCCGGCTACTCTGGCAAGGGATCTGCGATTTTTATGTGATGGGGGATATGAGCTTGCAAGGGTACGGGGCTGTGACATGTTTGGGCATAGCGGGCACGTGGAGACATGTGTTTTGATGTGTGCGTCCACCAAAAGGAATCAATCAGACGTTTGAAATAGCCCTTTGGTTGCCCAATTTTGCTGATGTGGATACAAAATATAAGCGGCTATCAAAGCTTGGTCTACAAATCTAATTGAAATCGGTAATACAAATAAAACATAAATTTCCAGTTACAAGGAGTGCAAATCGGAATTTGACGGAGTGTAAACGCAAAAAACGGCTGTTTTCTTTGCCCTCGTACAGCAGATTTTACAATTCGTTTATAGTATCAGTTACAGCCATACTTCTAATCCTTTTTGATGGAGCATATACCGCAAGAATAGTAGTGATTGTAACAACCACAAGAACAATAGCGATAGGTGCGGCAGGAATGTTCCAAACAGCATAGCTAAAATGTGTAGTAATAAGATTGTCATAGAGTAATTTACTAATGAATAGACCGATTAAAACACCGACAATACACCCAGATAGAGAGTAGGTAAATGCTTCAGCTGCTATCATTTTAGTAATTTGATGTTTATCCATACCAACCGCACGCATAGCGCCATACTGTTTTATTCTTGCCGATACACTCATTGATATGCTGTTCATGATATTTAAGATGGAAACCAATGTGATGATTATCAAGAAACCATAAACAAACAACATGAACGCAATGTAGGTACTTCTAGTGTGCTGCTCACGCATATCATGAAATGTGAAACTCTCGTCTAAAAGATTACTGATTTCTGTTACGTTTTCATTGGTTGCGTCTCTTGTAAGCTGAATTGAAACGAGGGAATAACTCGTTATTCCAGTCAAACGCACAAAGGTTTCACCAGAAGTAATCAGCGTTACTTTTCCATCGGTACTGCCATCATCATTAAACGGGTTGTATTTTAACAATCCTGAAATTTCCAGTTCTTCACTTCCGATTTGTATTTTATCTCCAACCTTTAATGGATTGTTTTCATCCCAAACAGCAAGTACATAACTGCTGTTTCCATATACCTTTTCAGTATGGCTACCATTTCTTAGCTGCTTATCTTTGGTAAGACAGTCTAAATCAAAATCATCATAGGAAATCATATCAATCGTGTCAGATTGAGAATGTATCTTTGCCAAAACATCAAGAACATCTCTACGCCCAAAGACCTGTTTTACACCTGCTACAGCTTTGATACTGATAAGCAATGAATCGTCTATTGAATTAGCCCCTTCGTTACTTGTAATATTGATATCAGCCGTATTAGAGGATTGAGGCATGATATAGCCAACAAACTGTATTAAAACTGAAAAACTCAAAAAAAGTATAATACTAAGGGCAAAAGAACTTGTCATCAATATAAAATTTTTTTTTGCTGATACTGCATGATGAATACCAAGAGAAATTTCAACTTGTCTAATATTTGTATTTACCCCATGTATTGTTTTAATATTTTCGGAATTACCCGATACAGCCGACATGGGGGATACCTTTGCCGCCCTTTTTGCAGGAGAACTGGCTGCAATAAGTACCGTAATAAGACCGACAATAACTCCACTAATAATACCGATCAAACTAACTCCCAAGAGGGGCATATCGGAAAATTCATCGCCTACAAAAAAGCGAAGTGCAGCACATAATTCCCATGTAATTATAATTCCCAATACAATACCTACCGGAATTGCGGTTTTGCACCAACTTAGTGCTTCCAGCCTTACAAAACGAATGATTTGCTGTTTGCTCATACCAATACAGCGCATCGTTCCGAAAAACTTTGTCCTTTGAGCAACATTAGTGTTTATACTGCTCGAAATCATCAATACACCTGCAAACAGTATCAGGACAAACAAAAACGCTGCGACCATATATAATGTTTGTGCCATTGTACTACTGCTCAAACTTTCCAAACTACCATGTTTGGAAAGCAGTCTTGTCTGTTCCATTCTAATTCCCATATCAGCCATACTGAAAACAGCAGTTACCATGAAAACAGCAGAAATAATGCAAAGAAGTGTCATACGGTTTTGCCGTCTATGCACCTTCGCTGAAATGGGAATAAGGCTAAGATAGCTTTTCATTCTTGACACCTCCCAAAATCGGTAAGTGTGCCGTCAGAAACTTGTAGTACTCTATCTGCGGTTTGTGCAATACTTCGACTGTGGCTAATCATAACAATGGTCTGCTCATACTTTTTTGCAGCTTCTTTCAGTAAAGCGATTACCTCGCTACTGTTTTGTGTGTCCAAATTGCCTGTTGGCTCGTCCGCAAGAATAAGCGATGGTCTTGTAATGAGCGCTCGCCCGATTGCCACACGCTGTTGTTGACCGCCAGATAATTGACTGGGTAAATGCCCCCGACGTTCTTTCAGATTAAGTACCGTCAATAATTCCTCAAGATACTTTTTGTCGGGCTTTTGATAGTCAAGGAGTACAGGGAATATAATATTTTGTTCAACATTCAATTCGGGTATCAGATTAAAGCTCTGAAAAATAAAGCCGATATTTCTGCGACGAAAAATCGTCAAGCGGGTGTCGTTCATTGCGAAAATATCCTTACCGTCAATCAATACCTTGCCAGAGGTGGGCGTATCAAGAGCACCGACCATATTCAGCAAAGTACTTTTGCCCGAGCCGGATTCGCCGACAATTGCGACAAATTCACCTTTTGGCACGGAGAAACTGACATTCTTTAGCGCATGTACGGCAGCTTCACCACTGCCGTAAGTTTTAGAAATGAATTGTACTTCCAATAAATTCATAGGTTATCTACCTCTTTCTGCTTTAATATTGAAAGGTTATCACAACAACCCTACTGCAATATTACACATAGCCTACAATTTTGTAGGATTTAGAAAGGTGATTGTAAAAGTAGAACCATGACCTAAGGTGCTATCAACCTCGATTGTACCGCTGTGTGCTTCAATAATTGCTTTTGCAAGCGGCAATCCAAGCCCAATGCCTTGCGTGTCTTTAGAAAAACGGCTGCGGTAAAATCTCTTAAAAATATGTGGTAAATCTTCGGGGTGAATGCCACTTCCATTATCTTTGATAACGACTTGAACAACAGACGCAAATTGTTTCCAGCCAATATAAATTTTATTATCCCTTTGCGTATGGTCTAAAGCATTTTTCACAAAATTACTAATTGCTTCTACCAACCAATGTCGGTCACATAAAAATGTAATATCATTATTGCCAGATAAGACAATTTTCTTGCCCTCCTGTTTTGCACGAAAGGCAAATTGTTGGGCCATGCTATTCATCATTACAGATATACTTTCTTCCGATTTTTCTATTAAGATCGTGCCAGAGTCAAGTTTTGTGATGTTCAAAAGATTCTGTATCAATGTTTCTATTCGGTCAAGTGCTTGCTCTGAAAGAGTAGTAAATTCCTTGATAGTGGGATAATCCTTTGCTTCCTCCTGCATAATACCATTGTAGACATTTAGTGCAGCAAGGGGAGTTTTCAACTGGTGGGAAATATCAGAAATTGTATCTTTCAAAAAGTGTTTTGATTTTTCTTCATTTTCAGCGTGGGCGTTCAAAATTGAAACCAAGGAATTAACTTCATGGAATAGTCTGTATAATTCGCCCTCATCATCACATTCAATTCGCGCACTTTGATTGCCGGAAATATATTCTTTGATTTGCTCGGCTGCGTTTTCCATGATTTCATTTTGCACTTTGAAATAACTGTAACCCTGTATCAATACAGCTACACTCATACATACGGAACAAAACAATATAAAAAATGCGGCATATTCAAATCTCAAAATAATAGAAATTATGGAAAGTATGACAAATGTCATCATAAGTAGCAGTGCGAAACAAAAAAGTTTTTTAATATTTCTATTTACTAATATTTTCATTATACACCTCATTCACCAATATTCCATTTGTACCCCATACGTCTAACAGTCACTATTTTTTGAGGTTCACCCGGATTGTCCTCAATTTTGGTACGCAGTCTACGGATATATACAGTCAGAGTGTTGTTGTCAATGTAGTTTTCATTGCAATCCCATAACGTGCTTAAAATCTGTTCTGCCGAAAGAACAATGTCGGGATTTTCCATGAACAGACACAACAATTTGTATTCGCTTGCTGTTAAGTCAAGCTGTTCCCCATTCTTATTTACTTTGCCTTTTAGCAGTTGTACTTTTATATTATTGGAATTTAATTCCGTATTAGCTTGATTAAAATTATCGCTTCTGCGAAGCAGAGCATTTATTCTGGATAGAAATACTGCAAGCTTGAAAGGCTTCGTCATGTAATCGTCGCCGCCTATATCTAAGCCCATGATAATATTTGCCTCCTCATCAGCTGCCGTAAGAAACATAATTGGTATTTTTGATGTTTCACGGATTTTTTTGCACAAATCATAGCCAGAGCCGTCGGGAAGCGATACGTCCAAAATCACCAAATCATAGTTTCCCTTTTCCCATAGTACTTTTGCCTCAAGACTTGTGCGGGCAATATCAATATCATACCCTTGCTTTTTCATTGCAAAGGATAAACCACTAATTAAACTTAAATCATCTTCAACAAAGAAAATGTGTTTCATTTGTTTTTACCGTCCTTTATTTTTTGAGAGAGTGCCGTCCGTCAGCAGGCTTTTCTACATCTTTTGGTATCATCCATGCACGATCAAATTTCAGCGTACCTACGATACGATTATCTTCACATAATTTTTGAATTTGCCGTTCCGATATGATCCATTTTTCAGAGGCGGCTTTCACAGAAAGAATATTCGGATATAAATAAAAGCTTCTTCGATATCTGAAGAAGCTTTTATAGACATAATACATCATACCATAAGTTGGAAATATAGTCTAGCAATTTTTTTGATACGCAGTACAATGAGATTACCGGTTAAAAAGGAACATATTGACGAAATGAAAAGCTGGGGTAAGGGGAGGTTAAAGATTTGGGAGCAGCAGGTTGCTGCTAATTTCCCTTCTGGAGCAAGAATACTAGATATAGGCTGTGGATTGGGAAGGGAGGCGTTTGCACTATATAATCAGGGATTTGAAGTGGATGGGCTGGATATTTCCAAAGATGTAGCGGATAAAGCAAACGAAGAAGCGGTGATGTGTGATAGTAGAGTGAGATTTTATCCATATATTGAACATGTGATTTATTGGGAGACATTTTCACTGGAAGAACTTGAGAATTATGCAAAGCAGACAGGGTATGATATTGTAATGAGTGGAGAAGGCGAGATATATGTACCAGAAGATGGTATTGTATTATATTGCCTGTGCAGGTTAAAGTAAATGGAACGTAATAATTATTAACAAAAAAGGATGTACGATGTGCACAAGAAAAAGATTGGAAGAAGTTGCAAAGGCTGTTGTACAAAAGCCTTTTATGGATTATTAGAGAATAATGACACCAATATTCAACCTATAATAGATTTATTTCCAAAATGGAATGTAAAAGAAGCGGATAAAAATTGGTGTGCAGCCTTTGTTTATTATTGTTGCCTCTTAATCATAGGAGGTAATCCACCATTAGTAGAGCAGATTCTCCTATTATAGTCATTTTAGATGTATCATAGCGACCATATAAAAGTTCTTCCTTAAGTCTTGCCCACATACTTTCACAGCGTGCATTATCATGACATCTTCCAACAGAGGAAATGAGTTTAAAAATAAAATAATGGATGAGGTTCTAAATGCCTTTCAAATAAAACGCTCCTTAAGCCAAAAAGGGTGTCCATATGATAATGCAGTTGCAGAAGCAGGGTATAAGATTATAAAGACAGAATTTGCATTGAAAAGAGTTTTTAGCAATTTAGAGAAACTGAAAAGAGAACTAAGTGATTATGTAAAAATTGTATAAAATAGTGTGTCAATTTTTATTGTACAGCATCAGAGTGTCTGAAAATATAAAATTGCACAAATGCTCAGTTTTGGTAGGCTAAGGTGAACGTCAACTTAACCACGTATTTGAAAAAACATGTTAGATAGTATAATAGTTACTGTTCTGAGAATGTCTTTCTATTCTTACAAAGTGTGGCTGCATGAATTAAAAATTTTTAAAGAATTTATTATATTCCGGTTGATATTTATGATAAGTATAAACCTATATTAGAGGAAATCATAAATATCATAGCTTTGGATATCATGGAAGCATGAAGTATCCTCTCAAGCCTCATTTACTCAGGCCTTATTTAGAAATGTTTGCTGGGAAAGTTGAGTAAATTAAGAAAATAAAAAAGTAGAAAAAAGTTTTTGCGGAATGTGACCAGATTCATCATTAGACCGTCTATATATGTGAAGGCAAAAAATAATATTACAAAATGGAAAACAATTCGGATACGGATAACAGAAAGGACGAAATTATTATGATGATGAAAAAGGTTATAGAACAAGAAATATTAGAGAACGTTAGTGATGAAAATGTAGGAGATTGGGAAAATAATCAGGGATGTTTGAAGATCTTGAAGGAAACACTGAAATTACAGGTATGAAGCAGCTTCTTGATGCAAACGACAAAAACATGGAAGGGGGCTGGTCATATAACCAGGGGGATGTAGTTTTTGATAAAAATGAAGATGTAAAGCGTGCATTTGATAAAGCGACTGATGGTCTTGTCGGATCTGATTATGAGCCTATTTTTTATATTGGAAGTCAAGTCAAAACAGGCAATAATTATGCAATATTCTGTTCGGTTGCTCCTGTTGTACCTGATGCTGAAAAAAACTTCTGCATAGCATATATTTCAGTGAATTTTGATGGAAGCGCAGAACTGACAGACGACGTAGAGGTAGATCTTACTGCAGAGGATGAAAATTCAAAGGAAACCACAGAGGAACAAATTCCCAATCCTTTTACTGAAGTGTCTACACTCGCAGAGACCCGTGCTATGACTGGATTTGAAATGGAAATTCCAGATACTGAAAAACCTTATACTAAGATAGTTATTACAGTAATTGACGGAAACATGATAGAAGTAGCTTATATCACTGAAGATGACGCTGATAGGGGATATTATATCCGTAAGGCTGAAGGCGCAGAAAATGTCAGCGGTGATGCCAATGAATATGCACAGACTGAAATTGAGCAGGTGGGAGATACTGATGTTACTTTGAAGGGTGAAGATAGCAGCTGGTCAGTAGCAGCATGGTCTTCGGATGGATATACTTATGCAATCGGCTGTCAAAATCATCCGATGACAAAAGAACAGATACTTAAAAGGGAACAATTCTTAGGACATCTAATATTCTACAAATGGCGCTGATGCTGATTAAATTTTAAGCATAGTACATTTGTATCGTACTAAAAGTTGGAATTAAAGTCTAGTAATTTTTTTGATATGCAGTACAATGGAATTACTGGTATAAAGGATCCTAATTCAAGGAGGTTATTAATGAATTCAAAGGTATCAGTGTGGTATGGAAAAAGGACCATATTGACGAGATGAAAGGCTGGGATAAGGGAAAGTTAAAAATTTGGGAGCAGCGGGTTGCTAATAATTTTCCAGTCGGGGCAAAAATACTTGATATAGGTAGTGGAATGGGAATGCAAACGGGTGTTAAAACCAGAAGGACTATTGAGCTACTCAGGACATTCCCTGCAATATCTTAGAGAGCATCATAATAACTGTCTTGATAATGATAAATTCTATCCATACTTAGTGCACGATATTTACTGGGAGACATTTTCACTTGAAAAACTAGAGAATTATACAAAACAAGCACGGTATGATATTGTGATAAGTGGAGAAGGTGAGATATACATACCAGAATATGAAATTGTATTATACTGCTTAAGCCGGGTGAGGTGAATGCAAATGATAAAAGGGTTCTTTCTAATGTTAGCTGCTTTGCTATGCTTTAAAGATATATTCAAATCAGAGAAACACAGCGCAAAGCATTTCTTGATAGGGACATTATATTAAAGGAAGATGGATAGTTCGTTATTATTTTAAATTAGGCCGATTAGCTTACCACAGCAGTGCACCAGACGGTAATTAGAGGTATTTTGTTGGTCCAGAAGTGAAAAGGCGAGAAAAACAATTAATTAATAAAGGAGGAAAAGTAAATGAATAACTACGAAGAAGGATTAAAATTAATTGAAGAAAAGTTCGGAAATGGCAAAGACAATGTTATTTCTCTTGCAACAATTGCGAGGGAGCCAGGCGCTAACGGAATGTCCCGCCCAGTTGTCCGTAGTGTGGACGCTTATTATGAAGAGGGCACATTTTATATTGTAACACATGGAAAATCAAACAAAATGCAGCAAATTTCACAAAATTCGGAGGTTTCGGTCGCGGGTTGTTTAGAGATGTTCACTGCTAATGGAGTAGGTGAAAACCTCGGTTGGGTGCTTGATCCAAAAAATGCAGAAATAAGATCTAAACTCCGTACAGCTTTTGCTGAATGGTACGATATGGCAAATAATGAAAAGGATGAAAACTGTTGCATTTTAGCAATCCATCTCACTAAGGGAACATTAAACATTAACCATTGGGAAAAACTATACCATATGGATTTTGTGAATAAGACTGATATGGAAAATGGGGGTATTTATTAATCAGTGAAGTTTTTGCTCTTAAACAATTAAACATAAGTACAAAAAAGTCTTATGAAAGGCTATAAGGTGAAATGCTTTGTAGTCTTTTTTATTTCCTAATGGAGGTGAGGGTACAGCGTGGTGACGATTCAATTGATAAGTGTCTTGAGTTGTTCCGCAAGCAAAATTGTGTAGTAGAAAAACAGTGGGAAGCAGCTAAAAACTTGAACCACTTCTATACACAATAATATGACGGAGGATGAACTGCCTAAGATGTGAAATTTATTTGTGCAAAAATAAGAAATAAATTTTGATAGACTAAGAGTACTACTAAGATATGTGAATGTGTAGGGTTATTGGCAGCAATAGATATCATTGAAAAAATAGATACAAAAGATTATAATAAACATGACATATAGTTGACGTGTTTTAGATGATATACTAATTATAAATTGAGGAAATGTAATGAAAATAGATAGGCTAATTGGAATTTTATCTATATTGCTTCAGAATAAGGTTGTGACAGCACCTTATTTGGCAGAAAAGTTTGAGGTGTCCAGACGAACTATAAATCGTGATATTGAGGATTTATGCAAGGCTGGCATACCGATTGTAACAAAGCAAGGAGTAAATGGCGGTATTTCCATAATGGATAACTATAAGCTGGAACGTACTCTTCTTACCAATGCAGAAATGCAGGATATTCTGGCTGGACTTAGAAGCCTTGACAGCATCAATGGTACAAATCGTTATGGGCAGTTGATGGAAAAATTGGCGGTTGGTACATCTGACTTTATGTCGGGAAATCAGTCTGTTTTAATCGACTTATCCTCATGGTATAAAGATTCCCTTGCTCCCAAAATTGAACTTATAAGAAACGCAATTGATACTTGCAAAGAATTGGAATTTCAATACTATGCTCCACAAGGAGAAAGCGACAGATGTATTCAGCCGTACTATCTTATATTTCGCTGGTCTAGTTGGTATGTATGGGGATGGTGCAAATCAAGAGAGGATTTTCGGCTGTTTAAGCTGAACCGATTAGATAATCTTCAAGTATTAAAATCTGTATTTACAAAGCAAGACGCCCCGTTGCCAGATTTGTCAAATGAACGCATATTTTGTGGAGGTATTCAAGTGAAAGCACTCTTTGATAAAGGCTGTAAATGGCGCTTGGTTGAAGAATTTGGTCCATGCTGTTTTGAAGAACAGGATAATGGAAAATTGCTTTTTCATGCAGATTATACAGATAAGGAAAAACTTATTACATGGCTTTTGACCTTCAGGGAACAGGTTGAACTTTTAGAGCCTAAGAATATAAAAAATGAAATACAGAAAATTATTGAAAAGATGAAAGAGAGGTATTCGTAAAATGAAATTAGACGGTTTTGGAATCATGGTGGATGATATGGCAACAATGATTCGTTTTTACCGAGATGTGCTTGGATTTGAAATTAAAGAGGAAGAAAACACCTCAAATGTTTATTTGGAGAAGGACGGTACGCTTTTTCTACTTTATAGGAAATCTGATTTTGAGAAAATGACAGGCAAAAGTTTTGCATATGTAAACGGTTTAAATGGTCATTATGAAATTGCACTGTCCGTTGCCAGTTACGCGGCTGTAGACAGAGTATTTGAAACAGTGACGAAATTAGGAGCACAGGCTGTAATGCCGCCGACAACTGAGCCGTGGGGACAGAGAACGTGCTACATTGCTGATCCAGAAGGTAATTTAATAGAAATCGGGTCTATTACGGAGTGATAATGGCAATCTGCGCAAAAAAGAAGAAAGGACAATACTATGGCATTTGATTTTAAGAAAGAATATAAAGAATTTTATATTCCAAAGAACAAGCCAGCGGTAGTAAGTATTCCAAAAGCAAATTATGTAGCTGTTCGAGGCAAAGGAAATCCAAATGAAGAAGGTGGAGCATATAAGCAGGCAGTTAGTGTACTGTATGCTGTTGCATATACTTTGAAAATGAGCTATAAAACAGATTATAAGATTGAGGGTTTTTATGAATATGTTGTTCCTCCGCTTGAAGGTTTTTGGTGGCAAGATAATATCAAAGGTGTAAATTATTCTAATAAAGATACTTTTAATTGGATTTCGGTTATTAGATTACCTGATTTTGTAACAAGAGAGAATTTTGAATGGGCAGTGCAAACAGCTACAAGGAAGAAAAAACTTGATTGCTCATCTGCTGAATATTTTACTGTCGAGGAAGGATTGTGTGTCCAGATTATGCACGTTGGCTCATTTGACGATGAACCAACTACAGTTGCAATCATGGATGAGTTCCTTGCTGATAATGGTTACGAGAGTGATTTAAGTGATGTAAGATTACATCATGAAATCTATATGTCGGATGCCAGAAAGGTTGCTCCTGAAAAATGGAAAACTGTCATCAGACATCCAATTAAGAAGAAATGATGAGATGGCTAGAAGATATAAAAGAATTAAATAATAATGGGTTTTATTATTGCCCAAATGTTAATTTGAAAGAACAACTTTTATTTGCCTGTGGTAGCTATTATGACGGTACTGGTGACCTACAAACGCACTTTATTGGTATTGTTCATCGTCATAATGATGTGGAAGATAAACTTGTCGCTGCACCTGAAGGAATAAACTTTACTCATAAGGAAATCACAGAAGCCATACATTTTCAGGAACAATATTACGAGAGTGAAATAGAAGTTATTTGTTTCAATGAATACTTTTTCTAAGTACGATAAATTAGATTATGATAGGAAAATATTTTGAAATATGAATAAAATATATAAACAGTAACGATGAGATATTATCGGAAAGAATTAAAAAACTAAATTTTAAGTGGCACATCAACTACTAAGAAATGCAGAAAAATAATGCAGATCCTAGTCATCATAAATCTTTATCGTTAGAATAAAAACTGGCTGCTCCCATATATCAAAAGTTAATCTTTTAAATATAAGAGAATGCCAGCTTTTTAATTATAAATAAAGTAACTTATAACATATTTGTTATAGGTCAGTCGGTATTATTGAACAAGTACTCCATCATAATATACTTGTACTACTGGATTAGTAAGTGTTCCATAAGTAGACCAATCCGTTTTTGCAAAACGTAAATTAATTGTTAATGCACCAGTTCCAACTGCAAGTTGTGTATTGCTATTAACTGCAAGAGTTAATTTGCCATTACTTATACTACCTGTTATTGCACTATTCATTGAAACATAGTATGGGGATACATTAAGCTGTAGTGCCGCGTGATCAATCCATACGCTTTGAGCTGCTGTGCTAAATCCAGTTGCTGTATACACAATTGATACTTTGGATAAATCAATTGTTCCGCCTTCAGCTGATATACTATAAGACTGACCAATGGAATTTCCATTGTTGTTGGTTGTTACTGTAACTACAGGTTTTGCACCAACCACAGGAGTAGGAGTCACCACAGGAGTAGGAGTCACAACAGGGGTAGGAGTCACAACAGGAGTAGGAGTCACCACAGGGGTAGGAGTCACCACAGGAGTAGGAGTCACAACAGGAGTAGGAGTCACCACAGGAGTAGGAGTCACCACAGGAGTAGGAGTTACCACAGGAGTAGGAGTCACTACAGGAGTAGGAGTTACCACAGGAGTAGGAGTCACAACAGGAGTAGGAGTCACTACAGGAGTAGGAGTCACTACAGGAGTAGGTGTTGCAGCGCCACTCTTTAAGTTTGGCAGTTCATCTAACGTAATGACATAATCACTTTGATAAAGTGTAGTTAAAGTGATAGGGTTATTATACGAAGAACTCATAATAAAATCACCATACCAAGGACAGAAGTACAGCCAGGCAGATTTTTCCTCTTTAAGGTTTTGAACGCTTGGAATTGTATCATTTTCAGTCATTGCAACCATTTTTTGACCATTAGTCAAGGTAACCATCTTGTAGAAGATAGATGAGATAGGATCTTCGTTTGGGCCACTAGTTAAACCGTCATTGCGGTTATAAACTGTATTATATTTATCGAATCCTACGATGTCAACCTTGTCGTCACCAGGATACCAAGAAGGTGAAGTGCTGTAATTATAACTATTGTAGGTCCAGATTATATTATGTAAACCGTAGGTCTCAGTCAGTTGGGTATAAAGTAGATTCCAAAGCTGCTTATAAACTTCTGCACCTGCTGAACCCCACCAGAACCATGCACCTTCTCCGTTCAAGCCTCCATTACCTTCTGCTTCGTGGAAAGGACGTAAAATAATTGGAACATTGTTATTCTGTAAAATAAGCAGCTGCTGAGCTAAATCGTCAATTGCCTGCATCAAATATTCATATTCTTTTGTACCAGGTATTACAGCATTAGCAGTATTAAAGTTTGTTTCTGTTGGCTTATAAGTACATTCCTTCCAATCCACACTGTTTCCAAGTTCATAGGAAGTGAAATTTTTAGGTACATTAATATGCCAACAGCCAGCAGCAATACCATTTCTAGTATTAACCCAGTCAATCACACGGTTTGTTGTGCCATCTTCCCAACCGTATAATGGGTTGTAATTCATAAAGTCAAAGCCACGAATTGCTGGATATTTTCCTGTTAAATTGTATATCCAGTCAAATTCTAATTCAGGGTTACCATCATTTCCGCCACCATAAATTTCTTGTTGACCAGAAATAATATTATTACCATAAACCTGTGTCAAATAATTCATAAGAAGCTGAGTTTCTTCAGTTGACTGGCTGTCTGCCAATACAGGCTGAACTTCTAGACTAGGAACGTTTGGATAATCCACAGTAAAGGTGTCAAAGTATGCATATCCCCAGCCTGATTTGATTTGGATTGTATTACTGCCTTTGGTTAATTTTTGAGTTCCAAAGTCAAAATCAGCCCACTCAGTAGTGTATGGAAGCATAAAAGAGCCCTTGTTTATTCCGTTGATATACAGGTATTGTAATCTTCCATCTGGACTTAGCTCCTGCATATATCTAGTAGATACTGAGTAAATTCCTGTTTCTGGAACTGTTACGGTAAAAGTTAATGTGCCTGAACCCTGCATCCAAGCAAATCCTGATCCTGAGTAACCAGACTTAACTTGTCCGTAAATATTATTGGTTACCTGAAGATCTGATGATAATTCTGCATCTTCACATTCAATTGTGTACAGTTGTGTTGCGGCATTTACTTGTGCTGTTGGCATTATTGGTACTGTAATTAAACCAAGCAGTAAGGTAAGTGCAGTAAAAATTGTGCATGCTTTCTTTAGTGAACCTTTCATAATCATTCTCCTTTTTCTATTAGTATTATTGTTAATAATTACCAAAGGGGCATAAGTGTCCCTTTGAATATTATAGCGTATTTAACATATAATGTAAACGTTGACTCCATTTAATTATTACTTTTTACAATATGATATATAATTAAACAAAGAATTAGTTATAAAAATTTGAACAGAAAGAGATTACTATTTATACTAACAAACGTGAAAGGGTGCAAAGAGGCATATAAGGGAATGGCAGCATTAAGTAATAAAATAAAAAAATGTAAAAATGAAATTATGAAGATGTAAAAATTTATTAAAAATTTACGTGTGAATATAATGATAAACATAAATATATAAATTATGCCCAAAATTTTATAAAAAAAACTTGAATAATGAATTAAATATGATATATTAATTGTATATGATAAAAATTGTATAACAAGTATAATGAGGGGGAAAGATTCTAGTGGACAGTCCGATAATTACCAAAAAATATGTTAAGGGAAACCGCATAATTAAGAACATTCAAAAGCAAAGCAAAAAAAGTTATTCTAGGATAAAAGTCAAATTTCCAAAAGCATTTATAGGAAAGGTTGTTCAAGAAAGTGGATTTGTTGACTTAAGTGAAGAAAAACATAAGGATGGACAGAATATAAACACTAAGGAAGAAAGCTTATTAGATAGAATAAAGCAGAGTGGTCTTACTGGAATGAGCGGAAATGGTTTTTCAGTATATAAAAAATTAGAGGAAGTTATAAAATCAACTGCATCAGAGAAAGTGTTAATCATAAATGGAGCAGAGTGTGATCCTGGATTAATACACGATGAATGGCTTTTAAGAAATAGAATGGATGAAATTATTGAGGGCAGTAAAATAGTTTCTTCATTAATAAAAGCAAGAAAGGTATATTTAGCTGTAAAAATTGAAAATATAGGTCGAGTTTCAGGCATGGAAGTAAAAGTACTGCCTAATAAGTATCCAGTTGGTGCAGAAAAAGTGGTTATTAAGCATGTCCTAAATGTTGAGTTAAGCAGGGGAGAAATTCCTGTACATAAAGGTATTCTTGTTATGAATGTTCAGACAGTAATTGCAATAGGACAGATACAAAAGGGTACCTATCTGAATAATACCAGATATATAACAGCAGCAGATTGTACGAATGGAATAGCAAAGGCTGTTAGAGTTGATTATGGTATGAGTGTTGAAGAAGTTGCCGCTAAGGTGTTAGGAGAAAAAAAGGAGAAGAAGATTTACTTGGGTGGCGGTGTTATGGATGCACATTTGTTGAAAAATGGAGAAACCATAACAGAAACAATTAACTTTGTGGGATATGGTTCTGGAATTACATACAACAATGAAGCGAAATGTAGAAAATGTGGAGCGTGTTCAAGAAATTGTCCAATGGGCATTAAAGTAATAAAAATTGTTCGTCATTATGATAAGAAACTTAAACTGGATAAAGAAGCATTTTCTCCTGATTTGTGTCTGAAATGTGGAGCATGTTCTTTTGTATGTCCAGCAGGCAAGAATGTAATGTGGATTATGAATAAAATGAATGAATAGAAGAGGTTATGGCATGATCCTTTGGTTCGTAATTATTATTTAATTTTAAGTATACTACAACCATTGGTATCATGCTGTTTTATATGAAGATTTACTAAACGGTTAATGAATAGCTGGTTATTCAAGTTAAACTTGAATAATGAGAGAATAAACTAAAGAAAGAAATAGGTTGGTGGGGAATATGTACATGAACAATATTATGTGTACAATTGAGAATAATGTGAAAATGTACTCAGATAAAATAGCCATACAATGTGGTGATGAATGTTTAACATATGAAGAAGTTCAAAGAAAATATAATCATATTGCAATGCAGCTCATTCAAAATTCAAAGGCTGCTGCAAATGTAGTAATTTTTGTGGAAAAAGGAGCTGATTTGGTAATTTCAATTCTTGGAACTTTAAAGGCTGGATTCGTATTTATTCCAATTGATATTAATATGCCTAAAAAAAGAATTGAAATGATAATTAAGAAATCAGAACCAACATGGATTGTTACAAAGTGTGGTTTACTAGAGAATCTGAAAGCTGTAATTGCTGAATTAAAAAATGTGAAAGTATTAATCATTGAGGATGAATTAAAATTAATAGAAAATGTACACAATGAAAAATTAAGTTCATTTTCAATGGACATTGACAAAATGAA
Organism: Anaeromicropila populeti; assembly: GCF_900112775.1. Classification (GTDB taxonomy): domain Bacteria; phylum Bacillota; class Clostridia; order Lachnospirales; family Lachnospiraceae; genus Anaeromicropila_A; species Anaeromicropila_A populeti. Next base: position 143,167 of record NZ_FOYZ01000004.1, read on the forward strand.
TATACCTGTTAATAAGTATGCATACATATATTTTACATCTGGATCTACAGGAGAACCAAAAGGAGTATTAGGGAGAAGCAGAAGTTTAAAACACTTTATAGATTGGGAAATTAACGAGTTTAAATTAAATGAAAATGTTGTAGTGAGTCAATTAACCTCTCCATCATTCGATCCATTTCTAAGAGATATATTTGTACCACTATGTGCAGGAGGGAAACTCTGCATTCCACCTACACAGGACATTATTCTTGAACCTAAAAAATTGATTGATTGGATTGAGGTTTCTAAAGTTTCCGCAATACATATGGTGCCATCACTGTTTAGTATTATGACACAAAATATTGAGAGCATTAAAAAATTATCAACGCTTAATTATATTTTTTTAGCAGGAGAAATACTTCGTGGAAGTTGTGTAAAAGAATTTATTGAGAAGTTTGGAGATAGTATTCAGTTAGTTAATTTATATGGACCAACTGAGACTACACTCGCAAAAATGTTTTACCGCGTTCAGAGTTCGGACGTAAACAGAAGTATAATACCAGTTGGCAAGCCACTTTCTCAAACAGAAATACTTATTTTAGATGATAACATGGTGAAGTGTCCAGTTGGAAATATTGGGAACATATACATTCGAACACCATATATATCATCCGGTTACTATAAGGAAAAAGAACAAACCAGACAAGTATTTATTCAAAATCCATTTTCTTCAAATAGTCAGGATATCATCTATAAAACAGGAGATATTGGAAGGTGTTTAATTGATGGAAATGTTGAGGTATTAGGCAGAAAAGATAATCAAGTTAAGATAAGTGGAGTTCGTATTGAACTAAGTGAAATTGAAAATGCACTCTTAAATTATGAAAAGATTAACGATGTTGTGGTGGTAGCAAAAGAAAATGATCGACATGAAAAATACCTTATTGGATATTATATAGCTGACCAGGTAATCGATACATCAGAGCTTAAGGTATTTTTAAAAAGTTATATTCAAGAATTTATGATACCTAAATATTTTATGCAAGTAGACAAATTTCCCGTATTGCCTAGTGGGAAAATTAATAGAAGAGAACTTCCAGAGGTAAATGAAAAAGAATTTAATGCAAAAAATTTTGTTGCTCCACGCAATGAAATAGAAAAAGGCTTTGCAAAAATATGGGAATTAGTTCTTGACGTTGAAAGAGTTGGTATTGAAGATAATTTTTTTATGCTTGGCGGAAATTCTTTAAAGGCAATTAAAGCTTTTTCTATATTATCTGAAGAATATGAATTTAGTATTAATGATATATTTAAATATGGAAAAATTAGTGAAATAGTTAAGAGAAGCAAAAAAAAGAAAGTGGGTATTGCTGAAAAATTTCAGCAGCTTTATAAAATTTCCACAAATAGTTTGCTTGAACAGACTATAAGCAATGGTATGTCTGAGAAATTAGAAAAATATCGCAAAAAAGCGGAAAAGTATAAGGCGTATAAGAAGTTAGAAAAAAATAATTATAATAAAATTATATTAATGGGGGCTACCGGTTTTTTGGGTATAAACGTCCTAAATGCACTTTTAACGATGACAGATGCTTGTATTTACGTAATTATTAGAGGAAAGAGTTTGGAAGAAGCAAATGAGAGGCTGAAACAGAAGTTTAGTTTCTATTTTGAGGAGTGTGTATATAGGCAAAACATAAATCGTATTGTTGTATTCAATGGAGATTTAACAGAACAATATTTTGGATTAAATGAGAATGAATACAACAAACTGGCTGATAACATAGAATGTATTATTAACTGTGCGGCAAATGTAAGTCATTATGGTGATTACAGCAAGTTTTACAAGATAAATGTTGGCGGCGTAGAGAAATTGATTAAATTTGCAATGACGGGAAAGAATAAAGTTCTGAATCACATATCTACAACTGGTGTTGCAAGAGGAAAAGTAGAAGACAAAGATTTTGTTGTATACACAGAAGACGATTGTGACCTTGGACAAGTAATTGAATCACCATACAACCTTACAAAGCTTGAAGCAGAAAAAATTATTCATGATGCGCGAAAACAAGGGTTAAAGGCGAATATTATGCGTGTTGGAAATCTTGTGTTTAACACAGAAACTGGAAAATTCCAAGAGAACATTGAAGAGAGTGGACTGTATGCTTTGATAAAGGCATTTGTAAAAATAAAAGCATTTCCTAATATAGAGAATGGTGCTTTTGAGTTTTCTTATGTAAATTATGTTAGTCAGGCAATTGTTAATTTAGTGAATATAAAAAACTTAGAAAATGAAACCTATAATATTTTTAATAATCGTTATGATGGATTAGTCAAATTAGGGAAATACTTAATGAAGAGGGGGTATGATGTAGAAGTAGCAGAGATGAAATATTTTCTTGAAAATTTAGAAAAGTCTTATGCTAATCCTGATTTGAAGCCGTATGTTAATGAGATTCTATTGCATACAAGAATGCTGGAAGGTAAAAAGCAAACTGTATTTTATATGCTTGGAGAAAAAACGAATTACGTCTTAAAGAACTTAAATATGCAGTGGGCCGAATTTGATGAAGATTTAGCTTACAAAATGGTACGTAATTGCGAAATGCTAGGCTTTATAAACAAATAGTAATATATTTTTAAACAATAAAGGGGAATTTTGAAATGGAAAAAATTGACGGAGTTAACTTAACTGAAGGAAGTATATCCAAAAAAATTATTTCTTTTGCAATACCATTGCTGTTTGGGTACATACTTTATACAGGCTATAACATTGTAGATATGATATGGGTAGGAAATTTATTAGGTAAAGATGCGGTGGCAGCATCATCAGTTAGTTTTGTTTTAATCTATATTTTAATTTCATTAGCATCTGGAGCATCAACTGGAACGGCAGTACTAATTGCACGCTATTATGGTGCAAAGAAGTATGACAAAGTAGAAAAGGTTGCAAGCAATTCGTATTTTCTATCAATTATTATTAGTATTATTTTAACTGTTATTGGTTTGTGCAGTTATAACCTTGTGCTTAAATTTGTAAATGTAACTGGAAATATATTTAATTTAGCTTCAGGTTATTTAAGAATTTGTCTGTTTGGCTTTATATTTATGTATATGTTCTTCCTTGCCATAGCGATATTAAGGGGAATAGGGGATACCATGTCATCTTTAGTTTTTCTTGTTATCTCTTCTGTAGTGAACATTGTACTTGATCCATTTTTAATTAGTGGAATTGGTCCATTTAAGAAACTTGGATTAAATGGTGCGGCCTATGCAACAGTTATTGCACAAGCAATAGCAGTTGTTATCGGATTATTGTTTATAGGAAGAAAAAACAAACTGCTTAAGTTTGACCCTAGAAAATTTATTCCAGATAAGCAGATTATGATGGACTTAATTAAACTTAGTTTTCCAACTGCAATGCAACAGGTGTTGCTTTCAGTTGGTATAAGCATTGTTTCGTCGTATGTAAACAGTTTTGGAAAAGATGTAACAGCAGGCTATGGTGTTGCAACAAAGATTGACTCAATTGTGACCATGGTAGTTATGGCGTTGAGTGCAGCTACAACATCAATTACAGGTCAATTAATTGGGGCAAAGAAGGAAGAGAGAGTAAAAGAAGTGTTTCGAAGTGGAATTATAATATCTATAGTTCCAGCATTACTTGTTACAGTGTTATCTCTTTTGATACCAGAGCAAATACTATCTTTGTTTGTGCCAAATAAAGAGGTATTGGAGATTGGAGCATCTTATTTGAGAATTGTTAGCCTTGGATATATGGCAGTAACTGCTACATCTATACTTACAGGAATTTTTAGTGGTGCAGGAAAGACCTTTATGACAATGGTTTTTACAATTGTACAATTATGGTTAATTAGAATACCTATTACTTCAATTGCTTCAAAAACATCACTAAATTATAAAGGAATTTGGATTGCTATCTTAATTAGTAATGTCAGCGGGCTGATTATTAATATGATATTTTATTTTTGGGGCGGATGGAAGAAAACAACAGTAAAAAGTAAAAATATAGTACAGTAAGAAATATTATTGTGAGGGAAAACGGTAGTTAACAAATGTACGGAGGAAAATTATGAAAACAAGTAATTTAATTGCTCTTTTTATAAATAAGGCTGCGGAAGATAAAGGAATTATTACTTACATAAATGGAGAACTAGAAGAGAAGAGAGCTTCTATCAAAGAGCTATATAAGGAAGCTAAAGAACTTTTGCATGAACTTCAATTGAAAGGTATAAAGCCTGGGGATGAACTAGTATTTCAACTTGCTGATAATGAGTCCATGGTAAGAGCATTTTGGGCAAGTATATTAGGAGGAATTATTCCTATTCCATTACCTGTAGGAGTTGGAGAAGAGCAGCAAAGTAAAGTAACTAATATTTTAAAAACATTAACCCATCCCCATATACTTACAACTCAGATGGTATTAACAGGGTTACAAGGAACGCTTCAAGAGAATTTACAAGATAAGCGCTTTCAGAGTATTAATGACATTATTATATTAATGGATGATATTGTTCTAAATAATGAATCATGTGAAATATATCAAGCAGAGGCACAGGATGTGGCAATGATTCAATTTTCTTCAGGCTCAACAGGGATGCCAAAGGGTGTAGTTCTAACGCATGAAATGATTATTTCGGGTGTATTGGCAATGGAATCCAGAGCAGACAGAAATCCTGACGATGTAATGCTTACGTGGCTTCCGTTAAGTCATACAATGGGACTAATTGCAACACATATTTATCCTATATATTTTAATGTACCGCTTTATGTTATGCCTACAGAACTTTTTTTGAAAAATCCAATGTTATGGATGAAAAAGACAAGTGAGTATAAAGCCACAATGTTATTTGCCCCAAATTTTGCTCTAAATTATTTTGTATCTTTATTCAAAGAACAATATGCACAAGACTGGGATCTTTCAAGTGTAAAATTTATTATTAATGGTGGTGAACCTGTTGCAAAAGAAACCTGTGATATTTTTCTGAAGATGCTAGAGAAGTATGGAATGAAATCTTGTGTTATGACACCGTCCTATGGAATGTCTGAATCAGCATCTATTATTACGGTATCTGATATAAAACGGGGTTTTACTTATGTTAATTTAGATAGAGACAGCGTGATTATTGGACAACACGTAGAGGAAATTGATTTAAATAATATAGAAAATAGCAGTAAGAAGGTGACTTTTGTAAGCGTAGGTACCCAGGTTACCAATTGTATGGTTAAAATATATAATGACGAGGGCTTTGAATTAGGTGAAGATATTATAGGGAATATCTGGGTTAGAGGAGTTAACATTTTTAATGAGTATTACAAGCAGCCAGAAGAAACTAAGAATGCCTATTCAGCTGAGGGGTGGTTTAAGACAGGTGACGTTGGCTTTGTACGAGATGGAGAATTATTTATTACTGGAAGAGCAAAAGATATTATTTTTGTCAACGGTAAGAATTATTATCCTCATGATATTGAAGATGTGGCAGAAAAATCTGGATTAATACACCCAGGTACAGTTGCTGCATGTGGTGTGTATAATAGAGAAATTGGAACAGATGATATTATTATATTCATACAAACAAAACAGAACATAGAAGCATTCACTATAATGGCAGAGGGAATGAAAAAGTATTTAAGCAGGCAGATGGGATTAGAAATTGCAAATGTAGTTCCTATGGATATGTTTCCGCGAACAGCATCAGGAAAAATACAAAAATATAAGCTTGTTAGAATGTATGAAGATAATAATTTTGAATCAGTGCTTGGAGAAATGAAAAATCATATATGTTCGGATAGTGTACAGGCAACCTGTTTCAATGAATCTATTACACCTATGGAGCAGCAGCTTATTGAAATGTGCAAAGAAATAGTAACAAGCACTACTATTAATATCAAGGAAGGGCTTTTAGAAAACGGTTTTAATTCATTAAAAACTTCAATTTTGTGTGCAAGAATTTACAAGGAAAATAATGTAAATATATCTCTGGATGATGCGTTGAGGGCAAAAACATTAAAAGATATAGCATTAATGATAGAAAATAATACAAAATGCAGTTATCACGAAATAAAGAAGATAGCTCAACAAGATAGTTATACGCTTTCATCTTCTCAGAAGCGTATTTATATGTTGAGTCAGTTGGAGAGTAATAATACAAATTATAACCTTCCATATGCAATGCTAGTCCAGGGAAAAATAGATAAAAATAGATTGGAAAAAGCATTTCAGTCTATGATAGACAGACATGAAATATTAAGGACCACATTTGAGATGAAGAATGGTGAGCTGGTTCAGGTAGTTCATCCTTTTATGAATTTTACATTAAACCTTGTTAGTGCTGATGAGAAAGATGTGTCTTATTTGTTGAGCGACCTGGTTCTGCCATTTGTACTAAGTCAAGGGCCACTTATTAGAGCTGTCTTAATAGATTTAAATGAAGATAAAAAAATATTATTTATTGATATGCATCATATTATTTCAGATGGTACATCAATGGGTATTTTTAGAAGTGAATTGTTAAAGTTGTATTATCAAGAGAAGTTACTGCCTCTTGAGTTACAATATAAGGAATATGCTGTTTGGCAGAACGAAAGACTAAAGTCTGAAGAAATGAAATTACAAGAGTCATATTGGCTAAAACAATTCTCAGAAGAACCAGAAGCATTAAATCTGCCTACAGATTTCCCAAGACCATCTTTACAAAGTGTTGAAGGAAGCAGAGCTAGTTTTGTAATAGAAAATCATTTATCTAAGAAAATACATCAACTTGTTATAGACAAAAAGTCAACGTTGTATATGGTTTTACTGGCGGCATACAATGTACTTCTTTTCAAATATACAAATCAAAGTGAAATCATAGTTGGAACCCCGATTGCTGGAAGAACAAATACAGAAATTCAAAATGTAATGGGAATGTTTGTGAATACCTTAGCAATGAAAAATGCACCTTCCCAAAACAAAACGTTTTCTGAATTTTTACAGGAAGTAAAGGAGAATGCTTTCAAAGCGTATGAAAATCAAGAATATCAATTTGATATGTTAGTTGAAAAATTAAATATTGCTAGAGAGTTGAGCAAAAATCCTCTGTTCGACACTATGTTTATTGTACAAGATGTAAATAATGAGCTGATAACAACAAAGGATTTTACAATCATCCCTTATTCACTTGATAGAAAAACTTCATTATTTGATATTACAATTGAAGTAACAGATAGGGTTAGTGAAATTCATGTGGAGATAGAGTATTGTACCCAATTGTTTCAATTAGCTACAATAGAAAGATTGTTTACTCATTATATAAATATTTTAAACAGCATAACAGAAAACCCTTACCTTCTTTTAGCGGATGTAGCTATGGTAAATGAAGATGAAATAAGGACAATTAATCAATTTAATCATACAGAGTATAAAATTGACTTTAATGAAACAATTAATTCTCTATTCCAAAAACAAGCTATAAAGGCACCTAAAAATAAGGCAGTACTATATAACAACAGAACGGTTACTTATGAAGAATTAGATAAGAAATCAAACTCACTTGCCCGATACTTGAGAAAGCTGGGAATTGAAAAGGAAAGCCGAGTTGGGATTATTGGTGAACGTTCACCAGAGATTATAATAGGTGTACTGGGAATTATAAAGGCAGGTGCATCATTTGTACCGCTAAACTATACATATCCACAAGAAAACTTAAATTATATGCTTAAAGACTGTAATGCACAGTTTATTTTAAAATATCATTTTGAAAAAAACTTTCTAATTAAAGAAATAGACTTGGAATGCAAAGATATCTTTGAGGAAGACGATTCGCCAGTAGAGAACATAACAGATGGATCAAATTTGCTTTATACTATTTATACTTCTGGAACTACAGGAAAGCCAAAGGGCGCAATGATTGAACATAAAAATATAGTAAACCTTATTCAGTTTGAGTTTAATAATACAAACATTAATTTTGGCGGCAAAAGCCTGCAATTTACAACAATGAGCTTTGATGTCTGCTATCAGGAGATTTTCTCCACACTATTAAAAGGAGGGGAACTATATATTATTGACGAAGATAGTAAAAAGGATGTCAAAATACTATTTGATTTTATAAATGATAACAAGATAGAAACAGTATTTTTACCAACAGCATTCTTAAAGCTTATTATGAGTGATAAAAAATATTGTTCGGAAATCCCTTTATGCATAAAGCATATTGTAACAGCAGGAGAACAGCTCATCATATCAAAAGAGTTTATTAGTAGTTTAGAAAATCGGGATATTTATCTGCATAACCACTATGGACCTTCAGAAACTCATGTAGTTACAACAAAAACATTGCATAAGGAGGATATTCAATTAATACCGTCTATAGGAAACCCGATAGTCAATACTAAAATATATATTTTAGATGAAAAAATGAAACATAAAGGAATTGGAATACCAGGAGAATTATATATTGCAGGTGATTCGGTAGGACGCGGATATATAAATAATAGGGAATTGACAAAAGAGCGGTTTATTGATGATCCATTTTGTCCTGGCAGCAGAATGTATAAGACAGGGGATTTAGCGAGATGGCTGCCTAATGGTGAAATTTATTTTATGGGCAGGCTGGATCATCAGGTTAAAATCAGGGGATTCAGGGTAGAAGTTGGTGGTATTGAGACCCAGCTGGTGAAGCATAGTTCTATTAAAGATGCATGCGTTATTGTGAAAAAAAATGAACAGGGACTTAGCTATTTGTGTGCTTACATTGTGTGTACCTATCAAGTAGAAGAAACAGAAATTAGAGAGTACTTAGCGCAAGAATTACCTGATTATATGATACCATCCTATTTTGTTCAGTTAGATAAAATTCCATTAAATAGTCATGGAAAAGTTGACAGAAAATTATTACCAGAACCTGAGGTAAAAAGTAATAATAGTGCAGAATACTGTGGGCCAAAAAATGACTTAGAGCAAAAAGTTGGTGAGATATGGTGCAATGTACTAGGGGGAGAACAAATTAATGTAAATGGTAACTTTTTTGAGCAAAATGGAAATTCTTTAAGTGCGGTAACACTTGCATCTAAGTTAAATCAGGAATTGGGTGTAGAAATTCCATTAAAAGAAATATTTAGACATCCTACCATTAGAGAAATTTCTTGTTATATTAGCAAAGCAGAAAAAAATAGTCATAATGTTATTGAAACCTTATCTAAAACAATGTTTTACCCGGTATCATCAGCGCAAAAGAGAATTTTAATTTTAAGCAAGATAGAAGACCTAGGTATTCGGTATAATATGCCAGTTGTACTATCTCTTGCAGGAGAACTTAACGTGAGCGAATTGGAACATGCTTTTAATCAATTAATTCAGAGGCATGAGATTTTAAGAACAACATTTAGATTTATTTCAGATGAGCCAGTTCAAAAAGTTCACGATTTCTTACAATTAAAAATAGATTCTATAGAAGCAAAAGAAACAGAAATAAAAAAGTATTTAGAGGATTTTATTCAGCCCTTTAATCTTGCTGAATTACCATTAATGCGTATAAAATTGCTTAAACACAGTGAGCAAAAGTATACCATGTTACTTGATTTTCATCATATCATTATAGATGGATATTCCATGAGTATATTAATTAATGAATTAATGCAATTATATCAGGGGATAAGGTTGCCTGAATTACGGATTCAGTATAGTGAATTTTCATTTTGGCATAATAATTTACTAAAATCAGATATGGCTAAGAGTCAAGAAAAGTATTGGCTAAAAAAGCTGGAGAATTTTAAATATACAGAACTTCCTGTAGATAATGTATATACAAATTCAGAGATACTAGCTGGTAACAAAATTCAATATCTAGATACTGAATTAGCAAAGAATATTCAAAAATATTGTATTAAGAAAAAAATAACTAACTTTGTTTTTTATATCTCCATTTTAAATATTGTAATTAGTAAGGAAATTGGACAAAAGGATCTGAGTATTGGTATACCTATTGAGAATAGGAAAAATCAAGATCTGGAGAAGTTAATTGGGTTATTCTTAAATGTAATTATCATACGATCAAACATGGATACTTGTAGTACATTTGAAGAATACATAATGCTTATGAAGGACATAGTATTTGAGGCTCTAGATAATCAAGATTATCCTTATGACGAGTTATATTCTAAAATAAAACAAAATAAGGAATTTGCTCAAACAAATTTGTTTTCGTTATTTTTTAACTATTTACCATTTGATAGTTATGGTGAATTAACCTTTGATAAAATAAAGGTAATCCCAAATTCAGATTATGAAATTCTTCCAAAATATGATCTGACCTTTTATGTTAATGAGATGCAAGATGGGTTAAGAATGAATTTGGTATACAAGGCTAATTTATACAATAGTCATCGTATTGAGAGAATTTTAGTAAACTATGTTGGAGTGTGCAGCCAAGTAATAAATAATGAGCAGATTAAAATAGATGATATTTGTTTTATTGATACAATAGCTCAGCAATTTGATGAAAATGCAGTTTGCATGGAAGCGGAGTTTGATAATGATGATTTTATGCTGTAAAATACTAGTTTAGATAGGTGGAAAATGAAGATATTTGTTGTATCTGATATTCATGTGGATTATATTTCTAATCGAATGTGGATTAAAAAATTAGTAAATTATAATTTTAGTAAAGATATCTTAATTATTTCAGGAGATATATCCTCTAAAATAAATTTAATTGAGGAAGTATTTGTTTTTTTAAAAAAGGTATTTCATGAAGTATTTTTTGTTCCTGGAAATCATGATTTATGGTTAGAGAACCAAAAAATAAATACTGTAATTAAAAAATGGAACATCCTGAACAGTGTTGTAAGAAAAACGGGAGTACATATGGAAGCAAAGGACTTTGATGGTTTTTCAATTGTTCCAATTATGTCGTGGTATGACTTTTCGTTTGGCATGCCAAGTAAAGAGTTATATACAATCTGGAGGGATTTTATAGCATGCAATTTGAAAAATTATAATCAAATTCAAGATTTAAATCAGTATTGCTGTGAATTGAATGAAAAAATGATTTTTAATACAAACAACCGAATTATTTCATTTTCACATTTTGTACCTGACACCAGGCTATTGCCTACAAATAAATTAAAAAATCTTTCATTACTAGTTCCAGTAATGGGAAGTACATATATTAACCAGTATATAAAAAGGATAGAATCGATTAAGCATATTTACGGTCATGTTCATATTGCAGAAAATACGACTATTGAAGGAGTAAATTATATTAATAATTCATTTGGATATCCAATTGAAACTTTATTTACATTAAAAAAAATAATGTGTATTGATGAAATTGCATAAGAGAAAGGTGGTAATAAAATGAAAGCGTACGTTTTTCCAGGACAAGGCTCACAAACTGTAGGAATGGGAAAGGAGCTATTTGATGAATTTCCTAAAGTCACCGAAATAGCAGACAGAGTCTTAGGCTATTCTATAAAAGAACTGTGTTTAGAGGATAAGAATAATGTCCTTAATCAGACACAATATACTCAGCCAGCAATGTATGTGGTTAATGCACTATATTACTATAAAAAAATAAAGGATGCAGTGCAAAAACCAGATTATGTAGCAGGCCATAGTCTGGGTGAGTATAATGCATTACTTGCAGCAGGTGCATTTGATTTTGAAACTGGATTAAGGCTAGTAAAAAAAAGGGCAGAATTAATGCAAAAAGCAATTGGTGGAGGCATGGCTGCAATCATTGGAGTAACAAAGGATAGAGTTAATGAAATATTGGTAAAAAATAATTTGGATAGGATAGATATAGCAAATTGTAATACAGAACTTCAAACAGTTATATCAGGATATGAAAACGATATTGATGCATCAAAAAGCATTTTTGAACAGGTTCCTGGAATTTCTTATATAAAATTAAAAGTAAGTGGTGCATTTCATTCTAGATATATGGAAGATGCAAGCGAAGAGTTTAAAAATTTTATACAGGAAGCTAAAATAAATAATCTAGAGATACCAGTTATCTCTAATGTGAGTGGTGAGCTTTATAAAAATGGAGAAGTAAAAAATAATTTAATTAATCAGATAAAAAGTTCGGTTCAATGGAACAAGAGTATGATTTATTTGATGAATCAGAATTCTGATATAGAAATTGAACAAATAGGACCAGGCAATGCATTAGTTGGAATGACAAAGCGAATTAGGAGGGAATATGCCAGCCACCCTGAATATGCATTACAGGCTAAACAAGAGGCTGGAGAAAATCAAATAATTGGGAGTAAAAAAGCAACAGTATCAGAGAAGTTAGGCAGTGATAAGTTTAAGAAAGATTATAATTTAAAGTATGCATATATTGCTGGAGGAATGTATAGAGGAATTTCTTCGGAACAAATGGTCGTAAAAATGGCTAAAGCGGGCATGCTTGGTATATTTGGTTCAGGAGGCTTGGGGTACAAGCAGGTAGAACAGGCAATTCAGAAAATACAGAGTCAGTTGTCAAGTAATCAGTTATTCGGAATGAATTTTTTACAACGTCTAGATAATGAAGAGAAAGAAGTCGCAATCATTGATTTATTTTTGAAATATCATATTAAAGTTATTGAGGCATCTGGTTTTATTAAAATGACAAAAAGTTTAGTTAAGTATCGTGCCAAGGGATTGAAAAAAGACGTATTAGGAAATGTGGTTTCAGAACATAAAATTATTGCAAAAATGTCTCGGCCAGAAGTAGCAGAAATGTTTTTAAGTCCTGCTCCTGATAAATTGTTAGATAAACTTGTTGAACAGGGAGACATAACATCAGAAGAAGCATTATTAGCTGGAAAAATTCCTGTTGCCGATGATATTACTGTTGAGGGTGATTCGGGTGGACATACAGATCAAGGAATTACTTGTGTGCTGTTTCCAGCTATGGTTGCAACGCGAGACCGGTTAAAGAAACAATTTGGATATGAAAAAGACGTTAGAATTGGCCTGGCTGGAGGAATTGGAACGCCAATTTCTGCTGTAGCAGCTTTTGCTATGGGAGCAGATTATATAGTTACTGGCTCAATTAATCAATGTACAGTAGAAAGCAATACAAGTGAATTGGTAAAAAGTCTTTTGCAAGATATTAACGTTCAGGATACGGATTACACAATAGCTGGAGATATGTTTGAAATTGGTGCTAAAGTGCAAGTATTAAAAAAAGGTGTATTTTTCCCCGCAAGAGGAAATACGTTGTATGAATTATATAGACATAATAATTCTATAGATGACCTTGACGAAGATACTAAGCAAATGATTGAAAAGAGATATTTTAAAAAAAGTTTTAAAGAAGTTTATCAAGAAATGATAAGAAATCTTTCACAAGAAGAAATACAAAAAATTGAGGATAGTCCCAAGAAAAAAATGGCTCTAATATTTAAATGGTACTTTTCAAACAGTACTAGACTTGCAATGGAAGGAGAAGCAGAAGGAAAAATAGATTTTCAGGTACACTGTGGACCAGCATTAGGAGCCTTTAATCAATGGGTAAGAGGTACAGAATTAGAGGACTGGCGTAACCGGCATGTAGATCAAATTGCAATAAAAATTATGGATGAAGCATCTGAGCAGCTTGTGGAAAGGCTTAAAATGTTAATGAACTAATTAAGAATAAAAAATATAAGTGGGGAAAATGGCTGTGCGCAAAAATAATAGAGGTAGAGGAACTGATATTGCTATTGTTGGAATGGCATGTCAGTTCCCAAAAGCTAAAGATTATAATGAATTTTGGGATAACATTATAAAGGGAAAAGATTGTATAGAAGAAATTAAGCGATGGAATAATAACCAGTTCTATTCTGAAAATTATGATGACAATAAAAGCATTAGTAAATGGATGGGACATTTAGATGACATTCAAATGTTTGACAATAACTTTTTTAACATATCACCAAAAGAAGCAAATGAGATGGATCCACAACAAAGAATATTACTGGAAAATACATGGAAATGCATTGAGGATTCTGGAATATCTTTAAAGTGTTTACAAAAAAATATTACTTCAGTTTATGTATCCGCATTAAACTTAAATTCCTATTTTGACCTTCTAAACAAAGAGAATGTTGGAGTCTTTACGGGAAATGGAAATTACCCTTTTATGCTTTCAAACAGAATATCTTATTTTTTTGACTTAAAGGGTGACAGTAAAGTAATAGATACAGGGTGCTCAGGAGCCCTCATTGCGACGTATGATGCTCAAAGGAGCTTAATTAATAAGGATTCGGATTATGCATTAGTTGAATCTATAAATATATGTATTGAGCCATTAAAGTATATTATATGGTCAAAAAATAGAATGTTAAGTGGAGATGGAAGATGTAAAACTTTCGACAAGGATGCAAATGGATTTGTTATGGGCGAGGGGGTTGGAGTTTTACTTCTTCAAAGGCTTGATGATGCAATCAGAGATAATAACCATATTTATGGTGTAATTAAAGGTTGTGCTGTAGGGCATGGAGGACATGCTAACACAATTACATCTCCAAGTGTAGAGATACAAAAGAGTGTAATAAGAAAGGCTTATCAGGATGCTCAATGTTCTGTTGAAGATGTGACATATATAGAAACACATGGAACGGGAACTTCTTTAGGAGATCCAATTGAGATAGAAGCGCTAAAGCAGGTGTTTAGAGAAGATACGGAGAAAAAGCAATACTGTGAATTAGGGTCTGTAAAGACGAATATAGGACATCTTTTAAATGCTGCAGGCATGGCCAGTATTATTAAGGTTCTCTTAATGTTTAAATATAAAAAGATTCCGCCATTAATTAATTTCAAAATGTTAAACCCTATGATTGAATTTGATGAATCATCATTTTTTATTTCAACAGATACAAAAGACTGGAAATGTGAAGAGAAAGCAAGATTAGCTGGTATAACAGCTATTGGATTAGGTGGATCAAACAGTCATCTTGTTATACAAGAGTATGTTGCTAAAACTATGGATGAGAAAACAGAACTTATCAATGAATATCCATTTATATTATCTGCCAAAACGGAAAACAGTTTAGAGAAAATAAAAGATAAATGGTTAAAATTTATAAAGAACAACGGAGTTGAGAGTCTTGCCTTAAAAGATATCTGTATGACTCAATTGCTTGGTCGAGAAAATTTTAAGTATAGAGTTGGCGGTATGGTTTCAACTATTGAAGATATTAGTAATATGCTAGAACGACATGATAACACTCCTATATCGGATGACGCAGATTTAGAGTGCATGTTTATAGCAAGAAATATCAAGTTAACTTCTTTTTCTGTGAATAGCAGCTTATTTAAGGAACATCAGGTATTTAATAGGCTTGAAATGATTTTAAAAATGACAGAAGAAATAAGCACAAATTATAAAAGAAGAAAAGATTTTTATAATGGAACATGGAAAGAAATATATGTAAACTTAAATAATTTTATTTTGCAGTATAGTGTTATTTCTGGTTTAAAAGAGCTTGGAGTCCGAATGGATCAGACTACTGGTGAAGGTACAGGAGTATGGATCAGTTTAGCATTAAGTGAGATTCTTTCTGTAAATCAAATATTATGCTATTTGCTAGATCAAATTAAGCTGTCACAACTAAAGCCGGTATGTGGGAACATGACATTTTATGATCCTATTAATCAGAATCTGATAAAACCATTCTGTTTCAATGCTTCTTATTTGCATGATTTATTACATAAAGCAGAGCTGCCGGATGAAGCATTTCTGCACTATTCATGTAAAGCAAAGCTGCTTTATGAGAATCAATTTACATTTCGAAAGTATGCAGATGAATGGAATGATGTTATAGACGTGTATGGAAGCAGCATTAAAGAAATAATTTATAATAGCCATAGCTCATATTGGAATGAAGACAATATCCAGGAAAAGAAGTTTCTGTTTGTGCTAATAATTGCAAGCTCTTTAATTAAGCTTAATAAGAAGTGGAATATTAGTGAAGATTATATGATAGATAATGAGAAATTTAATGATTTAATACATTTACTTAATTCACATAAACTAAGTAGATTGGAACTAATCACACTTTTATTCGGTAAACAAGAGGATTATGAGAAAATTGTAAAGACTTGTCTTGATAAACGAGGATTTGAAAAGAATATTTTATCAGAAAGAGAAGACTACAAATATCTTTTCAAATTTAGTAAAAAGGAAAAAGTATGGGAAAATTTTGAGGATTGGTTAATAAAAGTACTTAAAGAGGATTTTACACCAATCCAAAATGACCTATTAAACATTGAGTTTGTTGTAGAAGAACAGGAAGAAAACGTTAGTTTAACAAGAAATTATAAGTCAGTAAAAATTAGGTTGGATCATAGCCTGCGTTATGAAATAGACAAGTGTTGTGTTCAGCTGTGGTTAACGGGTCAAAGTATAAAATGGGATGTATATTATCGAAAAACTGATTACAAAAAGGTCAGTTTACCAGTTTATTCATTTGAGCAAAAAAAGTTTTGGGCTGAAAATCAATCTATTTGTAATGTGAATAGTAATGATTTATTGCAAGAAAATTCTAATTGTACCATAGAACTTGGTAAGAACATAGAAAGGGAGCCTGTTTTTGTACATAAAGAGTGGGAAAAGAAACCATATTATCAAAATGTAAATAGAAAAGAATCAGTTATTATAGTTGCAACAGAGGATACGTTGGAACTTGCAAAGTTAATACAAAAACAAATGAAGTTGAGTCATATTATTTTATATAGTAATAATGAGTTTGTAGGAGTTCAGAATCTTTCCGATAATTTGGGAGAGGGAATTATTGATGTAACTGGATGTGGTACTACATTAATAGAGGAAAAGAAATGGATTGCTGTAATACAGGCTGCTTTGAATACAGCTGTAATAAAAAGAAAAGAGATGAGATTTTTATGCATTTCAAAAGGATTGGAAATTTTTCAAAACAGTAAAATAAATATGGCAGGTGCAATTCATGCTGGCTTATTTAGAATGATTCAAAACGAATACAAAGGTACCTCATCATGCCATGTAGACTTTGCGGAAAATGACTTAGCTAAGGAAATGGCACCATTAATTATAAAAGAATATTTTAATGACTCAAGGGTTTGCCAAGTTTGTTATAGAAATAAAGAAAGATTTCAATCCTATTTTAATGAAATATCATTAAAAAATGAACAACGATTACATTTTAATAGAGAACATGCGCTATGGATAACTGGTGGAACAAGAGGAATTGGGTATTTGGCTGCAATTCATTTTGCTAAAAATTATGGAGTTCAAAAGTTTGTTTTAACTGGTAGAGAAGAAATACCACCTAAAAACCAATGGAGTCTATATGGGAATACACCAATAGGAAAAAAGATTGCTGCTATAAAAGAGCTTGAACAATTGGGAGCACAAGTAATAACCTTGGCAACAGAGCTTACTGATAATAGGGCGCTGAGAACTAGTCTAGAAGAGGTAAAAAAACAGTTTGGTTTTATTGGAGGAGTTATTCATTGTGCTGGGATAACAGACGAAAGAAATCCTGCATTTATCAGAAAAAATGTAGATGAAATTCAATTAGTATTGAATCCAAAGGTTCAAGGTACAGAAAACTTATTTCAGGTATTAAAGGATGAACCTTTGCAGTTTTTTGTACTGTATTCTTCGGTATCAGCAGCAATTCCCTCTTTATCATCTGGTCAGAGTGATTATGCAATGGCAAATACTTATTTGGATTACTTTGCTTGTAGTCATTATAAAAAATGTGCAGTAGTTAGTATTCAGTGGCCGAGTTGGAGCATGTCTGGTATGGGAGAGGTGAAAAATAAGGCTTATTTGGAAACTGGCTTATTAAGTCATACCAATAATGAGGGCTTGTATCTGTTAGATAAAATAATTTCTCAAAAAATAAGTAATTTAGAAACGCCTGTTATTATGCCGGCATATGTAAACTTTGATAAATGGAAATTAAAAAAACTGTTAAACAGGGAGGCGCTTCATATGGCAGATAATGTTCTAGTTAATGAACTAAGCAGTTTTATATCAAAAATATTTATGGAGGAACTTAGCTTAGAAGCACAAGATATAGATTATGATATTATGTTTCAGGAACTTGGTGTTGATTCTATTATACTAGCCCAAATTGTAAAGAGAATGGAAAATTCTTTGGAAGGAATTGCAATTGATCCAGCTGTAATCTTAGAATACCCCAACATTCGACAGTTATCGGAGTTTTTACTAGAAACCTATCCAGATAAAATCAAAACGGCATTAACGTCGTGTAATAAAAAAAATCAAGTAAAACAGGAAACAGATGGTGACTTAGAAAAGCTGATTTGTAATATTATTGCAGAAGAATTAGGAGTTGAAAAAGAAGATATTGATGTGAATGAAATGTTTGAAAATATGGGTATTGACTCTATTTTTTTACAACAGATAATTAAAAGATTTGATCGAGAATTACAAGGAATAAAGCTTGCTCCCGATGTATTTTTTGAGTACCGCACAATAAAGGAATTGGCAGACTACCTATCTACTAATTATGAAGATAGCTTGGGTAAAAAAATAGAAAAGCAGGTCATCATGCCAAAAGAGGAGTCTGCTATTGTGAAAAGCAGTTCAAGATGTAACAAAAAGGTTGCAGTAATTGGAATGGCATGCCATTTCCCAGATGCACCAGATATACAGACGTACTGGAGTAACCTGGTTAGTAAAAAAGACAGTATTTGCATCATTCCCAAAGAACGATTTGACTGGGAAAAACGGTATTATCCAAATGAATTTAAGAAGGGGAATATTATAAGTAAATGGGGAGGTTTTTTGAAGGATATAGAATATTTTGATGCGGAATACTTTAAGGTAAAAGAATCTTTGGCAAAAAATATGGATCCATTGCAGCGTCAATGGCTTGAAGTGAGTGTAGAAGCATTAGCGGATGCAGGATATAGCAAAAAGCAGGTATGGGGTCAGGATATAGGTGTATTTTGTGGGGCAAGAGTAAGTACATTTCATAATAAGATAAAGCAGGATACCAGCGATACAATTGTTGGAATTGGTCAGAATTTTATTGCAACACATTTATCTCATTTTCTTAATTTAAAGGGTCCCAATATGGTTATTGATACAGCTTGTTCAAGTTCGCTGACAGCTATTCATTTAGCTGCTCAAAGTATTTTAAGTGGTGAATCTGATATGGCGTTTGCTGGTGGAGTAGAAATTTTAGAAGAATCAATTTACGAATTGCTAAGTGCTGCAAAAATCTTGTCTCCTGATGGGCGGTGTAAGACTTTCGATGCAAATGCCAACGGAATAGGCATTGGAGAAGGCTGCGGTGTATTAATTTTAAAGGAACTGAATAGGGCAATAGATGACAATAATAAAATATATGGAGTTATTGATGGTTCAGCACTTAATAATGATGGAAACACTATGGGAATTACCACACCAAGTCCAGAACAGCAGAGAGAATTAATTCAAAAGGCTATTAAGAATGCAAAAATAGATCCGACAACAATTAGTTATGTTGAAACGCATGGAACAGGAACTTTAATAGGAGATCCAATAGAACTAAAGGGACTGAATACAGTCTTTAAATCTTATACAGATGAAAAACATTTTTGTGGGGTAGGAAGTGTAAAAAGTAATATTGGACATTTATTAAGTGCGTCTGGTGCAGCAAGTATAATTAAAGTATTACTTTCAATTATTAACAGTCAATTACCAGCAACCATAAATTGTGATAATCCTAATACAAGGTTTGCATTTGAGGACTCCTCTTTATATATTGTGCATAATCAGGTTGCCTGGAACGAAAGAAATAATGTATTAAGGGCTGGTATTAGTGGGTTTGGACTAGGTGGAGACAATGCCCATATTATTGTAAGTAACGAAGGTATTCCGAAACAGAATATTGCTACTATGCAAAGTTTAGGAGAAAAAATTACATTTAATCGAAAAAGATTTTGGATAGATGAAGAAACAGAAATTATTAGAAAAGAGAGTAGTAATATTCAAAGTGAATTAAATCCATTTTCTGATTTCTTTGGGTTCAAAAGGGTAAATTAAGAGAGGAGGAGTGACTGAAGATGCCAACGGAAAAAACAATGACATATACGCAAAAGGTAACATTTGATAATTACATAGTTAGAGATCATCAGTTGTACAATGTAAGAACATTACCAGGGGTAACTTTGCTTGATATGGTTTATAGAGTATCCTTTGATTATATAGGATCTCGTAAACTGGAACTACGTAATATATTATTTAAACGTCCAGTTGTAGTTTCAGAGAATTTTTGTGCGGATGTATATGTTACACTTGAACCTAAACAAGGATATTATCAAGTTCAGATTACAAGTAAGAAAGTGATGAATAATGGTCAAATTAATGAGGACATTATTGAACATATGGAATGTCTTATGTATCAAGTGACTGAAGAAACTTGTGCCCCAAGAGGAGAGAGGGTACTTGAGATATTGAATAATTATACTAAAAAGTGGGACATGGATGATATTTATGCAGTTGCAAGAAAAAATGATATTTCTCATTATGTCTTTATGAAAACATTAGGTACTGTGTATCAAAAAGATAATCAAAAAGAGCTTATGCATTTGCATTTAAGTGATTTAGCAGAGCAATTTAGAGAACAGTTTTATCTGCATCCGGCATTTTTGGATGGTTCGACATTTTCGGGTTCAACTTTTTTGCTGAATGAAAATGGAGCTGGTCCAGACGCACCATTTATACCATTTATGATTAAAAGATTTCGAGCGCATAAGTCCCTTTCCAACGAAATCTATGTTTATGGTGAAAATAGCAGGGAAAATGTTAATTATGTTTATAATAATGATGTAAGAGAAAACGATATTACAATTTTTAATTCAGATGGGGAAGTGTTAGTTGAATTTGAACGTATTGTATTTAAGCGGATTCGAGAAGCTTTTTTAATTAAGAAGCTATTAGGTACGGGAATAGAATCTGCTTCTACGATAAACAATAAAGCTTCCAGCAGAGAAATCAGTTTACACTATGTGTGTGATATAATTTCTAATATTATAAATTTACCAATAGCAAGTCTAGATATTAATGAGGGATTTTATGATCTTGGGCTAGATTCTGCGGATTTACTAAAAATTGTTAAAATATTAGAAAAGAAATTGGAAGTTCCCCTTTATCCGACTCTTTTGTTTGAATACTCCACAATTAATCGATTAGCAGGTTATTTGCATGAAAATTATAAGGAAAAATTATTAACATCAGAAAACATGAATACTGATTTGGCAGTTGAAAAGCTGGAGTCAGAATTTATACAAGTAAATGAGAAAATGATAAGCTTATATCTTCAAAAAGAAATTGGAAAGTTACTGGGAAAAGATTCTAGCAGCATCAGCGTGGAAGAAGGTTTTTATGATTTGGGATTAGATTCTGGTGAACTACTGCAAATAGTCAAAATATTAGAAAAAACTTTAGAGGTACAATTGTATCCAACATTGCTATTTGAGTATTCCACTATTGAGAGACTTGCTAATTATTTGTTTGAAAATTATGGAACAAAATTTCAGGTATTAAAGAAAGAACATACAAAAGAATCAAAACAATTGGATAAATATGATTTGTTATTAATGGAGCCTGTTTTATTAAAGACAGACCGATTAGCTGATAATATGACGGTAAATAAAAGCGAGCAGATAATTCTATTTTTAACAGAAGACAAGTTAGTAAAAGATGTGGCACATTATTTTAAAGACGCAAAAGTTTTTGTAAAAGAATTAGGGAAAATAGAGGAAGCATCAAAAGCAGAAGAAGTAATAACAAGTTTAATTGTACTTTTGAAAGAAATAGTATTTGAAATGCCAAAGAATGATGTTGTAGTTCAGATTATTACTGACTTAAAAGTAGGAAAAAACTTTGCAATTTCATTGAAAGGGGTATTGAGAACTGCTGAAAAAGAAAATCCAAGAATTTATGGTCAGATTATAGCTATTGAAAATCTGAATACAATTTCAAGTGATAAGATAGCTAGGGTCATAGCTCAAGAATACAGGCAGTATGTAAACCGATATTTAGCAGTTGAATATAAAGATGCTTCTTTAGAAAGATATGTTTGTTATCTCAAAGAGAAAGAGATAGAAAAAACGCTTTCTAATGTGTATAAGGATAATGGTGTTTATGTTATTACAGGAGGAATGGGTGGATTAGGCCTTGCTATAGCAAGGCATATTTCTCAAAAGGTAAACGCACATATTGTGTTATTGGGTAGAAGAAGGGGCAGTGACATTGAAAGTAAAATGCAAGATCTACGAGACAATGGAGTGAATGCCTTTTATTTCATGGCAGATGTTACAAATCCTGATGAAGTAAAAAAGGTTATGGAGCAGGTTATTAGCCAATTCGGTTTTATAACAGGGATATTTCATTGTGCAGGAGTGCTTCATGATGAATTTTTAATAGATAAAGATATAAAAAATGTAAGTAAGACATTAGCACCAAAGGTGAGGGGAACCTACAACCTGGATCTAGCAACAAAAGACATAAATATGGACTTTATTGTTTTGTTTTCATCTGTTTCCGCAGTTATAGGAAATATAGGACAAGTTGATTATGCTGGAGGCAACTCTTATATGGATGCTTTTGCGGCAGCTAGAAATGATAAAGTTCGATTGGGAAAAAGAAGAGGAAAAACAATTTCAATCAACTGGACATTGTGGGAAAGTGAAGGAATGTCAATTGATAATGAAGCAGAAAAACGGTTATATGAAATGACTGGTCTGTTTCCAATGCCATTAAATATAGGGCTTGAGGTACTAGATGAGCTATTAATTAAGGTTAAGGAACGTGCAGTTGTGTTTTACGGAGATAAAGATAAAATTCTTAGAGTAAATAATATTTATTTAAACAACAAGGCTGATGAGTCCTATAATAAGAAAAGTAATGCTATTCATAATGAAGAAGCAGGACATGCTGATATTGCCATTATTGGATTATCTGGAAAATATCCCCAGGCTAATTCTATGGATGAATTATGGAATAATTTAAAAATTGGTAAGGATTGTATTACACATTTTCCATTGGATAGATGGGGGACATTTAAAACAAAAGAAGAAATCGAAAAATATTATCAGTATGGTGGATTTATTAACAATGCAGATAAATTTGACTGTATGTTTTTTAATATATCACCAAGGCAGGCTGAAGCAATGGATCCACAGGTTCGTCTCTTTTTACAAACTGCATGGGAAGCTTGTGAAGATGCAGGATTTTATGAAAATAGAAAGAAGCAAAACTTTAAATCTAATAGCGACAAATGTGTAGGGGTTTTTGCAGGAGTTTTTTGGAATGATTATGATATACTTGCGGCAGATATGTCCTTTCAGGGAATGCCAACATCACTAGGAATAAATACGGCATCTGTTCCTAATATGGTATCATATGCAATGAATTTTCATGGGCCGTCAATTAGCGTAAATACAATGTGTTCTTCTTCGTTGACAGCTATTCATTTAGCGTGTGAAAGCCTTAAACAAGGAGAATGTAATTTTGCACTGGCGGGTGGTGTTAATGTTGTGACACATCCCCATAAATATATGTTCTTAAAGGAGGCACAGTTTTTATCGAGTGATGGAAGATGTCGAACTTTTGGAAGAGACGGAGATGGATATGTGCCTGGGGAAGGTGTAGGAGCTGTCTTATTAACTTCATTAGAAAGGGCTGAAAGGGAAGGATATCACATATATGGTGTTATTAAAGGAACGGCATTAAACCATGGAGGTAAAACTTCAGGTACTACAGTCCCAGATCCCGTGGCACAATCAGAAGTAATTAAAGATGCATTAGTTAATGCAGGTATTAATCCACGTACAATTAGTTATGTTGAAGCCCACGGAACGGGGACTTCTTTAGGTGATCCAATTGAAATTCAAGCACTCTCAAGTGCATTTAAGAATTGGACGGACGACAAACAATTTTGTGCAATTGGATCAATTAAATCCAATATTGGGCATGGAGAAGGAGCAGCGGGAATATCGGGAATTACCAAAATCTTGCTTCAGATGAAATATAATGAATTAGTTCCATCCTTGCATTCAGAGACAATAAATCCTTATATTCCAATTGATGACACTCCTTTTCAAATTATTCAAAAACCAAAACAATGGAACGAAATGATTTTGAATGATGAGAAAATCCCACGAAGGGCGGGGATAAGTTCGTTTGGAGCAAATGGAAGTAATGCACATATTGTTTTGGAACAATATCAGAAAAATAATGAAATAGTGGAAGAAGATTTAGTCTCCCAGGGATACATAATATTGCTTTCAGCAAAGAACAAGGAAAGATTAAAAATCTATGCACAAAAACTTTTGGAGTATATTTCTAAAAACAAAGCCAAGCAAGTACATAATTTAGATGAGTGTATTAGAAAAGATGCGGCAGAAATACTTTCAGATATAATAGGAATTGATGTAGAGGAAGTAATGGAAGTAAAAAACTTTTTAGGTACAACAATTGACTTTTATGCATTGATTAGGTTGAAAAGTAAACTATCAGAAAAATATGATTTTGAATTTGAAGATAGTTTCATAACCGAAGCGTCTTCCATTTATGAAATTGTAGAGAATTTAAAACTAAATTATAGCCAAAAACTTGCAGAACATTATTGCTTACCTGCTATGGACAAGCAACACTATAATTTAAGGGATCTGGCATATACACTTCAGACAGGAAGAGAGGAGATGGAGGAGAGAGTTGCTTTTGTAGTCTATTCAAAAGACGAATTAGCTTCAAAACTGAACTATTACATAAATAGTAGCAGTCCAGAGGAATACTTTACAGCACATATTAGCAAAAAGGGCAATTTTAATGCAAATACTATCATGCAATCAGGGGACCAGGACAGCAAAAAGAAATTGTTACATATGGCAAAATCATGGGTAAATGGTGAAAGTGTAGATTGGTCAGTTCTTTATGAGAAAAAGCAACCTAATCGATTAAGCCTTCCAACTTATCCTTTTGCAGAAGAACGTTATTGGATTTCAGATAATTTTATAGTGGAAGAAAATATGAAAGCTAATGCAGAAAAAATATATCCGTTAATTCATAAAAATGTGTCAACATTGCTAGAACAGAAATATACTTCTGTTTTTACTAAAAATGAATTTTTCTTATCGGATCATCGTGTAAAAGGAAAAATGACTTTGCCAGGAACAGTATATATTGAAATGGCAGTTGAGGCAGCAATGGATGCTATGTTTAACGATATTAAGAAAAATTGCTGCATGGTTATAAAAAATATAACTTGGTTAAAGCCATTAGCTGTAGAAGAGGAAGAACTTGTTTATACCTGTATTATTCCAAACCATGACGGCAGTGTTGAATTTGAAATTTATAACGGTAGTGAAGAAAAAACAAATATATATAGTCAAGGTAAAATAATTTTGGGTAATAACCTGGAGTCTCCAGTTGTAAATGTATTTGATGAAAAATATGAAAACAATAGCTCAATCTATTCTGCTGACGAATGTTATAAGTTATTAGACGATTTTGGAGTTCAATATGGAGCAGCGCACAGAGGAATTATATCTCTATCAGTAAATGAGGAAGCAAGTATAAGTACCATTAAGTTACCATCAGAATTAAAGGAAAATTTTCATGCCTATCTTATGCATCCAAGTATTTTAGATGCTGCATTTCAAAGTATAATTGGATATCTGTCAAAAATGAAGATATCAGGAACGGTATTGCCGTATTCCCTTGATGAGATGGTTTTTTATGATAGCTGCCAAATAAATGAATATGCAATTGTTAAAAAATGCAGTCATAATAATTATAAATTTGATATTTTACTGGTTACCCAGGACGGAAAAGTAAATGTCGCTATTAATGGATTAGAAGTTCGTGCATTTGGTAGTAAGCCATTTGTTAAAAACGAAATTGTTATACTGGAATCGGATTGGAAGCAAGTACAAACTAAGGAAGAGGAGGAAACAAGGGAGTTTAGTAATCATGTGGTTGTTCTATTTAATCAGAGTAATGCCTATGCTAGACAGGTTGAAAAGTATTTAAGTAAAGGAAGAAAAGCAAAAGTAATTAACTTTAATGCGGTCAGTGAAGACATGGGTAACATTTTTATGCAATATGGAAATTTCATGTTTGAGGAAATACATGGTTACTTTCAGAAACAATGGAATGGAGCTATGCTATTTCAAGTAGTTTGCATGGATGCAAATCAGAATTCTTTATATGGAAGCTTTATGGGCTTATTAAAGAGTGCACAACTGGAGAATCCAAATTTTCTCACGCAATATATACAGTTTAGCACTATGGAATTATCAGAAGCAGAATTGGCAGAGCGATTATTAAGCAGCAGTTCAAGTAAGTTTCATGCCCTTGTGTATCAAAATGATACAATATATGTGCCATACTTGAAGGAAACGGTAATTAAAAAACAAAATAAATTTAGTTGGAAAAACAATGGAGTTTACATAATTACTGGAGGGATGGGCAATATTGGGTGGATATTTGCAAAAGAAATTTGCAAGTGTACAAATAGAGTAACTTTAATCCTTACAGGACGTTCTGAATATTCTGAGCAAATAGAACAGAAAATTGGTGAATTAGAAGAAAAAGCAGGAATTATTGAATACAGAAATATTGATATTACTTTAAGCCACCAGGTTGAAGAGTTGATTCAGTATACTGTCAAGAAATATGGAAAAATTAATGGGATTTTACATTGTGCAGGAATTAATAGAGATAATTTTATTATTAAAAAGACTAGAGAAGAGTTTGAGGAGGTTTTAAAACCTAAAGTATTAGGTATTGTAAATCTTGATGAGGCCACTAAAGAACTTGACCTTGATAATGTGATTCTATTTTCTTCATTAGCTGCTGTTCATGGAAATGAGGGACAAAGTGACTATGCATTTGCCAATGCCTTTATGGAACAATACTCTCGGTATAGAAATAAGCTTGTCGAAGAAGGAAAACGTTGTGGAAAAACAATTTCTATTAATTGGCCATTATGGAAAACAGATACGGGAATGAGTGTTAATGATAGTGTAAAAAAAGAGTTTCAAAAAAAATTGGGAATGTACGAAATGGATCAGGAAACAGGTATAGATGCTTTCTATAAAGCTGTTACACTGCCAAAAGAACAGGTAACAGTAATTTATGGAGAGAAAAATAAGGTTCTAACGACATTTACAAAAAATGAAAATATTGAAACAAAAATATATAGACAACAGGTTTCCATAAATATTTCGGATAAAGAAAAGGAAGCTGTAGCGAAGTTTCTTTTACAATACTTAAAAGAAGTCGTAAGCGAGGTAATTAAGCTGCCAGTACAAAAAATAGATGCTGACAGTGAATTTGAGCAGTATGGAATTGATTCGATAGTTATTA
The DNA here is from genome assembly GCF_900112775.1 of Anaeromicropila populeti. Taxonomy (GTDB): domain Bacteria; phylum Bacillota; class Clostridia; order Lachnospirales; family Lachnospiraceae; genus Anaeromicropila_A; species Anaeromicropila_A populeti. The sequence continues at coordinate 170,496 of NZ_FOYZ01000004.1, forward strand.
TGCAGCTTACAAGTCTTTTAGAAAAGAAGTTTGGACCATTACCTAAGACACTATTTTTTGAATATATGTCAGTAAAAGAGTTAGCTGGATATTTTCTTGAAAATCACATGGACAAATTATTAGAACATAATAATACAAAACAAGAGAAATGTGAGAGAATATTTGAGCCAGATTCTCCTGGGAAATTTGAAATAATCAGTAAAAGAAGAAACCGTTTTACAGTAACAGATACTATGCAAAAGGAGATAAATAAGCCACTTGATATTGCAATTATTGGTTTGGCTGGTAAATATCCAGGGGCAGAGAATATTAATTTATTTTGGAATAATTTAAAGAATGGTGTTGATAGCATTACTGAGATTCCTAAGGATAGATGGGATTGGCATTTGTATTATGATAAAGACCCTTTAAAAAGTGGAACAGTTAATAGTAAATGGGGCGGTTTTATTAATGGAGCAGCAGACTTTGATCCACTATTTTTTAACATATCTCCATATGAAGCAGAAACAATGGATCCACAGGAGCGATTATTCTTAGAGTGTGTTTATGAAACACTTGAAGACGGTGGTTATACAAGAGCATCTTTAAGCAAATATAAAAAAGACGAACTAGAAGGTAATATTGGTGTTTTTGTTGGTGTTATGTATGATGAATATCAGTTATTTGGTGGAAATGCAGGAGTATCAGGTTCTATTGCAAACAGAATTTCATATTACTTTAATTTTCATGGGCCAAGCATAGCAATTAATACTATGTGTTCATCCTCTCTTACAGCAGTGCATTTGGCGTGTATGTGCTTAGAAAAAGGAGAGTGTAATGTAGCAATTGCTGGTGGAGTTAATGTATCTATTCATCCTAATAAATACAATATTCTGGGCAAAAGCAATTTCCTGTCAAGCGAAGGAAGGTGCCGGAGTTTTGGAAAAGGTGGAGATGGTTACGTTCCAGGAGAAGGTGTTGGTGCCATATTGTTAAAACCTCTTGCACTTGCAGTTGAAGATGGAGATAACATTTATGGAGTAATTAAAGGTTCTGCAATTAACCATGGAGGAAAGGCCAATGGATTTACTGTACCAAATGTTAAATCTCAGCAAAATGTTATTAGTAGTGCAATAAGAGAAGCTGGTATTTCACCAGAACAAATAAGTTATATGGAAGCGCATGGAACAGGAACCTCCTTAGGAGATCCAATTGAAGTTCAAGGATTGACAAAAGCATTCAATAGGAATGAACAGGACAAGCAGTTTTGTATACTGGGATCTGTAAAATCAAATATTGGACATTGTGAAAGTGCTGCTGGTATTGCAGGAATCACAAAAATTTTATTGCAGATGAAATATAAACAGATTGTACCGTCCTTGCATTCACAAGAATTAAATAAAAATATTCATTTTGAAAGTACCCCTTTTATTGTTCCGCAAGAATTAATGAACTGGGAACAGACTGAGATTGATTGCAAAAAACAGCCGAGATATGCAGGAATCAGCAGTTTTGGAGCTGGTGGTTCCAACGCCCACATTATTTTTGAAGAATATGTTTCAGAAGTAAGAGAAGATAAAGAGGATAAAAACCAGACCTATGTAATTATTTTATCTGCAAAGACCAAAGAATCTTTAATGAAAAAAGCAGAGGATTTACTTGCGTATTTAATAGATAATGAAAAACAGCCAGTTGATATGAAAAATATTGCTTATACCCTTCAAGTTGGAAGAGAGGAAATGGAAGAACGTCTTGGAATCCTTGCCTGCTCATACAAAAATTTAAAAGAAAAACTTGAGGAGTTTATTAGTGTAAAGAAAAATATTCCAGACGTGTATATTGGAAATACTAAAATGGATCAACCAATTGAAAAGATGTTTGTAGAGAATAGGGATTTAAAAATTACATTAGAAAAGTGGATGCAATATAGAGAATATGAGCTACTTCTGACATTATGGGTAAAGGGAATTTCCATTGAATGGAATAAACTGTATTGCAATGAAAGACCAAGAAAGGTAAGTTTGCCAACTTATCCATTTGAAAAAATTCACTGCTGGTATGCAGGAGGTAAACAAAATGTCGTAGAGGGCGGGGTAGAAAAATTATATCCAATGATTCATAAAAATATTTCTACGCTGGCAGAACAAAAATTTAGCTCAGTATTTACTGGAAAGGAATATTTTTTCCAGGATCACAGGGTTAAAGGAACACAGTTATTACCAGGAGCCGGTTATATTGAAATGGCTTTAGAGGCAATGAGTTCTTCAATGGACGAAAACTATTTAATAAAGCTAAACAATGTAATATGGGGAAAGCCACTTATGAGTCAAGATGCCGTTAAGGGGGTTAACACATGCATCTATTCTTGTGAGAAAAACTATGGTTTTGAGATTTATTATGAAGATAACGAAAAACTAGATATTTTTAGTCAAGGCAATATTCAGTTGTGTAAAGAGGTTGAAAAGACAAAAACAAATCTTGGTCAACTTCTTAATACAGAAAATTATGAGATGATAAAGGGTGAGAGCTGCTATGACATATTTTCAAGATTAGGTATTGAGTATGGACCTGCACACCGAGTGTTGAAAGAGTTGATGGTTAAGAAAGATTGTGTAATTACTTCTATCCAGCTGCCAGCCTGTATTCAAGATGAATATAATAGGTACATCTTACATCCAACTGTTTTGGATGCTGCTTTTCAAAGTATTATTGGAATGTTTGATTGGAATACATTGCAGGAAACATTACTGCCAGTCTCACTAGATGAGTTAATAATATTTGGGGAATGTGAATCGGAAATGTGGGCTGTAGTAAAGAAAGATTGCGGGAATAATTTTAAATTTGACATTCAGCTTGTAAATAATGACGGTGAAATTATATTAACGGCTAATGGACTCACTGTGGCTTATTATAGTGGTGCAAGAAAGGAAAAGCATCCAGATGAAATAATAATGCTTGAAACGGTATGGAAGAAAGAGGAATTTAAAATTATTTATAAAGAAAGAACATATTCTGAGCAAATAGTAATTTTTCTGGACAAAGATGATAGCTTTGTGAAGAAGGTAGAAAGTGAGCTAAAAATACAAAGAAATGCAAGGGCATTTAGTCTGAACTCAGAGAAATTGGAACTAGGGGATAAATTTACAGATATAGGTAAAGCTGTATTTCTTGAAATAAAAGCATGTTTGCACAATAAAAAGAAAGGAAAAATATTGCTACAGGTTGTAAGCATGAAAGGAGAGAGTCAGCCTCTTTATCGAAGTATAGGTAGTTTATTAAAGAGCGCAAGTTTTGAAAATCCTGATTGTGTGACACAGATGATTGAAATTGAGGGTTCTCATTTTAAGGAATTAGATCTTGCCAAAATATTAGTGGATTGCAGTTATATGAATCATGCAGAAGTTCGATATTTGGAAGATGGAAAATATACTCCACAAATGAAGGAAATTAAGAACAAAGGAAATGAAGGAAAACAGTTTAAATGGAAAGATAAAGGGGTTTATGTTATTACAGGTGGACTAGGCTACTTGGGCTGGATGTTGGCAGAAGAAATAAACAAGAACTCAAAAGACACAGTTATTATTTTAACTGGAAGAAGTCAATATAGTAATGAAATACAGGAAAAGCTGGAATATATTTCGGGGAATGGAGGAATTGTTGAATATATTAGTATGAATATCAGTTCCAGAAAAGAGACGGAAGCATGTATTCAATACATAATGAAAACATATGGAAAGATAAATGGGATTCTTCATTGTGCTGGAATTAGCAAAGACAACTTTATTATTAAAAAATCTGAGGAAGAATTTTTAAATGTACTAGAACCAAAGATAAAAGGACTAGTAAATCTAGACGAGGCAGCAAAAGATGTAGAATTAGATTTTCTTGTAGTCTACTCTTCTTTATCAGCAGTACATGGTAATCAAGGACAGAGTGACTATGCATATGCCAATGCCTTTGCAGACAGATATACAGCGTACCGTAATGAGCTTATGAGACAAGGCAGACGTAAGGGCAAAGCAGTTGCAATTAACTGGTCGTTGTGGAAGATGAAGTCTGGCATGAGTGTAAATGAAGATGTAAAAAATGAATTGCGTGATAACTTTGGAATAGTTGAAATAGAACCAGAAGAGGGATTAAATGCATTCTATCAGATATTAGGAGTAGAGAAAGAAGAAGTAACAGTAATTAAAGGAAATAGGATAAAAGTTCTAAACTCTTTCTGTAAAAATGATATAGAAGACAGCAAAGTAAAGGAAAAGGTAGTTCAGAAGACTGTGACAAAAGAATCTAACATAGATATAGCGAAAGCAAAGAAAGAGTTATATCAGTATTTGAAGGGAATCTTAAGTGAAGTTACGAAATTGCCAGTTGATATGATAGAGGAAGACTGTGCCTTTGACAACTATGGGGTAGATTCAGTTATGATTATTCAGATGACAAAAAATATGGAAAATAAGTTTGGGTTATTACCAAAAACATTGTTTTTTGAATATTTGAATATTTGTCAGTTAGCTGAATATTTTCTTGAAAATCACCTTAATAAGCTAATACGGCCGACACAAATAGAAGAGGAGAAGGAGATAGAACAAGATGCATGCACCAATACGGAAATACAAATAAGAAGCCGTAGATATAATAGGTTTTCTGTTTGTGATAATTCAGGCAAAAATAAAGAGGAGGCTCTTAATGTTGCTATTATTGGTTTAGCAGGTAAGTATCCAGGGGCTGATAATATAAATAAGTTCTGGGAAAATTTAAAAAATGGGGTAGATAGCATAACAGAAATTCCAAAGGAACGTTGGGACTGGAAATTGTATTATGATGAAGACAAAAAAATAAAAGACAAAATAAATAGCAGGTGGGGAGGATTTATTAATGGAGTAGCTGATTTTGATCCGTTATTTTTCAATCTTTCTCCATATGAAGCTGAACTGTTGGATCCACAGGAAAGACTATTTTTAGAATGTGTTTATGAGACATTAGAGGATAGTGGCTACACCAGAGAATCATTAGGTGATTACAATAGTGGTGGATTAGAGGGATGCGTTGGTGTATTTGCTGGCGTTATGTATGATGAGTATCAACTATATGGTGCAAAGGAATTAGAGAATGGAAGAATGACAGGCATTGGTGGAGTGAACTCATCCATTGCTAATAGGATTTCCTATTATTTTAATTTTCATGGACCAAGTATGGCAGTTAATACAATGTGCTCTTCATCTCTTACTGCCATTCATTTAGCATGTATGTCTCTTGCAAAGCAGGAATGTGATGTGGCAATAGCTGGAGGAGTTAATGTCTCCATCCATCCAAACAAGTATGTATCGCTTGGAACAAGGAATTTCCTGTCGAGTAAGGGAAAGTGTGAAAGCTTTGGAAAAGGTGGAGACGGGTATGTGCCTGGTGAAGGTGTAGGAGCAGTTTTACTAAAGCCATTGGATAAAGCAATTAAAGATGGAGATAACATTTATGGAGTAATAAAGGGCTCTGCATTAAATCATGGGGGTAAAGTAAATGGTTTTACAGTCCCTAATGTAAGGGCACAAAAAAATGTTATAAGCAGAGCGCTAAGAGAATCAGGAATTGAAGCAAGGCAAATAAGCTATATTGAGGCTCATGGAACGGGAACTAAGTTAGGTGATCCAATTGAGATACAAGGTTTAACAGAGGCATTTTCAAAGGATACAGAAGATAAGCAGTATTGCACAATTGGTTCTGTAAAGTCAAATATTGGACATTGTGAGAGTGCAGCAGGTATTGCAGGAATTACTAAAATATTATTACAGATGAAACATAAACAGATAGCTCCATCCCTTCATTCTGAGGAATTGAATGAGAATATTGATTTTAAGCAGACACCATTTTGTGTACCACAAAAACTAAAAGAATGGGAAGTTGATCATGTAAAACAACCACGGTATGCAGGGATTAGTAGCTTTGGGGCAGGTGGTTCTAATGCTCACATCATTATTGAGGAATTTATTCCAAAAGAAAATATGAGAGTAGAAATTGAACAAACAGAATATGCCTTTGTCCTGTCAGCAAAAACGCAAGAAAAATTAATAAAAAAAGCAGAAGACCTGTTGGAATTTGTTAAACAGCATAAAAACGATTCAATTTCTTTAGCTGATATAGCTTATACACTTCAAATTGGAAGAGATTCATTTGAAGAACGTTTTGCAATGATTATTCATACATACGATGAGTTATGTGATAAGTTAGAAGCTTTTATCAATGGACAGCTTAATCAATCAGATATGCACATTGGAAATATAAGAGATGAAAAAGCAACAGTAAAGATGTTTAAGGAAAATCAGGAATTACATGACATTTTAGTGATATGGATGGAAAATAGAAAATATAATGAGATTCTTTCATTATGGGTAAAGGGAGTTACCTTTAACTGGAATCTGCTTTATAGTGATGTGAAACCGAAACGAATTAGTCTGCCAACCTATCCGTTTGAGAGAGTGCATTGTTGGTTTTCTGCTTCAGAAATAAAAGAAGGACAAATGGAAAATGATGCAGCTAAAAAATATTCACTGCTGCATGATAATATGTCAACATTGGTTTTACAAAAATTTAGTACGACATTAAAAGGTAATGAATTTTATGTAGAAAACCACAAGGAAAGCCGGTACTTGCCAGGAACCGTATATTTAGAACTAGCATTAGAAGCAACCCTATATTCTTTTGAAAAGAAAATAGAAGATGGCGTTATGGTTAAACTGCAAGATGTTGTGTGCTATCAACCAGTTATATGGAAGGATGCTATTAAGAAGGTTTATACCAGCATTATTCAAAATAGTGAGGAAGAGATTAATTATGTTATTTCAGAAACCGAGAACAGGGATAATGACAATACACCTGTGTTAAGTAGTGGTATTATAGAATACTATCACTATGAAGAAAAAATTCAAATTGATATTGAGGCTCTAATTAGGAGATGTAAATTGATTACAGAAGAATTAGAGCAGCATTATGGAAAAAAATATATTGGACAAAATGAGGTTATATCCGAAATAAGTATTCCAGAATTCCTTGCGTCAACATTTGATAAATATGTAATACATCCTTTTATATTAGCAAAAGCACTGCTATCTGGGGGCATACTAACAAACAAGCATAGTCTTATGGAAATTGTTTCAATAAAAGAGGTAGATATTATGCATAAGTTTGAACAAAAAATGTATTCATGGGTTCAATATAATAATGAATTAAATACCGCTAAGGATAGCAGCTTACATGAATTTAATATTCTTTTATGCGATGGTAAAGGCATGGTTTGTGCAAAGTTGAATGGTGTTGTTTTAAAAAATTTATAATAAGTACAAATTTTTGATGGGAGGAAACGAGATGGAATTGCTAGAATATATTTCTGAAAAAGTAGTAGAACTATTATCTATAGTTTTAAAACTAGATGCAAAGTATATTTATAAAGATGAAGTATTTTCTGACTATGGAGTAGATTCTATTATAGCGGTAAGTTTTATTGAACAATTAAATGAACAGTTTCACATATCACTTCGTACAGTAGACTTTTTTGATTATAGTTCTGTAAGCAGTTTGTCACACTTTATTAAATCAAAATATGGACAGCAAATTGAGAAATTAATAAATGTTGAAAAGCAAGAAAAGAATCAGCAGCATGTTGTAAATCAAGAAAAAGTAGATGAAAGTACACATAATATATTAAATACTAAGGACGCAAAAGAAAAGTTAGGACAAAAAATTAATTTTTCTATAAGAAATAAACACAAAAAAGAGAAGATTGCAATAGTAGGAATTAGCGCAAAATTTGCACATTCCGATAACTATGAACAGTATTGGGAAAATATTAGAGAAGGAAAAGATTTAGTTGAAAGAACAACTAGATGGGATTTGTCAAAGGAGTTTCCAGAAGGAACAGAATACTGCAAGTATGGTAGTTACTTGGAAGATTTTGATAAGTTTGATCCTCTGTTTTTTAATATTTCAGGTCAAGAAGCAACCTACATGAATCCAAACCAGCGAATATTTTTGCAAGAAGCATGGAATGCGTTAGAGGATGCAGGATATGCAGGTGATATGGTAAAGGGAAGTAACTGCGGAGTATATTGTGGCAGTGGTGTGGGTGATTACCATAATTTATTTAGTGAAGATGTACCAGCACAATCATTTTGGGGTATCACAGATTCTATAGTACCAGCAAGAATTGCTTATTTTCTTGATATGAAAGGGCCAGCTGTTGCAGTAGATACAGCTTGTTCAAGTTCCCTGGTAGCCATTCATTTGGCTGCAAAAGATTTAAGAGAACATGAAACTGACATGGCAGTTGCAGGTGGAGTATTCGTTCAAAGTACAGCTTTCTTCCATAAGTATTGTGAACGTGCTCACATGCTTTCTCACTATGGCAGGTGTCAGACCTTTGATGATAATGCTGATGGAATTGCTTTGGGTGAGGGTTCAGGCGCTATTGTATTGAAACGATTATCTGATGCTGTTAGAGATAGAGATCACATTTATGGAATTATTAAAGCATCTGGAATCAATCAAGATGGTGCAACAAACGGCATTACTGCACCAAGCTTAAATTCTCAAGTTCGATTACAAAAGAGTATTTATGAAAAATATAATATTAATCCTGAAAAAATTCAGATGTTTGAAGCTCATGGAACGGGAACGAAATTGGGAGATCCTATTGAATATGAAGCGCTTTCAGAGTCTTTTTCAGCATTTACAGATAAAAAAAATTATTGTGCAATGGGGTCTGTAAAAACCAACATAGGTCATAGTATTACATCTGCAGGTATTGCTGGAGTTTTAAAAATTTTATTGTCTATGAAACATAAAGAAATACCACCGACAATTCATTATAGAAAAGGGAATACACATATTGATTTTGAGAACAGTCCTTTTTATATAAATACTACGTTAAAAAAATGGAATATAAGTAAGGGAGAAACACGATGTGCCGCGATCAATGGTTTTGGATTTAGTGGAACAAATGCCCACATGGTTTTGGAGGAAGCGCCAGAGATAACAGTACATCACAGCGAAAAAGCTGGTTATATAATTGCATTATCTGCAAGAAATCAAGATCAATTACTTAAGCAGGCAGAAAATTTACTTAACTATTGTAAGAAGCATTCAGAATTAGATTTGGGTAATATGAGTTTTACTCTATTAACGGCAAGGAAACATTTTAATCATAGACTTGCTTGTGTTGTTTCAAGTAAAGATATGTTAATTGAGGTATTACAAAATTGGCATGACAGTAAGACAGCAATTAGGGTATATACAAATGTTGTTCAAAAGAATGAAACACATATACAGCCAACTATTATTAATTATGCAAAGAAATGCATTGAGAATTTAGCGGATTGTTTGGATGAAGAACAATATTTGGATGAGCTAAACTTGATTGCTGAATTGTTTGTAAACGGTTTTGAAATGGATTATGATAAGTTATTTAAAGAGGATGGATATTGGAAAGTTTCACTTCCAACATATCCATTTGCAAAAAACCGTTATTGGGTAAAAACAGCAATAGAAAAACAAAATAGTATAGCGCAGATCACAGAAAAAATGCATCCTTTAATTCATAAAAATGCTTCTAGCTTTTTTGAACAAAAATTTACCAGTGTGTTTACAGGAAAAGAAGCTTTTTTAGCAGATCATGTGGTAAACAACAATAAAATACTTCCTGGTGTTGCTTATATAGAAATGGCAGTTGTATCTTTGCTAGCATCACTAGAAGAACCTATAAATTTATCAGAAGCTGATAAAATGATTACTATAGAGAATTTATACTGGCTAAAACCTATAACTGTAAATGATAATGATGTAGAAGTGAGTATTGGGTTAAGTCCAGATGATAAAGGGAAATACGAATTTATAGTTTATGATTATACAAGTAAGAAGGAAAAGGACATATATTGTAGGGGAAAAGTAGAAGTATTATCGGGCACACAGGATAGATATATTGACATAGATGAGCTTAACAGCATATGCAATAAGGAACGGATTGAAAAAAAGGATTATTATGAGCAATATGAAAGGGCAGGTATTCAGTATGGACCAGCTCATAGGGGTATTGATTATATTAAGGTAGGCAGTCATGCACTGCTAATTTCACTTTCTTTACCAGAAGAGATAAAGGATACAAGGAGCAGGTATATATTACATCCAACACTAATGGATGCAGCATTTCAAGGAAGTATGGCAATGATTGCTTTAGATTATACTGGGGAGGATGAAGTGTCACCATTTTTACCGTATCAGCTAGAAAAAATTACAATATACGATTCCTGTAACCATTTCGAGTATGCATATTATGAATGGGCAGAAGAAGTTGTAAAAAATAGCCATATTCGAAAGGCAAATATTACTCTTTGTAATAAATCGGGTAAGGTATGCGCTGTTTTACAGGGCTTTTGCTTAAAAGAACTACAACTGAGAGAAAGTGACAGCAAGTTAGATAAATCCATGGAAGAAGAACAATTAATATATTCAATTCCCAAATGGGACTGTGAAATTCTTAAAACGGAAGAAACAGATTATTATAACAGGCAGGAAAAAACCATAATTGTGACAGGTGTAAATGAGGACATTAATGAAATAAAGAGTAAGTATGCAGGTATAGAGCAGTTAGTAATAGAGCAAAAAGATGATATTAAAACAATAAGTGAAAAACTAAGTGCATTGGGTAATATAAATCATATAATCTGGCTGGCTAATGCTCCTGACATAACATCTGTAGAAGATGAAAATATTATTAAGGCGCAAGAAGGAGGAGTAATCAAACTCTTTCGATTTGTTAAAGTTCTTCTTGCACTTAAATATGGTAATAAGAAACTGAAATTTACGGTTATAACAATTAGGGCAATTGGTATTTGTAAGGGAGAAGATTTTAATCCAATAAATGCAAGTATACATGGCTTTGTTGGATCCATGCAAAAAGAAATGCCAACTTGGAAAGTAAAATTAGTTGATATAGAACAAAAAGACAAGTTACAATTAGATGATGTATTTATGAAAGTTCCCCTCGACTGGAATACACATGTATATCGAAATAAAAGGTGGTATGTGCAAAAAATACTTCCCATTGATGTAACTAGTTCTCCTGAAAATAGTTTTAAAAAGGAAGGAATATATGTAATTATTGGAGGTGCTGGTGGACTTGGAGAGGTTTTAAGTAAATATCTTTCAAAGAAATATCATGCACATATTATATGGATTGGAAGAAGAAAAAAAGATGAACAGATTCAGAATAAAATAAATGAAATAAGCCAATATGGTTATGAACCAATGTACATAAGTGGAGATGCAACTAGTCGAGAGGATATGGAGGCTGCTTATAAGCAAATTAAGCAAAAGTATAATCAGATTAATGGGATTGTACATTCTGCTGCTGTTTTAAGAGATAAAAGTCTTTATAATATGGATGAAGAATCTTTTAAAATAGGGTTAGCTTCAAAAGTTAACGTTAGTGTTAGAATGGCACAAGTTTTTAAAACAGAAAAATTAGATTTTGTGTTATTCTATTCATCCTATCAATCATTAATTAGGGCACCTGGACAAAGTAATTATGCTTCTGGATGTGTATTCAAAGATAATTATGCAATACAATTAGGAAATGAATGGTTATGCAATGTGAAAATTGTTAACTGGAGCTATTGGGGCTATATTGGAATGGTTGCCTCCGAAGAGTATCGTAAGCGGATGCTTCAAGTGGGCATGACTTCACTTACAGAAGAAGATGGAACAGATGCCGTTGAAAGGCTTTTGTCTATGCCATTTAATCAGTTGGCAGTACTGAAAACAAATAGAAGTAACAAAGAACGTTAACTTTTTCAGAGGATACGGGGTGAAAAAATGATTGAATTACAGTACTATGATTTAGATGAAAAATTGGAATGTTATCCAGATGGTATTGAATTAATAACTATTAATGAGGATGAGATTGTTTTAAATAATGGTATGAAAAAAATGAAATCACTTGTAATAGAAGAAATAAGCCAAGAAGTTCTCAGATATTTATTTGCTCAGATGCTTTCAATGGGGCTTGAAGAGGGCATGACTATAGAAGCATTCCAGAAAAGGGCTGGTATTGATGACGCTGAAAAAGGATGGGTGGAAGAGGCAGCTGAATTACTAAGCAGGTTTGGGGTGTTATCTTACGAAAATAGCGTAATCTCCTATACAAATGAAGTAAGAATAGAGAATGTATTTGCAGAGTGGGAAACCAGAAAAAAGAAATGGGATGAACAACAAGGTATAAAACAATTAGTGGAATCATTAGAAAAATTGCTTGTGAAACTTCCTTTTATATTACGAGGGCAAGAAAAAATTTCAGATATAATAAGCTATGATAACCAAAAAAATTACATCTCCATGGCACTGGATATGCCAGCAGGAGATAATGCTGCACTAAGTGTAGTTAAGGAGTATCTCAATAAGCGTATAGAAGCGGACAAATTATGTGAAATAAAAATGGCGTATCTGGGAATAGATTGTATTAATGTATTGGAAGAAAATGGTGGTTATTTTTGTGCAATAAAAGAAGCAACAAATATGGAAAAAACGTTAGAAACTGAATATAACCATAACTATTATGATATTTTATTAATACAAAAAGCGTTTTTGCATGAAGAGGATTTTACAGGTATTATACGTAAGTTGAAAGTACTGCTTCGAAAAAATGGTATTATTGTTATAAGTGCGGTCAACTCTTACTCTATTTTATATCATATGTTACAAGGCTTATTAGATAAAAAATCAATGGGGAAATTGAATGGGGAAGTCATTACAGAGTTATTGCAGCAAGAAGGATTTTTTCAGGAAATTACAATTATTCAAAATGAAATGTTGCTGCAAAATATTGTGGCAGCAGCAGTCAGTGATGGAATTGTTCGAGTTACTGCCAGTCCTCAAAATCAGTATACTGAAGTGCAAGAAGTGAATGGTTTAGATTCTATTATAGAAGTACAGAAGGTCTATTCTGAAAAAACACAGGAGGTTCAGGTAATGCCAAAAACAGAAAACCATAAACCAGAGCAGCAAATGGTGAAAGAGAATAATTTAAAAACAGAGTCATCGGATAACACGCAGAACATTAATGAGTATATTACCAATGCGATTGTTGAAAAATTAGCAGAAACACTGCAAGTAAATCCAGATGCAATAGAATATAATGATGCATTCTCAAATTACGGAATAGATTCTATTAGTGGTGTGCATTTGATTCAAGATTTAAATGAATTTCTCCAGATAGAATTGGATACAACAGATGTGTTTAATTATTCAAGTGTAAATGAGTTAAGAGATTATATTGTTTCTCAATATAGCAAAATAATTTCCAAGAACCTGCATCAGGAAGTAAGTCAATTAACTTCTCAAAAAGTGGAAGAGGTAAAGCAAGAAGAATCACCGAATTTATTAAAAAGCAAAATGCTAATAAGAAATCTGGATAAAACGCAGGAATCTGCTCTTAATGCCCAACCTATAAATGTCAGCATGGAATCGGAGTTAGAAACAAATGAAACTCCAGATATTGCTGTTATTGGAATGAGTGGGAGGTTTGCAAAATCAAATAATATTGATGAACTATGGAAACATCTTAATGCTGGTGATGATTTGGTGGAAGATGTGACAAGATGGAATTTGTCTGATTACTACAAAGATAAAACAGAATTTTGTAATAAAGGAAGTTTTATAAATAATATGGATGAATTTGATGCGGCATTTTTTAACATTTCAAAGTTAGAGGCTACTTATATGGATCCGCAGCAGAGAGTGTTTTTGGAAGAATGCTGGAATGCACTTGAAAATGCCGGGTATGTAGGAGATTCTATACATGGGAAAAAATGTGGTGTGTATATTGGAACAGTTGCAGGGGATTATCAGTCTTTAATTGAGGAGGATCCCCCAGCACAGTCATATTGGGGTAATCAAAGTTCGGTGTTGCCAGCACGAATATCATACTATTTGAATTTGCACGGACCAGCAATTGCTATAGATACAGCTTGTTCCAGTTCATTAGTTGCAATTCATCTTGCATGTCAAAGTTTACTTCAAGAGGATTTAGATATGGCATTAGCAGGGGGAGTTTTCCTGCAATCTACACCAGGGTTCTATACATTGTCAGAGAAAGCAGGAATGCTGTCAAAGACAGGTCACTGCTATACATTTGACGAAAAGGCAAATGGTTTTGTTCCTGGTGAAGGCGCAGGAGTGCTTATATTAAAAAAATTAGAAAAGGCACAGAAGGATGGAGACTTCATATATGCAGTGATAAAGGGAAGTAATATTAATCAGGATGGAGCCACTAATGGTATAACTGCTCCGAGTGGAATTGCACAGGAGGAGCTGGAAACATCTGTCTATGAAAAATTTAATATTAATCCAGAAGATATTCAACTGGTAGAGGCACATGGAACAGGAACAAAATTAGGAGATCCAATTGAATTTAATGCTTTGGTAAAAGCATTTCGTAAATATACAAATAAGGAAAAATACTGTGCATTAGGCTCTATCAAAGCAAATATTGGACATACTGCGGCGGCGGCAGGTGTTGCAAGTATAATTAAAGTAGTGTTGTCTATGATGCATAAAAAAATAACGCCAGAGATTCACTATGATGTTTGCAATACTAATATGAAGTTGGAAAATAGTCCATTTTACATCACTTCAAGTTCAAGAAATTGGGAAGTGGAAGAAGGAAGGAAGCGGTGTGCGGCTATAAGCTCATTTGGTTTTAGTGGTACCAATGCACATGTTGTCATAGAAGAGTTGCCTTACACAGAAAGAACTGTAATTAATAGACCTGGGTATTTAATTGTATTGTCTGCTCAAACTAGCGAACAATTACATACGCAGATTAGTAACTTGTACGATGCCTGTCAAAAAAATAGTACCCTGTTATGTCAGGACATCAGCTATACACTTCTTCTAGGAAGAAAGCACTTTAGTCATCGGTTTGCATGTATAGTGAAAGATACAAAAGAGCTTGTGCAGGTATTACAAAATTGGTTAAGCAAGGTAGATACAAAAAATGCATTTGTAGGTTTATTTAACGATAAAAAATTTATAGAGGACGTTTTACAGAAGAACAGAGGAAATGATTTGTTAAGTCAGTGCAATACTATAACCCAAGAAAGTATTTATTATGAGTTGTTAAAAGAGATTGCTGATTTATACATTCAGGGATATGCATTAAATTTTGAATTGCTATTCAGCAAGGAGGAAGGAAAAAGAGTTGGATTACCAACGTATCCATTTCACAGAGAATGCTTTTGGGTTGATAGCAGATCAGATTATTATGTTGCTTTACAAGAAAGCAAGAAAAAACAGCTTCCAAGTAAAGAGAATGAAAATAACATTGCAATTATTGGCATGAGCGGTAAATTTCCTAATGCGGAAAGCATTGATGAAATGTGGAACCTAATTTTAAATGGAAAAGATGCCGTTCCAAAATCTTTTGGAGAACACTTTAACCAATTTGATTCGGTATTTTTTGGGTTATCAAGTGATGAAGCTAGAAGTATGGACCCACGACAGATGCTATTGCTGGAAGAGACGTGGAAAGCATTAGAGGATGCAGGATATGGTGAAAGGCAATTGGAAAACAGTCGCATTGGAGTATTTGTAGGAACCGAAGATGCAGATTTTCAGACACAGGATAAATTAGACCATAGATATTTATATAATAACTCAGCTGTCTTAGCATCTAAAATTTCCTATTATCTACAATTAAAAGGACCCAACATTACCGTTAATACAGACAGTTCTTCAGGTATGGCGGCACTGTATCAGGCATGTTTGAGTTTAGAGCATGGCCAATGTTCTACTGCAATTGTAGCAGGAATCAATCTGTTCAATTCAACAAAAACAGTTGAATTGCTTACAAAAAATAGAATGATTTCATCCAATAAAAAGTATTTAATTTATGATAAAAATGCAGATGGAATCGTTCCAGGAGAAGCAATTGTAGTTGTAGTATTAAAAAAAGTGGACAATGCTGTAAAAGACAAGGATTCTATTTATGCAATTATAAAAGGCTGCAGTATGAACTATGACGGCAAAGGTGCCGAGGGGGCTTTGCCAGATGCAGAAATGCAGGCGGATTTATTAAAGGACTTATATAAACAAAAGAATATTAATATTAGTGATATTGGATATTTAATAACGGATGGAACAGGAATCCCAGCAAGAGACCGACAGGAATTAAAAGCTATGTCTGAAGTCTTTTATACAGAAAATAATATTAAAACTTGTGTGACAGCAGGTGGTAAAGAAAGTTTTGGACATACATTTGCAGCATCAGGATTATTAAGCTTGGTAAACGTTGTAAAGGCGTTAAATTCAGAAATAATACCAGCCAATGTAAATTACATTAAGGAAAGTACATATTCTGATTTGGACAATACCAAATTATATTTTAATACTCAAAACCAACCATGGAAAATCAGTAGTAGGCATAGGTTGGGCTGCATCAATTCTTTTGGACTGGGTGGAACAAATGTACATACTATTATTGCTGATTATGAGCAGTATGAATCAAAGAAAAGTGACGATTTGCTTTCCCATTACATAATTGTCTTTTCGGCAAAGACACAAGAAAGTCTACTGAAACAAATGGAAAATATGTTGTGTGTTCTGGAGGACAAATCATATAGTCTGGCAGATATTTCGTACACAATGATAGATGGAAGAAAGTATTTTCAATATCGTCGTGCTGTTATTGTCAAGAATACAGAGCATGCGGTACAGACCATCATGAAATTATTAAAGTATGAGGAATGTGAAGAGGCCTTCAGCAATATAGTTTCATTAAATCATAAAAGGCAAAAGATGATACAAAATTACATAGATGATATAACGAAAAAGGTATATTCACAAAAGAACAAGGAGAATGAGGAATTATTATATGTATTGGGAGAACTATATTGTCAGGGATATGGTTTATCTGCCAGAGATTTATTTGAAGGAATTAATGTCAGAAAAATACATCTTCCAATTTATAGTTTTGAAAAAAATTCTTATAAACTGATAAATAATTCGGATGCTGAGGTAATTGTACAGAGTAATAATGAAATTGTCAGTAAACCGCGTAAAACAAAGCTTATTGATACAAATGATATTACTATAACAAGTGTTTTAGATAAAGGGTCAGTTTCAAAGTATAGTAATATTATACAACTCTCTTCTAAAGAAGAATCTGCAAAACAGTATAAGGAAGAGGAGGTTGTAGTAAAAGAAAAGGAATTTATAAATGAAACTATAAGTGTGACAGGAAATATAGAAAATATTGAGCAGCAGTATATGGATAAGCTGGTTTCTATTTTGGCAGATGTTTTAGTAATAACTCCTGTACAAGTTGATGTTGATGAGAAATTTATTGATATGGGTCTTGATTCAATTATTGCAGTTGAGTGGGTTGGTATGGTTAATAAAGAATTTGGCAGTGATATTGATGCTTCAGCAATTTATAAGTATTCATCAATTCATGGTTTAGCAAAGCATATTATGGAGAAAGCAAGTCTATCAGATGAAGTTATTTTGCCAATAGAAGAAACTGAGAAGGTAGAGCAAGACGAAAAAATAGAGCAAGATGGAAAAATACAGCAAGATGACAAAGAACGAATGAAAATTGAAAAAAATCAACTTGTAAATAAGCTAAAATCTATGCTTTGTGAAATTCTAGTGATTAGTCCAGATGGCATGGACATAGATGACAATTTTATAGATATGGGACTTGATTCAATTATTGGAGTGGAGTGGATTAATTGGATTAATAAAGAATACAACACAAATGTAAAGGTTTCTGATATTTATAGTTATCCTTCTATTAATATACTGGCAGATAATATAATTCATGAGGTAAGTATAAATTCAGAAGAATACACATTAGAAAATATTGATGATATTATAGGCAATGTTATAAGCGGGACTCTAAGTATTGATGATGGATTGGAACAATTAGATAAAATATAAGGCGTCTGGTGTACAACAGAAAAGTAAGGAACAAGAATAGGAGAATGTATATGCAAAAAGCAGGTATTGAAGCCATCAACTTTTTTGGTGGAATGGCATATTTAAATGTAAAAGAACTATCAGATTATAGAAAACTTGATTTAAAAAGGTTTGATAATTTATTGATGAAAGAAAAATCAGTTGCTATGCCATTTGAAGACCCTGTTACGTTCGGGGTAAATGCAGCAAAACCAATTATAGATTCCCTTTCACAAGAGGAAAAGGATCGTATAGAATTATTGATAACCTGTTCAGAGTCGGGAATAGATTTCAGCAAATCTATTAGTACATATATACATGACTATCTGGGGTTAAGCAGAAATTGCAGAATGTTTGAAATGAAAAATGCATGTTATGCTGGAACAGCTGGAGTGCAGATGGCAATAAACTTTATTTTGTCACAGACTTCGCCTGGGGCAAAAGCATTGGTCATTTCGTCAGACATCTCAAGGTTTGCTATGGAAGAAGGGGGAGATGTCCTAACATCTGAGTGGATTTATGCTGAACCAAGTGTTGGAGCAGGAGCCGTTGCTATACTAATTAGTGAAAAACCTAATATATTTCAGATTGATATTGGAGCAAACGGTTATTATGGACATGAGGTTTTTGATACATGTCGTCCCACACCAGACAGTGAGGCACTAAATTCAGATGTTTCTCTTATGTCATTTTTAGAGTGCTTTGAAGAAGCCTTTGCTGAGTATTGCCGACGAGTTGCAGACGTTAATTTTAAAGATACTTTTCAGTATCTGGCGATTCATACACCATTCGGTGGAATGGCAAAAGGAGCGCATAGGACCATGATGCGTAAACTTTATAAATTAAAAACAAAGGAAATTGAGGAGGATTTTGAAAAAAGAGTTGCTCCAGGAATGACATATTGTCAGCGGGTAGCTAACATTATGGGTGGGACAGTTTACTTATCTTTGATTAGTACAATCGAAAACGGGGATTTTGATGTAAACAAAAGAATTGGATGCTATTCCTATGGTTCTGGATGCTGCTCAGAATTTTTTAGTGGAATAGTAACAAAAGAAGGTCAGAATAATATCCGTAAAATGAAAGTTAAGGAGCACCTAGATAGTCGATATTGTTTGTCTATGGATGAGTATGAAAGAGTATTTGCAAAAGGAAATTCTGTTAAGTTTGGTACGCGCAATACAAAACCAGACATAGAACTTATACCAGGAGTTATTGCAAACAAGCCAGACAAGAAGCTGTTGGTGCTAGATGAAATAAAAGAATATTATAGAAAATACAGGTGGTTATAATGGAATATGAATCTTTAAATGTTATATTTAAAGATAAAGTCTGCTTTATACATATGAATGGAAATAATACGATTTGTGAAAAACTTGTAAAAGAATTTTTGAATGTACTACAGAAGTGCGAAGAAAAGGTAACCATTATTGTAATAGAAGGTACTCAAGAAGTATTTTGTTTTGGAGCAGATTTTAATGAAATTAAAGAGCAGGTTGAAAATAACTATGCAAAAAATTATCAAGATTTATTATATACATTGTGGTATAAATTGGCTACAGGTCCTTATATAACAATAGCTCATGTTTGTGGCAAGGCTAATGCAGGAGGCATTGGCTTTGTTGCGGCATGTGATATTGTACTAGCAAATAAATCTGCAAAATTTAGTCTTTCTGAAATGCTGTTTGGAATTTATCCAGCTTGTGTTATGCCATTTTTAATTGTTCGAGTTGGTTTTCAACATGCAAATTATATGACATTATTGACACGGGCAGTTAGTGCTGAAAAAGCATATGAGTGGGGACTTGTAGATGAGGTATCTGAAAATTCAAAATCTGTACTGGGGATTTATCTGCTAAGACTGAAATACCTTGCAAAGTCAAGTATTTGTGAATACAAAGCATATATGACAAAATATAGAAGCATTTTGTCTGAGAATAAGGAATATGCCATTGAAGCAAATCGGAATATGTTTTCTAATCCGATAACATTAGACAATATTGTAAAGTATTTAGATAATGGGAAATTACCATGGAGTTAATTATTAACAGGTTGAAAACATGTTGTTATATACCAGGAGGGCACAAAAATATATGAATAAAAAGGAAATTCTTTTGCAGTTAAGAGAAGGTACAATTTCTTCCGATGAAGCAAAAAGACAGTTGACCCAATTACTATATAAAGAAAAAAATCTAAATAATGCAGTTGAAGAAAATAATATAGTTAATAAAGGAGATGAGTTCAATACAATTCATGTGTTAGAGATTACTCCGCAGATATTAATGGTTAAAATGGAATACCGCAAAGACAAAAATACGTTTTCAATTCAGTTTTTGCAGGAAATAAAAAAGATATTTGAGGATATTAATAAAAATGAAAAGTACAAAATTATTATTTTAACAGGTTATGATAATTACTTTGCATGTGGAGGCAGCGAGCAGGGGATGAAGGCAATCTTTGAGGGAAAATACAAAATGTCGGATTCCAAATTAAATGAATATATATTAGATTGCAGGATACCAGTAATTGCTGCAATGCAGGGACATGCGATTGGCAGTGGTTTATGCATGGGGCTTTTTTGTGATTTTATCGTAATGAGTGGAGAAAGTATGTATACTTGCAACCACATGCAATATGGGTTTACTCCAGGAGATGGAGCAACTTATATTCTTCCTAAAAAATTAGGATTTTACTTAGGACAAGAAATGGTATATACTGGTAGAAGGTACAGAGGGTATGAACTAAAAGAACGAGGCACATCAGTAAATATTTTGCCGAAAAAGGATGTTGTTCCCTACGCAATAGAATTTGCCAAGCAGTTTGAGAATATGAATTTACAGTCTTTGTATTTATTAAAAGAACATATGACAGCAGAGCTTAAGAAAGAATTGGAACCGTTTTTAATGAAAGAGTGGGAAATGCAAGAGAAAACTTTTCTAAAAAACCCAGCGACTATGAAGAAAATATCGGATGCATTTCACATGGTACAGGAATTAAAAGAGAGTAATCCAAGAAAGCAGGAATATAAGGAATTAATTAAACTCAATAAAATAGAAAAAGGAAAAAAACTTTTTTTGATTCACAATGAAGGGGGACTGGAGGGCTATCAATCTATTGCCCAAGTATGTAAAAGACCTGTTTATGGAATTCAATCTCAAAATCGACTTGGAAGCTATTTTAACTTTGCCAGGCTGGAGGAATTGGCTTCTTATTACATAAAAGTTATGGAGTCTGTTCAGACAGAGGAAGAATTTGATATTGGTGGTTATGCAGCAGGTGGAATGATAGCTTATGAGATAACAAGACAGTTACAGGAGAAGGGGAAAAAAGTAAATACCCTTATAATGATAGACACATTTGATTCAAGAGGTTATAAGCATTTAGTTTATTCAGAGGAAACAAGAATGTTGCAGGCAGTTAATATGTCTTTGATGTATAGAACTAGAAAAGAACAAGATGACCTTTTTCCTGTTCTGATAAATAGTAACGATGTAGCATTAGATTTACACGATGAGAAATTGCTTAGACATTTAATAATGCTTGGCAAAAAAGACAAAGGATTATCACAAGTAAAGACGGAAGATGAATTGCTTGAATTATTTGAGTTAAGCCTTGACAGAACATTAATGAATTTAATACAGACGTATGAAATAAAGGAACTTAAATATCCTGACCAAGTTTGTTGTAACTACTACAGAAATAAGAGCCTTTCTTTATTTGGTGCTTTTAGCCAGTATTTTAGTATGGAAGACAAGCAATATATTACAAAAGAGTCTATATACTGGGATGAATGGAAAAGTAATATTGTTAACTTTAATTTATTTGATGTGAATGCAACCAGCCATATCACTATGTTATTTGAGTCTAATGCCATCAAAGAGTTACAAAGGAGCATTTCCAATTTATACATGGTTTAAAAGGAGGAAGAAAAATGGAAGAGATTCACTTACCCCAAGACTTGTTAATGGGGACTGCATGCGCATCAGTCCTTTGTGAGGGGGGAAATAAAAATACAAATTGGTATAAATGGTCTGAAGAAGGAAAAGTTAGAGATGGCTCTAGTGTTTTGAGAGGAACAGATCATTGGAATAAGTATCCTGAAGATATTTCCCTCATGAAGAAGATGGGTATGAACTCCTGCAATATGAGTATTGAATGGAGCAGAATTTTTTTAGAAAGAAAAAAGATTGATAAGGAAGCTATTAAGCATTATAGAAACGAAATAAGCATGCTTTTGGAAAATGGAATTACGCCAATTATTACGCTGCATCACTTTTCAAATCCACAATGGTTTGATGATATGGGGGGCTGGGCAGCAGACAGTGCAGATATAATATTTTTAGAATTTGTACAAGTAGTAATAGAGAATTTTGGGGATTTGATTCAGGACTGGATTACTTTTAATGACGCAAATATCTATTTAATATCTGCCTACTTATGGGGATGGTTTCCACCAGGGGACTGCAACTTAAAAGTCATGCTTAAATCAATGAAAAATATAGTAAAAGCACATATTGAAAGTTATAAAAAAATACATAAAATACGAAAAGAGAAAAATTTTAAGGGTAATACCAATGTTGGTTTTGCACTTCATTTTAGAAAATATACTCCTATAAAAAATAATGTATTAAACCGGTGGGCAACAAAGCTGGCAAGTTCCTTTGCGCAGGGAATGATTACAGAGGCACTTACAACAGGAAAATTCACCTTTTTTATTGGAAATGGAAACTATCCACTTGGAAGAGGAAAATATTACGACTTTATAGGTGTTAATCATTGGACAAGAAGCTTTGTTAAATTTAAGTTTAATATAAAAAACCTGTTTTTTGAGTTCCAAAACAGCAACGGTGAAAAATATACTGGCGCAATGGAACCATATCCGGCAGGAATTTTTGAAATTTCCAAAGAGTTATTTGATAAGTACAAGGCTCCAATCTATATTATGCAGAATGGATTAAAAGAAACAGTTGATCATAAAAGAGGACAGATAATCTGTGAAAATTTAAAATATACAGAAAGGCTTATTAAGGAAGGTGTTCCTGTTAAAGGATTTTACGTTTGGTCTCTTACGGATTTGTTTGAAACTATGGAAGGTGAAAAGGGAAAACTAGGTCTAATTGAAATTAATTATGAGACGCAGGAGCGGATAATAAAGCCAAGTGGATATTTTTATGGTGATGCTTGTAGAAACAAAGGAGTTACAAAAGAAATGCTGGAGAAATATTTTGGCAGCAAAATATAAAATGATAACGTGTTATATTTATGGGGGAGTTGATATTATAAATAAGGAGGCAGTTATATTATGAATAAAAAAGAAAGAAGTGAAAGTGTTTTAAAAAAGCATAGAATAATAGAAGTTATTGTTTTAGTGATTGCTATTGTGGTAACAGCAGCAGCATACTATTTAATAATGCGATCACCCTATGGAAATAAGGAGTTAAAAATATACAATAATGGATTTGGTATGCTTGATATGAAACGTCATTATAGCGGAAGCTTTGCACTACAAATGATTCAGGATATAGGCAGCCCAGGGCGGAGCGTCTATCTCAGAATTTTATCACTTGATTTGTTTTTTGCATTAGGTTTTGCAGTTGTTCAGAGTAGATTTGTTAAACTTTTAATATTTCTGCTCAGAATGGATAAGAAATTTGAAAAATTAATGTATATATGTTACATAAGAGCTGTGCTGGATTTAACAGAAGATGCCTTACTATCATTTGCACTTAGACATTATGCAACAGTATCGCCAAATCTTTTAAATTTCACAAGCGTTATTACATCTATTAAATGGATAGCTATGGCATTGGCATTTCTTTCACCATTTATAGTAAAGTTTATATTAATATTAAAAAAATTGTTGAAAGGTTAGGAAAATATTATGAGTAAAGAAGAAATTTATCAAATTTTAAAGAGCAATATTATATTAATTCTAGATGAAGTACCAGAGGAAGATATTCTAATTCATAAGAGCATAAAAGAGTTAGGAGGTAATTCAATTGATCGAGTTGAGATTGTAACTATAACTTCTGAGGATTTAAACGTTCGAATACCAGCAGAGGAATTGGGCAGTGTTAAAAATATTGAGGACCTGGTAAACAAATTTTATGAAAAGGTTGTGCAGTAATGAAAGTATTTGTCTCAGGAATGGGTGTATTTAATTCAATTGCGCATAACGTAAAACAATTTGAAAACTCACTGAAGACTAATATTTGTGGAATAAAAAGTGTAGAGTATTTACATGATATGAAAGTTAGTCTTCCAATTGGCATGATAGAAAAATTCAGTCTTGAGGACAGTCTACGTGAAAGCTGTAATCAAGATGAATTCTTTTATAAGAATACGCTAAAGAGTATTAAACGTTCACCATATGTAGTTCAGACCGCTGTAATTCCAGCAATAGAAGCATGGAATTATGCACAATTAAATAATAGCGATATAGATATGGGCAATGTGGGTCTGATAGTTGGTGGACAAAACATTTCACAAATGTATCATTATGAAATGTTTCAAAAATACAGGGAACAATTGGAGTATATTAATCCGACATATGCGCTGCATTATATGGATACAGATTGTGTTGGAACACTTAGCGAAGTATTTGGGATTAAAGGTGAAAGTTTTAGTGTGGGTGGTGCATCGGCTACAAGTAATGTGGCAATAATCAAAGGGTATCAACAGATCAAGTTTGGCATTAATGATATATGCATGGTTGCTTCACCAATTAATCATTTATCACCACTTGAAGTGCAGGCATTTTATAACTTAGGAGCATTAGGTGGAAGAAAGTATAGAAATCTGCCTAAGGAAGCATGCAGACCTTTTGATGAGGACCATGAAGGTTTTATTTATGGTCAAGGGATTGGAGTTCTTATACTTGAATCAGAAGACTCTGTTAAGCGTAGAAAGGTACACCCCCTTGTAGAAATTATAGGGGGTTCCATGGTTCTGGACTCAAACAGATTATCGGCACCAAGTGAAGATGGAGAATATCTTGCAATAAAAAAGGCTATTAAGGAAGCAGGATTAATGCCAAAGGACATTACTTATGTTAATGCACATGGATCATCGTCCCCGAAGGGAGATGATGTGGAAGCGAAAGTAATAAAAAATATTTTTCAAGATGACTTATCCAATATTCATGTGAATTCAACAAAAAGTTTTACTGGACATTGCTTGAATTCTGCTGGTATTACAGAAGCAATAGCGACGATTCTACAAATGAAAGGTGATTTTTTACATAGTAACCTGAACTTACATAAGCCAATTGATAATGATATACCATTTGTAAGAAATACTTTAGAGCATATTAGTGTAAAATATGGAATAAATAACTCATTTGGTTTTGGCGGTATCAATACGTGTTTAGTTTTAAAAAATGTTGTGTAAATTTAAGTTTGTAGGAGAATGTATATGAGTAATATTGAAAAAATTAAAATTGAAAGCCTGGCATTTAAAAATAATCAATCAATGCCCGTAAAATATACTGGAAAAGGTGAAAATATATCACCAGATTTAATATTATCTGATGTCTCAGGTGGGGCAGTGTCAATTGCAGTTATAATGGATGACTTGGATGTACCAAAAATAGGTGAATTTAATCACTGGCTGTTATGGAACATTCCTATTCAGAAAGTAATTCCAGAAAATATTGCACATGGCCCATATCCAGAAAATATGAAAGGAGCAGTTCAAGGAAAAGGATGGGGAAAAAATAGATATAAAGGTCCTAATCCACCCTTTGGTACTCATCGATATCGGTTTGAGGTATTTGTACTTGACTGTAAAATTGATCTGCCACCGCAATCAAAAAAAAGAGATTTAATGCTTCAAATGAATACGCATATTTTACAGCATGGGGAAATAACAGGGTTATTTGGAGTTAGAAAACCCCTTTTTAAAAGGGGTAAATAGTAACATAGTGTTCATTGGATATACAATCCTATTCTATAAGAGAGCAGACAATTAGCGCTGCTCTCTTAATCATTGGATATTCAAATTTTCAAATATTTTATTGTCAAAATCTAATAGAAATCATACAGTAAATTCCTGAGCGATGTGTATAAAAAATAGGCATTTTATAAGTCTCAAGATAGCAGATTAAAAAATCTGAAAAGGAATAGGTGCAGTACAGCATTTGCAGCAATTCAATAGCAGAAGATTTATAGGATGGGCGCAAGAAGTTATGACAGGACAACAGGATACGGGGAAGAAAGGAATGGAACAGGCGCAGAAACAGATAGAGCAGGGGGAAGGAAACACTTGTTTCGTTAGAAACAGTAAGAACAGGCTTTTTAAATACATAAATGGAAGTACACAGTGCCATAACAGCGGATGCAGTGTAAATCCGAAAAGGAATAATATCTACTGGAAGAATGGCGTGGGTATGTCCACAGGAAATACATTTTAAACGCAAAAGAGTTCGCTTTTCCTCGTAAATACATCCATTTTGTACAGTAACTACATTTCTTTTATAGGTTCCATGTCTGCGAAGGGAATGACTGGTACCACAAGTAGGGCACTGACAGTTCCAGATACCCCTAAAATCTAAAATATTTTTTTTATACTGTTTGCTATCTGTAGAAAAATCGATTATCATAATAGTGAAAGACAAGTAACCATTCTATTGTTTCAGTTTATAAAGTAACACCTATAGAGTAACAAAGAAATAGAAGTGTGTAAACCACAAATTATAGATGAGTTACTTTAAAAAAATGAAAAGTCAGATGACACAGTAAGAATAATGAAAAATCATGTACTAGACGATACATTTTTTGATAGAATATAATGAGGAACATACGGCAGAAGAAATAAGTCTGGATGCAGGCTATTCTAAATATTATTTAATGTTTTAGTGAAGAGAGAGGAGAATATGAAATAATGGAGTTAAGTTTGATAGAAATTTTAAAAGTTGTTTTTCTAGGTATTGTGGAGGGTATTACGGAGTGGCTGCCTATCAGCAGTACAGGGCATATGTTGATTGTAGACCAGCTTTTACAGCTCAATGCAACCGATGATTTTAAAGAAATGTTTTTTGTTGTAATCCAGTTAGGTGCAATCATAGCGGTAGTTCTTATGTTTTGGGATAAAATGTTTCCTTTTCAGTGGAAGGATAAAAGCCAGTCTGTCATTAAAAAAGAAACTTTTTCACTTTGGTTTAAGGTGGCTTTTGCCTGTATACCTGGTGCAGCTGTGACTCTTTTATTTGACGACTATATTGAAGCGCATTTACACACACCTGTTGTAATTGCTGCTGCATTGATTTTTTATGGGGCAGCCTTCATATTTATTGAAAACTGGAATAAAAAGCGAGTTCCGTCTGTAAGAAGATTATCGGATATTACTTATAAGACGGCGTTTATAATAGGTTTATTTCAGGTGCTTTCTATTATCCCAGGGACTTCTCGTTCAGGTGCTACAATTATAGGTGCGTTACTGATAGGAGTTTCCCGCGTGGCGGCAGCAGAATTTACCTTCTTTCTAGCTGTACCCGTAATGTTTGGTTTGAGCGCAATAAAAATATTGAAATTTGGCCTGGCTTTTACAGGTGCAGAGCTGCTTATTTTAGTAATTGGAATGGTCGTTGCATTTATGGTATCTGTATTTGTTATTAAATTTTTAATGACCTTTATTAAGAAACATGATTTTAAGGCATTTGGCTGGTATCGTATTATTTTAGGCGTGATTGTGCTGCTGTATTTTGCGATGGCATGACTCATAGTAAAAGAAGCATAATAGGAACAGCAAACGTGATTTCAATGGTAAGAATCCTTTTGTCTGTTTTCTTGTTATTTGTATTTCATAATTCAGCAGCATTCATTATTATATATTGTTTATGCGGCATTAGTGATATTATGGATGGATATATTGCCCGAAAAACAAATACAGAAAGTAAACTTGGTTCCATGCTGGATAGTATAGCTGACATTGTATTTGTTGGAGTGACATTGATTTTTGTAATGAACAGAATAGAAATCTCATTTGTAATTTATATCTGGATAGCTGGGATAGCGGGAATTCGCATTATATCAGTGATCATAGGGTATTTTCGCTTTCGTGAACTGGTATTTCTCCATACTTACGCAAACAAAATTACAGGAATATTATTGTTCCTTTATCCTGTTTTGTATCAGCTAACCCGGCTAGAGAAAGGAATCTGGGTTGTGTGCACAGCAGCAAGTATGGCTGCAATGGAGGAAGTGCTGATCCACGCAACGTCTAAGGCCGTTGATAGAAATAGAAAGAGTATTTTAGTAAGAAAGTAAGTGATTCTGCACTCAGGCTCAATCATAGAACAATGTCCTGGCATTTGGACAGATTACATGAAAGATACTGTACAACTTCTCTTTCATATAGTAAAATCTATGTTGACTGAATAAAATTGACAGGAAGACAAGGGCTATCATTAAAAAGAAGGAAAGCGGAATGGAAAAAAATAACTCTTTATTAAATATACATGAATATATGGAAGTGGTACTGGATAAGTTTCATGATGGAATTTATATTACAGATGGAGATGCTAATACCATTTATCTCAATGACAGCTATGAAGCAATTAGTGGATTGAGAAAGTCAGAAATGATGGGAAGGAATATGAAGGAACTGGTTGCCCAGGGAGTGGTTTCACGAAGTGGTACGCTGGCAGTATTAGATTCGGGAGAAGAAATTACAGTTGAGCAAAGTTTTCGGACGGGAAAGAGAGCGGTTATTACCAGTACGCCCATATATGATACCCATGAGAAAAAGAAAAAAATCAGTATGGTTGTCACCATAGTACGGGAAATAACGGAAATCTATGCGATTCGTAAAGAATTGAAAAGAAAAGAAGAACAAAATAGAAACTATTTGAATGAGATAGAGAAAATCAGAAGGGAGCTGGAAGGAGATGTGGAAATGGTAGCTGTTAATTCGGCAACCATTAGTCTGCTTCGGCTGGCAGAAAGAGCAGCAGCTCTAGAGATTCCTATTTTAATATCTGGGGAGACCGGGGCAGGAAAGGAAAAGCTGGCTCAATATATACATAAGCATTCTAAAAGAGCAGAATTTCCTTTTGTAAGGCTGGATTTCTCTGTTTTGCAAGAAGAAAATCTGCAAAAGGAATTGATCGGATATGTGGACGTGAAAACAAAGGAAAGCCATATGGGCATATTAGAAAATGCAGAAGGCGGTATTCTTTTTATTGAAGAGCTTGGGCATATGCCTAAAGAAGTACAGGGGCTTTTTCTGGCACTTCTGGAGGATGGAAATATTCGAAGCGAGGAAGGAATATTCCGCCGTTGGAATATTTGCATTATTGCAGCAAGCCTGTATTCTATAGAAGAACTGCGAGCCAGTAAGGAAGTCAGTCCTAAGCTGATAGATAAGTTTTCACTTTTTCCCTTAACTGTACCGCCTTTGCGTGAGAGAAAAGAAGATATCATTCCCCTTGCTAATTATTTTTTAGGCAGATATAATCGGAAAACGGGAGAAATAAAGCGATTTGACAAGGAAAGCTACATGGAAATGTTAGATTACCATTGGCCTGGAAATGTAACAGAACTAGGGAATCTGGTGCAGCAGTCGGCAATTATTAGTGAAGGGGAAGCGATTGGAAAGGACGATATTTTTATAAAAGGAAATGTGGAATATTACAATCGTCGTGTACGGGAGTTTCCAGAAAAGGTAAATTTAAAACAGTCGGTAGCTGAGCTGGAAGCAGAGTATATGACTTATGCGTATGAAAAATTTCATAATACCAGAGAAGCAGCAGAGTGGCTTGGCATGGATAATTCCACGTTTGTCAGAAAACGACAGCGGTATGTTAAGATGGGGCTTATGAGAACAGATAAAAAAATATAAGTATAGAAAAGCAATTTTACAATGTTTTGTAGGATTGCTTTTTTGATGTAAAAATGATATAATTGCAATAACACATCAATAGGTGCAAAAATGCAACGATTAGAAGGAGGAACTTATGAGTTTAATGACAGGTGAAGAATATATCGAAAGTATACGTAAAATAAAAATGGAAATTTATATGTTTGGGGAAAAAATAGAAAACCCGGTGGATCACCCCATATTAAGACCGTCGCTGAATTCTGTCAGAATGACGTATGATTTGGCACAGGACAGCCAGTATGCAGAGCTGATGACAACAAAGTCACCATTTACAGGTAATACCATTAATCGTTTTACCCACATACACCAAAGTACGGAAGATTTAAAAAATAAAGTAAAAATGCAAAGATTATGTGGGCAGAAAACAGCCTCCTGCTTTCAGCGCTGCGTAGGGATGGATGCATTTAATGCGGAATATTCTACTACCTTTGAAATTGATAAAAAGTACGGAACAAAATACCATGAAAATTTTAAAAAGTTTATGATGTATTGTCAGGAAAACGATTTAACAGTAGATGGTGCCATGACAGATCCAAAGGGTGACAGGTCCAAAGCACCCCATGCACAAGAGGATCCAGATTTGTACCTTCGAGTAGTAGAAAGAAGACCAGATGGAATTATTGTGCGTGGTGCAAAAGCGCATCAAACTGGAATTATCAATTCTCATGAAGTAATTGTAATGCCAACAATTTCCATGGGACCAGATGATAAGGACTATGCGGTTTCCTTTGCAGTACCAACTGATACGGAAGGTCTTTTAATGATTATTGGACGTCAGTCTTGTGATACAAGAAAATTAGAAGAATCTGAATTAGACGTTGGAAATTCTGAATTTGGAGGAGTAGAGGCATTAGTTATTTTTGAAGATGTGTTTGTTCCGAATGAAAGAATTTTCATGGATGGAGAAACAGAATTTGCAGGAGT
The DNA here is from genome assembly GCF_900112775.1 of Anaeromicropila populeti. GTDB lineage: Bacteria > Bacillota > Clostridia > Lachnospirales > Lachnospiraceae > Anaeromicropila_A > Anaeromicropila_A populeti. The sequence goes on from NZ_FOYZ01000004.1 coordinate 201,273, forward strand.
ATTAGTAGAGCGTTTTGCAGGCTATCATAGACAGTCTTATGGTGGATGTAAAGTTGGAGTGGGCGATGTACTGATAGGAGCTGCTGCTGTGATTGCAGAGTACAATGGCGCAGAAAAGGCTTCCGCTGTAAAGGATAAGCTGATTGAAATGACCCATCTGAATGAAACTTTGTATTGCTGTGGAATTGCATGTTCTACAGAAGGAAAGGCAACAGAATCAGGAGCCTATTTAATTGATTTACTTCTTGCTAATGTATGTAAACAAAATATTACCAGATTTCCTTATGAAATTGTCAGACTTGCAGAAGACATTGCAGGGGGCTTAATGGTAACAGCACCATCTGAAAAAGATTTTAGAGATCCTAAGTTAGGTGCTTATATTGATAAATATTTTAAGGGTGTTTCAGGTGTCAGCACAGAAAACAGATTTAGAATTTTAAGATTAATAGAAAATCTTGCTCTTGGTTCAGCCGCAGTAGGCTATCGTACAGAATCTATGCATGGGGCTGGTTCTCCACAGGCGCAGAGAATTATGATTGCAAGGCAGGGCAAGCTGGCATTTAAGAAAAAGCTGGCAAAAGAAATTGCCCATGTTACAGAATAAATAGTTTAACGGAGGCGCCTTTATGGATGAGATTTCAATAGAAGCATTAGAACAAGCAATGGATGAAAAAATTCGTCCAGAATTATCTCTTCATGGAGGTGATATCTGGGTGGAACAACTGAAAGATGGCGTGCTGCATGTCCGGTTGCTTGGACAGTGCAGCGGATGCCCCTCCGCTGAGCTGACAATGGAAAATGTGGTAAACCAAGTGTTAAAAGAAAATTTTCCTAGTCTGAAACAGGTTGTTTTAGTGACAGGGGTAAGCGATGATTTAATTCAACAAGCCAAGTTGTTATTAAACAGAAGAAAAAAACAGTAAGAACTTTTATAGCTGATAGGAAAACAGAATGGAGAGGATAGTGTAGTATGGATTGGCAAGAGAGGTATGGAGACAGAATTTGTACAGCAGAAGAAGCGGTTTCCCACATCCAATCTGGGAACCGGGTTGTGGTTGCTCACGCGTGTAGTGAACCAGTGGTTCTGACAGATGCCTTGGTACAATATGCGGAAAAATATAGTTATGAAAATGTAGAAATTGTGCATATGGTTCCAATGGGGAAAGCAGGATACTGTAAACCTGGCATGGAAAAGCATTTCAGACATAATGGACTTTTTTTAGGAGCATCTACAAGAGATGCTGTTGCAGAGGGAAGAGGGGATTATACACCTGTTTTCTTTTCTGAGATACCAGAACTGATTCGTACAAAGCTGCGTCCAGATGTTGCTTTGCTTCAGGTAAGTGAGCCAGATGAACATGGGTATTGTTCGCTGGGGCTATCTTGTGATTATACATGGGAAGGTGCAAAAAGTGCGGCAATCAGAATTGCACAGATGAATAAAGAAATGCCAAGAGTACTAGGCGACAATTTTATACATGTCAGTGAAATTGATTATATTGTGCCTGAGGATGTAAAAATTATCCAGTTGCAGCCTCCTAAAATCGGAGAGGTACAAAAAAAAATTGGAGAAAATGTTGCGTCCCTAATAAAGGATAGAGATTGTCTTCAATTGGGAATTGGTGCAATTCCAGATGCAGTACTATTGTTTTTGAAAGACAAAAAGGATTTGGGTATTCATTCGGAAATGTTTTCTGACGGAGTAGTAGAGCTGATTGAAAAAGGTGTTATTACAAATAAATATAAGCAAATAGACAAGGATAAATGTGTAGCCACTTTTTTAATGGGTACAGACCGTTTATATGATTTTGTAAATAATAATCCAATGGTCTGCATGAAACCAGTAGATTATGTAAATGATCCAAGAGTAATCTGTCAAAATGATAATGTAGTGTCTGTTAATTCTTGTGTTGAGGTAGATTTGATGGGACAAGTGTGTTCAGAATCAGTAGGGTTAAAGCAGATTTCTGGCATTGGTGGACAGGTTGATTTTGTTAGAGGTGCTAATCTGTCAAAAGGTGGAAGAACCATTATGGCCATGCCAGCAACAGCGGCAAAAGGCACTGTGTCAAAAATTGTGCCACTGCTCACTCCTGGTGCAGCGGTAACGACTTCCCGCTGTGATGTGGATTATGTTGTAACAGAATATGGAATTGCACAATTGCATGGAAATACATTAAAGGAAAGAGCCAGGCAGCTGATAGAAATAGCAGCACCTGAATTTCAAGAGGAATTAAAGGCAGAATTTGAAAAACGTTTTTACTGTAAATGGGTATCTTGTTCATAGGATAAGATTATTTCAGGGTAAGGGTAATTAAACCAGATGCCGCCGTTTCATCCTTTAAATAGGCTGTCACTTTACAGTCATAGACGTCATTTCCACCATTGGTAACAAGCTCTGCGTTTAGAACCAGGGTATCAGAAGGAACTGCCAGACGTAAATATCTCATTTTTGATACACAGCTTAGTAAAGGCAGTTTTCCCTGATTACCAGGGATGGTAAGAAGCAGAATGGAAGCCGTCTGTGCCAGACATTCCGTTATATAAATGCCAGGAAGTACTGGCTGTCCAGGGAAATGCCCTTGGAAAATGTCCCAGGAAGGTTCTAAAAAAATACCTGCTTCAATTGAATTCTCAGGAATCAACTGATAAACCTGGTCAACAAGAAGAATTGGGGAGCGATGAGGAAGAATTTCTTTGATTTCAGCTTGATTAAACATATTAGCACATCCATTCTTTTTTGAATTAGTATAAAGGATTGAAAATAAATAGTAAAGGATTTTAGGAGGGAAAAATGACAAATTTAGAAAAATATCAGGAAGTGTTAAAAAAACATTTAGGTGCAACGGAAGAGGAACTAAATGATGAAAAAATGGTATATAACCGTTATCCCAAATGGGACTCGGTGAGACATATGAGTATTGTGGCAGAACTAGAAGAAAAATTTGACATTTCATTTGAAACATTAGATATTACTTCGTTTAACCAATATTCTGCTGGAATAGAAATACTGGAGAAACTGGGAGTTAGCATGCAGTAACTGGTAAAAAGGAGGCGTTCTATGCTTTTTGGAATAGAAAAAAGGCCAACAGACCAGAGGGCGTTTTGTTCAGAGGATGGAACCATTGTTACGTATGGTGCATTGGTGGAACTGGTGAGACGGTTTGTCAAAATAAAGCTAAAGAGGGCATTGGTATTCTGCTTGTGTGAAAATTCGCCAGGTGCTGTGACTGGGTACCTGGGAATCATGGAAGCTGGATGTGTTCCATTGCTTTTAGATGCAAAGCTGAAGGAAGAGATACTGGACTCATTACTCAAACAGTATCAGCCAGCATACTTATGGGTGCCAGATAATTGTGAAAAAGAATATATTTTAAATAGCTGTCCAGTTCTATTTCAATGCTTTGGGTATAAGCTGTATCAGACGGAATATGCGCCATATCCCATGGCAGATAATCTGGCACTTTTACTTACGACCTCAGGAAGCACAGGAAGCCCAAAGCTAGTCCGATTGAGCAGAAAAAATATTATAGAGAATGGAAAAGCAATTGTCAAGTATTTGCAAATAGATAAAGAGGAACGAGCTATCACTTCGCTGCCCATGCAGTATACCTATGGTTTGTCTGTTATTCACAGCCATTTGCTGGCAGGAGGCAGTGTTCTGTTAACCAAATCCAGTATAGTACAGCAGTCCTTTTGGAATTTCTTTGAAAAAGAGCGCGCAACGAGCCTGGCAGGTGTACCCTATACCTATGAGTTATTAAAAAAAATTCGTTTTTTTGAAAGACAGAGTACTCATTTACATGTGCTGACTCAGGCAGGGGGCGGGTTATCAGAAACACTACAAAAGGAAATTGGTGAGTGGGCAGTAAAAAGTCAAGTACGTTTTTATATTATGTACGGGCAGACAGAGGCAACGGCAAGAATGAGTTATCTTCCACCAGAAAAATGTCTGGATAAGCCAGGAAGTATTGGAATTCCCATTCCAGAAGGAAAATTTTTTATAGTTGATTCAGAAGGAAAAGAAATAAAACAGCAGGGTTTGATAGGAGAACTGGTTTATCAGGGTTCCAATGTATCACTGGGATATGCAGAATGCAGGATGGATTTGCAAAAACAGGATGAACGTCAGGGAATACTAGAAACGGGAGATTTGGCCAGAATGGACAGTGAAGGCTATTATTATATTGTAGGTAGAAAAAGCCGCTTTATTAAGTTATTTGGAAGCCGGATTAGCCTGGATGATTGTGAGAGGCTGTTAAAGGAAAAGTATCCTGGTACAGAAATTGCTTGTATTAGTTATCAGGAAAAGCTAATTATTTTTACAACGGAGGAAACTATTGTAGATAAAGTATATGAGTACCTGACAGAGCATATTCAAATAAATACTCAATCTTATTCCTGTATTTTACTAGATACCATTCCAATAAGTGAGTCCGGAAAAATTATATATAGGGAACTAGAACGTTATTTAAGTATTACGTAAATTGTAAGGGAGGAATTGGTATGCTGTTGTTTGATTTTGATTTTTCAGAATCTCCTTATCAAGAGGATAAAGCAGTAAAGGATATAAAATTTACAGAAAAGCTTATGTTATTAACAAGTTTTCATCAGAAAAATTGTTTGTACTACGGGGAAATGCTAAAGGCAGTACAGTACAAGAAAGAATCAATATCCCATTACAGTGAGCTTCCATTTCTTCCAGTAGGTTTATTAAAACGCTTGACACTAAGTAGTCTGCCAGAAGGAGCTTTATACAAGGTGGCAAGTTCATCTGGTACTTCAGGAACTAATAAATCCAGAATAATTTTAGATGGTGAAACAAGAATCATGCAGCAGAAAGCATTGACTGCCATTGGAGGAGATTTTCTAGGTAAAAAAAGAGTACCTATGTTGGTGATTGACAGACCACAGACGATTGAATATGAAAATGGATTTTCTGCAAGAACGGCTGGAATTACGGGTTTTTCTATTTTTGGAAAAAACAGAACTTTTGCATTAAAGGAAAATATGATGCCAGATTATGAAAAGATTCAGGATTTCTTGTATAGATACGGAAAAGAATCTTTTTTTGTATTTGGCTTTACTTTTTTAGTTTGGAATTTTTTTGAGAAGTTATCGGAAATGAAAGAGTATTATTTTGATTTTTCCAATGGAATGATAGTGCATGGAGGCGGTTGGAAGAGGCTGGCAGACAAAGCTGTCTCACGGACAGACTTTCAGAAAAAGTTAAAAGAAATAGCTGGCATTACTCAGATACATGATTATTATGGAATGGCAGAGCAGACAGGCAGTATTTTTATGGAATGTGAGTATGGACATTTACACTGCTCAGATTTTTCGGGAATTATGATACGAAAACCAGAAGATTTTTCAGTTGCAAAGACAGGGGAAAAGGGAATTATTCAGACAATGTCTCTGTTGCCAGGCAGCTATCCAGGGCATAATTTGTTAACAGAGGATGAAGGAGTTATTTTAGGTGAGGATGATTGTCCCTGCCAGAGAAAAGGAGTTTATTTTCAAGTGTTGGGCAGACTGAAGCAGGCAGAAATAAGGGGGTGCAGTGATGTTTACACAGCAGATTGAAGAACAAATTAGTTATCTGACAGGAGACAGCTCCATTTTGTTTCAGCTCCCGGAGCAAAAAGTATTATCTCCTTTTTCAAGGAAAACCTGTGAGTTCTTACAGGAATTATCAGAATGCGTAAGAAGAGAAAATGCTGTATTAGCAATGGCAGATGTGGCAGCCTTTGCTTTTTGGTGCAGAAAAAGTCATCTGGATAAAATGGCGCTTTCCTATAAGTCTATGGCACAAAACCGTCTGGGAAGAGGAGTGACCTTTCACATTGTTCCATCCAATGTACCAGTATTGTTTGCATTTAGCCTTTCAGCGGCGCTCTTATCGGGAAATAGTGTAGTAATTCGTCTTCCAGAGAAGAGTACCCTACAGTCTGAACTGATTTGCCGTTGTATTAATTTGGTTTGTGAGAAATTAGAATTTTGGAAAAGAAGAATTGTTATTTTAAGATATGGTCATCAGGAAGAAATCACTAAAATCATATCAAAACTTTGCGATGCAAGAATAATATGGGGTGGCAGTCATACAATCCAGGAAATTAGGAAAATACCTTTACCACCATCTGCACTGGAACTGACGTTTGGAGATAGAAAATCAGCTGCAGTGCTGGGGGCACAAGCCGTTTTGGAGACAAAGGAAATGAATCCTTTCTTGTATGATTTTTATAATGATACGTATTTATTCGATCAGAATGCCTGTTCTTCTCCCAGAATCATTTACTGGATAGGAGATAAGGAGCAGGTGAGATTTGCCAGGTACAAATTTTGGAGTAGTTTTAGTTCCTATGTGGAACAGCATTACAAAATTGATGCAGTAACTGCGATAAAGAAATGGGAGCAGGCATATTATTTGTCAGCAATTTATAAGGATATGAAAATTATCCATGAAAATAATTATATTATCAGGGTAGAGTCAGGAGGTTTGTTTCCTGAAATGTTGGAACACACCGTACCAGGAGGGTTTTTTATAGAAGCCCAGGGAGAAACCATAGAGGGACTGCTGCCTGTACTGAATAGGGGCTGCCAGACCATTGCGGCCTATGGAGTAAATCGTGAAATGTTGAAAAGAGTTTTACTGGAGAGGAAAACCTTTGGACCAGACAGAATTGTAGAGGTGGGTCAGACACTGGCATTTTCTCTTGTCTGGGATGGTGTAGATTTTATTTATGCCTTATCAAGGGAGTTGTCTCTTTTATAATACTTGTTCTAATTTTAACAATCTAATTTACAATATACTTCAATTCTGTTAAACTACAGTTATTATTTTGGAATAAGGATGAAAGCAATGAAGAACTATTTTTGTAAAAAAAATATGGGTAAACGAACAGCAGCAGTAATAGCGGCAGTTATCATGATGGGATTTTCGTTATCACTGCTTGTAAATATAGATATGGGAACCGACCCGTGTACATCTATGAATCTGGGAATTTCAAACCGTTTAGGAATATCACTAGGCAACTGGCAGGTGTTGTTTAACTTAGTGTTATTAGGAATAATAATTCGATATGATCGCACAAAAATCGGAATTGGAACTCTTGCTAATATGATTCTAGTGGGATATTCCATGGATTTTTTTCGGTGGTTCTGGAACCGGACATTACCTATGAGCATGTTTCAGCTGCTTGCAGTTCGAATTGGGATTCTAATACCGGTTTTATCCATATTTATTATCGCCGCAGCAGTTTATATGGCAGTAGATTTAGGAACTGCACCATATGATGCAATACCTTTTATTATTGCAGCAAAACAGAAGAAAATACCATTTAAATTGGTTCGGTGCTGCTGGGATATAGCAGCCGCCTTTTTGGGATATCTATTAGGAAGCAGAGTTGGTATGATTACCGTCATCATGGCATTTGCGCTAGGGCCAGTTATTGCAGTTGTGCAGAAGAAAATGTGTGGGTTTCTTGGAAAAGAAGAATCACATTCTGGGATTTCCTGATTCATCGATTAAATATACTTCCATAAGTAATTCTTTGGTTGAGGGAGTGTCATAAGTAATAGGTTCATTTTTAAAAATGGAATTTGCAAGCTGTACACCTAATTCTCCCATGCGATAAGATTGCTGGGCAATCGTTCCCTGCATATCGCCTCTTTTTATGGCTTCAATTGCTGCTGGTTCGCCATCAAATCCAATTACGAGAATTTCTCCTTTTTTGCCAGCTTCATTGATTGCTTGTGCGGCGCCTAGTGCCATTCTGTCATTTTCGCTAAATATTACAGCTAGATCATCGCCATACGTTTCCAGAATACGTTTAGTCTGCTCGTAGGCTTCTGAAGTCAAACTGTTGGCGGTAGTGTTGGATACAATCTGATATCCAGCGTCCTGTAATACATTACCAAAACCTACACCGCGAAGTCTTGCCAGCTGGGATGTTTCTTCTACTTTAAGGATTGCTGCATTTTTGCTTGGAATAGAATATTTCTTTATAAGTTCCAGTGCATACTCGCCAGCTAAAATACCGCCGCCAAAATTATCTGAAACAATAAATGCATTTACATCTGCTCCGCCTGTGCCAACATCAATTACAATAACGGGAATATTTTTATCGTGGGCAAATTCAGCAATAATAGGCATTCCACCAGGATTCACAGGGGATATAAGTAATGCATCTACCCCTTCTTTTATTAAGTTTATAGAACCAATAACCATTTCCAGTGCATTGCTATTCTGATTATGAGAGATAACGTCAATCCCAAGATCCTCCGCTTGATCTAAAACCCCATTTTGCATAGATTCAAAGTATTCATAGGAACTATCATAAACAGACCAGCCAATGGTGTGTTTTTTTTCTGATGCAGCAGGCTCTTGTGTGATTGCTTGAGAAAAGAAACTGGTGTTCACTACTGAGGGATTGCTATTTATTTCAATAAATAAAGTGAAAAAAGCGATGGAAAGTAAAACAGTGATGCTTGATAATGATGTTAGTATATTTTTCAAAAAATCCCTCCATTTAATTAGTATTTAAAAGAAAGAGTATATTGTTAGAGCAGCTTATTCCCGAAGACGGTTAAATGAATTGTAGACATCCAAAGTACCATAGCCCCATTGTTGATTTGGATATGTCATGGAGTCATCTCTTCTTGCACCGCGAATCAGAAAGTTTTTAATTTGCAGGGTATCCATTTGAGGCTGGTTTTTTCTTACAATGCCCCATTCTAAAAACATGGCAACAGTACCGGCAGAAAATGCGGCAGCTATGCTAGTTCCTGTGCGTCTGGTATAGGTGTTATTTAAATCTGGTCCTATAAGATTTACACCAGGAGCGGCAAAGGAGGGACTGATAACATTTGTCCTTGTATAACCTCTGCTGGCATTTATATATAAACTTTGATTGGTATAATCGTAAGCAGTAGCAACAACGGGATATATGGTATTAGCTGGTGAGGTAAGTGTCGTATTTGGATCTGGCTTTGTAAAAAAAGTGCTAGTACTTAGAAAGTTGGTGATTGGAAGCCAGATATGAAAGTATGGATTGTAATTTGTAGTGGAATATACACGGAAACGCCATATTCCTTCAGTTGGATTTTGAAATCGAATTAAAATAAGTACGTCTCCTGTTTGTGATTCAATGACTTCATAATCAACAAATATAATAGTTGGAGCAAAAATAAAGGACAGCCGCCGGGTTTCTTTTAAGCGAGCTGGGATACGAGGAATGTATTCCCCATCTGGAGAAAGAATATCAATAAAAAATGAATTAGGACTGTTTCCCCATAGCTCCATTGAAAATCCATTGGTGTTTGCTCCAATATTTAATTCTACTGTATCATATCCTGGATCTTCGTTAATAGTACCTGAATAATGATGACCAGAATTTCCTTCATTGCCAGCTGCAATTGAAATTCCAATACCCACCTGATCCGAAACAGCGGAAAGATAGATGCTGAGTGGATTGCGGGAATCATGTGATCCTTGTGAAGAACCAATTCCAATGCAAATGGAAATAGGACGGGATAAATTTCTGGCTGTCTGAACCAAATACTTAATGCCAAACATAATATCATTTTCTTGATAACAAACGGCATCTTCTGGAATGTAAAAAAAGTCTCTCAAATATTTTTTGGCAGGTTTCAATTTTACAATTACAAGCTCTGCACTTGTTGCAATACCAGAAAAATCATTTGCCTTGCTGGGATTTCCAGCTGCGATTCCAGCAAGAAATGTACCATGTCCGTTATCATCTGTACTGGGAACAATAGAAAACGGGTCTTCACTGGCAAGGGCCAGATTAATCTGCTCCTTTGTATACTCAGTACCATAAAATAAGTTTTCTGGAAAGGCAGATTCACTTTGAATGGTCTGATCCCAGATTGAAGCAATTCGGGTAGTTCCATCTGGATTGATAAATGCTTCATGGGTATAATCGATGCCGGTATCTATAATACCAATCAGCACATCCTGACCAGTCAAATTTAAAGCAGGAATCTGTTGAATTCTTGCGACTCCAGAGTCTTCTAATGCACCAGTATCGAGTAAGCCAAAACAGCGGGGATAGATGCTGTAGGTATAAAGATGAATTAGATTTTCTGGTAGAGTGGCAATAGGTGTATAGGCAATAGAATAGTTATCATTAACATTGTTTGAGCAAAAATCATAATTTTCCCTTAAACGTTCAGGGATATTTTCTAATTCAACTATAAAATCTGCATAATCTTCACTTATAATAGCATCACCACAGTTCTGAATCAATAATTTGTATCCTCCCGTAAATTATGATTTTTATATAGTATATGAAAAGGCTAGGGCATTCATGAATGTGTCAAAAGAATATATAAAAGTAAATGGGTTCTACAGGAAGTTATATTTCAGGAGTAACTAAAAGGCTGCTGCTTTAACAAAAATGACCGAAGTACATAAAATAGAGTAAAATAAATCTATATGTGAGTTTAAAGGAAATTATTATGTATAATCAGTATTGTAATATGGCAGAAACAGTAGATATACCAATTGAACTGTATAAATCCCAGCAGGGAAAATACTTTGTAGGATATGCGGATAATTTAAAATTTGGAAATGGTACCAGTGCATGGGCGAGGCTATATAATCCATGTGATTCAGGAGTAAATCTGCATGTAAATGTCTGGACGGTCTCTGACATTTCCACAGCTCCTTTTCAGGCACAGTTTTGGTTTAATGCTGTGCCTTCGGGAACAATACAAAAGTCAGCAATGGTTACTGCGTCTAATACAGCAATACAGCCAATTCCCAGGCCAGAAGTAAAGATACAGTCAGCGTCGTATGTAACGGAAGAACCAAAGGGAGGAACAAAAGCATTTATTAGAAGTGGCCAGCCACAAACAACTCTGGTAGATACAGAAAACGGGAAATTTATTTTTCCACCAGGTGGTTCCTTTTTAATCTATTTGACACTAGAGGAAACAGGAAGCCAGGCAGCAAGTGGAAGAGTTGCATTTGGCTGGTGGGAAGAAAGAATATGTAATTAGAATCTATAAAAGGATTAGCAATAAATAAAAGGTACCTCAAAGGATGGAATTAGCTGCCAAGGTAACAATGTGCCGTTTGAAACCCATTTTATATGAGGTACTTTTTGTTGTTATATACATAAAAGATTTACAGTAATATAAAAACTATACATATTGTACAAAAAGTATAGGATATTATTAAAATGCATGATATAATAGATGAGTATAGCAAATATTAAAATATTTCATGTTTGCATACAATATCTAATATAGGGGGAAACAAAATGAAAGGTATAAAAAAATCATTAGGAATACTTTTATGCTTTGTGATGGTGGTAACTTCTATTCAACTGCCTTCTTGGACTGCAAAAGCAGCAGCAACTCCATCTGGTCAGATGGAAGAAACAAGTATTCTAAGCAGTACAGTAACTAGTTCCAGTGATGCAGGACGTGGAACGGGAACAGCGTATAATGGGTTTATTCAGAGCATGAATGACTTTACGCCGGATTATTTTAAAGTAACTTACACAGTATCTGATGACAGTGCAGCATCTGCATCAACCTGCGTACTTAATTTTCAGCCATATACAAGTACATGGGGCGGCTGGGAAAGCAACATGGTATCAATTGGAGATTCAACAGAAGTTAATGGAGTATACACAGCATATGTGTCTGTGGAAAGCATTAAGAGTTCTTTGTCTTCGGGAGAAGTGGCAGGAATTAACCTGAGTTATGTAGAAAATGCAGACTGTACTTGTCAATTAACGGGTCTGTATGCTTGTACAGTAACAGGCGGTCAGGAAGAATCTTCAAATGAAACAAGTCTTTTAAGTGGTGCTGTAACAAGTTCAATTAATGCAGGACGTGGAACGGGAGCAGAATATGATAGTTATATTGCCAGCTTCTTCGATGTGGACAAGTATGATTATTTAAAAATCACTTATACAGTATCTGAGGTATCTGCAATAAAAAGTTATACAAGCTTATTGAACTTTATGCCATATACCAGTGCATGGAGTGGATGGGAAAGCAACCTAGTTTCTCTTGATAATTCTAAAGAAGAAAACGGTGTATATACATATTATATCTCCATGGCTGACCTGCAAAAATCTTTAACAGAAGGAGATTTGTGGGGAGTAAACCTTTGCTATGTAGACAATCCAGGCGTGGAAATCAGCCTGACAGGCTTTTACGGAGGAACAGGAACCATTCCTAGTACAGATAAGGTAATTCCATCTACCCGTTCTCAGGATTATGTTATGGCAATGGGGCAGGGTTGGAATTTAGGAAACTCTTTTGACGGCTTTGATGGTGATTTAAACGTTACAGATAAAGGGGAAATAGCATGGGGAAATCCAGTTGTAACAAAAGAATTAATTCAGGCAGTAAAAGCAAAAGGTTATGACAGTATTCGTATGCCAATGACGATACATCGCAGATATTCAGAAGTAAACGGAAGCTACGTAATTGACTCAACGTGGTTAGCGCGTTATAAAGAAGTAGTTGACTGGGCAGTGGAGGAAGGTTTATATGTTATGATTAACATTCACCATGATTCCTGGATCTGGTTACAATATTGGGACGGAAATAATACTTCAAAAGAATATGTAATGTATACACAATTCTGGCAGCAGCTTGCAGATTGTTTTAAAGATGAACCAGATCGTGTGTGTTTTGAAACAATTAATGAACCTGTTTTCACAGATACAGGAAGTATGACAGCACAAGATAAGTTAGATGCCATTAATTTAGCAGCATATAATGTGATTCGTTCTTCAGGTGGAAGCAACAATACCAGAATGATTGTTATGCCTACTTACGTTACAAATCATACAAAGGGTGAGCCATTATATAATCTGATGACCAGCTTAAACGATGAGAATCTGATTGCAACAATTCATTACTATAGTGAATGGTGTTTTAGTAAAAATTTAGGGACAACTGGATTTGATGAAGGGATCAATGGAGGAGAGGAAACCTCCAGAGAACTGGCAGATACAGCGTTTACCATGATTTACAACCAATTTACGGCAAATGGTATTGGTGTTATAATTGGTGAATGGGGACTATTAGGTGCCGATTCAGGAGCAGAATGTAATGAAATCGGTGAAGAACTAAAATATGATGATTATATGGGTGAAATTGCCCGTAAATATGGTGTGTGCTTAATGGCATGGGACAATGGTTCTTACATTAACCGAACTGATACGGTAAACTATGCATGGAAAAATCTGGTGATTGGTGAGATGCTAGAAGCTAGTATGACTGGACGTTCCTCTTATGCAACAGGCTATGATGAGATTTACTATTCAGAACAGGTAACAGAAGATACAGCAATACCGCTAACTTTAAATGGAAATACATTTTCGGGTATTAACGGTTTGACAGAGGGTACAGATTATACGTACAATTCTGATACAGCAACTGTTACGATAAAAGCATCTTATATTAATAGTCAGTTTAATACATTAGGATCTAATGAATATGGAAAATTTGCTGATCTGGTATTTACTTTCTCAAGTGGTGCTGACTGGCACGAGTATTTTATTAAATATACTACACCAACCTATGAAGCAGCTACTGGAACAACAAGTTCTATAACAAATCCAGTTTCCTACAATGGTGCAAAGGTTCGCAGAGTTTCTGTATACCAGACAAGTGGAAGCGTAGGACCTGATCACACATGGTGTAAGTATTTAAGATTTGGTGAGGTAGTTAAAGTTGATTATACAAATGGTACTTTAACATTATCTGAAAACATATTAAAGGATAGTTCCGTAGTAGATGGAATTGTTGAAGTACTAGTTGAATTTTATGATGGGCAGAAGTTGTCTGTTTGGATGAATAAAGATGGTTCCGTATTGGAATGTAATGATTCCTATAAGGTGGATCTTGCAGCAGCTAATATTTCTGCATCTGAAACAATTGTATTGTATGCAGGTGAAACAGAAATTCCAGCTCAGTACATTAATAGACCAGCGGGATCTAGTATGTATGGAACATGGATAACAGACGACAGCATCTGTAAGCTTACAGGCTGGCCTTGTACAATGACATTTAGTCAGACAGCACACGCAGATTTAACATGGGGTGGAATTGTAGTTTATTATTTTGACACTGCAAATTATTTTAATGTACAATTTGGCATAAAGGATAGACCAGTTATCAGTGATGTTTCCCTTGATGTTGGAGCATCAGCAGCAATTTCTCTGTCGAATCTGGCAGATGATGCACAGGTGTCTTATACAGTAGAAGATCCTTCTATTGCATATGTGGCTAATGGGTCGGTTTATGCCCAGAAGGCAGGCACAACAACAATTTCTGCATCTGTAACACAGTACAACAGAACAGATACAGTTACAGCTGTTGTTACGGTGACTGGTGGTACAGTAGTAACACCAACGCCAGTGGTAACGCCAACACCAGTGGTAACACCAACGCCAGTGGTAACGCCAACGCCAGTGGTAACGCCAACGCCAGTGGTAACACCAACGCCAGTGGTAACACCAACGCCAGTGGTAACGCCAACGCCAGTGGTAACGCCAACGCCAACTGCCTCAATAAATGTAAAGCCAGTTGTAAAGGTGACTACAAGTGGAACGAGTTCAATTCAACAGACTTATACCATTACCAATGGTGGAACAGAAGCAATGGATTTAAGCAAGTTAAAAATCCGTTTCTATTACACAAAGGATGGAAACAAAGAGCAGAAATTCTGGTGTGATAATGCTGGTTTATCCTTATCAACAGCACCATGGTATGTAAATTATACTTCTTATGTAACAGGAACATTTTATAATGGATACTTAGAAGTAACCTTTAACCAGGCATATGAATTGTTAGGTGGAAATCTGACAATTGGTGCAAGATTTAATCAAGCAGACTGGTCTTCTTATACTAACTTTGTCGCAGGAAATGTGGAAGTTTTATACGATGGACAGGTTATAAGTCAATAAGCTTTACAAAATAAGAAAATTAAAAATAGTAAGGGGCTGTCACATGACAGCCCTTTTCCTAATTTCATTTTGTGTTTGGGATTAATCTTTTGAATAGAACTCTTACCAGTGGACCAGCTATAAAAAGCTGAAGAAAAAATGCCATAGGAAAA
Organism: Anaeromicropila populeti; assembly: GCF_900112775.1. Lineage (GTDB taxonomy): Bacteria > Bacillota > Clostridia > Lachnospirales > Lachnospiraceae > Anaeromicropila_A > Anaeromicropila_A populeti. The sequence continues at coordinate 216,385 of NZ_FOYZ01000004.1, forward strand.
TTTAGTACTGTTGTTTGTATCCAGGTGGAAATAGTTTCTTGATGAAATCCGCCTTTAAAAAGTATAGTTGCAGCCAGACTCATCATAGGACACATTAGCCAGATAGATAGAACGGATATAGCCAGTATAATAAGAAAAGGCTTATCTGTATCTGGAGTTACTAATTTAAATGCTGCTTTTTTTGCAAGCGGAGCTGCAATAAACGTATCTAATATAAAACCAACTACCCCCATAATGGGAAGTTCACTTAACGCAGCTAAAAAGATAAAGTTTTTCATGGAGCCAGTCTCCAAGGCTATGTTATAGCAAATCATGGCATATACCATAACAATAACCATCATAATTGTGTAAATTGTTTCTTGTCTTCTGTTTTGTGGCATAATATTCTCCTGCACTTTCATATTTTTTCTGTAAACTTTCATTGCTCTTATATTTTTGCATACAAAAAGCACAGCAAACTTTCGTTTTACTGTGCGTATATTTTTACATTATGCGCTGCAACTACCATTAATTAAAAGTATTTTAGCATGATATTGTTTTAAATGCAACTCTTTTGAATAACTTTTGCTTGCAAAATAGCACAACCCTATATATAATTAATAACAAATTGAAAAATATGGTGCTTTTTATAAGTTAAAAGGGAATGTGGTAACAAGCCACAACAGCCCCCGCTACTGTAATTGGGATGAAAGCCGCATAAAATAGTCATTGGAAGCAATCTGTATAAGTTGTCCTGTGTCGGAATCAAGTATTTGGACAAGGTATAAGGTTGAATCTGAGAAGACGGCGGTAAGTAAGTTGACCATAAGTCAGGAAACCTGCCATATACAATTTTTTAGCTTTTCTTCGGAGGGAAGAAAGAGCGGAAGGAGCAGAAAATGAAAAATTATAAAAAAATTTTGCCGTTGCTGTTAGTTCTTGTATTAACATTTGGACTTACAGCATGTGGAAGTAAAACAAATAGTTCAGAGGAACAAGATGCCAATCCGACAGTGGCAGCAGTTACTGAAACAGAGAATACAGAAGTATCTGAAGCAACAGAAGCAGAAACACCAGCACCTGCCACAGAATATCCAGTTACAATTACCGATTCCGAAGGCAGAGACATTACTGTAGAAGCAGAGCCAGAGAAGGTAGTATCTATGGCACCTAACATTACAGAATTAATGTTTGCATTGGGTGCAGAGGATAAGCTGGTTGGGCGTACTGATTATTGTGATTATCCAGAAGAGGCAGCACAGATTGAATCAGTGGGAACACTTACAACACCAGATATAGAAAAAATAATTAGTTTACAGCCAGATGTGGTAATTGCCTCCACACATTTTACTGAGGAATCAGAGGAAAAATTAACGGAGCTTGGAATAAAAGTAATACTTTTATATGAAGAACATGAAGTAGAAGGTGTATACACAATTCTCGATACATTAGGTACTATTTTAAATGAAAAAGATTCTGCTGCGGCATTAGTAACAGAAATGAAAACTTCCATTGAGGAAACAAAAGCAGCCGTTGCAGGTTTAGAAACTCCTAGTGTATATTATGTAGTTGGATTTGGGGAATATGGCGACTATACAGCAGGCGGAGACACCTTTGTGGGACAGTTAATTACCCTAGCAGGTGGAAATAATATTGCACAGGATGTATCAGGTTGGTCATATACATTAGAAAGTCTTGTAGAAGCAGATCCAGACATTATTATTATTGCAGAAGGCATGAAAGAAAGCTTTGTAACAGCAGATAATTATAAAGAGTTAAGTGCTGTAAAAAATGGGAATGTGTATGGAATTGACAACAATACAGTAGAAAGACAAGGATATCGAAATGCAGAAGGAATTAGAGCATTAGCAGAAATTTTTCATCCAGATGCATTTAAATAATATAAATACAGACTTCGGAAGCAGCCAGAACGCTTCTGAGGTCTTTTTGTCGTGTAATAGAAATTTTCTATTTTAAAGCTGTAGTTTATGAAACTATGCTATATAACCGCTTTAGAAAGGGAGGATATATGAAAAAAGAAAAAAAAGGAAATCAATATATTTTTCCCCTGGTCATAATATTGCTTTTTAGTGTTGTATGCTCAGCGTCTTTGGGGTCAGCAAACCTAACTGTTTTAGACAGCTTAAAAATCATTGCGGACAGAATACCTGTTCTAAAGAATTTGATTAAGACAGAAATGATACCAGAGGTTTATACCAGAATTGTCTGGGACATACGAATGCCAAGAATATTGTTTGCAGGGTTGACAGGATGTGGGTTATCGGTAGTAGGGGCAGCATTTCAGGGGCTATTTCGGAATCCGTTGGCGGACCCACATATTCTAGGCGTTTCTTCTGGGGCAGCAGCAGGAGCAACCATTGCCATGCTAAGCGGTATAGGATTTACAATTATGGGGTTCGGCGTAATTGGGGTTTTTGCTTTTTTAGGTGCATTACTTACTGTTTTAATAGTATACCGTATTTCTTGTGTTGGAAATAAACTTCCAGTTGTCAATATTTTATTAACAGGAACTGCAATTAGTACCATGTTATCTTCATTAATATCTTTACTTATGACATTTCATCACAATCAGATTGAAAAAGTATATTTATGGACATTGGGAAGCTTTTCAGCTGCAAGCTGGTCAAAAGTAGTATTTTTAACAATATTTGTATTTGTTTGTACCATTGTTATTTTTATATTTTCAAAGGAACTAGATGTTATCCTGACAGGAAATGAAACAGCAGAAAGTCTGGGCATTGATACGGCAAAAATTAAAAAAATCATAATAGTTTCTGCATCCTTACTGGTGGCAGCCTGTGTTTCCGTCAGCGGCATTATTGGATTTGTAGGGCTGGTTGTGCCGCATTGCATACGTATTTTGAGTGGACCTAAGCATCAGAAGCTAATACCGTTAACGGGAATAGGAGGAGCTGTTTTTATGATTTTTTGTGACACCATTGCGCGGACAGCAGCAGCTCCATCGGAAATACCAGTAGGAGTCATTACAGCAATGCTGGGAACACCCTATTTTATTTATTTGCTGCAACGAAATAAAAGGAAGCAGGTATTCGTATGAAAAGAAAATGGAAACCAGAAGAGTCTGGGGAAATGAAAATTACAGAGCTTTCCTGGAAACCATCTAAAGGACAGGCATCTATACTAAAAGGGATTAACTGTGTTTTTGAAAGAGGAAATTTCTATGGAATTATTGGCCCTAATGGTTCAGGAAAAACCTCTTTACTAAAAAATATTATGAGATTTGTGGAAAGTACTGAAGGGGACATAGAACTTGATTCAATTGATTTGAGAAAGTATAAGAGAAGAGAAATGGCAGGAAAAGTGTCACTTGTTCCACAAAATACCCATATGGAGGCAGCATTTTCTGTTTATGACATTGTGATGATGGGACGGATGCCCTATCAAAGGCGGTTTGAGCCAGATACAGAAAAAGACAGGGAAATTGTATTAGAAGCAATGCGGCTTACAGATTGCATTCATTTAAAGGAAAAAGAGGTATCGCTGCTTAGCGGTGGGGAAGCCCAGCGGGTGGCTGCTGCAAGAGCAATTGCCCAGGATACTCAATGGATTATATTAGATGAACCGATTTCAAATTTAGATGTGAAGCATCAGGCAGAAATGATGAATGCACTGCTTTACTTAAAAGAAAAGAAGGAAAAAACCATTATTGCCGTTCTCCATGACATTAATATTGCAGCGACGTATTGCAGCAAGATTGTTATGATGAAGGATGGGAAAATATATAGCAGTGGAAAAACAGAAGAAGTTCTGACAAAAGAAAACTTGTCCAACGTTTACGAAATAGCATTTGAAATTTTAGAAAATGATGAGACAAAGAGAAAATACTATGTTCCATGTCTATAGGAGGTTATTATGAAGCTGCCAAGAATTATGATTGCTGCTACAGCAAGCGGAAGTGGAAAGACTCTAGTTACCTGCGGATTATTACAAGCATTTGTTAAAAGAGGCATTAAAACAGCCTCATTCAAATGTGGGCCTGACTATATCGATCCTATGTTTCATACAAAAGTCTTGGGAACACCATCCAGAAATCTAGATACCTTTTTTACAGAAGAGAGGACATTAAAATATTTATTTGGTTCTGCTGCAAGGGACTTCCAGTTGTCTGTCTTAGAAGGAGTTATGGGATATTATGATGGTCTAGATATTTCTACGGATAAAGCTTCTTCTTATGAACTGGCTAAGCTGACTGCTACACCAGTTATTCTTGTTGTAAATTGTCGGGGGATGAGTCTTTCTATAGTGCCTATGATAAAAGGATTTTTACAATATAAAAAGGAAAGCCAGATTAGAGGGGTAATTTTAAATCAGATAGCAGAAAGCATTTATCCCGAAATAAAGAAGAAGATTGAACAGGAACTGGAAGTAATGGTGGCAGGCTATGTGCCTTATGTAAAAGAACTGGTAATAGAAAGCAGGCATTTAGGACTAGTCTGCCCAGAAGAAGTGAAAGATTATCACAAAAAACTAGATGAGCTGGCAAATGTATTAGAAAGAACGGTTGAAATAGAAAAGCTAATAGAGATAGCTCATAATGCCCCTTCATTTAACTATGAAGAGTCAGAATTTCCAACGGTCAGTGGGAAACCACGCATTGCAGTTGCTAGAGACGAGGCGTTTTGCTTTTATTATGAAGAGAATCTACAGATTTTAAAAGAAATGGGAGCAGAAATAGTGGAATTTTCACCAATTCACCACAAGCAGCTGCCACATAAAATAGATGGAATGATTCTAGGAGGAGGTTATCCAGAATTATTTGCAGAGCAGCTTAGTGAAAACACAGAAATGAAAAGCAGCATTAAGTCTGCATTATTACAGGGAATCCCTTGTATGGCAGAGTGTGGAGGGTTTATGTACCTTCACAAAACAATGGAGGATATGAAACACTGTTCTTATCCTATGGTAGGAGTGATAGAAGGAACTGTTTATAAAACAAAACATTTGAACCGATTTGGTTATATAGAAATGGAAGCAAGACAGTCAGAACTAAACCTGGAAATGGGAGAAGTGATTCGGGGACATGAATACCATTACTTTGAAAGCACTAGTTTAGGGGAAAGCTGCACTGCCAGAAAGCCTGAAAAAAACATAGAGTGGAACTGTATACATGGAAAAGAAGGCCAACTAATGGGATTTCCTCATTTATATTATTATTCCAATCCTAAAGTGCCTTACAAATTTTTATTAAAGTGTCTGGAGAAAAGAAATGAAATTAAATGAAATAATTAAGAAAATAGAACCTTTGGATGAGTTGGCAAAACAGAATTGTAGAAAACGGTGGGACAGTATTGCAAAACCACTTTACAGCCTTGGGAAATTAGAGGAAGTCATTGTACAAATTAGTGGGATAACAAAAAGCCACAAAGTTAAGCTGGATAAAAGGGCTCTTGTTATTATGTGTGCAGACAATGGTGTTGTAGAAGAAGGGGTAACTCAGGTGGGAAGTGAGATTACAGCAATTGTTTCGGAGAATTTTATGGATATGAATTCTTGTGTCTGTGTTATGGCGCAACAGGCAGCAGTGGATGTATATCCAATTGATATAGGAATTATGAGGGATACAAAAGTGCCTAATAGGAAGGTTGCATATGGGACAAAGAATATACGGTATGAACCAGCTATGACAAGAGAGCAGGCCGTACAGGCAATTGAGGTAGGAATTGAAACGGTATTTGAATTGAAGGAGAAGGGTTATCATATTCTTGCAACTGGTGAAATGGGCATTGGAAATACTACAACCAGTAGTGCGGTTTCTTCTGTTTTACTGGAACTGTCCCCTGAGGTGGTAACGGGAAAGGGTGCTGGATTGTCAGATACTGGTCTGGAGAAGAAGAGAAAAGTAATCGCGGAGGCTATTGAACTACACAAACCTGATAAAAATGACCCGATAGATGTATTGGCTAAAGTAGGAGGATTTGATATTGCCGGACTGGCAGGTGTTTATCTGGGTGCTGCTGCCGCAAAAATTCCAGTGGTAATGGATGGGTTTATTTCTGCCGCCGCTGCACTGGCAGCAGTTGGGATAGAACCAGAGGTTATCCATTATATTATACCGTCTCATGTATCAAAGGAAAGTGGAGGAAAACGATTGCTGGACGCACTGGGCAAGGAGCCATTTCTTACCTGTGACATGTGTCTGGGTGAGGGAACGGGGGCAGTTGCCTTATTTCCACTGCTTGATATGGCATTAGAGGTTTATTTAAAAATGAGTACATTTGAAGAAATCGAAATAGAGGCATATCAGCCCTTGTAGAAAATAGGAGTGCCAGACAGGCAGATAGGAGTAAATGTGTTAACGGTAGTAATAGGCGGAAGTGGAAGTGGAAAATCCGAATTTGCGGAGAATTTAGCCGTAAAAAAAGGAAAAGAAAAAAAATTAATTTATATTGCAACGATGCAGCCTTTTGATAAGGAGACAGAAATAAGAATTAAAAAGCATCAGGATATGAGGAAAGAAAAAAAGTTTCATACGATAGAGTGTTTTACCAGATTAGAGAGTGTTAGTTTACCTCCTTTATCAGTGGTACTGCTGGAGTGTATGTCTAATCTTATTGCCAATGAAATGTTTGGGGAGGAAGGGGCAAAAATTAACACATTGTCAGCAGTAAAGGCTGGATTAAACAGTATTCTAGAGCAGTCAGAGGAAGTAGTAGTGGTTACTAACAATGTGTTTGAAGAGGGAACTAATGTTGATCAGATGACAGAAAGATATATAAGAGTATTGGCTGAAATAAACGGTTGGTTGTGTAAACAAGCAGATGTGGCAGTAGAAGTAATACATGGCATACCTGTTTGGATAAAGCAGGGAGGAACAAAGCAAAATGAAAGCGCTGGTAAATAGTTTTTTAATTGCATTTTCTATGTATTCTAAAATACCTGTTCCAAGAGCAGACTGGACAAAAGAAAATATGAGGTATGTCATGTGTTTTTTTCCACTTGTAGGGGTAGTAATAGGAGCAGCAGTCTATCTGTGGAATGCTATGGCTGCGTTTCTGCCAGTGAGCAATATATTTCATCATGCAGTTTTGGCAGTAATCCCTCTTTTTATTACAGGGGGAATTCATATGGATGGGCTGATGGATACGGCAGATGCATTAAGATCCTATCAGCCTGTAGAAAAGAAATTAGAAATTTTAAAAGATCCACAGGCAGGAGCCTTTGCTGTTATAACCTGCGTTATCTATATTCTGCTGGATTTTGCAGTCTGGTATGATATAACAGCAAAGGAGATAGAAGTTCTGGCGGTAGGATTTGTGTTGTCGAGGGCACTTAGCGGGCTGGCAGTTGTTACGTTTCCATTGGCAAAGAACAGTGGATTGGCAGCAACTTTTTCAAACGAAGCTAGAAAAAAGGTGACAAGATACGTTATGATATGCTATATCATCTGCTGTGTGACAGCTATGGTATGGCTGGACTGGAAGTTAGGACTTATCGGAATAGCGGGTTCTCTGTTGGTATTTGGTTACTATCGGTACATGTCTGTTAAGGAATTTGGTGGAATTACTGGGGATTTGGCAGGATACTTTTTGCAGATTTGTGAACTTATAATGGCAATTTGCGTAGTGACAGGGGGAAATATATGTGGTTAATTACAGGAGGTGCATACCAGGGAAAACTGGAATATGCCATGCAGTGTACAGGTATTAAAAAAGAGGATATAGCAGATGGAGCTATATGTGACATAGAAGAAATAATGAAAAAGCCAATGGTGAATTGTTTTCACCTTTGGATTGCCAGGATGTTGAAAGACGAACAGGATGTAATGACCTTGGTGGAAAAAATAATGAAAAATAACCCACATATAGTATTTGTAGTGGATGAGCTGGGTTGTGGCATTGTGCCAATAAATTCTTTTGACCGCATGTATAGAGAAACAACAGGTAGAATCTGCTGTCGCATTGCCAGCAGGGCAAAATGTGTCCACCGGGTAATCTGCGGTGTTGGAGTGGTGATAAAAAATGATTAAAGTTATATTGATACGGCATTTTGCTACTTTTGGAAATCAAATGAAACGGTATATCGGGGTGACGGACGAGCCGTTATGTGAAAATGCATATAAACCGTTAGAGGAAATAATTTATCCAGAAGCGGAGGCTGTATTTTGCAGTCCATTAATTCGATGCCAGGAAACAGCAAAGCTCATTTATCCAAAGAAAAAACCAGTAATTTGTCCAAATTTGAGAGAATGTGACTTTGGGGAATTTGAAAATAAAAACTATATGGAATTAAAGAATAATCCTAACTATCAGGCGTGGATTGATAGTCAGGGAACCATGACCTTTCCAAGTGGTGAAAAACCAGAGGTATTCAAAAGACGAAGTGTCAAGGAATTTCAGAAGGTAGTAGAGGAAAGTATTCAGGCAGGATATAAAACAATTGGATTAGTAGTTCACGGTGGTACTATAATGAGCATTTTAGAAAGATATACGGAACCACCAACGGATTATTATTCCTGGCAAGTAGAAAATGGGCATGGATATGTTCTGGAATTTGATGATAAGAAAGAAAGGATAACAAAACTATGCAGTATTTGAAAGATTCATGCATTGCTTTATTGCTAGGCTTTCTATTGGATTTGCTCATAGGAGATCCCCACTGGCTTTGGCATCCAGTAAGGGGGATTGGAAAGCTGGTTACGGTATTAGAAAAGTGGCTGAGGAGTATATTTCCAAAAACACAAAGGGGAGAATGGATAGGGGGAATTACCCTTGTAGTTGCAGTGGCGGTATTTGCAGCAGGAGTGCCTGCTTTACTACTATATACATTTTACGGATGGAACAGATGTGCCGGAGTTTTTCTGGAAAGTATTTTTTGCTGGCAGCTTCTTGCTACAAAGGCATTAAAGGTGGAAAGTATGAAGGTATATCAGGAATTGTCACATAATGATATAAGGGGGGCCAGGAGGGCAGTATCCATGATAGTTGGGAGAGATACAGAAAATTTGACGGAAGAAGGTATAACAAAGGCGGCAGTAGAAACGGTGGCTGAGAATACTTCAGACGGAAGCATTGCCCCAATGCTTTACCTTGCACTTGGCGGGGCGGTACTTGGCTTTTTCTATAAGGCAGTTAATACTATGGATTCCATGGTAGGTTATAAAAACGAAAAATATCTCTATTTTGGTCGAGCTGCTGCCAAAGTGGATGATATACTGAACTTTATTCCAGCTAGGCTATCCGCTGGCCTAATGCTGCTGGCAGCTATTATAAAAGGATATGATACAAGAAATGCATGGAAGATTTACAGAAGAGATCGCTATCATCATGCCAGTCCCAATTCAGCACACACAGAGGCGGTTATGGCAGGGGCACTGGGAATTCAGCTGGGAGGAGATGCCAGCTATTTTGGAACATTGTATCATAAGCAGACAATAGGAGATAATCTGAGAACAGTGGAAATTAGTGATATTAAAAAATCAAATGAGCTTCTCTATCTTACGGCAGTATTGGGTATTCTTTTGTTAGACGGAGTCAGATTTTTGCTGTTAATTTTGTAAGGAAGAAGGGAGTTACTATGTATCAGCATGGCGGGGACATTTATCATTATCAAAAAATACTGGATTTTTCTACAAACGTTAATTTAATGGGAACACCAATCGGAGTAATAGAAGCTTTGGAGAAGGGAGCCAGATTGTGTCACCAGTATCCTGATACAAACTGCACCCAACTGAGGATGGCTATATCAGAAAAAGAAAACATTCCAATGCCACAAATTATCTGTGGAAATGGAGCGGCTGATTTAATTTATGCCCTTGTATTAGCTGTACAGCCCCAAAAGGCATTGCTGCCAGTTCCGTCATTTTTTGAATACGAGCAGGCGTTAAATGTGGTAAAGTGCCATATTAATTATTTTCAGACAAAAAAGGAAAAAGGTTTTTTGTTGCAGGAGGATTTTCTGGAACAGATAACAGGAGATGTTGAACTTATTTTTCTGTGCAATCCCAATAATCCTACAGGACATTTAATAGAAGCAGGGTTGCTAGATAAAATAATTGAGAAGTGCTGGCAGCACAATTCCCTGCTGGTAGTAGATGAATGCTTTATGGATTTTGTAAAGAAAGAGGAATGTTATTCTGTAAAGAAAAAATGGAAGAAATACAAAAATATCTTTATTTTAAAAGCATTTACAAAACTATATACCATGCCAGGAGTACGTTTGGGATATGGAATTTGCCAAAATGAAGATTTGATCAAAAAAATGAAAGAGGTATGTCAGCCATGGAGCGTTTCACTGCTGGCACAGATGGCGGGGGTTGCGGCATTAAAGGAAACGAATTATGTAAGGGAGTCCATGGAAGTACTGAATCAGGAAAGACAGTATTTGTTTCATGAGTTTAGAAAGCTAAATCTTGCTGTAATAGGTTCAAAGGCAAATTATTTATTTTTTTCGGCAGAGCCAGATTTGTACGAAAAATGTTTGGAAAAAGGGATACTAATTAGAGATTGCAGTAATTATAGAGGTTTAGAAAAAGGATATTACCGGATTGCTGTAAAAAACCATCTGGAAAATATAGAATTTATTAAGGTACTGAAGGAGGTACAAGGTAATGGCAAAATCAATTATGATACAGGGAACGATGTCTAACGTTGGAAAAAGCTTTCTTACAGCTGGACTTTGCCGTATTTTTGCCCAGGACGGCTACAAGACGGCACCGTTTAAATCTCAGAACATGGCGTTAAATTCTTATATAACAGAGGAAGGTCTTGAGATGGGAAGGGCACAGGTTATGCAGGCCGAGGCAGCAGGAATCCAGCCATCTGTCTGGATGAATCCTATTTTACTAAAGCCAACAAATGATGTTGGGTCACAGGTTATCGTCAATGGTGAGGTAATTGGCAACATGAGTGCAAGGGAATATTTTCAATACAAAAAGAAATTGATTCCTTCTGTCATGGAGGCGTATCGAAGATTAGAAGAGGAATACGACATTATTGTAATAGAGGGGGCTGGAAGCCCAGCTGAAATTAATTTAAAATCAGAAGATATTGTGAATATGGGAATGGCAAAAATGGCAAATGCACCAGTTCTTTTGGTAGGAGACATTGACAGAGGCGGTGTATTTGCCCAGTTAGTTGGAACCATGGAATTGTTGGAGTTAGAAGAAAGAGAACGAGTTAAGGGATTAATTATCAATAAATTCCGTGGTGATAAAACTATTTTGGATTCAGGAGTGCATATGCTGGAAGAACGGTTAAGTACTCCAGTTATAGGAGTTACGCCATTTATGCAGATAGATTTGGAAGATGAGGATAGCTTATCAGACCGATTTACAGTAAAAAGGAATGTAGAAGCAATAGATATTGTAGTAATTAGACTTCCTAGAATTTCTAATTTCACAGATTTTAACATATTGGAAAATATAAAGGGAGTGTCTCTTCGGTATGCAGCATGCTTAGCTGATTTGAAAAATCCAGATATGATTATAGTACCAGGAACAAAAAATACAATGAAAGATCTTTTATGGATGCGCCAAAATGGATTAGAAGCAGCTGTCTTAAAGGCTGCTGCCAGAGGAAAACTGGTGTTTGGCATATGTGGTGGCTATCAGATGCTGGGACAACAAATTTGCGATCCACTGGGAATAGAAGAGGGTGGCACCATTTCAGGGATGGGCTTACTTCCTGTGAAAACTATTTTTCAAAGGGAAAAGACGCGAACTAGGGTAAGAGGGAGCTTTCAGACGATGGAAGGGTTACTAAAAGAACTTTCGGGTGAGGAGTTTGAAGGATATGAAATTCATATGGGAAATACAGTATGCGTGCACCCTATGCTGCCAGTGGCTTGTATACATAATATAAATGACAGCGAAGGAATAAACAAACCAGAGGGTGGATTTGTGGAAAATGTATTTGGAACTTATGTACATGGTATTTTCGATAAAGAACGGATAGTGAAAAAGCTTGTAGCTGCCCTTGCAGCAGAAAAAGGATTATCACTGCCAGAGGTGGAGCTGATGGACTTTGCAAGATATAAGGAGCAGCAGTATGATATACTGGCAGATACCTTAAGGACATATTTGGATATGGAAAAGATATATCGGATTATTTTTTGACAGTTTTTTTGTGCAATATTGCTTCCACGGAATAAAACATGTGCAATATTATGTATTTGTGGTATAATATCTATTTAGAAAGATGTAGTGTTATTGGCAATATAGCTGAAGATGTAAAGGAAGATGACGGTATGGGAAGACTTGGGGAAAAGAAACAAAATGAAGATGCTCCCAAAAGGCTGGGAGCAGTAATGAACTGCGTTAGTATAGTGTTGTATATTCTGTTATCCGTTTTATTAATAACGATGAGCAGAGGGAAACAATCTATACACATAGGTAAAGTAGAATTAATGACGAATTCGGTGCAGGGGGTATTCGCTCAGTTTCAATTATTAATTGCAGTATATCTTGCATTAAGTAAGGTTCAAACGGGGTTTTATACAGCTTTAGTGCTGGTTACATATTCGTTCAGTTTGACGTCTATTTATTCTTATGTAAATATGGACACAAGGCCGCTTCCAGGGATCATTGCGTATGGAGCAGCATTTCTTGTTGTTAATCTGCTGCATAAGTACAAAAAAAATATGAATGAACAGAATATTTTATTAATGAATCAAAACCAAATGCTGAAAAAGAAGGAAAAGGAATTAAAGCAAATGGCCTTTTTCGATGATTTGACGAAGGTTTTAAATAGAAAAATGTTTATCGGAGAATTAGCTATGCAGGTAGAAAATTTCAAGCACACAGAAAGAAAAATATACGTGGTGTTTATAGATATTGATAACTTTAAAACCATTAATGATACGCTGGGACATCAGATAGGGGATTTTGTACTAATCGAACTGGTGGAACGAATTAAGAAGCAATTACATGAAGAGGATATCATTGGGAGGCTTGGAGGAGATGAGATTGGATTAATTATTATGCAGAAGATAGATAAAAAAGGAGTATTGGAATATCTGAATAAAATTAGGGAAGAGTTGATGAGCAGTGTGTTTTGTCAGGAAGAGAAAAAATTTACCGTAACCAGCAGCTTTGGGGTTGCAGAGTTTCCTAAGAGTGGAACAAGTGCAGAAGAACTATTAAAAAATGCAGATAGTGCTATGTATTCATCAAAAAGAGAGGGCAGAAACCAGGTCACTTTTTTTGATGAAATCAAAATAGAAGAAAAATTTAAGTTGTAAGGAGCGTAACTATGAAGATAAAATGGAAAATTATAATTGCAGCAGTTGTGGTTATCTTGGGATTAACTGTTACTGTAAATAGTTTTTTCTACTTTGAAGTAAATGATTTGGTAAAATCAGAAAACGGAGAGGAATTGAGAAATTACTCCAATATGGGCTATCAGTTACTGGATGCAAGATATCCAGGCGAGTGGAAGGTAGAAGGAGATCAGCTTTTTAAAGGTGATACCGTAATAAACAATAATTTTGAAGTGATTGACGCGTTTACCAATCAGACAGAGGTCCTGGCAACTATATTTTTGAATGACACCAGAATAGCAACGAATGTTACCGATGAAAAGGGAGAGAGAAAAGTAAATACAAAAGCGTCAGAGGATGTAATCCAGACAGTGCTGGAACAAAAACAGGTATATGAAGGGACAGCTGTAATTTTAGGGAAGTCAGCACAAAGTTATTATGTACCAATCAAAGATGGTAATGGAACTGTAGTTGGCATGTGGTTTGTGGGAATTTACACAGACGTTGTGCAGAACAGAATTGCAGATGCGATAAAATGGATGTTGGGGTTGTCTATCATCATGATAGCTGCCGGTGCGGTTGTATCATACCTTCTAGGTAATGCCATTTCTAAAGGCATCATTTTAGTAAAAGAGCGTATGAAGTCTATGGAGCAGGGGGACTTTGATTTTCATTTTGAAAAGAAGGTTTTGAAACGTAAGGACGAGGTGGGCGAGATTGCCAATTCTTCTTTTCATATGCAGCAAAAAATTGCAGATATCATTAAGGGGATACAGCTGGAAGTTAGCAGAATTGAAGAATCTACAGAGAATTCAGTGAAAAGTACAGAATATGTACATGGAAATTTAGAAGATATTTCCGCTACAACTCAGCAATTATCAGCGGGAATGGAGGAAACTTTTGCGTCAACAGAGGAAATGAATGCGTCCACATACGAAATTGAAAATGAAGTAACCCAGATGAAAGATAAGGCAGTAAGTGGTGAGGTGCTTGCAAAGGAAATAAAGGAGAGAGCATCAAAATTAAAATCAGAAACTTCTTTATCGCAAAAAAGTGCAACAGAGCTGTATGAGGTTACGAATAAGCAGTTAAGAGAATCCATTAAGAAAACAAATGCAATTGAAGAAATTCGAGTTCTGTCTAAAACCATATTAGACATTACGTCACAGACAAATCTGCTGGCATTAAATGCAGCAATTGAGGCAGCAAGAGCTGGTGAAGCCGGAAAAGGGTTTTCTGTAGTGGCAGAAGAAATACGGGTTTTAGCTGAAAATTCAAAATCTGCCGTTTCTCAGATTGATGAGATTACCAATGATGTGTCGGATGCGGTAAAAAGTGTGGTGACGGATTCAAAAAGTTTATTGGATTTTGTAGACAATCAGGTAATTAAGGACTATGAGGTTTTGATGCAGACAAGTAATCAGTATGCAGCAGATGCAGACATGGTACAGGAGGTTGTAATAGATATAAAATATACGTCAGAACAACTTTATGAATCCATTAAGCAGATTCGGAACGCCATTGATGAAATAACAAAAGCCGCCAGTGAAGGTGCTGAAGGCGCTATGGATATTGCAACAAAAGTATCCGAGATAGCTGCCAAAACTAGTGATGTGGTTCAACAGGCAAACGAAAATAAAGAAAGTGCAGTAAAGCTAAATGAAATGGCTGGTTTTTTTCATATTTAGTTTTTACAGCTGTACATGAAAGTAGGGAGGAATGAATTTGAAGAAAATTTCAAAATTTATTCTGACAATGGTACTATATGCGTCTTATTTTGCTAGTGTTGTTTTAAAATCTAATACTTATGGGAACATATTATCTCCAATTGTTACAGTAATAGCAGCGTATTATATACGAAAAGGATATTATTTGAAAGAAAAGGAAACCTTGCAGAAAAGGGCTGGGATACTTTTATTTCTCAGCGTTTTTTCATGGTTTTTATGTGATGCCATGTGGTGCATTTCAGATCTGATACTTAAGACAGATCCCAATGAAAATCTGGTGATTACCTATGGTTATTCAGCCACCAATTTATTCATGATTAGTAGTTTTGTAGTATTAGGCTATCAAGAATTAAAACGATGGAGGGGGATACAGGTCCTAATTGATGCCTTTGCTGTATCTCTGTGTAGTATGATTTTGGTATGGGTTATATTTCTAAACCGTAATTTGCAGAACGCCATGTTAGTGAAAAATGACTGGGTGGCCATGCTTTCTCTATTTATTGATTTGCTAATATTTATATGGAACTGCATTTGGTTTTTTTCCATACGAAAAGGCAAGATGGCACTATCGTTAAAAATTACATTGTTTGGCAGCTTGGTATTTGTTATAGTCGACATTATATATTATTATGAATATTATTATTCGGTCTATGAACCTAATTCATTATTAGACGGTGGATATGTTATGGCATTTGCATTTTTGGCAATTGGAAGCATACTAAAAGAGAAGATGAATGTACAGGAAGCCGAAGTAGAGACAAACTGGGATGTTGGAAAAAGAAATGGGGTACTGCTTTTTGCCGCACCTTTGCTATTAATTATATTTGCAGGAATTCAAGCAGAATATTTACTTATGCTAGTTTCTATTATTATGGTTTACTTTGTAATATCTAATTATACCCAGAAAAATATTTACAGGGATGAATTATTGGTAAGGGAACGGAACTTAAATGCAGAGTTAGAAGGGAAAGTAAAAGAAAGAACAAAGGAATTAAATGATTTATTAAAACGGGACGTTGTAACAGGTCTACTCAGCAGGAGATATTTTCTGGAGCAAATAAACAAACAGGCAAAACAGTTAATGAAAGAGGAAACAATTCTTGTATTTTATATTGATGTTAATAAATATAAACTAATTAAAACAATGTTTGGAAATGATATTGGAGAAAAGGTACTGACTGAAGTTGGAAAAAGGCTGAATAAATATAGTTATGGAGAAGAAGATTTACTGGCTTCTTACGGAGAAGATGTTTTTATTATTTCTATGAAAGGAATTTATAGTATAGAGAGAGGAATGGAAATTGCAGAACATCTGATTCAGCTCAGTAGTGATTTATATAAGATTGAAGAATATGAGATACGTGTTACCGTTAATATAGGCGTATCTATGTTTCATGTAGATGCAAGAAGCTGTGAGGAACTTATTAAGAATGCTGACTTAGCCATGCTACAGGCAAAATCAGAAGGGTATAACCAGGCAAGAGCTTTTGATGAAGAATTAGGTGAAATAATATTTGAAAAAAATAGAATTGAGATTATGCTGAAAAAGGTTATTTGTGAGGAAGAATTTTTCTTGTGTTATCAGCCACAAGTCCTTGCTGTGGATGGAAGTCTGATTGGATTTGAAGCATTAATACGATGGAAAACAAAGGGGGGAGAATGGATATCTCCTGGTCAGTTTATTCCGATTGCAGAGGAAACAGGTTTTATTAAACCGATTGGAGGCTGGGTAATGCAAAAAGCAATCCAGCAGATTGCAGTGTGGCAGAAAAAAAGCTTTTATAAACTAAGAATGGCAATTAATGTTTCTGTGAAGCAGTTAAATGAAAAAAAATTTATATTGGATTTGAAAGATACACTTAAAAAATATGATGTGGCACCAGAATCTATAGAAATAGAGATTACAGAAAGCATTGAGCTGGAAGAAAATAAGGAAATTATTGTTGCGTTAAAAAAAATTAGAGATATGGGAATTTCTATTGCAATAGATGATTTTGGAACAGGATATTCTTCTTTGTATTACTTAAAAAATCTTCCGGTTAATAGAATAAAGATTGCCAAACCATTGGTGGATCATATTGCCCAAGACTCTTATGATTATGCTATTGTGCAGACAGCTGTCAGGGTTGCCAAAGTAAAGGGGATCCATGTCATTGCCGAAGGTGTTGAAACAAAAGAGCAGTGGGAATGTTTAAAAACACTAGAATGTGATGAAATACAAGGGTATTATTTTGCCAGACCAATGTTGCCAGAGCAGGCATATGAGCAGTGGATTAAATCTGCCAAATAAGTGATATCTATTTCCACATAGCTTTTTAATAGTATTTAAAGAAAGCATTTGATACCATTAAGAGGAAAAAATGTGGAAAGGAAATGAAAAAATGGTAAAGAACTTGAAGAAAAAAGAGGGTAATAGAGGGGAAAGCCATGTAAATGACTGCTGGCTTACAGGTGAGCTGGCAGGTCCAGTTGTTTTGTTAAATGGATGCAGAACCAAGACCAGCCTGCTATTTATTGAAGATTACGTAAGTGAAATGCTGTTATACGGAGAGCTTTTTCTAACAGATGGTCCATGCACTGTGAAAAATGCAACAAAGAGCGCATTGAAAACATATGGTATACCTGAAAAAATTGTAATGGCGAAACAGTATTTCTCTGAAATGAGCAGGTTTTATAAAGTGTTTGAAGGGATAGGAATTTGTACTGTTTATGTAGATGAAAAGCTGTTTTTTAGAAAAGTAAACAGATGGAAAGAGTGTTTTACAAAGTGGAAGTGCAGGATGGAAAGAGGCAGATATGCTTCTTTGAAAGAGCTTAATTATTTGTTCTTAAAAATGTATTATAGAGAATATTTTAATGCAATTCAGCCAAACTATAAAATGACGCCAAGAGAGCGATTTCTATTGGATATAGATGAAATAGTTTTTTTAGATCCAGCAGCAGTAGAGGAAAGTTTTAACAAGAAAATAATATGACAAATGTATTTACAATTTTTTGGCAGAGTGTTAAAATATAGTCAAAGATTATTATATAGCCCGATAGTCTGATAGAATACAATGGATAAATATGCAGTATAGTAGGTTCAAAGTGCATCATTGGTAGAACAAATAATACAATTAGGAGGAATTTATTATGGCAAGATTTACATTACCTAGAGATTTGTATCATGGCAAGGACTCTCTTGCAGAGCTTAAGAACTTGAAGGGAGAAAGAGCAATTGTAGTAGTCGGCGGTGGTTCTATGAAGCGTTTTGGTTTCTTAGACAAAGCTGTTAAGTATTTAGAGGAAGCGGGTATGGAAGTTCAGCTTTTTGAAAATGTTGAGCCAGATCCAAGTGTTGAAACAGTTATGCGTGGTGCTGAGGCAATGAGAGCATTTAAGCCCGACTGGATTGTATCTATGGGTGGAGGTTCCCCAATTGATGCTGCTAAAGCAATGTGGGCATTCTATGAATATCCTGAGACATCATTTGATGATTTAATTGTACCATTTAATTTCCCAGCACTGCGTACAAAGGCAAAGTTTTGTGCTATTCCGTCTACGTCTGGAACAGCTACAGAAGTTACTGCATTTAGTGTAATTACTGACTATGAAAAAGGAATAAAATATCCGTTAGCGGATTTTAATATAACACCTGACGTTGCTATCGTAGATCCAGAATTAGCTGAGACTATGCCAGCAAAATTAACTGCGCATACAGGTATGGATGCTATGACTCATGCAATTGAGGCCTATGTTTCTACTTTACATTGTGACTATACAGATCCACTTGCATTACATGCGATTAAGATGATACATAAGTATCTTCAAAAATCCTATGAAGGTGACACGGATGCAAGAGAACGTATGCACAATGCACAGTGTTTAGCAGGTATGGCATTTTCCAATGCGTTATTAGGCATTGTCCACTCTATGGCGCACAAGACAGGGGCTGCATATAGTGGTGGTCATATTGTACATGGTTGCGCGAATGCTATGTATTTACCAAGGGTAATTCAGTTTAATGCAAAAAATGCAGAAGCAGCAGAGCGCTATGCAGAGATTGCAGGTTTTATTGGGTTAAAGGGTGATTCAACAGAGGAATTGGTAGCTGCACTGGTAGCAGAATTAAAGGCCATGAATGAAAGATTAAGTATTCCAAATAGTATTAAGGAATATGAGGGCGGCATTATTGATGAAAAGGAATTTAATGATAAGTTATCAGCGATTGCGGCTCTTGCGATTTCAGATGCTTGTACAGGTTCAAATCCAAGAACACCAAGCCAGGAAGAGATGGAAAAGTTATTAACTGCTTGTTATTATGGAGAAGACGTAAACTTTTAATATAAGGGTAAGTAAGAGGATGCTTGATTATCAGGGCATCCTCTTATTCATCTCCACGTAAGCTGACATAGGCATTATATAAATCAAGAATACCGTAACCCCATTCTTTGTTGGGATAACTCAGATTAGGATTTCTTTGTGCCCCACGTATCAACAGTATTTTAATTTCAACAGTACTCATGGAAGGGAAAAAGCCTCTTATAATGCCCCATTCCAGAAACATTGCGGCAACACCAGCAGTGTGAGCCGCCGAAATGCTTGTTCCACTTCCAATGGTATAACCATGCTGTAGTGCTGGTCCAATCATATTTACGCCAGGTGCAGCCAAAGTGGGAGCTATATTGTCATTTCGCATAAAGCCCCGGCTAGATTCCAAATAAATACTTTTATCAATGTAATTGTAGGCAGTTGTCACAATTGGTATAAAGGTATTACCAGGTGACGTTAAGGTATAATTCGGATCTGATTTTATAAAAAAAGTATTGTAATTTAAAAACTTTGACATGGGCAGCCATATATGATAATTTAGTGCTAGATTTCCACTTTTGTACACCTTGAATTTCCATATGCCTTCGCTGGGATTTCGAAATCGTACCAGTATCAGCTGATCTCCAGATTGGGATTCTGCAATTTGATAATCTACATTAATTACCGTTGACTCCAAGATGAATTTTATTTCCCTGCTTTCACCTAACCGCGCTGGAATCCGTGCGATATATTCACCGTTTGGAGAACGGAGATCAATAGAAAAAGTAGTTGGTGTTTTTGCCCATAGTTCCATAGAAAAACCCTGTTCATTTGGACCAACCTTTAGTTCTACTTCATCAAATTCCTCTTCTTTTTCAATTGTGCCGTAATAATGGTGGCCTGTATTTCCTTCGTTTCCACCTGCAATGGTAAGAGAAACTCCCTTTTTAGTCGAAATGGTAGAAAGATAGCTGCTTAATGCTCCACGTTCATCATGGGCTCCTTGGGAAGTTCCAATTCCAATAAGTATTGATATAGGCATTTTCAGCTGTTCAGCCAGCTTTACAAGATAATTTATGCCGTGAATCAAGTCATGCTTTTGGTAGCAAACAGCATCGTCAGGAATACGCCAAAAGTCACGCAGATATTTTTTTGCAGGTTTTAGCTTGACAACTGCCAGTTGGGCATCTGGCACAACACCTGAAAAGGAATTGCTTTCGATTCTATTTCCAGCAGCAATTCCTGCTAAAAAAGTTCCATGTCCAACGTCGTCGGTGGAAGGAACAACGGAAAAAGGGTCAGGACTGGTTAAAGCAAAGTTTAACTGGGACTGAGTGTATTCTGTTCCAAAGCTAAAGCCTTCTGGCTGAGAAGAATCACTTTCAATAGTCTGATCCCATATAGCGGCTATCTTTGAAGTGCCATCTACATTGCGAAAAGTACTGTGAGTATAATCTATCCCAGAGTCTACGAGGCCAATCAGTACTCCCTGGCCAAACAAATCAAAATTAGGTATGTTTTGTATTTTTGAAACACCTGAAGCATCCAGGCTGCCAATGTCTAAAAGACCATAGCAGTTTGGATAGGCACCATAGCCATAGAGCTGAAAAAAATTTTTTGGAATATTTTCAATGGGAACATACGCTATAGCAGTATCTTCAATAAGAGGTTCGTAGCATGCTCCTAAATTAGCAACGATTGTATCTAAACTTACCCCATAATCAATCATAAAGTCAGCATAAGCTTCACTAATAATTCTTTTTCGGCATTCTGGATCCACCTGTGTTTCTCCAATCCCAATAATCATTAATTTATTATATGAGAAAGACCACTGTTTATGCATATTTCAATAAAAGAACGTGCAGCTTTGCTTAATAATTTGTTATTGTGGTATACCACCATAAGATTGCGGTGTAGATTTAAGTTTTCTACATGTAATTCAATTAATTCTTTTTTATGCAGGTTCTGAGAAATCATGCGATAGGAAAGAATGGCAAGTCCTAGTTTATTGCTGGCAGCGTTTATAAGTGCTTCTGAACTACAGCTTTCCCATTGAGGGTTTAAAGAATAACCTTCACTTAACACAATCTGCTCAAATAAATCACGTACTCCAGAACCTTTTTCCCGTACAAGTAAAGGTTCCTTTAAAATATCGCTAAGTGATAAGGTGTCTTTGCTTGCTAATGGATGCTCTGGTGAAGCAGCAATTACAATTCGATCGGAGCAAAATATTTTTGTTTTTAAATAAGTGTTTCGATGCAGTTCTTCGACTAGCGCAAAATCAAGTTCATTGTTGTAAATCATCTGTTCGATTGTAACGGAGTTTTGAATGGTAACATTTACAGTAATATCAGGATACAGCTCATGGAATTGATGGATATAATCAGCAATCAGGGTAGTTCCAATTGTAATATTAGCACCAATCTTCAAAATACCAAGTGAATCAGAATTTTTCAAACACCGTTCTGCATCTTCAAATAGAGTTACAATATGAAATGCGTACTGGTATAAAGTATCGCCAGCAGATGTAAGGTAGAGTGTTCTGTTTAGCCGTTCAAATAAAGTAATACCATAAAACTCTTCTAGCTCTTTAATAGCCTGGCTGATAGATGGCTGTGTCATATATAGGTGATTTGCAGCTTTTGTCATGCTTTTAAATTCACATACCGAAACAAAAATTTTCATATGTCTTAGTGTCATAAGAAATCATCCTTTGCAGAAAAAATATTTACTTAATTCGAACTTTGTATTTCTTTAATGAGGAACCAGTTTTTGCAATTACGTATACAGTTCCCTTTCGTTTTGCAGTAAACTTCCCGGAAATTTTGTTAATAGAAGCAATTCGCTGATCGGAAACACTATATTGAACCGGGTCAGCATATCCAAATCCAACGGCCTGAAAAGTATAAGTCTTTCTCACGGATAAAGAGGATACTTTTTTTGTAAATGAAATATAAGGTTTTTTCACAACAATACGAGAGACAACTCGTTTGCTTTTTCCACAAATACTGATGGTTGCGGTAATCTTACCAATGCCAGCATGTTTTGCTGTAACTACGCCCTTTTTAGATACGGAAAGTATGTTTTTATCATTAGAGGTATATGTAATTTT
Organism: Anaeromicropila populeti; assembly: GCF_900112775.1. GTDB lineage: Bacteria > Bacillota > Clostridia > Lachnospirales > Lachnospiraceae > Anaeromicropila_A > Anaeromicropila_A populeti. The sequence continues at coordinate 238,729 of NZ_FOYZ01000004.1, forward strand.
TATATCACCAATAGAAAGCTGTTTTGGATATCTTAATGACAGTTTTGAAGTCTGAGCCAGATATATGGTTTCTTTTGTTGGTGCAACGGTTACCTGCGAGAGATAAGCAGACTTGCTCTCTGCTGTTTCAGATGTAGTTGTGTTGGGCTCGGTAGTTTCTATTGGAGGAACAACTGGTTTCTGAGGAATAACAGGTTTCTCAGGAACAACGGAATGATATGGAGGGCTGCTTGGAAGAATAGGAAAAACGGGCATATAAACTGGTCCTACAGGTGGAAAAGCTGTTGGTTCGGGTTCAGTTTTTGTTATCCTGTTCTGACTCCTTTCTTCGTTTTCTTTTGGATGTTCCATGGTATTATTGCCAGGATCAGCAGCTTTTACGAGAATAGATGAATTTGGAGAAAATAGTGCATTATAAAAAATATTCAGTATGATAAGAATAGGCAAAAGTCTTCTTTTCATAACAATAAAACCTTCTTTCCAGCGGCAGATCCGCTATATAAATCTATTCACAATATAGTACAAAGCAATCACTTAATATTGTATCATAAAAAGAAAATAATAACAAATCCCAGATTTTCAGCAAGTAAAAAAATGTATAATAAATACATCATTTTTGTGCCTAAAAAGTAAATAATACACAATGAAATTAAGGCATGCAGAGAAAAGTGGGTCTATAAAAATTAGTAAAAACATTGTCTTATATATAGTTTTATCGACTTTTTTTGGTGTGTTTGCATAAAAAAACGGCGTAATTGCATTTCGTGTAAACATATGCTACATAATAGCCACAAAATGTTGAATTGTCCTCTAGAAGTTTTATAATAAGCATTGTAAATAAATTTTTTAAGGAGGAGTCTAATGTTAAATAAGAAGTTAAAAAGGGCAATCTGTGTTATGGGGTCTACACTATTAGTAGGTGTGCAATGTGTATCTCCATTAGCATCAGCAACTGTAAGCGCAGCAAGTGGTAGTGTTGGCGCTACTTATGAACAACGTTTTCTTGATATGTACAGCAAACTGAAAGATACAAACAATGGTTATTTCAATAGCCAGGGAATTCCTTACCACTCAATCGAAACTATGTTAGTTGAAGCTCCTGATCAAGGACATGAGTCAACATCTGAAGCAGCAAGTTATTTAGTATGGCTTGAAGCTATGAACGGTAAATTCTCAGGAAACTGGTCCGGACTTACAAAAGCTTGGGACGTAGTTGAAAAATATTATATTCCAACAGATGCAGATCAGCCAGGACAGACAGGATACAATCCTTCCAGTCCAGCTACATTAGCAAATGAATATGGTACACCAGATCAATATCCAAGTCAGTTACAATTCGGCAAAAGCGTTGGACAAGATCCACTTTACTATGAATTGACTAATACATATGGTACATCAAAAATTTATGGTATGCATTGGTTAATCGACGTTGATAACTTCTATGGTTATGGACAAAGAGGAGATGGAACAACTACTCCATCTTACATCAATACATTCCAACGTGGTGAGCAGGAATCAACTTGGGAAACAATTCCACATCCATCATGGGAAGCATTCAAATGGGGTGGTTCCAGCGGATTCTTACCACTATTCACAATTGATAACAGTTATGCAAAACAATGGCGTTATACAAATGCTCCTGATGCTGATGCACGTTTGATTCAAGCTATGTATCAAGCAAAAGGATGGGCTGCTGAAACAAATACTGATATCAGTGCTTTGATTTCAAAAGCTAGTAAAATGGGTGACTATTTAAGATACTCATTCTTTGATAAATACTTTATGAAGATTGGTGCACAATCTACTACACCAGCAAGTGGCCGTGATTCAGCTCACTACTTAATGTCATGGTACTATTCATGGGGTGGTGCAACAACTGATACTTGGGCTTGGAGAATTGGTTCTTCTCATTCTCACTTTGGATATCAGAATCCAATGGCTGCATGGGTATTATCAAATGATACACAGTTTATTCCAAAGTCTGCTACAGCTAAGTCCGACTGGGCTAAGAGCTTGCAGAGACAGATTGAATTATATACATGGTTACAATCAGCTGAAGGTGCGATTGCAGGTGGTTGTACAAACTCCTACAATGGTCAGTACAGCACATATCCAGCAGGAACTTCCACATTCTACGGAATGGCATATTTAGAGAATCCAGTATATGCTGATCCAGGAAGTAACACATGGTTTGGTATGCAGGCTTGGTCAATGCAACGTATGTGTGAATACTACTACAACACAGGAGATACTAAGGTTAAAGCTTTAGTTGACAAGTGGGCAGCATGGGCTCAGTCAGAAGTTCATTTGTTCAACAATGGAACATTTGAAATTCCATCAACAATTGACTGGGAAGGACAGCCAGATACTTGGACAGGAACATCTACAGGAAATCCAAGTCTTCATGTAGAAGTAAAAGCATACGGACAGGATCTTGGTATTGCTGGTTCCTTAGCAAATGCATTGTTATATTATGCAGCAGCAACTACTAAGTATTCTCCAGCTACAAGCGCTGAAGTATACTATGATACAGCAAAAGGACTTCTTGACTGCATTAATGATAATTACTCAGATTCTAAGGGTATTTCTACAGTAGAAGTTTGCGGTTCCTTTGACCGTTTCTTCGAACAAGAAGTATATGTACCAGCAGGATTTACAGGAACAACTGCAACAGGTGCACAGATTAAATCTGGTGTGACATTCTATGACTTACGTCCACAGTATGCAAATGATCCTGACTTCCAGAGATTATTATCCTGCTACCAGAGTGGAACAGATTTCACTATGAGATATCATAGATTCTGGGCACAAGTAGAATATGCTGTAGCAAATGGTACATTAGCAATTCTGTTCCCAGAAGGATATCCAGATCCAAATCCAACACCTACTCCAGTGGTAACACCTACTCCAGTAGTAACACCTACTCCAGTAGTAACACCTACTCCAGTAGTAACACCTACTCCAGTGGTAACACCTACTCCAGTAGTAACACCTACTCCAGTAGTAACACCTACTCCAGTAGTAACACCTACTCCAGTGGTAACACCTACTCCAGTGGTAACACCTACTCCAACAGCAGGAACAGGTAAAGATGTAAATGTAACTTTCAGCCCACAAGGCGGAGCATCCAGCAATACACTTGGTGGAAACTTCACTTTCACTACAACTGAAAGCAGCGTAGATGTATCTAAGATTACATTACGTTACTACTTCACATCTGATGGAGCAACTGGACAAAACGTTTATGTTGACCATGCAGCATTACAAACAACTGTAGCTCCATGGTATGCAGCATTAACATCAAATGTAAAATACAATGTTGTAACTATGAGCAATCCTACTTCAACTGCTAACTGCTATGTAGAAGTTACATTCAATGCATCAGGCGTAACTTTAACTCCAGCAGGTCAGGTTCAATTAGCTGTACGTATTGCACAGTCCAACTGGGCAAACTACAACCAGTCTAATGACTACTCATATGTAAACGGTCCAGCCGTATTATATGATGGTGTATTAGTAGATGGTAATATTCCAAGCTAATTAGAGGATTGAGACAATAAATAACTTATAAACCAAGGATCTCGGCAGCAGGAACATAGCTGCCGGGATTTTACTCATAAGGAGGGAATTATGAAATTAGTTAAGAAAATGGTAGGAACTACCTTAATCGCATCCTTAGCATTAAGTAGTATTGCGGTTGGCGGTAAAAGTGCAGGAGCTTTAGCAGCTTCTTCTTATAATTATGCAGAAGTTCTTCAAAAATCATTAGTATTCTATGAACTTCAGGAATCTGGTCCTTTACAGGATGACATTAGAACAAACTGGCGTTCAGATACCTGTCTGACAGATGGACAGGATAATGGTCTGGATTTAACAGGAGGATGGTTTGATGCTGGTGATCATGTGAAATTCAACCTTCCTATGTCTTATACTGCTGCAATGTTAGCATGGTCCTATTATGAAGATCCAGAAGTTTACCAACAGACAGGTCAAGATGAATACATATTAGAGCAAATTAAATTTGCAAACGATTATTTTATTAAATGTCATCCTACAGCAGACAAGTACTATTTCCAGGTAGGAGATGGTGGTGCTGATCATGCATTCTGGGGAGCAGCAGAAATTATGCAAATGGATAGACCATCTTATTATGTAGATGCAAGTCATCCAGGTTCTTGTGTTGCAGCCAGCACAGCAGCATCTTTGGCAGCAGCTTCTGTTATTTTTGCAGAAAGTGATCCAGCCTATGCAGCTACTTGTATTGCAAAAGCAAAAAGCTTATTAGCATTGGCAGAAACAATGGCTAGTGATACTTATTATAATTCCGTAGCAGGTGCATATTACAGATCTTACAGTGGATATGCAGATGATATTTCATGGGCAAGTACATGGATTTACATGAAAACAGGAGAGGAATCTTATCTTAACAAAGCAATGACTTACTCCAACAATTGGGAAATGATTCAAGGAACAACTGACATTTCTTATGACTGGACTCAGAGCTGGGATAATAAACAAATTGGTACATCGTTACTTCTTGCAAGATTAACACAAAATGCAAAATATGTTTCAGCTATTGAAAATAACCTGAAATACTGGTCAGTTGGATTGAATGGCAAAAAAATAAATTACACTCCAAAAGGATTAGCATTTAGAGATACTTGGGGTTCTTTAAGATATGCAAGTACAGAAGCATTTTTAGCAAGTGTTTATGCAGAAGAAGCAGATTGTGATGCAACTTTGGCAACACAATTAAAAGCTTTTGCAAAAGCACAGGCAGATTATTGTTTAGGAAGCACAGGACGCAGCTTTGTATGTGGATTTGGAGAAAACGCACCAGTTAATCCTCACCACAGAACAGCACATGGCGGCTGGGAAAATAACTGTGGCGGAGCACCTGCAACAAATAGACATACATTAGTAGGAGCATTAGTAGGTGGACCAGGTTCAGATGACAGCTATACAGATGACAGAACAAATTATGTAAACAATGAAGTAGCAACAGATTACAATGCTGGATTTACAGGATTAATGGCAAAAATGTATAAAGAGTACGGCGGAACAGTTCTTAGTAATGTATCAGCAGTAGAAACAGTTGGAGAGGAAATTTATCTTCAAGCTGGTATCAATGCTCAGGATTTACGTACAACAGGAAGCTTTATTGAAATTAAATCAGTAGTATTTAATCATACTGCTTGGCCTGCAAGAATTACTGACAAGCTGACATATAGATATTTTGTAGATATCAGCCAGGTTATTGCTGCCGGATATAGCGCAAGCAACATGGAGGTTTCTGCTAACTACAAACAACATGGTGAAACAATCTCTGCATTAAAACCATGGGATGAAGAAAAGGGAATTTATTACGTTGAAATCAGCTTAGTAGGAGCTAAAATATATCCAGGTGGACAAAGTGAACAAAGAAGTGAATGCCAGTTCAGAATTAAAGCACCTTGTTTATGGGATTACACTACTAGTCCATCATTCCAGGGACTTACAGGAACATCTAATAATAGCTGCGTAAATAATCCTAATATGGCAGTATATGATGATGGTGTATTAGTATATGGTAAAGAACCAAACGGCAGTGCAGTAGTAACACCAACACCAGTAGTAACACCAACA
>NZ_FOYZ01000004.1:244448-324569 GCF_900112775.1 Anaeromicropila populeti
GTAACACCAACACCAGTAGTAACACCAACACCAGTAGTAACACCAACACCAACAGCTGGTACAGGTAAAGATGTAAATGTAACTTTTAGCCCACAGGGCGGAGCATCTAGCAATACACTTGGTGGAAGCTTTACTTTCACTACAACAGAAAGCAGTGTAGATGTATCTAAAATTACATTACGTTATTATTACACAGCAGACGGAACTGATTCACAGACTGTTTATGTAGATCATTCTGCATTACAGACAACAGTAGCTCCATGGTATGTTGCTTTAACATCAAGCGTTAAGTACAATGTTGTTAAAATGACCACACCTACAGCAACAGCTGATTGTTATGTAGAAGTTACGTTTGACGCAGCAGATGTTACTTTAACACCAGCAGGTCAGGTTCAATTAGCTTTACGTATTGCAAAACAAAATTGGTCAAATTACAACCAGTCAAATGACTTCTCCTATGTAAACGGACCAGCAGTATTTTATGATGGAGTATTGGTAGATGGTAATATACCAAGCTAATAGATAGAAAGTGTTATAATATTTATGAATTTAAAAATCTCGGCAGACAAAATGGGCTGCCGGGATTTTACTAATGGGAGAATATTTAGCAGAAAAAATGGGAGAAATTATTATTTTGCACAGTCTAAGGGATCCAAATGTAATCTATGAATGAAAATAATCTTATTAAAATATTAGTTTTTTTTTATCTCAGTATAGGTAATTTTATACTGGGGTTTCTTTGTGAAACACAAAAAAATAAAAATTAGAGTTATTAAACAAAAGGATATCATAAATATAATTTTTTTACTTTTGATTTGACATATGGGCTGATTCTTTGTAAAATATTACTAACATCATGTAATTAAAATGTAAAAATTATGTTAAAGTCGTATCATAAGTCCATAAAATTTAAAGGAGGTTTAAGGAGAAGAAAGGTGGTTGCTATGGTAAAAATAGCGGTGTGCGAAGACGAAAGTTTTTTTAGAGAACAATTAGGAGATTTAGTAACAGAGTATTTTGAAGCTAGAGAAAAGACTTATGCTATTGATTACTTTCAAAGTGGGGAAGAACTATTAGAGGCCAATTTGAGTGAGTATCATGTTTTTTATTTAGACATTGAGATAAAGGGAGGTATGAATGGTTTAGAAACTGCAAAGAAGATTCGAACCCAGATGGCACAAGGAGATATTGTTTTTGTGACGAATCATCAAGAAGAAGCCTATCGGGCTTTTGAGGTGAATGCACTACGTTTCTTATTGAAGCCTATACAAAAAGATATCCTTTTTAAGACGATGGATTTGGTTGTCAGAAGAAAAGAGGAAAAGGCAAGACGAATCGTAATATTAAATAAAGGACAGCGTTACTTGCAGGTTCCATACGATAATATTTTATATTTTGAGACAGTAGAGCGAAAGTTAAAAGTACATACAACCAAAAAGACATATTTGGTGGATAATAAAATCAATGAGCTGGATAAACTATTGTGTGAACGGAATTTTTTCAGGGTACACAAGTCATACTTAGTGAATCTTGCTTTTGTTCAAGAACATGATCAATCGACGGTTACGATGCTAAATGGTGATGTGGTATATATAAGTAGACTTAAATTGAAACAATTTAAAGAAAGTTTCGTAGTCTATTTAAGAAAGGAGCATAAACTTGGAGTTAGTTAACTTCTGTATTACCAAGTTATGTTTTTGTATTACTATTTTAGTGTGTGTGCATATTTTTTTAGAGCGTGCTGCTTTAAACATTGAGAGGGCAAAAAAATACTTATTGAGTGGCTTAATTATTGGTTTTTTATTATATATGACAGGATGTGGACCAGACATTTGCATTGGGGTATATGTAATGTGGTTTTCATTGCTGTTACACGAAGGAGGTTTGTTTGAAAAAGCTTGGATTCATTTGTTTGCATTATCTTTTGCCCAGGGGTTTGAATTACTATCTGGCATTATTATAAGTAATTTAAGTGTGCACCTCCTGGGGAATGGAGTTTGGGCTGGGACAAGCTTATTCAGACTTACTATTGTAATAGCAGTTTATCTTGTATTAGAGAAACAAGGTCGTGTTTGTAGTAAAAGACTAAAGAGCAGAGAGCTATCACAACGGGAGGAATTAGGGTTAGTTGTACTTGCTTTAGAGGCAAATCTAATTATAGTTGTAAAGCAAATTATTTCACAGTTTAGCGAATATATTTCCAACAGTGAAATAGTTGTTGCGGTGATTTTGTATGCAGGAGTAGTTTACCTAATGTTTTTTGTCATTATGTTTGATGATGAAAAAACTTTGTGCTATTTAAAAAAAGAAAACCGTATTTTACATATGCAATTAGACCATCAGCTGGAGCAGTGCAAAAGACTGGAGAGAACTACAAGAGAGACCCGTGCCATAAAGCATGATATGCATAATCACATTGTAGTGCTAAAAAGCTTGGCAGAAAATAATGATATAGATGCACTGAAAACATACATAAAAGAATTGGATCAAAAAGTTAAAAGTGTTGAAAAGCTGGTTCAGACTGGAAACACAGTAGTAGATGCAATTGTAAATCAAAAGATTGAAGTTGCCAGACAAAAGAATATTAAGTTTAGTGCAGACATATGTTTTACACAGGACATCAAAATTGATTTGACTAATCTATGCAGTATTATTGCAAATAGTATGGATAATGCCATAGAAGCATGTGAGAAAATTTTTGATGTAGAAACTAGATATATTAAAGTTGTTGGACGTATTGAGAGGGGATATTTTTCATATATTATTTCTAATCCGATAGACCCTGGTTGTGTCAGACGTAACCGGCTTTGGTGTACGGATAAGAAGGATACCGTGAATCATGGGTATGGAATTGGGAATATTGAAAAAAGTGTGAAAGCGCATAGCGGCAAATTAAAAATTGAAAGTACAGATTCGACCTTTACCATGTATGTGGATATTCCGTTAAATCCAACCTCTGCATTTGTATTGGAAAAATTAAATTACTTACCAAAATCAATTTAAATGCAAATCCTCAGGAGATATAAAACCTCTTGAGGATTTTTTGTAAACAAGAGGTTTAATTCTAAGTCAGATTGTAGTAAAATATTATTATAGAAGACATAAAGGAGAGAGGACCCATGGATCCCATGAAGCTAGTTTGGCTCTTGAGAGGACATAAAATATATATACAAACTCATAATTTCCCTGATCCGGATGCGATATCCAGCGCTTTTGGCTTACAGAATTTTTTAAAGTACTATGAAATAGAATCTATCTTATGTTATGATGGAAAAATTGATAAACTAAGTACAAAAAGAATGTTAAAGACATATGGAATACATATCTTTGCAATTGAAGAACTGGCAGACATGAGGGAAGAAGATTATATAGTGATGGTTGATGCACAAAAATACAATTCTAATTTAACGGATTGTATTGCTTGTGAGGTTGCTTGTATTGATCATCACCCAACCTTTATTGAATGCGATTATTTATATAAAGATATTCGTATTCACGGTGCATGTGCTTCTATGATAGGGGAGTATTTCTATATTACAAAGACACCAATGGATCCTAACACAGCAGCAGCCTTAACATATGGTATTAAGATGGATACATCAGATTTTTCAAGAGGAGTTACAGATCTTGATATCGATATGTTTGCGTATTTGTATAAGCTTGCAGACAAAGAAAAATTAAGCAGGATGTATAATAATGTAATTGAGTTTGCTGATCTTCATGCCTATGGTGCTGCCATCGAAAGTATTAGTGTGTATGATAAAACGGGGTTTGCAGCTATCCCATTCAACTGTCCAGATGCACTAATTGCAACCATTTCTGATTTTATTCTAGCATTGGATGTTGTAGATGTAGCTGTAGTATATGCAAAAAGAGAAGATGGAATCAAGTGTTCAGTTAGAAGTGAACGGTATGATGTAAATGCAGGAAAGCTTACTAATTTAGCATTAATGGAGTATGGAAACGGGGGAGGTCATTTTTCAATGGCAGGAGGCTTTATTCCATTAGATAATGTGAGCAAGCTTGGTCATAATATTGATTATAAAATCAGAATGCTCTTTTTGGATGCTATGAAAGACCAGAATAAGATTCAATAAGAGGTTCTATAGGGGGAAATAAGGTGACACAAGGAAGAAGTAAAGAAGAATTTTTTGTGGAGAATGACCTCAAGGCAAATACATTAGTGCGCAGAATTATGTATGGAATGATAGGAATATGGCCTCTTTTGATTGCAGGAAGTTTTATTGGGGCTTTTCATATTTCAATAAAGAATACACTTAGTACTTTTCTGATGACCGTATTAGTTGATTTAATTTTATTATTATTAACATTTCGGAAAGCACCACCCAAGATAATAAAATACTATTGTTTGATTTCAATTGAACTGGTTGTAGCAACAATGGCGATATTCCCTAGAATTGGAATTAATATGAGTTATATTGTTGCACCAGTTATAAGTTGTATATACTTTGATAAAAAGCTGACCAAGCGAATAGCAATATATGGATACTTTATGATGATATTTGCATGGTTTTTTCGTTCAAAGGGGTTAGTGGAGTATGCTTATCCAGATTCAACAAGATGGAATTGTTTTTTTGCATTTTCCTGTGGATTTTCCATCGAATATGCAACACTGGCTGTTATCTGTGTAACAATATCAAAAAGAGCAAGGTTGCTTTCAGAAAAATTATTTTCAAGAAATAATAAGATTGAACGAATGCAGACAGAAATGATTTACAGCTTTGCAAACTTGATAGAATCTCGTGATGATGTTACGGGGAAGCATGTTAAAAGAACAAGTGCTTATGTAAAAGTAGTTGCAGAGGCGTTAAGAAGCAGTGGTTTCTATTTTGATGAGTTAGACGATACCTATGTTGAATATATTTGCCTGGCAGCTCCTATCCATGACATTGGCAAGATACGTATTCCCGATGCAGTCCTTTTGAAGCCGGCCCAGTTAACAGATGAAGAATATGCACTAATTAAAACACATACCATTCGTGGAGAAGAAATTATTCGAAAAACACTGACTAATATTGAAAATAAGGAATTCTTAGAATGTGCAGCTCATGTTGCATTATATCATCATGAAAAATGGGATGGAACAGGGTATCCAGAAGGATTAGAGGGAAGAAATATCCCGCTTTGTGCCAGAATCATGGCAATTGCAGATGTGTTTGATGCCCTTGTATCAGAAAGATATTATAAGGGTGCTATGTCATTGAATGAAGCTTTTCAAAGAATTGAAGATAGTAGTGGAACTCATTTCGAGCCACTTATTGTTGATGTTTTCTTAGAAAAGAGAAATGAAATAGAAGAAATCTGCCGGTTAAATCGATGATAATACATAAGGCTCTGTTTTTTGAAGGAATCAGAAAACAGAGCCACTTTAAACTTAAACTATTGGTCAGATAAGCTAATGGCCTCAATTGCTACATTTCCGCCACGCACTACTTCAATTTTAAGAAAATTTTCTTGGAATAAACGAATAATGTCATTATTTCTATTTTCGGTGTTAACACATTCAATCAGAACACTGTCTGTTCCATAGTCGGTAACACCAAGTTTAAATGCCTGGGCAATACGAAAAATTTCTATTTTATCTTCCTTTGAACAGTTTTTAATTTTGATAAAAAGTATTTCCTTTACATGAATTGGCGTCTCTGTAAAATCCATTACTTTAATTACTTCAACGCAGCGGTTTAGCTGTTTTTTTATTAATTCAATTGTATTTTCATCACTAATAACGCTGATTGTCATTCTTGAGATGGAAGGGTCTTCGGTAGTGCCAACTGTCAACGTTTCAATATTATAAGACTTACTCGAAAATAAACCGGAAATTCTGGCTAATACACCAATATCATTTTCCACAAATAAAGATAACCATCTTCTCTTTTTCATAAAATACACACTCCGTTCTCAATCATTTAATTAGTAATCCAAAATCATGTCGTTTAAAGAATTTCCGCCAGGAACCATAGGTAATACAAGATTATTCTCTTCAATTATAAATTCAATCAAAGTTGGAGCTGTTTTATTAGAAAGTGCTTTCTGAAGAGCTGGAGCAATTTCTTCTGGTTTCTGAACCCGGATTCCATATGCATCATAGCTTTCTGCCAGTTTAATAAAATCTGGCGAATATGGAGGGCAGGAACGATTTGGATCAGAGCAGTTTTTTGAACAGCTCACACGATGCCGCAGGCAGGTACTGGAGTAACGGTCATCTAAAAATAGAGTCTGCATTTGACGAACCATACCAAGATAGCCATTGTTAAATACACATAAAATAAGCGGGAGTTCTTGAACTACAGCAGTAGCCATTTCTTGGATGTTCATCTGCATGCCGCCATCGCCAGAAATACATAGAACCGTTTTGTCTGGTCTTCCAAGCTTTGCACCAATCGCAGCTGGGAGTCCGTACCCCATTGTGCCTAGTCCCCCTGATGTAAGAAGTTGTGTGTCCTGGCTCATTTGTAAAAATTGTGTGGTCCACATCTGGTGCTGTCCAACGTCTGTTACAATAATTGCATCTTGAAACAGCAGGTTAATATGTTCCATAATCACCTCTGGAGTTAACCCATTGGTTCGTTTCGTTGTAAGAGGGTGAGATTCCTTCAATTCTTTAATTTCCTGAAGCCAGCTTTCTCTTTTGAAGGATTCGGACATTTCAAGCATTTTAGCAATTGCTTCTTTGGCATCTGCTACAATTGGAACGGTGACGCTGATATTTCTTGATATGGCTGAGGCATCAATATCAATGTGTATTATTTTTGCATGCTTTGCAAAGTCACTGATTTTTCCAGTGATTCTATCATTAAATCTTGTTCCAATAGATAATAGCACGTCACATTTACTTACAGCCATATTGGCAGCATAGCAGCCATGCATGCCCAAATTCCCAATATATAGCGGGTGCTCGGTAGGAATAGCTCCTTTTCCCATGATACTTGTCACAACAGGAATTTGAGTTTTTTCTACTAGTTCTTGTAAAAGACTTCCTGCTCGGGCAATATTTACACCACCACCAATTAAGAATAAAGGTCTATGGGAGTTGGATAAAAGTTCAAAAGCTCTTTTCAGCTGTCCCACATGAACACCTGTACTTGGTTTATAGGAACGAATATGAATTTCCTCTGGATAAAAGTCGTCTCCCAGCTCCATCATAATATCTTTTGGCAAATCAATTACAACAGGACCTGGTTTGCCAGTCCGGGCTATATAAAATGCCTCCTTTATAATTTTGCCCAAATCCTTTCTGTTCCGGACAGTGGTAGCATATTTGCATATGTTTCTAGTAATACCCACGATGTCAACTTCCTGAAAGGCATCATTTCCAATTAGGTAAGTTTGTACCTGGCCTGTAAAGCAAACCAAGGGAACACTGTCATAGTTTGCAGTTGCAATTCCAGTTACAAGATTGGTAGCTCCAGGACCACTGGTTACAAGGCAAACACCAACCTTTCCAGTTGCTCTGGCATAGCCGTCAGCAGCGTGAATTAATCCTTGTTCATGGCGTGGAAGAATTAATGAAATATCCTCCTGCTCATAAAGCTCATCAAAGATATCAATAGCACAACCGCCTGGATATCCAAAAATAAGATCAACACCTTCTTTTTTTAATGCTTTTACAAATAAACTAGTTCCTTTTATTTTCATTTGACAACCTCCTTAACTATTACTTATTGTAACATGCAATTTCCAGGAAAATAAAAAAAGCCTAAGCTAATAATTAGCTTAGGGCGAAATATTCATCCGTGTTACCACCTAAATTCAGAGAAAAACTCTGCACTCATTCAGTACGGAAAGCGTAAAGGCAATCGATACTGTTTTCCTGATAACGGTGGAAAACTCCGTTGAAGTCTACTAAAGATAAAATCTTGTTCAGTTCACTGCTCAAAGGCTACTTCCATATTACCATTGTAAAGATTCTCACCAACCATCTTTTCTCTGAAACGCAGGAAATATGTACTCCTCCTTGTCAATGCATTTTATTATATATTTTATAAAGTATATCAATTTGGAAACAAATTGTCAACGGGTATTTAGAAAAAATATAAAATTTTAGTATGCTAAAAAATGTAAAATATTTATATTGTTATTATTTACATGAAAATTATAGATAAATAGTTTGTTTTGAATAAATATGTAAATGAATTATCAAAAATGTTTGTGCAAATATTACAAGTTTTTTGAGTTTTATTATGAACTAAAGAGAAAATCTTTAATATGGACAAAAACTATTGAAAACTATTTATAAATATCACATAATAATTTTATAAAATATTTTAGGAGGAGATAAAATGGGATGGAAAAAAACATATCGCATTACAGCATGGATTTTGGTATTAGCATTAGTGTGTTTGAACTTACCAGCTAATGTAATCAAGGTTTCAGCAGCTACCAAAACATATGCTTTTAATGCGAGCTCACTAGACGATGGGAATATAACAACGAATACAGCAGATACGAGTGGGTATTTTACGATTCTCGTTAATGATCCTACAAAACCAGTTACGGTTGATGCCAGTGCACAGGTCAGTGATGATAACCGTGATTTTACTAAGCGGTTAAAGCTGGCAGGTACGGGCACCATATCACAACGTGCAGTACAATTTACCACTAGTGATGCAGCGGTAATTACAGTATATGCATTAAGTGGAAGCAGTACAGCAGACAGAACGCTTGTTCTGTATAAAGATGGAGTAGATACAGGAAAAACATTTACTGCGTATGGGACTGTGGAAGAAAAAATTCCTGCTGCAACGGTATCTGTTGAGGAGGCAGGGGTTTATACAATTTATTCTGCAAGCTCTGGAATTAACATTTATTACATCAGTGTGGCAGAGGAAACCAGTGGTGAAGGAGACGCGGCTGATACAAGACCAGACTGGAGTACCGTACAGGCACCTGTAATTACTGGGGTAACGGATAGTGCAACATTGTCTAATACCGTGGATGTGTCATGGACAGGAGACATTAGTACTGGAGGAGCAGATAAAATTACAGCAAAACTTTATGATAGCGCAAATAAGTTAATGGATACAGCTAAAACGACGGATGCTGGAACAAGTGGTACGTTGCAGCTTTTGATTCCTTCTAGCGGGGACTACACCATTCGGTTAGAGGCATCCCGTACAGGAGTGTATCAAACAATTCTTTCGGAGGTTTATAACTTAGCTGGTTTTTTGTGTGACTTAGCAAGTTCAGTTACCATTTCCAGTATCCTAACTGGCAAAAATTCATCTTTAAATGTAAGCTGGGAAGCTGTCAATGAGGCGGAAAACTATTCTGTTTCCTACAAGGTAGCTGGAGCAGATGATTCGACTTATGTTGATGCAGCAGTAGGTTTGACTTCTACTGAATACCAGATTACTGGTACACAGGCAGGGGTAACGTATACCATTAAAGTAACGGCGTATAGGGGAACAGATTCTACCTATGGTACACAGGATAAATTAGTAAAATCATCAGAAGAAAGATGGAAAAGTGCATTAGTGGGATCTGGTGCAAGTGGAACTATAACAGAAAATCCCGATGGTTCAATTACGATTGCAGCTGTCCCAGTGGGAAGTGGTTCTGGTGGAAAGCTGGCAGATAGTGAAGATGGCTTTGAATATTATTATACAGAAATTGACCCTTTGACTGAAAACTTCACCTTATCAGCAACGTTTCATTTAGATAATGTGGATAGTAAAGATAATCAGTCTGGCTTTGGTGTAATTGCGGTAGATACTTTTGTGCCAAGTGTTAGTGCTTCTAGGTATTTTAATTCAGCGGGAGCAATGTTTACTAAGTTTACAAGAATTGTAGATGGAGCAAATTCTTCTACTAATGGTATACCAGGAGGACGATTTATTACAGGATATACCGATCCAGAGGCGGATGCATCATCAGCCAATAGAACTAAAATCGACTGTGCACCATTTGACTGGAATTATAGATCAGATGAATTGACTTCAACACAATTGACTCAGCCAAGATTTTTTACTGGAGAAACGTATACATTGACATTAAGAAAATCCAATACTGGTTTTCATGCTTATATGAATAATGATACAACGAATGAAGTAATCTGCTATGAACCAGAATTATTATTGCAGCAGGATTCTGGAAAATATTATGTGGGTGTATTTGCATCACGTAAAATAACGGTTACTGTAACTGATATGCAGTTTACAACAATTGCACCAGAGGACGACGATCCTAAGGTAGAACGGCCAATGAGTTATATTACGCCATCATTAAGATTTGATTCTACCTTAACAACCTCAAACAGCAGCTACGATGCGGCATTCTATTCCAACATAGTTGGAACAATTGCGATTGAAGATAATCAGGGAAATGTGGTAGCTGACAATATCAGCATTAACTCTGTAACAAGAGCAATTGCAAATTTAACTTTGTCAGAAGGAAATAATACATTTAGGGCAATATTAACGCCAAGTGCAAAGGCTGAACAAGGGCTGTCAATTTCAGAGGATCTTTCTTCCTATGATCCGATTACTTTGAATTTTACAATTAGCTATAAAAAGTTTGGAACAAGTGTAAATGCAGTCTATGTATCACCATCTGGTACAGCTTCAGGAAAAGGTACAAAAGCATCTCCACTTGATATTTACACAGCAGTGGCATATGCACAGCCAGGACAGGAAATTGTTTTATTAGGTGGAACCTATAATCTTACAACAGGTATTATAATTGAAAGAGGAAATTCTGGTACAGCAGCAAATCCAATTGTTTTAATGTCAGACCCAAATGAAAGAGCGACACTGAATCTTGCTAATTCTTCCACTGGGGGAATTACATTAAAGGGAAACTATTGGCAGTTATATAATATGGAAATTTGTAATTCCCAAGGGAATAAAAAACCTTTAATAGTAAATGGCAATAATAACATAATAGAAAAAATAACAACACATGATAATGGTGATACAGGCCTTCAAATCAGTGGTTTTGCAGAAGAGCCAAAGTCTATGTGGCCGGCAAATAATTTGATTTTAAGTTGTGAGTCTTATAATAACTGCGATCCTTTAAAAAATGATGCAGATGGTTTTGCAGCAAAATTAACTGTTGGGGATGGAAATGTATTCCGTTACTGTATCTCTCATAATAACATTGATGATGGATGGGATTTATATGCTAAATCCACAACGGGTTCCATTGGTGTGGTAACAATTGAAAACTGTGTAGCATATAAAAATGGGTATATCATCTCTAATCCTGGGGATATTGGTGAAGGAAATGGATTTAAGCTTGGTGGAGAAAGTATGCCAGGGGCACATATTTTAAGAAACAGTATTTCGTTTAATAACGCTGCAAAGGGTATTACCAGCAATAGTGGTCCAAATTGTCAGATTTATAATTGCACGTCTTATAAAAGTGCAGACAGTAATATATACTTAAACACAAATGCTGCTACTACAAACTGGGTATTACAGAATGTAATTTCTTATCAGGGGGGTTCGGCAGATTCTTTTGACTGGAAAAATCAGACGTGGACAAATGATGGAAATTCTTACATTGATGGAAACAATGGAGCAGGTACTGTAGTAAGTGACAGCTGGTTTACTAGTGTGGATGTTTCTATTGTACCAACTATTGCAGCGGATGGCAGCATTGATATGCATGGTTTATTAGAATTGACAGATAGCGCACCAACTGGTGTAGGCGCAGTATTAACAGCAAATGCAAATCCTACCGTAATCATAATCGGCAGTGAAATAAGTACAACGGTTAATACACCTTCACCAAGTACATCACCAAGTACACCAAGTACCAGTACTCCAGCTACAAGCACACCAGAACCAAGTGCAACACCAGAACCAAGTGCAACACCTAAGCCAAGTAAAGAACCAGTTACAAAGCCAGATAAACCTGTAATTGCTAAAAATCTATCTAAGAAGGCTAAGACATATAATAAAGGTTCTAAAATAGCAAAATTAACAGTAAAAGGAACTGGTGAAAATATTAGTTACCAATGGTTCTATAGTAAAACCAATAGTTATAAGAAAGCAACAAAAATTAAAAAAGCAACAAGTAATTCTTATACACCAAGCAACAAGACTACTGGAACCAGATATTACTTCTGTAAAATAACAAATACAGATGAGGAAATGGATGTAACTTCCGTTACTGTGTATTCAAGACGGGTAAAAATTACAGTGAAGAATCCAGTAAAGTCTATAGAGGTAAAGACTCCTGGGGATGAATTGGCACCAGGACAGACAATGAAGCTTACAGTTACTGTATCACCTTCAAAAGCTACCAATCAAAAAGTAAGCTATTCTTCTAGTAACAGTAAGTATGCCACTGTAACAAGTGATGGAAAGGTTAAAGCATTGCCAGCAGGAAAAGGCAAAACAGTTACCATTACAATAAAATCTAAGGATAATTCCTCAATTGTTAAAACAGTCAGCATAACAATTCAATAAATTAATAAATCCCCCAGCATGTTAGAGATACATGTCTGGGGGAAAATTATTATTCGATTTCTTCTGTTGTATATATAAATTTTACATTACCATCCATATCATCTGAAACACCAGAATAGGTTTCATTTTTTTCTGCAAGTTCTTTTAATACATCCAATCGGTCAATTAATTTCTTAAGGTCTCCATCAAATGTATTTACCAGCTTCTGAATTCCTGTTTCATTAAACTCATTCATTCCCTCTTTTAAATCTTTTGAACCAGTTTTCAAATCACCAATTCCTTTTAATAAGTCAGAACTGCCAGTTTTTAATGAAGCAATACCAGATGCTAATGTTTTACTTCCAGCTGCAAGATCAGATGCACCAGTATTTATTTTTACGCTGGCATTATATAAGTCCTTTGTACCAGTTTCTAGCTTTGTTCCAGCAGCAGAAAGGTCTGATACACCTTTGCTCAGTGAAGAGGCTCCAGTAGAAAGTGTTCCAATTCCTGTTTCAAAAGATTTTGCGCCATCAGCTAATTTACTTACACCTCCCTGTAAGGATGTTACTCCGTCTTTTAATCCGTTATTTCCATCTTGTAAGCTGGCGGAAATTTGCTCCTGAGTTTCAATTGTCTTTTTTAAGGTGGCTATCATAGTATAAATATCCTGGCTTTTGTTTTCTTTATAAATTGCTTCAAGACCTGCAAGAACCTGTTTATTTGCAGCTATTGTCTGAGAAAGTCCAGTACTTGCAGTTTCCATTCCCGTTGCCAGTGAACTGAGCCCTGTAGAGATTGTGGTTGTTCCTGTAGTAAACTGCTTAGCAGCACTGCTTAAATCGGTACATCCTGATGCAATGGAACTAGCACCAGTTTTAGCGGTAGTCAGTCCGCTATTAAATTTTTTCACATTTGTATATAATGTATTAACACCTGTGGAAAGCTGCTTTGTACCATCAGCAAGTTTGCCCGCACCAGTTTCCAACGTAGCCGCACCAGTATCAAGTTTTGCAATTCCATCAGAAAGGGTGCCAGCGCCATCATATAATTTACATACACCATCATAAAGGTCTACTGTTCCTTTTACAAGGTCATTTGATGCATCACTTAGTTTTACCAAGGAATCATTTAAATCATCAATATTATCAATACTGTCCAGGTTAAGCAGGCTAAAGACATCATTAATTGCTACAGTGGCAGTTGTAGACAATTCAAAATCTGTTACATCAGCTGTTATTTCAAAGTAATCAGGAATATCCAAGTCATCTTTTTTCAAGTCAAGACTTTCTTGCAGCCCTGGGAAAGCGGTTCCAAAGACTACTGCTTTATTTCCATCAGAAACAATTTTTCCATTGGAGACCTCAATGTTGATAAATTTATCAGTATTCAAAACGGTCGTAGTTGCAAGCATGTAAGGCATATATACGTCTATGTTATCGCCACTGGCAGTTTCTACTGTCCGCTTGTCGGTGTTTTTATAATCAAATCGAATAGAAACATTACCGCTTTTACCCTTTAATTCTTCTGGTGTTATTTCCGTACCGTCTAAAGTATACGTAACCTTCATTTGAATTGGTAATGCTTTTTCAGAGGTTCCTTGATAATAAATATCAGCACCATTAGCAGCCCATTCCACTTGATTTTTATCGGTACTAAAGGTTTCATCACCTTTTACATTTACAATATCACTTAAGTTAGAAATGTCATAAATAGTGTCCAGAGCTTTTGCATTTTTTAACCAGTCGCTGACAATTATCTTGTTTGTATTCCCGTTAGCATCTAATAAAGCATACACAGTTTCGTCCTTTTCAGGTTCTGCATCAGAGCTTTCTCTAGAAGTGGTTGAAACGGCACCACTTTGCTTCGCAATCACACTGTCTGTAAATTCAATTTTATTGTTTGTTGCATAGATACAGGTTGCACTGGCTGAAAGAAGTACAGCTAGAGAACCAAGACATATTTTCGTTGTTTTTTTCATAATTACGCCATCCCTTTCTTTTTAAAACCTATACTTGTATTGCAAATAATTTTATCAAATACTACGAATAATGATGGAAGGACAAGAATTACTACAAACATACTTATGATGGCTCCTCTTGCCATTAATGTACATAAGGAACTAATCATATCAATATTGGAGTAAAGGCCAACACCAAAAGTTGCAGCAAAGAATCCAAAGGCACTTACCATGATGGATTTTATAGAAGAACTTACTGCAATTTCAATAGCTGTTCGTTTTTCCATACCATTAAAACGTTCTTTTTTGTATCGTGTTGTCATTAATATTGCATAATCTACCGTTGCTCCAAGCTGAATGGTACCAATTACAATGGAAGCGATAAACGGAATCTTTGTATTCATAAAACAAGGTATTCCCATATTAATAAAAATTGCAAACTCAATAACTGAAACAAGGATAATAGGAAGTGATATTGATTTCAGTACAAGTGCAATTAAAATGAAAATAGCACCAATGGAAATAATACTTACTACCTTAAAGTCAGTGTTTGTAATTTCAATTAAGTCTTTTGTACATGGGGCTTCACCAATTACCATAGCTGTGGAGTCATAGCGTTTTACAATTTCATTTAAAACGTCTATTTGATCGTTAACCTCGTCAGAAGCCACTTTATATTCCGATCCTACCAGCATAAGCTGCCAGTTTTCACTTTTTAATGTTTGAATTAGTTCCTTTGGTATTGCCTCTTCAGGTACCGCTGCACCTACAAGGGAGTTGAAGCCAAGCGCAAAAGATATACCTTCCACATCAGACATTTCGTTTAACATAGCATTTACTTTTTTTGCTTCCAGGCTAGAACTTGCAAGTACCATGTGAGTAGTGTTCATGTTATATTCTTCTTCTAACTTGCTGTTTGCAATGATACTATCTAAAGTTTTTGGTAATGTTGAGTCCAGATTGTAATAGACCTGAGTATGGGTATACCCATAGATAGCAGGTGCCAATATTACTAAAAATAGTATTACAAAAAGAAGATAATGCTTTACAATCCCCTTTGCCAGATTCCCGAAGTCAGGAACAACAGGCTTATGTTTTGTCTTTTCTAATGCACTGTCAAATATCAGAAGCATAGATGGAAGAACGGTAACACATCCAATAACGCCAAATATAACACCCTTAGCCATTACCAAACCAAGGTTCATTCCAAGGGTAAAGCTCATGAAGCAAAGTGCAACGAAACCAGCAATTGTAGTAACAGAACCACCTAACACAGAGGTAATGGTGTTAGATATGGCATGTGCCATGGCACGATCCTTATCGCCTGAATACCGCACTTTTTGTTCCTCATAGCTATGCCATAAAAATATGGAATAATCCATTGTAACCCCAAGCTGAAGTACGGCACTTAATGCTTTGGTTATGTAGGATATTTCTCCCATAAAATAGTTGGTTCCCATGTTGTAGAGTATTGCCATGCCAATACTTAACATGAAGAAAAGAGGAATTAAGTAAGAATCCATAGTGAGTGCCAGAATAATACTGGATAAAATAACAGCTATCAGCACATAAATAGGGGTTTCCTTATTTGATAAATCCTTTGTGTCTGTAACTACTGCTGACATACCACTAATAAAGCATTGCTTACCAGTTAATTGACGTACTTCTGAAATGGCATCCATAGTCTCGTCTGCGGAAGTAGTTTGTTTAAAAAATACAACCATAAGTGTTGAGGAGTCAGAATTAAACTTTTGATACAGGTTATCTGGAATAATTTCTTTCGGAACGGAAATGTCCAAAATGGAATCATACCATATGACAGAAGCTACCTGTTCAACACTTTCTATTTTTTCTTTTACCTTTACGACATCTTTATCAGCCATTCCATCTACCATTACCATAGAAAAAGCACCTTTTTCAAACTCATCCAGAAGAATATTTTGTCCCTGCATCGTTTCGATGTCTTCCGGCAAATAAGAAAGAATATCGTAGTTTACCCTGGTAGCAATCATGCCAAATACCGAGGGAATAAGTAGTAGTACACTTACTATTAAGATTGGCAGTTTGAATCTTACAATACCTTTCCCAAACTTAATCATATGCTCACATCCTTTTTTTTGTAATATGACCAGTGGTCATGTTTTGAATTCAACTTATTATATGATGAAAATGACCATTAGTCAATAATTTTATAAAAATTTTATGACTATTGGTCATTTATAGCGGTTGACTTTTGAAAATGCCTATACTATAATTTTTATGAAAAGGAGATGAGGTCTTGGGAAAAATTGATCATAATAAGAAAGTAAAAAGGGATTCTTTGCTGAATACAGCATTTCAACTTTTTATTACAAGAGGTATTAATAAGACTTCTGTCTCAGACATTGTAGATAACGCGGGGGTTGCAAAGGGAACATTCTATCTTTATTTTAAAGACAAGCATGATATTCGTAACAAGTTAATTTCTCATAAGTCAAGTCAGATTTTTCAAAATGCAATACAAGATTTGAATGATATAGAAAAAGAACTTTCATTTGAAGACAAGATAATTTTTATTGTTGATAATATTATTAATCAGCTAAATAATAATCAGATATTACTGAGTTTTATTTCTAAAAATCTAAGCTGGGGTATTTTTAAAAGTGCGTTAACCTCTCCAACCAGTGAAGAGGATATTGATTTTGGAGAAGTTTACGAGAATATGCTGAAAGAAGCCCCTGTTCAGTTTGATGCACCAGAGACTATGTTGTTTATGATTATTGAATTGGCTAGTTCTACCTGTTACAGCTCAATTTTATATAATGAGCCTGTGCCTATTGGAGAGTTAAAGCCGTATTTATATCGAACTATTAAACAAATTATTAAAAGTCATATTGTGGACTAGCAGCAAGGATGCAATAAAGGTGATTAATGCCATAATGACGTGTATATTAAATCGTGGAATTGTTCCACGATTTTTTTCATGGGAAAGGAAATATTATGTCTAACACACACTTTGTTGGCTATTTTTTCAAAAATATAAGATGCTTATATGCACATACTACCACTAATGTACGATGCAGACAGGAAAAAATTAATTGATTGACAAAAAGTAAAAATAAGAATATGATAGTGCTATACCCCCACCGAGGGGGGGAGGAGGGACTATGAACAACGAAAAAAAACAAGTACTACAATTATTAAAAACAGCAAAAGGGCAGATTGATGCTACGATAAGAATGTTGGAAGATGAAAGATATTGTATGGACATATCCAATCAAATAATTGCTTCAGGTGCTTTACTAAAAAAAGCAAACATGCTTTTATTAAAGCAGCATATGGAACATTGTGTATTAGAAGCGTTTGAACATGGAAATGATAAAGAAAAACAGATAAAAATAGAAGAAGTTATTTCAATTTTATCTAAAATAGCTGATTAAGCAGATTACTTTGGAACAGGAGGCAGACATGAAAGAAGAAAGTTACCAGATCAATGGGATGACGTGTGCTGCATGTGCAAGAGCGGTAGAACGTGTATCGAAAAAGATTCAGGGAGTAGAAGAGGCTTCCGTTAATTTTGCAACAGAAAAACTAAATATTAAGTATGATGAAGAGACAGCAAGCTTAGAGACTATAATGGCATCTGTTGAAAAAGCAGGCTATCAGCTTGTGGTTCAGGAGAAAGGAAAAGAAAATGAAAAGGATCAAAAAAATGAACAGTTAACTCACATATTAAGAAGAGTTATTTTTTCTATGATTTTTACTGTTCCCCTGCTTTATATTTCTATGGGCTACATGTTTGGACTTCCTTTACCACAAGCTATACAGCCAGATAAAAATCCTGTTGCCTATGTATTGATTCAGTTGTTACTAACAGTGCCAGTTATAATTTCTGGTTACAAATTTTATACAGTAGGATTTTCTTCTTTAATACGCAGAACACCTAATATGGATTCACTAATTGCGATAGGAACCTCATCTGCTTTTTTATATGGAATCTATGCAGCAGTAGAAATAATGGGTGGAAATCATCATTTTGTGCATAAGCTGTATTTTGAATCAGCAGCAGTAATTATAACTTTAATTACCCTTGGAAAGTATCTGGAGACACGTTCAAAAGGTAAAACATCAGAAGCAATTAAAAAGCTAATTGGGTTGGTTCCTAAAACAGCATTGGTGCTGCGTGATAATAAGGAATGTGTTCTTCCGGTAGAAGAAGTTAGGACAGGTGATATCATTGTGGTAAAGCCTGGAGATAAAATGCCAGTGGATGGAGTTGTGTTAGAGGGAATGACATCTGTAGATGAATCTATGCTGACAGGAGAAAGTATTCCAGTAGAAAAACGATCAGGGGATTCTATTATTGGTGCTAGTATTAATAAAAATGGAACAATCAAATACAAAGCTACGAAGGTTGGAAAAGATACTGCATTAGCCCAAATAATTCATCTGGTAGAAGAAGCACAAGGATCAAAAGCACCCATTGCAAAGCTGGCAGACATTATATCAGGGTACTTTGTACCAGTTGTTATTGTTCTGGCAATTCTGGCATCCGCTGCCTGGCTGATTTCTGGAGCAGGAGCAGATTTTGCATTAACAATTTTTATATCGGTATTAGTGATTGCCTGCCCATGTGCACTGGGATTAGCAACACCTACTGCAATTATGGTAGGAACAGGAAAGGGTGCGGAACATGGTGTTTTGATAAAAAGTGGTACTGCGCTAGAAACCGCACATAAGATAGATACGGTTGTTTTAGATAAAACAGGGACGATTACAGAGGGCAGACCTAAAGTGACAGACGTTAAGGTTTTTAAGAATTATTCCATTGACAGGATATTGCAGATAGCGGCATCAGCTGAAAAAGGTTCTGAGCATCCATTAGGTGAAGCAATTGTGAAAGAGGCTGGAATAAAAAAAATTGAGTTACTACCAATAGAGCAGTTTCGTGCCATACCAGGGCAGGGGATTGAGGCTGTCATAGAGAATAAAAAGGTAATTCTGGGAAACGATAAATGCATGGTAGAAAATGGTCTACAGGATTTAGAAAAACGAGAATTTGCAAATGTAATGGCAGCAGAAGGAAAGACGCCTATGTATATAGCTATTGAACAGGAAATTGCGGGAATTATTGCAGTTGCAGATACTGTAAAGCCTAATAGCAGACCTGCAATAGAGACCCTTCACAAAATGGGAATTGAAGTAGTTATGCTTACTGGTGACAATAAAAAGACGGCAAATGCAATTGGTGAGCAAGTAGGAGTAAAGGAGATTTTATCTGAAGTACTGCCTCATGAAAAGGCACAAGAGGTAAAAAAATTAATGAAACAGGGCAAGAAGGTTGCAATGGTGGGAGATGGTATTAATGATGCCCCAGCACTGGCAATGGCAGATATAGGAATTGCCATTGGTTCTGGAACTGATGTCGCGATGGAATCGGCAGATATTGTTCTGATGAGAAGTGACTTAATGGATGTACCAACTGCTATACAGTTAAGTAAAAAGACGATTCAGAATATTAAGCAGAACCTATTCTGGGCATTTATTTATAATGCGATAGGGATACCAGTTGCAATGGGAATACTGCATCTTTTTGGGGGACCATTGCTGAATCCAATGCTTGCAGGTGCTGCCATGAGTCTTAGTTCTGTATCAGTAGTGACAAATGCTTTGCGTTTAAGAGGATTTAAACCAATGCATTTAAAATAAATAGTTTTTACAGGAGGTCAAAATGAAAAAGAAAATTATAATTGAAGGAATGAGCTGTGAACATTGTGTAAAGCATGTAAAAGCTGCTTTAGAAGAATTAAATGGTGTAACGGGTGTTTCAGTTAGTTTGGAAAAGCAGTCAGCTGTTCTTGAAGCAGAGGAATCCATTTCGGATAGCAGCCTGAAAGAAGCAGTTGAGGAAGCTGGATATGATGTAGTAAAACTAGAGACTATGTAATGTAAAAAACCTGTGGGCTTAAACTAGCTTTGCAGGTTTTTTATTGTGATTTTGCATGAATTGTAACAAAAAGGTTGAGGTATTTTTTGATAAATGTTATAATTATTACTATAGTATAGTGATTAAACTATGGTTACAAAAGTGGTAAGGAGGAGTTTAATGAAAAAAATAGTAAGAACAACTTTCATACTTATTCTTTTGACGGGAATGATGGTGTCATATCACGAGAACCAACAAACAATTCAGGTAAAGGCTGCATCGAATACGGTTACCTCTAAGAAAGCATTTATCAAAGCTTTATATAACAATATGGTAAAAAGAAAGACGTCATTTCAAATTTCCTATGACGGGGAATGGACAGACATTTATAAAGATGATATAGAAGGTTTACTTGAGGAGGTATATGCAATTAATGACGCAGCTACATCAGATGATTTTGATTATTTGCGGGGTTGTGTAACAGGTGTTTCTTTATCTGTTTCAGGGAATCAATATGGTTCGGAATTTGATATTTCTATAGAGTATTCAGAATCAAAGAAGCAGTTGGATAAAGTGAATAAATATGTTGAAAAGGTATTGGGACAGCTGGATTTAAGCGGAAAGAGCAGATATAAGAAGGTAAAATTAATTCATGATTATATTGTGAATCATATAACGTATGATTTGAGTGAAGAAAACTATTCCGCCTATGCGGGACTGTTGAAGAAAACAACGGTTTGTCAGGGATATGCATTGCTTATGTATAAGATGCTGACCGAGGCAGGTGTACCATGCCGATATGTAACTGGTAATAATCATGCGTGGAATCTTGTTAAATTGGGAAATAAGTGGTATCATATTGATGCTACATGGGATGATCCCGTATCGGATAAGCCTGTACTAAGATATACTTATTTTTTAACAGGGTCAAAGTCGATGGATAAATCTCATAGCCTGGATGAGATATATTCTACGGAAAAATTTGCAAACAAATATCCAATTAGTAAGGCAGATTATCAGGCATAATAGAATATAGTATAGAAAGGCATCTTAGAATATAAGATGTCTTTTTTGGTAAATGATAATATCTGTTTTTCAAGAAGAAATGAGGAGGAGTTTTAAATGAATGCAATTGAAACTAAGAAGTTGACAAAAAGCTATGGTAAATCCAGAGGAATTATGGACATAGATCTGGAAGTAAAAGAAGGTGAAATTTTTGGATTTATTGGACCAAATGGAGCAGGAAAATCCACAACAATACGTACGCTTTTAGGACTGATTCATAAAGATAGTGGGGAAGCTAAAATTTTTGGAATGGATTGTGAGGGTGAACGGGAAAAAATATTAAAAGAGACAGGATATCTGCCAAG
This sequence comes from Anaeromicropila populeti, assembly GCF_900112775.1. GTDB lineage: Bacteria > Bacillota > Clostridia > Lachnospirales > Lachnospiraceae > Anaeromicropila_A > Anaeromicropila_A populeti. The sequence goes on from NZ_FOYZ01000004.1 coordinate 266,094, forward strand.
TGAGGTTTTTTATTATGAAAATATGAAGGCGATAGATCTTTTGCGCTATTCAGCAAGTTTTTATAAAAAGGACTGTTCAAAAAAAATAAAGGAACTGGCTGATGCACTAGGTCTTGATTTGAACAAAAAGATTGAGGACATGAGTCTAGGTAATAAAAAGAAAGTCGGGATTGTTCAGGGGTTATTGCATAGCCCAAGATTAATTATTTTAGATGAGCCGACAAGTGGGTTAGATCCATTGATGCAGCAAACTTTTTTTGAGCTGATTCAGGAAGAAAATAAGAGAGGTGCTACAGTACTCTTTTCCTCTCATATTTTAAGTGAGGTTCAGAAAATATGTGACAGAGTTGCAATCATAAAGGATGGAAGGTTAATCCAGACACAGAAAATAAGTGAACTACAGGATAATTCTTATAAAAAAATAACGTTTCATGTAAAGGATAATCCATTAGACGAGTTTCAATTAAAAGGAGCTACAAACATAGAAATAAAAGGACAAACTGTTCGGTTTATATATCGGGGAGACTGTAATTTACTATTAGAAAAAATAAATAACTATCCTCTTTTAAATGTAGATATTTCGGAACCATCATTAGAAGAAATTTTTATGCATTATTATTCGGATAAAAACAAATAGGAAAGAGGAGATTAAAATGAATGTTTATTTATATGAGATGAAGTTACAAATAAAGAGTTTTTTGATCTGGAGCGGGGTAATAGTGGCTTCTTTATTTGCCTTTATGATAGGATTTTACCCTGTGTTTCAGGACAGCCTGGAGGAGATTATGAATATGATAGAGGGGCTGCCCAAAGAATATACATTAGCGTTTGGGTTCGAAATGTCGAATTTAAATAGTTATGTTGGTTTTTATAATTTTACATTTTCCTATATTTCATTAATGGGAGCAATTATGTCACTAATTATGGCAATTTCAGTGTTTGGACGCGAGAAGAGGTCAAAGTGTTTGGATTTCATTTTTGTAAAACCTATTTCAAGGAAAAAATTATTTTGTATGAAAGGACTAACATGCATTTCTATGACTACTGTGCTTGGTATAATTTATGCAGCTGCATTAGCTTTCTGCTACCGTCTTACTGGCCAAACAGGCAGATGGGGAAAGGAAGTTTTGGTATTAGGTGCTGGTTTCTATTTTACACAGCTTTTTTTCATAGTGTTAGGTATTTTTGCTGTTGTCTACCTAAAAAAAATACGGTCAGTATCAGGAGCAGCAACTTCATTTGGCTGTATTGCATTTATTTTATCCGCCTTAGCTAATATTACTGGGGATAAAATAATGACATTTGCAGCGCCATTAAAATATTTTGAGCCAGACAACTTATTAAATGCAGGTAAAATTGAATATGCCTATATGGCAGCAGCAATTATAATTACTGTGGTTTGTATTAGTATAGCTTATGTTCGGTTTTGCAAACAGGATATTCATGCAGTATAGAAGGGGGATTAAAATGAATATATTAAAACGAGAGTTAAAGGCTAATTTGAAAGTATTTATATTCTGGATTATTGGGTTATTTGTGCTGTTATTTGCTGGTATGACAAAATTCTCTGGAATGGGGCAGGTTGCTGGAGGAGCAGATGTAAATGCTGTTATGAGTAAGTTCCCCAAGGTGGTCTTGGCGGTATTTGGAATGGTGGGAGTAGATGTGGCAAGTCTGCCTGGATATTACGCTATATTAGCCTACTATGTTTTGATTTGTGCAGTTATTTACGGAATTCAGCTAGGAGTAAATGCAGCAGTCAAAGAAATAAATGATAAAACATATGAGTTTATTTTTACGAAACCTTGCTCCAGAAGTTATGTTTTAGGAATAAAAATCGCAGCCAGCTGGTTTAATTTGATTTTATTTATTATTTTTGAATTTGTATTTTCATTGCTGGCAGTGGCTTTTTTAGATACGGGAGAGCAGATTAACCAGGTGATTTTTTTGTATGCAGTATCCATTCTTTTAGTGAGCAGCTTATTTTTTTCACTGGCAGTTTTTCTTTCAATTGTAATTAAGGAAGTAGAAAAGGGAATGCTGTACACAAATCTTATATTTTTGTCAGCATTTGTGATGGCCATTGTTTATGATATGCTGGAAAATGGAAGGGTTATAAAAGTTATTACGCCCTTTAAATATTTTGAAGCAAAGGATTTGGTAAAGTCCAGGCTGGACGGGTGGTATGTTTTGGTCTGTATGGCGCTTAGCATGGTTTTGCTGACGGAAAGCTTTGTAAAATTTAAAAAGAAAGATTTGAAGTAAGGGAGGGTTTTCATCAATATTCTATTGACACCATAAAGCATATTGTATATAATGCATATATACAATATAAAAATATATAAACAATATACTTTCTAAGGAGGTTATCGTGAACATAATAATAAGTAATTCCAGCGGAAAGCCTATTTATGAGCAAATAACTGCACAAGTTAAGGGAATGATTATTTCGGGCGAACTTAAGGAGGGGGATATGCTTCCCTCCATGCGGCTGTTAGCGAAAGAATTACGAATTAGCGTTATTACCACCAAGCGGGCTTATGAAGAATTAGAGAGAGAAGGATTTATAAGCTCCATAACAGGAAAAGGAAGCTTTGTCGCAGGCAAAAATCTTGATTTTGTAAAGGAAGAGCAATTGAAGAATATTGAAAATAAGATGCAGGAAATTGTAGAACTGGCTGGTGTGGCAGGAATAAGCTATCAGGAACTAGAAGCAATGTTTGCACTTATTTATAATGGTGATTAATATGAATGGAGATGATGAGATGGAACATGCGTTACTTCTGCAAAATGTTTCAAAGACATATGAAAAATTCCAGCTTGACAATATAAACTTAGAATTACCTAAGGGATGTATTATGGGTTTTGTTGGGGAAAATGGTGCAGGGAAAAGCACAACAATTAAATTAATTATGGATCTGATAAAAAGAGATTCAGGAGAAATTCAGATACTGGGTCAGGACAATAAAGGGGATATAAGCCAGTTAAAAGAGCATATCGGAGTTGTAATGGATGAGTGCTGTTTCCCAGAAAATATGAACTGGAGACATATTAAACAAGTAATGAAAAGACTTTATAAAACATGGGATGAGCAAAAATTTTGTTCTCTTATGGAGAAATTTTCATTAGAGGAAAAAAAGATTGTAAAAGAGTATTCCAGAGGAATGAAAATGAAACTGTCTATTGCGGCAGCGCTGTCCCATGATTCTAAGCTGCTAATACTGGATGAGGCAACAAGCGGTTTGGATCCCGTTGTACGGGATGAAATACTGGAACTATTTCTAGAGTTTATTCAGGATGAAGAACATTCAATTTTCATGTCCACTCACATAATCAGTGATTTGGAAAGAATTAGTGATTATATTGCCTGCATACACAAGGGCAGATTAGTTTTTGTAGAGCAGAAGGATGAGCTTTTAAGCAAATATGGAATATTAAAGTGCGGTGAAGAAGATTTTTCTAAGATAGATAAGAGTATTGTAAAAGGTGTAAAAAGAAATTCCTTTGGAATAGAGGCTCTTGTGGAAAAAAGAAAGGTTCATGGAAATCACGTAATAGATGCAGCATCCATTGAAGAAATTATGTTATATTTTATAAAGGAGAGTAAAATATGAGCGGATTATTATTGAAGGATATTTATAATTTGAGGCGGTATCTGAAGTCTATCATTATTATTTTAGTTTTCTATTTAGTTTATTCTATTTCCATTAAGAACATAAATTTTTTCCTGGGCATGACATTTGTTTTAATGTCGATGATACCGTTATCAGCCATTGGTTATGACGAAAGAGCAAAGTGGGACAAATATGCATTAACAATGCCTGTCTCCAGAACAGATATGGTAACAAGTAAATACCTGCTGGCGCTGGGAATTGGTGGATTATGCATGATTGCCAATGTTATGTTATCTATTATAATTCAAAAATCAAGTCTGATGGAAGCCATATTGGCAAGTGGAGCTATGTTATTTTTGAGTTTATTATATGATTGCATTTTACTCCCAGTTGTATTTAAGCTTGGAGTAGAAAAAGGCAGGTATGTGATGTTCGCCGTTTTATTGATTCCTGCCATAGGTGTCATGTACTTAAAAAAACTTCCAAAGCCAGATCAAAGTGTAATAGAAACGGGAATGAAAGCAGCTCCCTTTATCATTGTAGTACTGTTTATACTGAGTATGATGCTTTCGGTTCATATCTATAAAAGCAAAGAATTAGACTAGGTCTGCTTTTTTACGGAGATGTAAGGATTATCCTTTATAAAAAAACGCCATGGGTAATCTCTTGCTTCTCCAGCATAATCAATATTTACCCGTCTGTCTGCTATAATGTTTTTTTTCTGTATGGAAATGGCATCTTCTATATACAAGGAAGAAGTAACCAAATCCACAGCATTTTCCGATTTTGTGATATCCATTGCCATGCAAAGCTTTCCAGGGCCGTTACAAAGATTTTTAGCTTTTTCAAGGTTTCGGCGTTTTTTCATAAGATCAATACCTTCTATTGGTTCTAACGCGCGGAGTAATACTGCCTGGGCTTCTCCTTCTTCAAAAGCAACCACATTCATACAGCAATACATTCCATAAATCAGATAAACGTAAGAAATTCCACCAGCTTCATACATAGTTTTAGTCCTAGGTGTTTTTCTGTTTTGATAAGCATGAGAGCCTGCATCCATTGCACCCATATAGGCTTCTGTTTCAACAATTATTCCTTTTACAGTGCCTTCTGCTGTTTCATGCACTAGTACTTTGCCAAGCAGAGCTTTTGCTAAGATAAGTGCATCCTGTCTATAAAAATCTTTATCCAATCGTTTCATTTTATCTCTCACCTCACCAGTTATTTTCTATTTATTATAGCCTATTTTCTTTAAATGAAAAAGTTTTTTCTTAATTTGGTTGTTCCTGCAAAATGAAAACGATATAATAAGAGTAATTTGGAGAGAGGGGAGCATACCATGCACAAGATTTTTATTGTTGAGGATGACAAAGTAATTTCAGAGGCTATGATCACATACCTGACTGCCTGGGGTTATCAGGTTAAAGGAGTAAAGAATTTTAACAATGTAATAGAAGAATTTTTACAATATGATCCCCAGCTTATTTTACTTGATATTGCACTGCCATTTTTTAATGGTTATTATTGGTGCGGCGAAATTAGAAAAATTTCAAAGGTACCCATTGTATTTATTTCATCAAATAGTGATAGCATGAATCTTGTTATGGCAATAAATATGGGGGGAGATGATTTTATTGCAAAACCCTTTGACATGACAGTGCTTGTGGCAAAAATTCAGGCTTTATTAAGACGTACTTATGACTTTCAGGGACAGGCAACAAATGTACTGGAGCATAAAGGGGTAATTCTAAATGTAAACGAAAATGCCCTCTATTATAAAGAAAGTAAGCTGGAATTAACAAAAAATGAATTTAAAATATTGCAATTACTGTTGCAGAATCCGGGAAAGGTTGTTTCCAGGGAAGAAATTATGAAAAAGCTGTGGGATAGTGACTGTTTTGTTGATGATAATACCTTAACCGTGAATATGACAAGGCTAAGAAAGAAAATAGAGGAAATTGGTGTGAAACAATTTATTACCACAAAAAAAGGAACAGGATATTTGATAGGAGATTAGGATGAGATTAGTGTGTACGTATATAAAGGATCGAATAAAAATGGGGCTGGTATTTTGCAGTTGTGCCTTACTTATTCTGCTTAATCATTTTTTATACCAGCAGTCTTTTCAGGTAATTATTTTTTCCTTACAGCTTTGTGGGGCAGTGTCAGGGTGTGCAGTAATACTTGACTTTATTAAGTATCGAAAAAAGCATTTAGAACTACAACAGTTTTATGCGCATGCCCCATTATTTGAAATGAGCCAGCTGCCAAAAGGAAATTTGCTGGAACAAGATTATCAGGTGCTGCTAAAACAGCTGAGTGACTATAACAGAAAGCTGGAGGAACAGATGGCAAGCCGGCAGGAGGAGCAAATGGAGTATTATTCTATGTGGATACATCAGATTAAAACCCCAATTGCAGCAATGCACCTTTTAATTCAACTAGCAGAGGAAGGCAGTTACAAAAAGGAAATGGGACAGGAACTGTTTAAGGTAGAGCAGTATGTGGAGATGGTATTACAGTTTCAGCGGCTGGACAGCCTGTCTTCTGATTTGTTTTTGAAAAGTCTGGAACTGCAAGATGTGATTAAGCAGGCAGTAAAAAAATATTCTGTGCTGTTTATTCGGAAAAAAATTGCATTGGAATTGGAAGATATTCAGGAAGTTATTGTTTCTGATGAGAAATGGCTGGTCTACGTGTTGGAACAGTTAATTTCAAATGCGTTAAAGTATACAATGGAGGGTTCTATACGCATTTACATGGATTCTGAGGAAAAAAAGAGTCTGGTTATTGAAGATACTGGAATAGGAATTCGGGAAGAGGATATTCCAAGAATTTTTGACCGAGGATTTACAGGTTATAATGGACGAATGGATAAAAAATCAACGGGCATAGGCTTGTATCTATGTAAACAAATATTGGACAAGCTAGGTCATACAATATGGGTGGAATCTGAACTTGGGAAGGGGACAAAATTTATTTTAAATTTAGAAGAGAGCCGTCTTGAATTTTTTTCATAAGTATACTTACATTTGTCTTACATAGATGTAAGGTTTGGAAAGGAAATGTAAGTCAAAGTTATGGTGACCACTTTCCTTTTTTTCTATAATGGGGTGGTAAGGAAATGGAGGTATAAAAATGAATATGAAAAATGAGCGTCCTCTCTTAGAGGTGAATAATTTAAAGAAAACCTATACAACCAGATTTGGGGGAAATCAGGTACATGCCCTGACCAATGTTTCCTTTTCGGTTGAAAAGGGTGAATATGTAGCAATTATGGGTGAATCAGGATCGGGAAAAACGACACTTCTTAACATATTAGCGTCGTTGGATAAACCTACCAGCGGAAATGTTTTGCTGGACGGTAAAAATTTAGTACAAATCAAGGATAAAGATATTTGCAAATTTCGACGTGAAAATCTAGGATTTGTATTTCAAGATTTTAACCTTCTGGATAATTTTAATATAAAGGATAACATTTTACTGCCGTTAGTGCTGGCAAATCAAAAATACAGTGAAATGATAAAGAAATTAAATTCAGTGGTGAAAAAACTAGGAATTGAAAATTTGATTGAAAAATATCCGTATGAAGTTTCAGGAGGCCAGAAGCAGAGAGTGGCAGCAGCAAGGGCTTTAATTACCGAACCTAAAATTGTGCTGGCAGATGAACCTACTGGTGCATTAGATTCTAAGGCATCTATGAATCTGCTAAAAATATTTGGGGAAATTAATGAGGGAGGGCAGACCATTCTAATGGTGACTCACAGTACACTTGCAGCAAGTCATGCCAACAGGGTTTTGTTTATTAAGGACGGAGAAGTTTTTAATCAGGTTTATCGAGGCGGCATGACGAATGATGAGCTGTATCAGAAAATAGTTTCAAACTTAACGGTTATTTCTACGGGGGGTGATCAGGTTGAATAAAATGTTTTATCCAAAACTTGCATGGAACAACCTGGTTAAAAACAGAAAAAGCTATATTCCTTATGCATTATCTTGTATTTTTGCCATTATTACATTTTTTTCTCTCAACAGTGTTTATAAAAGTGATTCTTTTAAAAACATTCCCCATGCAGAAAGTTTATATCTAATATTAAAATTAGGTTCATGGGTAATTGCTATTTTTTCTACTATTTTTATATTCTATACCAACAACTTTTTAATTAAGCAACGGAAAAAGGAACTGGGACTATATAGCATATTAGGTTTGGAGAAAAAGCACATGGCAAAGGTACTCTTTTTAGAAACAGTATATATGGCTGTTATAAGTATTACAGCGGGTACCTTATTTGGATTTTTGATGGGAAAACTGTCTTTCCTTGGATTACAGCGATTATTAAAAATAGATCGGGTTTATGAATTTACTCTTTCTGGTAAAGCAATTGGTACCACCATTCTTTTGTATTGTAGTATATATGCCATTGTATTAGTAAGCAATTTATTTAGGGTGCATATGACAAAACCTATCGAATTACTAAAGGGTGGACAGCATGGGGAAAAGGAACCGAAGGCTTCATGGCTACTTGCACTGGTAGGTGTTATTACATTAGGAGCAGCATATTATATTTCCATTACAATTCAAAATCCGATTGAAACAATCATGATGTTTTTTGTGGCAGTTATACTTGTAATAATAGGAACCTTTTGCATTTTTACTGCGGGAAGTATTGTGATACTGAAGCTTTTAAAAAAGAATAAATCCTATTATTATCGACCTAAAAACTTTATTTCTGTTTCCACAATGATTTACAGGATGAAACAGAATGCTGCTGGGTTATCGAATATCTGTATTTTGTCAACTATGGTATTAGTTATGCTTACTGGTTCGGTAGCATTGTATGTGGGACAGAAAGATGTATTATATGAGCAGTTTCCTTATCACGTTATGATTACGACAAAGCAGAGTGATAAAAACGAAGATATAATTAACAGTCTGATAAAGGAACAAGCAGAAAAAGATAAGGTTTTCATTGAAGACCAGGTGAGTTGTAAGTACACAATGGTATTGGCACTAAATAAAGAAAAGAATACCTTTGTATGCGATTTTGATGTAAGTGCAAATATGGCTTTAAAATATTGTAATTTATTTTTTATTGACCAGGAAAGTTATAATAAATTTGCAAAGGAACAAATTGATTTAACAGAGAAACAAGTATTGTTATTTCGTAAAAAGAAGGAGAAGAATTACAATACAATATTACTGGGAAATCAAGAATTTTCGGTTGCCTATAATATGGATTCCATGCTCCGAAGTAAGAGAAAGAATACGGCATTTGATGACTATTGTTATATTGTTATGAAGGATGAGCAGGTGATTACACAAGTTGTTAAGAGTATGACTGAAGGCTTATCAGGTGAAACATTAGAGGAATTTTGTGGAGAAAAAACCTTTTTCTTTTTTGATGTAAAGGCAGAAGAGGAAAAACGAATACAGTATACCCAGTCATTAATGGAAAAACTGGATCAGGAAAGTTTCTTACTGGATTTTAACAGCTATTATTTGAGTTTTAGGGATTGGTATTATACATTTGGAGGATTATTATTTTTAGGAGTATTTCTAGGATTACTGTTCCTTATGATGGCAATATTGATTATATATTATAAGCAGATTTCAGAAGGATATGAAGATCATGACCGGTTTTTAATTATGCAAAAGGTAGGAATGAGCAGATCCGAAGTAAAATCAACTATTACAAAACAAGTATTAATGGTGTTCTTTTTGCCGCTGGTTTTTGCTGTGATACATTTGGCTTTTGCCATGCCCGTACTTATTCGTATACTGGCATTGTTCTCCCTCTATAATACAACATTAATTTTACTGTGTGCAGCAGTAATTGCATTGGTATTTGCTGTTTTGTATTGTATATCTTATATGGCTACAGCAAAAGCTTATTTCAAATTAGTCTGATGCAAGCCATCTTATATTATAGAATACCCCCCATAAACTTCACAATAGAACTTTATGGGGGGTATTGTGATTATCGGTTCATTTCACTTTGTGGACCGCCATCTTTGTGTGCTTTAATAATTTGGTCAATTTCTTTATGGCTGGAAGAAAGTAAGTCACCAGGAATTGTATTTTTAACAGAGGCAGTTGCATTACCATATTCTAAGGCCGTCTGGCAATTCATATCAGAGGAAAGAAGACCATAGAGAGCGCCTGAAATGTAAGCATCTCCGCTTCCAATCCGATCTACCACTTCAATATTTCTGTACGGCTCTTCTTCATAATAGCAGTCATTCTTTGCATCATAAATGGTAGAACCAAAGGTATGAGACTTTGGACTATGAACAATACGCTGAGTACTTGCCACAATAGAAATTGGGTATTCCTCTGTAAAACTTTTATTAATTTCTTTTGCGGTTCCTGTTTTTAAGAAAGTAAGCCGGGCAGTATCTTCAGAGCAAAAGAAAATATCTACATAAGGCAGAATTTGTTCTATACATTCTTTGGCCTGGGCGCCAGTCCAGAGATTAGAACGGTAATTAACGTCAAAAGAAATCAGTGCGCCTTCATTTTTAAAGCGCTTAATCATTTCAATTGCTGTTTGTTGCGCCTGTTGGCTTAAAGCTAAAGTAATCCCGCTGGTATGAAAACATCTAGTGCTTTTGTAAAGAGAGTCAGGGAAATCATGAATACTTATATTGTTAATCGTTGAATTTTTACGATCATATACAACGCTTGGTTTTCTAGGATATGCACCATTTTCGTAATAGTAAATGCCTAGCCGGGCCTCTGGACTATTGTCATATACTAAGTATTCATGACTTACACCAAGAAAAGAGGCTTGATTTTGAATAAAAATTCCTAAATCATTATCTGGTAATTTAGAAATAATACCTGTTTTTAAACCTAATAAGGATGCACCTGATATTACATTTAATTCTGCACCACCAGCTTGTTTTGTTAAAATGTCTCCACGAACTAAACGTTCATTTTTTGGTGCAGCAAGTTTTAGTAAAATTTCTCCTAAAGCCAATAAATCATACTTCTTATTCGATGTTTCCATAATTCATTTCCTTTCGCATGTATAATAAAATATTATACATGTGGAGTTTTTGATTAGCAATAGTATGTACGAAATTTTCGTAAATTATTTAGCTATGCAACAGGTAAGTATATAGAATAGATACAATGATTAGAAAAATAATAGTTTTGTTGGGAGAATTGAAAAATGGGAATAATGGCAGGGTATTACTGTGGAAAAGTTTAGGATAATATGGTATACACAGATGGGAGAAAGGAGCAAAAGAAAATGAGACAATTTTCTTATAGAATTACAGGTCAAGAGGGAGTTCATGCGAAGTTAGCCGGATTACTGGTAAAAATGGCGATGACCTTTACCAGTGATATTAGCATTGGAAAAAAGAATAATTTTGTGGATGCAAAAAGAATATTTGGCATTATGAGCTTAGAGATAAAATACAACGAGGAAATTACAATTAAAATAGATGGAGAAGATGAGGAAATAGCATTTAAAGCATTGCAAGTGTTTTTTAATGAAAATCTTTAAAACAAACAATAAGGAAATTTTTTACATTGCTTCTATCACCAATGCTATCCGTTTTCATAGAATAATATTGGACCTACACAATGTAGCCAGAGAGTTGAAAGGAGCAAAATGTATATGAATAATAAAGCTTATGGTTGTCATACGGATTGTATGTCTAAACAGCCATCCTGCGATTGTAGATGCGGATGTACACCAAAGTCCGCACCTGTTCAAAAAATTAAGGCTATGCCTGAAATAGATTGTGTCTGTAAAGAAACTCCTTGTGGAATTGATTGCCTTTGTAAGGTGAGCCAAGACGGCTGTGGATGTAATTCAACACCTGATTTTGGCAATGAGGTAAATGGATTACCATTGGGTATTGGATATGTACCATGGCAAAAGTGGGATAATGACGTATTGGATGCATGCAGGGGACTTCAGCATGGCACTATTTTTCCAGAGCTGGTTTTACCATTTTATTGCACACCATGTAATAGAGGGAGGAGATGCTAAATGACTATGAATCAGTTAGGACGTAAGCGGTTATTTAAGTTCATTTGTGAAGTGGACTTTGCATTGGATGATATTTGTTTGTATCTGGATACACATCCATGTGACAGGCAGGCATTAGAGTATTATCATAAATATAAAGAGCTTAGAGAACAGGCTTTAGCAGAGTATTCGGAGTGTTTTGGACCATTAACCAGTAATCAGGTAGAAGATCATAATTATTGGACCTGGGTAAGAGATCCATGGCCATGGGAAGGAGAATGTTAGTTTATGTGGAGCTATGAAAAGAAATTGCAGTATCCCGTGAATATCACCAGACCTAATCCTCAGATTGCTCAGGTGATCATTAGTCAATTTGGAGGACCCGATGGTGAGCTTGGAGCAGCCATGCGTTATTTATCGCAAAGATATACTATTCCATATCGCGAGGTGGCTGGTTGTCTTACAGATATAGGAACAGAGGAACTTGCTCATATGGAAATTATTAGCACAATGGTTCACCAACTGACTAAAAGTTTATCCCCAGAAGAAATTAAGGCATCTGGATTTGATAAATATTATGTTGATCATACATTAGGTGTTTGGCCGCAGGCTGCCGGGGGAATTCCATTTAACGCATGTGAATTCCAGGTAAAAGGCGATCCGATTACGGATTTATATGAGGATATGGCAGCAGAGCAAAAAGCCCGTTCCACATACGATAACATTCTTCGTCTGATTTCTGATGCTGAAGTATGCGATCCCATTCGATTTTTAAGAGAAAGAGAAATCGTTCATTTTCAACGGTTTGGCGAATGCACAAGAATTGTGCAGGATAAACTGAATCAGAAAAACTTTTATATGTATAATCCAGCGTTTGATAAACCTTGTAGTTGTAACAATCAGTAGCTGAAAATAATTAAAAACATTTTTTAGCACTTCTTTACACGCTGGCGATATTCTGTGGGAGAAAATCCAGTTGATTTCTTAAAAGCATGAGAAAAATTGTGAGAATCAGAAAAGCCCAATGTGTTGGAAATTTGTGCAATAGAAATAGAAGAGTCTGCCAGTTCATTTTTTGCATACTCCATCCTTTTTTGAATTAAATATTGTTTTAGAGAAATACCTGTCACAGATTTAAAAACAGCTGACAGGTATTTTTCATGGTAACCTAGTTGCTTTGCAATTTCAGAAACTTGAATATTACAAAGAGGATTCCATTCAACATAACTTTTTATTTTTGCACAGATTTGTTCCTTTGAGGAATTAACTATATGTTCTTTTGCGGAAAGCTGATGATTCAGTTCCAGTAACATTGAGGTGAATAAATAATTAGAAAGTTGACCAGTACCGTATAACCTGGTGCAGTCCTGAAGTTGGGAAATAAGAAAGTTTAAAGGTTCCATGTGGGGAATTACTTCCTGTTCTGAAAAAGACATATGTCCAGATCCGCAAAGAAAATGAAACCAATAAAAGCTGCATTTAGAAGGATGAAAACCATATTGACGTATAGTTGGCTGCATAATGAGATACTCACCACACGGAACAGTATATTTTTGGTTTTCATCTGCAATATACAAAGTGCCATTAGTAACAAACATCATTTCATATTCTTGAAGAGCTCTTGTCATATGCACCCATGAGTCAGAAGGTGCAACAAACTTTCCACACCATAAAAAATTAACAGGAGTATCTAAATTCAGTTTAAGCATCTTACTTTTTCACACCTATTCCTACAGTTTAATATTCAAATAATTTAAATATTGTAATACAATTTAATCAACAATACAAGCTAAATATTTTATTTGACAAGGAGAAAGCAGGATGAAAAATAAATTTCAAATTAAAGAACATTTTTGGACATATTATCAAAATTTAATTCAAGAAGTTGTTATTCCATTTCAGGAAAAAGTATTAAATGATAAAGTTCCGGATATTGAAAAAAGTCATGCTATGGAAAACTTTAGAATTGCAGCGGGAGAGGCAGAAGGAGAGTTTTATGGAATGGTATTTCAGGACAGTGATGTGGCTAAATGGATTGAGGCAGCATCCTACGCCCTAATGCTTAAACCAAATACTGAAGTGGAGAAGAAACTGGATAATGTTATTACACTGATAGGAAAGGTTCAGCAGCCAGATGGGTATCTAAATACTTATTTTACAGTAAAGGAACCAAATCATAAATGGCAGAATTTGCAGGAGGCTCATGAACTATATTGTTCAGGGCATATGATTGAGGCAGCAGTAGCTCATTATGAGGCGACGGGAAAAATAACACTTTTAAGCATTATGAAAAAAAATGCAGATCATATTTATCATACGTTTGGGAAGGACAAACGCAGGGGCTTTCCAGGACATCCAGAAATTGAACTGGCACTTGTGCGATTGTATCGGGTAACAGGAGATAAACGTTATTTAGAACTTTCGCAGTACTTTATTAACGAAAGGGGAACGTCTCCAAATTTCTTTAAGGAAGAGAAAGGCAAAAGGGATTGGTCAGTATGGAATTCCGATCCCGAACAAGTGTTGTACACATTAAATCAAGCACCAGTAAGGGAACAACAAGATGCTGTTGGTCATGCTGTAAGGGCAGTATATTTATACGCTGGAATGGCCGAGGTAGGAAAAGAGACAGGAGACGAAAGTCTGATAAAGGCCTGCGAGACATTGTGGAACAGTATTACACAAAAACAGATGTATATAACAGGTGGCATCGGCTCCACTCACATTGGTGAAGCCTTTACTAAAGATTATGATTTGCCTAATGACACCGCTTATTCCGAGACCTGTGCGTCAATAGGTTTAATCTTTTTCGCACAAAAAATGTTGGAAGCTACGTTGGAAAGCAAGTATGCAGATGTCATAGAAAAAGCCTTATATAATTGCGTGTTGGCGGGAATGTCATTGGATGGGAAAAAATTTTTTTATACAAACCCATTAGAAGTAAATCCAGAATACGCCAAAAAAATAGTGGGATTTGAGCATATTTGTGCAGAACGGCCAGGTTGGTTTTCGTGTGCATGCTGTCCTCCTAATGTAGCTAGATTAATTGCTTCATTAAACCGTTATATCTTTACAGAAACAGAGGAAGCGGTTTATTTTCACTTATTTATTGGTGGTGAATTGGATTTGTCAGAGAGTAAAAAATTAAAAATACAAGTTACTACGGAGTATCCTTATAATAATGTTATTTCATATCGTTTCCAGCCAGTGGAGGCTGCTGTAACTACTACAATTGCAATTCGAATTCCAGATTGGTCTGAAACCTATCAACTTATCGTGAATGGAGAAAAATTAAATGCAGAACAAAAAAATGGGTATGTTTTTATTACAAAGAAATTTGTTGAAAATGATGAAATTGTTCTACAACTAGATATGATGCCTAAGAAAGTTTATGCTAATTTAAATGTAAGTGAAAATGCAGGCTGCACTGCTATAGTAAGAGGCCCTCTTGTGTATTGTTTTGAAGGAACTGATAATGGTGGAACTCTTGCTAACCTGCGCATTTCAAAGGATGGAAAAATTGTTGAGAAAAAGAACAACAGTATTTTGATGGGGGGAGTTACCACATTAGAAATAGATGGTGTAAGATTACATGCAGAAGATGCACTGTATTCTTTTCGGAGACCAATGCAGGAGACATGTAAACTTACAGCAATTCCATACTATGCGTGGGCAAACAGAGGAGAAAACCAGATGCGTGTGTGGATGCAAGAAGAGTAATTAAGTGTTTTTTATAGAATGAAAAAAATAAGGAACTTCAACGGAAAGCATTGCTATCCAACCAAGTAAGCAGGCATAAGCAATTCCTGGAATTCCAAAAGAAGGAGCGAATAGGTAGACAAAGGTAACTCGAAAAATCATTTGAACGGTGGTGCAGACAAGAGTTATTTTCATGTTGCCTATTCCTCTGAAAAAACCTTGGAGTAGATTGGTAACAGCAGGAAGCAAATAAAAAAATGCCATAAGCTGAAGATATTTTTTTCCTAGATTAATCATTTCTGTTTCATGGGATTTAGCAAAGAGTTTCATGATAAGTTCTGCACATAAAAAAGTAAGAATACATATAAAAACCCAGTAGAAAATTTCAAGTACAAGTCCAATTTTAAAACCCTTCATAATGCGATCTTCTGTCTTTGCACCGCGGTTCTGGGCAACAAAGGTAGTAACACTATGTGAAATACTCTGTTCTGGAGTGAAGGCAAAATCATCTACACGGTTGACTGCATTAAAGGCAGCAATCGCATCAACGCCAAGAGGATTAACTGCGCCTTGAACCAACAGTTTTCCAATATATAAGCAGGTTTGCTGCATGGCAGTTGCCCAGCCGTAGTGCAGAGTTTTTTTTAATAAATCAACGTCAATTTTAAGCGCTTTCCTGGAAAGGTGCAGGACAGGAACCTTTTTATAGATATAGAATATACATAAAATTGCTGAAATGGCTTCAGCAATAATTGTAGCTAATGCAGCACCAACAATATCTAATTGGAAAAAAGCAATAAATAGGAAATCCAGACAGCCATTTAAAACAGAAGCTAGTGAAAGAAAGTAAAGGGGAGTTTTAGCATCTCCAATACTTCTAAGCGCTGAAGCAAATACATTATATAAAAAAGTAAACAAAAGCCCAAGAAAAATTATTTTTAAGTAAAGTGCTGATTTCTCAAGTATTTCATCTGGAGTATTCATCAATAGTAAAACAGGTCTGGACAAAAGAATACAAATTATGCTTATAATAGTAGTAGAAATAAGACCAAATATCAGCGTAGTTGAAATCTCTTTTGTAAGAGTGTCTGTGTCATCAGAACCAAAAAATTCACTCATCAGCACAGAAGCACCCATACAGATGCCAATGATAAAAAATATGATAATATTCATAATGGGGTTAGCTGTTCCAACTGCTGCAAGGGATTCTTTACTGGCAAATCGGCTTATTATGATGGAATCTACGGCATTATAAGTTAGTTGAAATAGATTCCCCAGAATGAGTGGAACAGAATAACGGATTAAATGTTTTGATATGTTTCCTGATGTCATATTTCTCATGTGCAGACCTCATATTCTCGTTTTAATGTTAAAATTGTATCACTAATAGGGATTGAATTCAATAGTGGCTAGGATGCAAACATAAAAGTATACCTTACAAAAAAATAGCATTTTAAGTATTAAAAACAAGATTATTGTCAAATTGAATCGATGAGAGTAGATTGAAGAATGAAAATTACTATGTTAAAATGCAATAAGAATAAAAGATAGAAAATAAAGGGGATTGTATGAATGGATCAAAAGTATTATCTTTTGTTGGCATTGATGTTTAGTGTTGAACCAGTAATATGGATTCGTGTCATGTCATACTTGTACCGCCCGAAATATAAGAATCGTTTATATTATGTAGCAGCAATTGCTGGCATGGATATAATAGCTGTCTTAAAATATCTTATAGGATTTTGCAAAGGAGATACTATTTTAGAAATTTTAGGAATGGTTATAATAATAGTATATTTATTGATAACTACGGTATTACTATTTGACGCAAAAATTATTCAGGCATTTGTTAGTATTGGTATTATTTGTGTTTTATACGTATTATCAGATCTTTTTTCAATGGTCATAATGACAGGTATATTGCATGTTACAATTATTGATTTGAATAATAATGGAATGAACTATTTAATTGGAACATTTATAGCTAAAGTCAGCACATTAATATGTTGTGAAATCATTATTGCAAATAGGAAAAATATACTTAGAAAAGAAGCAATGTGCAGTAAAGAATTAATACCTGTCATAATTGGAAATTTGGCATTAAGTGCACCTAGTTTATATGTATTTACTAATATAGAGTTGTTAAAAAACCAAGTATATTTGTTGTTTATAGTTGCGATGACACAAATAGCATTGTTGCTGATTACAACATTATATATAGTGATTTTATTTGAAAAGCAATCAAAAAGAGAGATGGAGCATAGGTTCTACATACAGCAGATGGAAAAGGAATTGGAATTAAATAAAAGTATGATTGAAGTAACGGAAAAACTGCGCAGTTTGAAGCATGATGTTTGTTCTCACTTTGTGCTGATAAAAACGTTATTGAATGATGGCTGCTATGATGAGGTAAAACAATATGTAAATGATTTGTATAAAGATATCGAGATTGCTGAAGAAATTGCTGTGCTTACTAATAAAAATGTTTCTATTATTTTAAATCAAAAGCAGAAACTGGCGAAACAAAAATCAATTAAATTTGATTTTGTAATTATGATAAGTGATTTTGTAATAAGTGATATTGAAATCTGCTCTCTTTTATCTAATATTTTAAATAATGCGATTGAAGCTGCGGAACAAGTTGAGCTTGATAAGCGTTATATAAGTCTATTAATTCGGCCTGAGAAAAAAGGATACACAATTGAGTGCGAAAATTCTTTAATAAAAAAACCAATACAAAAGATGGATAAATTTATTACAACAAAGCAAGATAAAAGAACACATGGGGTAGGGATTGCCATAATGAAAAATATAGTTAAATCTGTTAATGGTAGATTAAGAATAGATTATGATGACAACCATTATATCATCACTATATTTATACCAACATAATTAGGAGGAAAGTATGGGCTATAATGTGTTAATATGTGATGATGACAGGCTTAGTTTGAAAATTAACCAGACATATGTAGAGGAACTTAGTAAAAAGTTTAAAATTTCCACATGTTTATATTGTTTTAATGAGATTGATGATACCTATACAGAAACAATTAATAAAGTAAAAATGGATCTTATTCTACTGGATATTGATTTAAAGGAAATAAACGGTTTGGTGTTGGCAAAGGATCTGTTAAAAAAGAATCCATGGAGTGTGCTGATTTTTATAACAGGATACACGGAATATGCATTAGATGCGTTTGATCTGTTAGCCTTTGGGTATCTGGCAAAACCAATAGATTCTAGTAAATTTGAAAAGCTTTTTGCAAAAGCAATTGTGCAGATGCAGAGTGTTAAGTACAAAAGGGTGGATTCCTTAATTAGTTTTACGATACGAAAAAAGCAATTTACCCTCAGACAAACAGATATTATATACATAGAAAAGGTTGGACAAAAAATAAAAATAGTAACAATGCAGGAAGAATATGAAATTTATGATACAGTTACGTCATTAGAGAATAAACTGGGTTATTTATTCTTACGAATTAGCAGCAGCACAATTGTTAACATGCAAGAGATTGCCATTTTAAGCAGTAGACAAGCTACATTGAAAACGGGAGAGAATTTAATTGTAGGAAGGACGTACTCCAAAAGGGCAAAATCTCTTTATTCAAAGTTCCCAAAAAGCTAAATATACATAAAAACAACAAAAATGTCAAATCAAACATTACAACAGGGATTTGAAGGGTGGTGCTAACATGGCTATGCAGAAAAAGGTGAGTAAAGTAATTAGTAAAATGGCAGAACAAGTGATTAATCAAAATGTGAATTCGTCTTGTTTTTTTTTCTTTTATCAGCCAAAGCTTCCGAATGGAATAATAAAGGCTAAGAAATAGAATACAGCTCTTGGGAAAATTGACATTTTAATTTTATAGAAAGGGATAGAGAGGATAGGATACGCTATTCCTTTCTACAGATAGGTTTGTTCTTTGTTTTAATCTAAAAATGCATTTTAACATGGAAAAGACGCAGATTATAACATATTGAATAGAATAATAACGATTCTTATGTAAATTCATTAAGATACAATGTAATGTAGTATATCTATCTTGATATAATAAAATGTATGAACTAAAATAATAGTGTACTAGTGACAAGCTGTTCTCATAATGATATGGGTGATACCAACCCAATGTTGTGGTTGAATGGCTGATTAAATGATAAGAACAAACTTGAATGATGAAAGAACGCATAACATACTAATAATAATTCTAACTAATAAAGGAAAAGGTAATTAATCCCTGGATTAGAGCTCAAGAACAACATGGATTGAACTTGAAATAACTGATAAGAGCGATAGAATTGCTTGTCATTAGAAAGTTAATTTCCTAATTTTACTTTACTGAGCGAGACTAGAAAGTTGTATCTTACTTATTGTAGTGTAATACCCTAAAAGGGCCCCCTAAACCCTTTAATAAGTAATACGGCAAGGCTTGTTATCATGAACTTAAAGAAAAGACTGTGAAGGCAATTTCACAGTCTTTTCGACTGTAATGCTCCAATCTATATGTAGACGAAAATCCAATAAGTGTGATAAAATTATTTGTGTTATGTGAATTCAAAACGGAAAGAAAGGCACATTTAATATGAATAAGGAAAAGTATTTACGCTTATTGTCATTAAAATATCCTAATATACGTGCAGCTACAAGTGAAATAATTAATTTGAATGCTATCTTAAGACTTCCTAAAGGAACAGAGTATTTTTTTAGTGATATTCATGGTGAATATGAATCCTTTTTAGACTTGCTGAAAAGTGCGTCTGGAACAATACGTGAAAAAGTTAAACTGCTATTTGAAAATGTTATGACAGAAAAGGAGCAGGAAGAATTTGCAAAGTTAGTCTATTATCCAAGAGAAGTATTAGGGCAAATGGAGTTCTTAAAAACAGAGTATGGGTATTGGGAAAGAATTACGATATTTAGACTTGTTTTGCTATGCAGAGAAACATCTTCAAAATATACCCGATCTAAAGTAAGGAAAAAGCTTCCGATTGATTATGCATATGCAATTGAAGAATTGTTAAATGTGAATCATGAGGATCAGGATAAAAAAGTTTATTATAATGAAATTATACATTCAGTCATTGATTCTGGAGCAGGAAAGGATTTCATAATAGCACTGTGCAAGCTGGTTCAACAATTGTGTGTGGACAAACTTCATATTATTGGTGATATTTTTGATCGTGGACCCAGGGCAGATATTATTATGAATGAACTAATGACTTTTCCGGACATAGACATACAGTGGGGAAATCATGACATTTCGTGGATGGGAGCTGTCTGTGGTAATGAGGCATGCATTGCAAATGTGCTTAGAATTGCACTAAGTTATAATAACTATGATCTTTTAGAGGATGGCTATGGAATTAATCTCCGTGCATTATCTATATTTGCTTCCGAGACGTATCACTCAGATCCTTGTAGTGCTTTTTATCCGCGATTATTAGATGAGAATAAATATGATAATGTAGATACCAGTCTTACTGCGAAAATGCATAAGGCAATTACAGTGATTCAACTTAAACTGGAAGGACAGTTGATTAAACGTCATCCTGAGTATAATATGGATGAAAGAGATTGTCTGAATAAAGTTGACAGCAAAATGAGAAGGGTTATAGTGGAAGGGATAGAATATCCAATGATAGATATGAACTTTCCTACTATATGCTGGGAACATCCACTTGAATTATCGGATGGAGAAAAGGAACTAATCAATATTCTTCGAATATCCTTTGTTCATAGTGAATTGCTTAACAGACATGTAAAGTTTTTATATTCCCATGGAAGTATGTACAAATGTGTGAACTCTAATTTACTATATCATGGCTGTATTCCTATGGAAGAGGACGGGAGTTTTACTAAGGTACAGTTTAAAGAAGAGATATATTCTGGGAAACCTCTATTTGATTTTTTCAACCAGCAGGCTCAAAATGCTTATTTTCTTCCAGAAAATGATAGTGACAAGCAGGATGCGGTTGATATAATGTGGTATTTATGGTGTGGAAAAAATTCTCCCCTATTTGGGAAGAGTAAACTGGCGGTATTTGAAAAATATTTTATAGCAGACAACAGTGCAGCGGTGGAACAATATAACCCTTATTATCGGTTAAGTAATGGAGCACGTGTATGCACAAAAATATTAGAGGAATTTCAGTTAGATATAGATAAGTCTCATATTATTAATGGGCATGTACCAGTAAAGATAAAGGAAGGAGAGCATCCTGTAAAGGCAGAAGGAAAGCTGTATGTAATTGATGGAGGAATTTCAAAGGCATATCAATCTAAGACAGGAATTGCGGGATATACTTTGATTTTTACTTCGCATCATCTAGCTCTTGCAGAACACAAAATTCCTTCTAAGGGCCTGTCTAACTTATTAGGTACAAAAAATGATTTCCAGCCTGTGTCCCCGGCTATTTATATTACAGAAAAGATGCCAAGGAGAATTATGGTTGCAGACACTGATGTTGGAAGAGAGCTTGCAGAGAGGATAGAGGATTTAAAAATGTTGGTGACAGCGTATAAGGAAGGTGAGATAAGAGAATCAGAAATAAGAGGGTATGATTAAACTGTATATGTAGAAAATGTATTATGACTGGGAGGAAAATTATGTTTAAAAGTCAAGACGGAAAATTAAGAAGTGGTTGGATATTAATGCTGGGGTTTTGTATCTTACTGATATCACTTGTTGGATTAACTTCTATACTAGAGTTAGTGTATGCAGTGGTAGGAAGTATTACAGGCTGGTTTACTCTCAATGAGTTGATGAATGTACTAAATAGTGATGTATCTCAGCAACGTTTTATTTTGAAAATATTTTATTATTTAAGTGCAGTAATACAGGAATTTGTTCTTATTTTTGCGCCTATTTTTTCTTGGCGTCATTTCGTAAAGGAGCCTCTTACTAAAATTGGACTTGTGAGTTGGAAAGAGGGAAAAAAAGATTTTGTAGTGGGTTTACTAATGGGAACTGTTGCCATGAGTATTATTTTCATATTTCTATTTGTAACAAAAAGAGTTACAATCCGTTCTATCCAATCACCTGTTTCATGGAATTTTCTATTTTATATTATTATGTTTGTTGCAGTAGGTTTTGCAGAAGAAATTTTGTCCAGGGGTTTTGTGATGGGGGCATTAAGACGTTCTAAAAATAAATGGTGTATAATGTCAGCACCTGCAATTATTTTTGGGGTGCTCCATTTAGGCAATAATGGAGTATCGTGGGCAGCAATGATTAATTTAATATTGATAGGTTTTGCGTTTTCGCTGGCATTTTATAAGTCAGGGAATATATGGCTTCCGATAGGGTGCCACATTACATGGAATATTTTTCAGGGATGCATATATGGATTTTTGGTAAGTGGGATTGAAACACCAACAGTAATTAATTTGGCTGTAAAAAGGAAAGACATTTTCACAGGAGGTAATTTTGGACCAGAAGGTGGCATATTGGTGACCATTATCAGCATAGTAATGCTTTTGTTTGTGCAGTTCTATTATAGAAAAAGTGTCAAAAATTTCATAGAAGAATAATTTACACATTCTTAACCTTGCTATGATACCAGGTTAATTATAACAAGATAAACTCTCTTTAAATGAAGTATTTGAGAAATCAAATGAAGGAGGCATAAGCTATGACGGTTTTGCTAGGGAGTCTTGTTAATCGTATACCAATGAAAAAAAAGAGAGTTCCTTTTTCAATAAAAAAAAGGAACTTATTTTTTCGAAATATATCTATAGCCAAAAGATTGCAATATGCAAATGTATACAATCTGATTATTACCGTTTTGATTATTCTGATTAGCATATGTAGTATCTTTTTTATGCACACCAGACTCATGCAGTTTAATAAAGATTCTTATTTTATGGTAACTAATTCAATGTGTGCTAAGGAAGCAGCTTCACAAATTCAGCAATATATTTATAAATCATTATTGACAGAAAAGGAAGCTATGCAGAAAAAGTATGTGGAAGAGGCAGAAAAAGAGTACCAGGTTATGGTACACCACTTACAATTAATATATACAAGCAGTGACAGCATTAAAAGCATAACAAAGGAGTCAAAAAAAACATTAGAGCAAGAGTTAGAGAAGGCCGTGAGATATAGGGAAAAAATATTAAAAGCAGCAGACAGGAATGATATGGAGAATGTACTAAAGATATATAAAAATGATTATGCACCTATCCTAACAACTATTACAAAGACGCTAGATGATGTAATATTGCAGGCAGATAAATATGCGGCGTTATATATGGATACGTCTGAAATGCAGATGGGTATTACGATTATACTTTTTCTTCTTTTGAGTACTGGCGGGGTAGTGAGTGGAATCTATCTTTGTAAAAAAACAACAAAGAGCATTATTGAGCCACTTAAAGAAATTGAGCAGGCAATGATTCAGGTTTCAAAAGGAAATTTAGAAGTAATAATTCAACATAGGTCAAAGGATGAACTGGGCGTTCTATGTAGTTCAGTCAGAAAAATGGTACAAAACTTGAAACAGTACATCGAAGATATCACAACAACATTAAAGAAAATAGAAGAAAAGGATATAGCTTTTTCGCCTAAATATCATTATGTCGGAAGTTTTGTACCAATTCAGACTTCTCTGGAAAGAATATGCTGCTTTATTGCTCAGATGTTAAATCAAATTAATGACAGCTCTAGTCAGATAGCAAGTGCATCTAATGAATTGTCTAATGTTTCCTTTGATATTGTGGAAGGAGCAAATGAACAAACTCGTTCTGTAAACAAGTTATTCGGGCATGTAGACAAAATTTGCAATGAGGTGATGCAGACAAAAGAACGATCTGCAAATTTATCAGATCGGTTTTCTGATACGGTTTATGTAGTTCAAAGGGGAAGAGAAAACATGGGACAGCTAAAGGACTGTGTTAAAAAACTAGATGAAAAATCAAAAGAAATTCATTCTATTATAATTATTATTGAAGAAATTACACGCCAAACGAAACTAGTAGCTCTAAATGCGTCCATTGAGGCGGCACGAGCAGGCATTCACGGAAAAGAATTTAATGTTGTTGCGTCCGAAATTCAAAAATTAGCACTGAATTGTGCAAAGGCTGCCAATGATACAAAAAGGCTTCTTTGTGAAAATTTAAATATTGTTACAGAATGTGTAGAAGTAACGAATCGGACAGAGGATGATTTAGAACAGATAAAAGAGGTATGTGGTGAGACGGATGTTTTCGTAAATGCAATTACAAAGGCATGTATAAGTCAAAATGCATATGTAGATAGAATGAGAAAGCACCTGGATAGGATTTCAGATATTTCTAATAGTAATCAGTCTGCGGCAGAAGAAAGTTATGCCGTCAGCCGGGACTTTTCTCAACAGACTCACAATCTGCAAAGCATTGTGGAAAGCTTTGTTAAAAGATAAAAGAAAGGACATCCCACATACTTACAAAACAGTAAGTTTGTGACATGCCCTTTGCTGAGGTTACTAAGTTCGTGAAATAATACTCCGATTATTACAAGTCATCATTAGTAAACGTCTTTGCCTTCTAACTATTAACTTGTTGTATGAACCTCTTCAGCCTCTCCTTCTCGAACAATATCTTCTAAGACATGTATTAGGTCGTGAATGGTATTAAGCTGCACATTTCTTTCTAAAATTGCATTTTTAAGGTTCACAGATAAAGTTTCAAACTTTTCACGAATTGCTGGTGCCACATAAGACATATTATCACCTCAATAAGAGAATTCCCTAAAATAATAAAAATATACATCAATATAGTAAAAAAAAAATTTATATTTTGAAAAATATCCTTTGAAAAATACTAGGAATATGTTTATAATGAAAATGTATATGTTTATTTATCTTACGAATGGTGAAAATGAATAAAGAATAGAACAATAAGCGGCATACTGGTTATGAGTATGATAGCAAATATGGATAGAGTTATTATTTTGGCAATTGGTGGTTGTCAGAATGGTGTTGAAAGGAGTTATATCATGTTAGGTTCAGACATTGGAATTGATTTAGGCACAGCTAGTGTACTTGTTTATATAAAAGGAAAAGGTGTGGTTTTGAAGGAGCCATCTGTTGTGGCTTTTGACCGTGATACTAATAAAATTAGAGCAATTGGTGAAGAAGCCAGGCTAATGCTTGGTAGAACACCAGGTAATATTGTTGCAGTACGTCCGTTAAGACAGGGCGTTATTTCTGATTATAATGTAACTGAAAAGATGCTGCGGTATTTTATACAAAAGACCGTAGGAAAGCAAAGATTTAGAAAGCCTCGAATTAGTGTTTGTGTACCTAGTGGGGTAACAGAAGTCGAGAAGAAAGCAGTTGAAGATGCAACATATCAGGCAGGGGCAAGGGACGTTGCAATTATTGAAGAACCAATTGCAGCAGCTATTGGAGCAGGAATTGATATTACAAGACCTTGTGGTAATATGATTGTAGATATCGGTGGCGGGACATCTGACATTGCCGTAATTTCTCTTGGCGGTACTGTAGTAAGTACTTCTATTAAGATAGCTGGTGATGATTTTGATGAAGCAATTGTAAGATATATGCGTAAAAAACATAATTTATTGATTGGTGAAAGAACAGCTGAAGATATTAAAATTAAAATTGGAACGGCGTTTCCAAGACCAGAGTCTGAATCCTTGGATGTAAGGGGAAGAAATTTAATAACAGGTCTTCCAAAGACAATTACAGTGACTTCAGAAGAGACAGAGGAAGCTTTAAAAGAAGCCACTTCACAAATTGTAGAGGCAGTACACAGCGTTTTGGAGAGAACACCTCCAGAATTGGCAGCAGATATAGCAGACAGAGGTATTGTTTTAACAGGAGGAGGAAGCTTATTAAATGGCTTGGAAACATTGATAGAGGAGAAAACAGGAATTACAACTATGACTGCGGAAGATCCTATGACTGCTGTAGCAATTGGAACGGGAAAATATGTTGAATTTTTAAGCGGAAAAAAAGACTGAGCCTATAAACTCTGAAGCAGATTTGTCGATATATATAGGGGAAGTGAAAAGTAGTTATTGAAGGAAGGAGCTTAACCATGGTAAGAGGCTTATATACTGCTTATAGTGGTATGAAGAATGAACAAAAAAGATTGGATATTATCAGTAATAATCTGGCTAATGCTGCAACGGTTGGATATAAGCAGGAAAATGTTTCAAATCAGGCTTTCGATGAATTACTTACCATTAAAATCAGAGACGGATCAGAGGCATATGCCAATAAAACAGTTGGCAGCATGAGTCTTGGAGTTAAAGTGGGCGAGGTTTATACAGATTATGGACAAGGGTCATTAAGGAATACTGGGAATACATTTGATTTAGCAATAGAAGGAGATGGATTCTTTCAGGTAAGTGTAGCTGATGAAAATGGAGATGAATCCATTTTATATACAAGGGATGGAACGTTTAAAGTGTCACAAGATGGGTATGTGGTAGATTCAGAAGGGAATCATCTCATGACAGCAGGGGGATATCTTCAAGTACCTGTAGATTCAGGGAAAATTGTGATAGATAGCGATGGAACTGTCTATGCAGATGAAGAATACATTGATAAAATTCAACTTGCGGATTTTGAGGATTATGATTATCTTGAAAAATATGGAACAAACTTGTATAGGGCAGTGGACGGTGCGACTCCAAAGGAAAATACGGGTTCTATACTTCAGGGTTATACAGAACAGTCTAATGTGAATGTTGTTTCAGAAATGGTAGAAATGATTAACATTACAAGAGCTTATGAAGCAAATTATAAGGTTGTTCAAAGTGTAGATTCGACTTTACAGAAAGTCGTAAATGAAATGGGAAAAGTAAATTAGGAGGCTGAATATGGTTCGATCATTATGGACAGCTGCATCCGGTATGGCGGCACAGCAGCTATGTGTTGATACAATTTCTAATAACCTGGCAAATATTAATACGACTGGATATAAAAAAGAAACGGCTGAATTTAAATCATTATTATATCAAACAATACAGAAAACATCCACAGATGCAGATGGAGAGCAGAAACCAGTAGGTGTTCAGGTGGGGTTAGGTGTTAAGACAGCAGCTATTACTTCACAGTATACACAAGGAAATATGACCCAGACAGGAAATTCATTTGATTTTGCAATTCAGGGAACTGGTTTTTTTATGGTTCAGATGGGTGATGGAAGAACAGGATATACAAGAAGTGGAGCTTTTCAAATGTCAATTGGAAATGAGGGTCTTACATTAAGTGACGCAGAAGGTAATCCTGTATTGGACACGAATGGACAGCCAATAGTCGTGCCTGATACATATTCCGCCGATAAGTTGAGCATTGATTCCAGTGGACGTTTGTGTTATCCAGATGCTAATAATAATCCACAGCCAATTGGGATTCAGATTGGTTTGGCACAGTTTGCAAACAGTGCGGGACTTGAAAAGGTTTCAAACAGTTTAGTAGTTGAGACAGATGCATCAGGAGTTGCGAATATAGAAGTAGATGGTACTACAAAGATGAAAAGTTCCATTTGGCAGGGATATCTGGAAGCATCCAATGTTCAGGCAGTAGATGAAATGGTAAGTATGATTGTAGCTCAAAGAGCATATGAGATGAATTCTAAAGTAATTACTGCTTCAGATGACATGCTTCAAATGGCGAATAACTTAAAGCAATAGACTGAGTAGGAAAGGATTGTATATTATGTCGATTTCAATTGGAAATAGCAATTTGGATTTGTATCAATCCAGCAGTCTTTCTTCAACAAATAAAGCACAGAATTTACAAAATACATTGTCAGAGAGTCAGTTGGTTAATTCCACAGATGAAGAATTACTGGATGTATGCAAGAGTTTTGAATCTTATTTTGTAGAACAAGTTTTTAAGGCGATGAAGAAGACAGTACAGAGTTCTGACGAGGATAATGAATATATGAAATATTTTGGTGATATGATGACGGAGTCTTATGCCGAGGAAGCCACAGAAAACAGTGGTTATGGGATTGCTCAGATGTTGTATGAATCAATGAAGCGAAACGGATTATAATAAAGTAAGGAATGCGTCCAGTTATTGGACGCATTTGTAATAATGTGAGGAATAATGAATGGTAATGAGGAGATTACGTTGGCAGAAAAAATTAGTGGATATGTTGAGCGAATTGTATACCAGAATAAGGACAATGGGTATACTGTATTAAATATATCAGGAGAAGAGGGAGAGATGACCTGTGTAGGAACTTTCTCTTTTATTAATGAAGGAGACTTTATTGAAGTGGAGGGGGAACTAACTTCTCATTCGGTATATGGTGAACAGCTGAAGGTTTTAAATTATGAAATAAAAGAGCCAGAAGATATGCTTTCTATTGAACGATATTTAGGATCAGGTGCAATTAAAGGTCTTGGTCCAGGATTGTCAGCCAGAATTGTCAGACGATTTAAAAAAGATACCTTTCGAATCATTGAAGAAGAACCAGAAAGACTGTCAGAAATTAAAGGTATTAGTGAGCGGATGGCCAGAGAAATAAGCTTGCAGTTTGAAGAAAAGAAAGAAATGAGAAGTGCGATGATTTTCTTGCAGCAGTATGGTATTACAATGAATCTGGCAATTAAAATTTATCAGACCTATGGTAATCGGTTATATGAAGTTATAAAAGAAAATCCATATCAGTTGGCAGAAGACATTAATGGAGTGGGGTTTAAACAGGCTGACGAAATAGCTGAAAAAATAGGAATTAACACAGACTCAGATTATCGAGTAAAGGCAGGAATCCATCATGTTCTATTATACGCAAGCACCAATGGGCATGTCTATCTGCCTAAGAGAGAATTATTTGCACAAACGCAAGAGTTATTACAGGTGGATAAGGAAAAGATAGAAAATCAGATAATGGATTTAGTGATCGATAAGAAGATCGTTGCGAAGGAAACAGAAGAAGATGTTATGATATATGCATCTGCATTTTATTATATGGAATTGAACTGTGCCAGAATGCTGCTGGATTTAAATGTTCCATATTCTGTTTATGAGGATGATTTAGAAGAGAGATTGAAAAATTTAGAAAAGATCACAAAATTAGAATTGGATAAAATGCAGCGGAAAGCTGTTATGGAGGCAGCTAGAAATGGTGTTTTAATTGTAACAGGTGGACCAGGTACAGGAAAAACCACAACCATCAATACAATAATTCGATTTTTTGAGTCGGAGGGGATGGAGATTCTTTTAGCAGCACCAACAGGAAGAGCAGCAAAAAGGATGTCTGAAACAACAGGATTTGAAGCCCAGACAATACATAGATTGCTGGAGATATCTGGAAGTTCTGTGGAAAGTGAAAAGGGAAACCATTTTGAACGAAATGAAACAAATCCCCTAGAAACAGATGTTTTGATAATAGATGAAATGTCAATGGTAGACATTAGTCTCATGAATTCTTTGTTAAAAGCGACAGCAGTTGGAACCAGATTAATATTAGTTGGTGATGAGAATCAGCTTCCTAGCGTTGGTCCGGGCAATGTGCTGAGGGATATTATTTATTCTAACTGTTTTCCGATGGTGAGGCTTACAACAATATTCAGACAAGCGGCTGAAAGTGATATTATAATAAATGCACATAAAATAAATGAAGGAAAAAGTATTGCATTAGATAACAAAAGTAAAGACTTTTTTTTGCTTCAAAGAGAAACTGCGCCGGTTATTATCAATGTGATGTTGCAGCTTATCATGCAGAAACTTCCAGGTTACGTAAATGCGGCACCTTATGATATACAAGTTTTAACGCCAATGCGAAAAGGAGAGTTAGGGGTTGAAAAACTTAATCAGGTATTACAGCAATATTTAAACCCACCGTCTCCTGATAAAAATGAAAAAGTTATAGGTGAGGGATTTTTTCGAGTAGGGGATAAAGTTATGCAGATTAAGAATAATTATCAGATTGAGTGGGAAATTAAGAATAAACATGGGTTTACAATAGATCAGGGAACTGGTGTTTTTAATGGTGATATGGGAACAATTAAGGAAATCAATACGTTTGCGGAAACACTTACGGTTATATTTGAAGAAGGAAAGGCGATTCAGTATGGTTTTTCAGCATTAGATGAACTGGAGCTGGCATATGCGGTTACTATCCATAAATCTCAGGGAAGTGAATACCCAGCTGTTGTGATGCCTCTTTTAACAGGCCCTAGAATGCTTTTTAACAGAAACTTATTATATACGGCCGTTACCAGAGCTAAAAAGTGTGTGACAATTGTTGGTAAGAGAGAAACGATTGAGAAAATGATTGAAAACATTAGTGAAACAAAACGTTATTCAAGCCTTGATTTGAGATTGGCAGAAATACAAATGCAAGAGTAAAAGCGCGTGCATTTTTTCTTGCTGTGAGGTATAATGAAATTAGAGCAGAATAATAAAGGAGGTAGCTATGAGCAAAAATACTTTAGTAATAATGGCTGCTGGAATGGGAAGCAGATTTGGCGGGGTAAAACAACTTGAACCAGTTGGGCCAAGTGGTGAAATAATTATGGATTATTCCATTTATGATGCAATCGAGGCTGGTTTTAAGAAAGTGGTTTTTATCATTCGAAGGGATTTGGAAGAAGATTTTCGTGAAGTAATTGGAAACCGTTTATCAAAATATATTGAGATAGAGTATGTATTTCAGGAATTAGATAATCTTCCGGAAGGATATCAAAAGCCAGAAGACAGGACAAAGCCATGGGGAACAGGACAAGCAATTTTAAGCTGTTTGGGACAGGTAAAGGAGCCCTTTGTTGTAATTAATGCAGATGATTATTATGGAAAAGAAGGCTTTAAGATTATTAGCACATTTTTAAATGATCCTCCAGCAACAGACAGACAGTACCATTTTTGCATGGCAGGTTTTTTGTTGGGGAATACGTTAAGTGAGAATGGAACCGTAACAAGAGGAGTTTGCTCTGTGGGTAAAGACGGGATATTAAGAGAAGTGACGGAAACTCACGAGATTCGCCATAAAGGAGATAAGGCAGCTGCTATCAGAGATGGAAAAGAGATTGAATTGGAGTTAGATGTTCCTGTATCCATGAATATGTGGGGGTTAACGCCAGATTTTCTAAATGAATTAGAAAGCCGTTTTAGGAGATTCTTAGACAATGTCAAAGAGGGCGATTTAAAAGCAGAGTTTTTATTGCCTGCAATTATTGATGATATGATAAAAGAGGGAAAAGCGGAAGTTTCTGTTTTAAATACAGGTGACAAATGGTTTGGTGTTACCTATAAAGAAGATAAGGAAGTTGTGGTAGAGTCCTTTAAACGTCTTGTATCTGAAGGTGTTTATCCTGAAAAATTGTTTTCTTAGGAGGCGGTAGCTTATTTATGAGATAATGGAAACAGGAATACGGCTACTATACCCAAGACGATGTCCCATATGTGATGATATTATTGCCCAGAGGGGAAAGAAAGCCTGCCCCGAGTGTATGCCCGGCCTTATTGTAATAGAGGAGCCAAGATGTAAGAAGTGCAGTAAACCTATTGAGGATGAGGAAGCAGAATATTGTTATGATTGTAATCAGAAACAGTTTCATTATGAAGCAGGATATGCTCTGTGGATATACGATGAGGTTGCCAAAAAATCTATTGGACATTATAAGTACAGTGGAAGGCGTGAGTATATTGACTTTTATGCGGAGGAATTTTTAAAGAAATTTAAGGATAAACTATTACAACTAAATGCCAATGTGCTGGTGCCAGTACCATTACATATTTCAAAGCAAAGACAACGTGGGTTTAATCAAGCTCAGCTCTTTGCGGAGAAATTAAGTATGGAATTAAAAGTTCCAGTTTGTTCTGATATAATAATTAGAAAAAGAAAAACGACACCTCAGAAGGAATTAAGCAACAAGGAGCGTTTTTTAAACCTTGAACAGGCTTTTTGTATAGGTAAGATGGATACTTGGCAGTCAAAAGAATTTGAAAAAGTAATACTTGTAGATGATATTTACACAACGGGAAGCACGATAGAAGCATGTACCAAGGTATTAATTTCAGCAGGAGTAAAAAAAGTGTATTTTGTAAGTTTGTGTATTGGCCGAGGTATTTAAGGAGGTGAATGAGATGGAAGTACGAAACTGTAAAATGTGTGGAAGACTTTTTAATTATATGGGAGGAGCACCAATATGTCCAAAATGTGAGAATGCTTTGGAAGAAAAATATCAAGAAGTGAAAGCTTACGTTTATGATAATCCAAATGCAGGGATACAGGAGGTTGCAGAAGAAAATGATGTAACAGTCAACCAGATAAAAAAGTGGATACGTGATGAAAGACTAAGCTTTTCTGATGATTCGCCAATTGGAATTGCATGTGAAAAATGTGGGGCAATGATTAAGACAGGGCGATTCTGTAAGGACTGTAAAAATAAGATGGCGTCTGGCTTGGAAAATCTTTATGCAAAACCTAAAATTGAGGGAACACTTAAAAAGAATACTGGTGTGAACCATAAAATGAGATTTTTAGATCACGAATAACGAAAAACAGTGTACCGCCAGATGGTCAGTACACTGTTTTTTATATAATTATTATTTTCTTGAATATTCAGTAGCTTCAATGCCATCATCACAGATGGTAATTTTCCGTTCTTTATACAAATGACCTATGGCACGTTTAAAAGCATTTTTGCTTAGATTAAAACGATTTTTAATTTCCTCAGGTGAACTCTTATCATTAAAGCCCAGAAAGCCACCATATTTCAGAAGTTCCTTATAAATCTGTAAAGCATCCGTATCCATCTGAAGAAAAGATTTGTCACGAATACTAAGATTTAAACGTCCATCTTCTTTTACCTCAGTAACCCTTGTTTCAACCCAGTCTCCAATTTTTAACTGTGAAAACAGTTCCTTATTAGGAATCATTGCAGAGTATTTTTTATCAACAGCAACATAAGCACCAAAGCTGTCAATGATCTCATATATAATTCCAGACACTTTGTCATCCTTTTTATAAGGGCTGGTATTCGATAAGTAGTTATAAACGTTCATGGTAGCACATAGTCTGCTTGATTTGTCTAAGTAAAGGGCTACAAGTGCCTGCTGATCCTGTTGAACCCGTCTTGTCTGTTCTTTAAAGGGCAGGAATAAGTCTTTTGAAAGGCCCCAGTCTAAAAAGGCACCTATCTGGGTAGTTTCTTTCACTTTTAGTAGTGCAATTTCTCCAAGTGTTAAAGCAGGAACAGAGGTAGTTGCAATTATTCTATCTTCAGAATCTTTGTAAATAAAGGCCTCTACCTCACTTCCTATTTTCATATCTGTTGTTACCTGGTTTTTAGGTAGTAAAACTTTTTCTTCTTTTGGGGAGTTGGTGTCTTTCAAATAAACACCAAATTTTGATTCACTTACAATTTGTAAGGTTTGAACTTTGCCTAATTCTATCATGTCAGCCTCCTTAGCTAATAAATTCTATAATGGCGTAAGGCTTTTTGTTTTCTGAAGCCAGACAAACAGTACAAGATGTATCTGTCAAAGCAACTTCAGGATAAATTACATCTCCCAAAGTTGCAGCAGAACGGTATTCAGCACGCATCTGGCGTATTGAAAACTGGTCAGGAAGGTAGTTTTCTGCCATCTTAATATATTGCCCGTTATTCACGTGATGATTGGTATCAATATTAGCTGGTACAACAGGAAAAGGTTCTTTACTGACACGCTGTTCTGGGAGAATAATATTACCTTGTTTATAATCCATTGGTATTTTTTCACCTAGACCATAAGAAGCAATATCACTTTCTGCTACGCGGACGGGACGCAGTGTATCTGAATTCAAATAAATCCATTTTGAATCTGCAACAACACATACCGCATCATTTTCATCTTGAATCATAAAATTCCGGTATCCAAACATACTTTTAAATGAGTAAGGATTAGTACTCACTTTTATGGTTTCAAATAAGACAGGATAACGATAAACAATAATCTGCCATGAATTTAAAAGCCAAACTCGATTTTGACTGGTTAAATAATCAATGCCATTACCGGTATCTTCTGAATGAAAAGTACTACAGTCTTGAAAATAATTGATTACAGATGACAAATCAAGAGTCTTTCTTTCATTAACTTCACTATACCGAATTCTGCTTTTAAAACTATACATGGTAATCTCCTTTGTAATATGATTCTCTTATTATAGCATTTCTATAAAAAAAAACTAGTGAAAAGAAAAAAAATATAAGCTATAATGGATAAGAAAACCAAAGTTAGATAGGATAAATAGAAAAGGAAGGTAGAAAAATGAAGAAAATAATTAGTACTGACAAAGCACCAGCAGCAATTGGACCATATTCACAGGCAATAGAATTTAATAATATGGTTTATACATCAGGAATTATCCCTATTGATCCAGCAACTGGTCAGCTTATTACAGGACCTGTTGAAGTTCAGGCAGAACAGGCATTTAAAAATTTAGCAGCATTATTAACTGAATCTGGAACAAGTGTAGAAAAGGTAATTAAAACAACTGTATTTATTAAAAACATGGACGATTTTGCAAAAATAAATGAAATTTACGCAAAATATTTTACAAAAGAGTATCCGGCACGATCCTGTGTTGAAGTTGCCAGGCTGCCAAAGGATGTATTAATTGAAATTGAAGCAATTGCTTACAAATAAGTTTTATTTACGTATAAAAGCTAGAGTATGGTAAACCTTCAAAAGGAACGACAGGAGAATAAAATGACTAGAGTAAATGAAATAAATCAAATTTTCTTGTGGACAATTGTTTCAGCAGTAGGCGGCTCTGTTTTATATGTTTTACTAGGTTTGCCTAGAGACGATTTTTTTCTCTCATTGGCATTTAATCAGATCATACTAGTGATTCCAACTTTTGCCTATGTTTTAAAAAATAAGATTAATGCTAAAGAATTTTTTCGCTTTAACAAAATTAAAATAGTTAATGTTTTTTTGCTAATATTGTTTTCCTTCTTTATTACGCCAATTATGCAATTAATTAATATGCTTTCTCTATTATTTTCTGAAAATGTAATTAATGAAAAATTGGAAAGTATTGTAGAGGGAAAACCATTAGTACTGAGTCTTATAATTATTGCTGTAATACCAGCGTTATTAGAAGAAAGCGTTTACCGCGGTGCATTTCTTACGGAATATAGAAAGATAGATGCAAGACGAGGTGTGCTGCTTTGCGGATTACTTTTTGGACTTTTGCATTTAAATTTCAATCAATTCTCATATGCATTTGTAATGGGAATGATTTTTGCCATTCTAGTGGAAGGCACGGGGTCTATTGTAAGTTCTATGATTGTGCATTTCTGCATTAATGCTACCTCTGTAATGACACTTTATATCAAGCCATACTTGCAGGAGGCAGCAATTAAGGTATATGGAGAGGATATGGCAGATAAGTTGATGCTAAATAGAACTTTAACTAAAAAAGAGATATTGACTGCTAGCTTTGGCTATAGCTTTTATGCAATTGCAACGTTAATGATTGCAATTATACTGTATACTGTTATTGTAAAAAATGAAGGAAGATGGGAGTATATAAAGAAAGTTTTTGGACAAAAAAATCAGGTTAAAAATGTAGAAGGACAATCAGGACAGAAGCTAATTACGATTCCACTTGCTATGGGGATGGGAATTTGCATTTTAATAATGATTTTAACCGAAGTCAGCTGAAAAATATATGAAGGTGAGGTTGTTAAATGGAAAATATTTTAGATTTAATTATTATTGGTTCTGGCCCAGCAGGTCTGACAGCAGGCATTTATGCAAGCCGTGCAGAATTGAATGCACTTGTTATTGAAAAGAATATGGTGAGTGGCGGGCAAATAATTAACACATATGAAGTGGATAATTACCCTGGAATTCCAGGAGTTAGTGGATATGATTTGGCAACAAAGTTTAGGGAACATTGTGAGCAGTTATCAGTTCAATTTATTGATGGCGATGTAACAGAATTTAAACTAGATGGAGATATTAAAGTATTGACATTGGAAAATGGAGAAAAATACTGTGCAAAAGCAGTAATTATTGCAACAGGAGCCAAGCCACGCAATCTTGGTATAAAAGGAGAAAAAGAACTGTCAGGAATGGGTGTATCGTATTGTGCAACTTGTGACGGTGCATTTTTTCGAAATAAAGAAACTGCGGTTGTCGGAGGCGGGGATGTTGCTATAGAAGATGCTATATTTTTAGCTAGATTGTGTAAAAAAGTATATGTAATACATCGCAGAAATGAGTTCCGGGCTGCAAAAAGTCTAGTATCAAAATTAAATTCCATGGAAAATGTTGAAATAATATGGGACAGCACAGTGGAAGAAGTGCTTGGAAATGTAATGGTAGAAGGAATTATAGTGCAAAATGTAAAAACCAACGAAAAGAGAACCATTTCTTTGTCAGGTATATTTGTTGCAATTGGTTATGAACCAAGTTCACAGGTGTATGAAAAAGTTGTTGATACAGACAACAGGGGGTATATTATTGCAGATGAGTCTTGTGAAACAAGTGTTCCAGGAATTTTCGCAGCAGGAGATATTCGAACAAAACCGTTAAAACAAATTATTACAGCAGCATCAGATGGAGCTAACGCAGTTACAGCTGTAGAAAAATATATTAATCAATTGTAAACAGGCGAGAATCCAATTATTGCTTGACATTATGGGGGTAGCTTGTTATAATTGTTACAAGAAAGATTAATAATTTTGTAACAATTATGACAAGCAATTAACATATGGAGGAAAGCATGAAGAGAGCAACCATTAGAAAAACGGCAATTGGATTAGGTGTGGCAGCTACTATTTTTGCCTGTGTGCAGGTGTCTAAGATCCACTCAGCGACGCTTTCAACTGAAACAGGATTAGCTGGAATATCATTAACTTTAGATAAATATTATGAATCAACAGAAGAAGATACTGCTGTAAGTGCATCAATTATGGAGGTAGAAGGAGTTACGCAGGATACGGTTATCGGACCAGTGGCAACAGAAACACCCGTAGTATCAGAAACACCGGAAGTATCAGAAACACCGGAAGTATCAGAAACACCGGAAGTATCAGAAACACCGGAAGTATCAGAAACACCGGAAGCATCTGAAACACCAGAAGTATCTGAAACACCCCAAACATCTGAAGCACCAGTGGAAGAAAAGGAAGAACCTGTATCTGAATATGCTAATGTTGGTATTTCGATAGCAGATAACTATGTTAACATACGGAAAGAAGCTAACACAGATAGTGAAGTATTAGGAAAGCTGTATAAAGGATCAGCTGCAACTATTCTTAAAACAAAAGGTGAATGGGTGAAAATCGAGTCGGGATCTGTAAAAGGATATATTAAATCAGAATTCTTGGCAATTGGTTTTGACGCAGAAGAGTTGGTAAGTACATATGGTACAAAGTGGGCCAAAGTAAATACTACAACTTTAAAGGTAAGAGCGGATAAGAGTTTGGATTCAGCAGTTTTGACTTTAATTCCTATAGATGAAGAATATTTAGTTGAGAAAGAGTATAAGGAATGGGTTAAAATTGTTGTTGATGAAGGAAATGAAGGGGAAGAAGGAACAAAGGGTTTTGTTTCAAAGGAATATGTTGATATTCGCGTAGAATTTGAACATGCCATTTCAATAGAGGAAGAGCAGGCAGAATTGAAACGTCAGGAAGAAGCTAGATTAGCAGAACTTGAAAGAGAAAAAGAAAGACAGGCAGAAGAAGCTAAGAAACAAGCAAGCAGTACGAATTCAAGCAATTCAAGCAGTTCAACTTCAAGTAGTAAGAGTTCAACCAACAAGAGTTCAAGTAGCAAGAGCTCAAGTAGCAAGAGTTCAAGTAGTTCAACCAGCTCTAGCTCCAGTGGAACAGTGCAGTCGGGTTCTGGCTCAAGTATTGCTAACTACGCATTAAAGTTTGTAGGCAATCCTTATGTTTATGGTGGGACAAGTCTTACAAATGGTGCAGACTGCTCAGGTTTTGTGCAATCTGTTTTTAAGGCATTTGGTGTGAGTCTGCCAAGAACATCATCTGCACAGTCAGGAACAGGTAAAAAAATCAGCCTTTCAGAATTACAACCTGGCGATTTGGTTTTTTATGCCAGCAATGGACGTGTGAATCATGTTACTATTTATATCGGTGGGGGAAGAGTAGTTCATGCAAGTACTTATAAAGTAGGAATTACCACTTCTAATTTATACTACAGAGAGCCATATTGTGCAAGAAGAGTAGTGCAATAAAGAGATAAATATACTGTCTTAAATGTAAAGTAACAGATTACATTTAAGGCAGTTTTGATAAGTTAAATAGAGATATTATGTTTAAACGGCAGATGCATTCTGCCGTTTTTTAGTGGTGTGCCCATTATTAAGTGTACTAGGCAATGGGCATAGATTAATAGTGAATATTCATTTTCAGTTTTTTCTTTCTAATATTGTGTGAATAATCAAAAAAAAGATTTAAATATATTTAATTGCAAGTTAAATTTATTTTGTAAAAAAATTTTTAAACCTCTTGACAGAAAAGGTTTTAGTTGATTTGCACAAAAAGTTGTCCAATTTTTATGCGTGTAAAATAATAGAAATCATTTGGTGTGGAAAAAGGAAAAAAGTTGTCCACATGCAATAAAGCGAAAATCAGGTTATAATTAAGTTATGCACAAAGTTATCCACATTATCCACTTTAATAAGTTAATGTTAATTGAGGATAAAAAGTGTCAAGTACGAATGTATGTTTTGTTTTAAGTGATAAAAACACGCAAAGTTAGAAAATTTAAATAGTCGCACTTGACATGAAGTTGTCTAACAATTAGCATGTATTCGGCAAATTTATCAAAATATTATTTTTTTAAAAGAAAAAGGATGTTTATGGTATTTCCCTTGAATTATACTTTATTTGTGGTATAATATGCTTGTACTTGTTTTTATTTAATAATAAAAAAAGACAAAAGGAGTTGGGCCGTATGCGTTATATAATAAGTGGAAAAAATATTGATGTAACAGAAGGACTTAAATCTGCAATTTATGATAAGATAGGAAAGCTTGAAAAATATTTTGCTCCAGATACAGAAATTCATGTGACATTAAGTGTTGAGAAAGAAAGGCAAAAAATTGAAGTTACTATTCCTATGAAAGGAAATATTGTAAGAGCTGAGCAGGTTAGCTCAGATATGTATGTTTCCATAGATTTAGTAGAAGAAATTATAGAGAGACAATTAAGGAAATATAAAAACAAACTATTAGAACAAAAGCAGGCAGCTGTCAATTTCAATATGTCATTTGTGGAAGAAGAGACCACTGATGAAGAAGAAATCAAAATTATTCGTTCTAAGAAGTTTGCGATGAAGCCAATGGATGCAGAGGAAGCTTGTATACAAATGGAGTTATTAGGACATAGCTTTTTTGTATTTAGAAATGCAGAAACAGACGAGGTAAATGTGGTTTATAAAAGAAAAGCCAACACTTATGGATTAATTGAACCAGAATTTTAGTGAAAAGATATATGGAAAGGGTGTATAATTTGCAGAATAGGTGCATTTTATACACCTTTTTTCTACACTTAATAGGGAACAGAAAAAACTAGTTGATTGATTAAGGACGTAATGGTACAATGAAATATGGGTTATTGTAATGGGATGCGAATAGAACCATTGCGAAATTTAGAGTACAGGAGTGAAACTGATGGGTATAATGACTAAGCTTTTTGGTACACATAGTGAGAGGGAGTTGAAGATTATAAATCCTATTGTGGATAAGATTGAAGCCTTGGACAGCGAGTATCAAAAACTAACAGATGAGCAGTTAAAAAATAAAACTGCAGAATTTAAAAATAGATTAAAAGATGGCGAGACACTAGACGATATTCTAGTGGAGGCATATGCAACTGTTCGTGAAGCAGCATTTAGAACATTAGGTATGAAACACTACCGGGTACAATTAATAGGCGGTGTTATTTTACATCAGGGCCGAATTACAGAGATGCGTACAGGTGAAGGAAAAACGTTAGTATCTACTTTGCCAGCTTATCTGAATGCATTAGAGGGAAAGGGAGTACACATCGTAACGGTAAATGATTACCTGGCTAAGCGTGATGCTGAATGGATGGGGAAAATCCATGAATTTCTGGGATTGAAGGTAGGCGTTGTTTTAAATGGCTTGGACAACGATGAGCGTAGAGAAGCTTATAATTGTGACATTACTTATGCTACAAATAATGAACTGGGTTTTGATTATCTTAGAGATAACATGGTAATATATAAAGAACAGCTTGTAATGCGTGATTTGAATTATGCAGTTGTGGATGAGGTAGACTCTGTTTTGATTGATGAAGCAAGAACACCATTAATTATTT
Source organism: Anaeromicropila populeti (assembly GCF_900112775.1). Lineage (GTDB taxonomy): Bacteria > Bacillota > Clostridia > Lachnospirales > Lachnospiraceae > Anaeromicropila_A > Anaeromicropila_A populeti. The sequence goes on from NZ_FOYZ01000004.1 coordinate 306,669, forward strand.
CTGGACAGAGCGGGAAGTCCACGAAGCTTTATGAGGCGTGTGATGTTTTGGCACGGCAGTTGGAAAGAGGTACTGAGAAGGAATTGTCCAAGATGGATGTTCTGATGAAAGAGGATACAGAGGAGACTGGAGATTTTGTAGTAAATGAGAAGGATAAAAACTTATCATTGACAGAACAAGGTGTAAAGAAGGTAGAAAATTTCTTTCATATAGAAAATCTGGCGGATCCCGAACATATGGAAATTCAGCATAATATTATACTTGCATTGCGTGCACATAATTTAATGTTTAGAGATAAAGATTATGTAGTAAAAGATGAAGAAGTACTAATAGTTGATGAATTTACAGGACGTATAATGCCTGGAAGAAGGTATTCTGATGGTCTTCATCAGGCTATTGAAGCAAAAGAACATGTTAAGGTTAGAAGAGAAAGTAAAACGCTTGCGACGATTACATTTCAAAACTTTTTTAATAAATACAATAAAAAGTGTGGTATGACTGGTACAGCATTAACAGAGGAAAAGGAATTTAGAAATATTTATGGAATGGATGTTATTGAAGTTCCTACTAATTTACCTGTTCAAAGAATAGATCATCAAGATGCTGTTTATAAAACGAAAAAAGAAAAGTTAGATGCAATTGTACAATCGATTGTGGAGGCTCATGCAACCGGGCAGCCAGTGCTGGTTGGTACAATTACAATTGAGGCATCTGAGGAAATCAGTGCTTTACTTAAGAAAAAAGGAGTACCACATAAAGTTCTGAATGCCAAGTTCCACGAAATGGAAGCTGAAATTGTTGCTGACGCAGGTCAGAAAGGCGCTGTGACAATTGCTACTAATATGGCTGGACGTGGTACCGACATTAAGCTTGGTGAAGGTGTGCAGGAGATAGGCGGTCTGATGATTATTGGTACAGAAAGACATGAATCCAGACGTATTGATAACCAGTTAAGAGGTCGTGCAGGACGTCAGGGAGATCCAGGTGAATCCAGATTTTATATTTCATTAGAAGATGACTTGATGAGACTGTTTGGTTCAGAACGCTTACTAGGAATGTTTAATTCATTGGGATTTCCAGAAGGAGAACCAATTGAACATAAAATGTTAAGTAATGCAATTGAAAATGCTCAGAAGAAAATAGAAAATAATAACTTTGGAATAAGAAAGAATTTGTTAGAATATGATCAGGTCAATAATGAACAGCGTGAAATTATTTATGAAGAGCGCAGAAAAGTGCTGGATGGTGAAAGTATGCGTGATTCCATCTTCAAAATGATTTCTGATGTTGTGGAAAATAGTGTAAATGGCGTGGTTAGTGATGATCAGCATCCAGAGGAATGGGATGTCAGCGAATTAAACAACATATTGATTCCAATTATTCCATTAGAAGAGATTACGCTGACAGAAGAACAGCAAAAGCATATGGATAAAAAAGAATTTATACAGATGCTGAAAGAAAAAGCTGTCAAGCTGTATGAGTCAAAGGAAGCAGAGTTTCCAGATCCAGAACAGCTGAGAGAAGTAGAAAGAGTTATTTTATTAAAAATTATTGATCATAAATGGATGGATCACATTGATGATATGGATCAGCTGCGACAGGGAATTGGTCTACAAGCATATGGACAAAGAGATCCAAAAGTGGAATACAAATTTATGGGTTACGAGATGTTCGGTGAAATGACAAAAGCAATTACAGAAGAAACTGTAAGGGCATTGATGCATGTCCGCATTGAACAGAATATAGAGAGAGAGCAGGTTGCCAAGGTAACTGGTACTAATAAAGATGAATCAGCCAACGGACCAGTAAGAAGGAAAGAAAAGAAAATTCAGCCAAATGATTTGTGCCCATGTGGAAGTGGAAGAAAGTATAAACAGTGCTGTGGTAAAAATTACTAATACGATTATTAAGACTAATTTTGAAATGGAGTGATTAAATGGTTGAACTGGATCAATTCAAGTATAAGCTGTCAGCTTATGAAAAACCGTTAACTGAAGTGGGGGATTCACTTTGACCTGGCAAATAAAAAGCTGAGGGTTGAGGAATTAGAGAAAGAGATGGAAGAACCTGGATTTTGGGATAGCCCAGAAAATTCTCAGCGTGTAATGCAGGAACTAAAAGGATTAAAAGGTGTTATGGAAAAATACCAAAATCTTTGTAATGAGCTTGAAGATATTCAGACGTTACTTGAAATGGGGTATGAAGAAAACGATCCAATGCTTATACCTGAGATTGAAGAATTATTGGATAAGTTTATTGAGGATTATGAAGAACTTAGAATTAGTACGCTGTTATCAGGTGAATATGATAAAAATGATGCCATTCTGACATTACACGCCGGCGCAGGTGGTACAGAAAGCTGTGACTGGGCAAGTATGCTTTGCCGTATGTATCAAAGATGGGCTGACAAAAGAGGATTTACATCTGAAATGATTGACTACTTAGATGGTGATGAAGCTGGATTGAAATCAGTTACTTTAGAAATCCGAGGTGAAAATGCATTTGGTTATTTGAAATCAGAAAAGGGTGTACACCGTTTAGTGCGAATTTCGCCGTTTAATGCAGCGGGAAAAAGACAGACCTCTTTTGTATCTTGTGATGTTATGCCTGACATTGAAGATGATATTGATATTGATGTTGCAGACGAAGATATCAGAATTGATACGTATCGTTCCAGCGGAGCAGGAGGACAACATATTAATAAAACTTCTTCTGCTATTCGAATTACACATTTTCCGTCAGGAATAGTAGTTCAGTGTCAAAATGAGCGTTCACAGCATATGAATAAGGACAAGGCAATGCAAATGTTAAAGGCAAAGCTATATCTGCTTAAGCAACAGGAAAATATGGAAAAAGAAGCTCAAATCCGGGGCGAAGTAAAGGAAATAGGCTGGGGCAATCAAATCCGTTCTTATGTAATGCAACCCTATACTATGGTAAAAGATCATAGAACAAATGAAGAGGTTGGAAATGTGGCCAGTGTTTTAGATGGAAATATTGACCCGTTCATTAATGCTTATTTAAAGTGGTCTGTGTAATTAAGCTTAATTATTAAGGAGGTAACAAGTATGGCAGCTATCAAGCATATTTTGTTTCTAATAGGAAAAGAGACATATGGAGTAGAAGTTCAGTACATTAAGGGAATTGAAAAGTATGAAGAATTTATTTCGATTCCAAATGCACCGAGCTATATCGAAGGGATTATAAATCTTCGAGGTGAAGTGATTCCAGTTTTTAGCTTGCGTCAGAAGTTTAACATGCCAAAGGTGGAACCAACAGAGAATACAAAGCTTATCATTGTAAAGACAGGTGGAATTGTAATAGGGCTTGAAGTGGATGCAGTAAAAGAAATAGCTGAAATAGCCGAAGAAGCAATTAGAGAAGCTCCTTTCATTATTAAAGGAGATAAGACCAAATATATTCAATCCATTGCAAATGTAGAGGATGGATTATGTGTCATTTTAAATATTGATGGACTCTTAGATGAACAAGAGAAAGCAGATTTAGAAGGCTTAATCAATCAACAATAAAAGTAAAAACGGAGAAGGCATTAGGAATAACATTAGGTTATCTACTAATGTCTTTTTTATGTGCTTGCAATCCTAAACAAAATGTGATAATATATCTTTCTAGAGAGAACAAGTGTATTTCATGAGAGGACATGGCTGCACGATTTTTTTATGAGAAAATGACAGGGATGAAAATATGAAAGATGATGATAAATATTTTATTGTGAAAAAGAAGGCACTGCCAGAAGTATTATTAAAGGTAGTGGAAGCAAAGAGGATTATTGAGAGTCAGTCAAAGGTAAGGGTACAAGAGGCAACAGATGTAGTAGGAATCAGCAGAAGCTCTTTTTATAAGTATAAGGATGATATTTTTCCTTTTCATGAAAATGCAAGAGGAAAAACAATTACTTTTATGTTGCAAATGGATGATACACCAGGGCTATTGTCTCTTGTACTAAATCAAGTTGCAAAACATGGAGCAAATATCTTGACGATTCATCAAAGTATTCCTGTTAATAAAATTGCATCATTGACGTTAAGCGTTGAGATTCTGCCGGCGTCAGTAGATGTTACTGTAATGATTGATGATATAGAACATTTAGAAGGAATTCATTCTTTGAAAATATTAGCTAGAGAATAAATAATAGGAGGCGCATCATGATAAATGTTAGTGTTTTAGGGTATGGAACAGTAGGTTCAGGAGTTGTAGAGGTTCTGGACACAAATCGTGACAGCATTAATAAAAGAGCAGGAAACGAGATAAATGTAAAATATGTATTAGATTTAAGAGATTTCCCAGGAACACCAATTCAAGAAAAAGTGGTACATGATTTTAGTGTTATTGTAAATGATCCAGATGTGCAAATCATTGTAGAAACAATGGGTGGAGTGCATCCAGCATATGAGTTTGTAAAGGAAGCACTTGAAAAGGGAAAAAGTGTATGTACATCAAACAAAGAACTTGTTGCAAAGTATGGCGCTGAACTTTTAGAAATCGCCAGAAAGAAAAAGGTTAATTTTCTGTTTGAAGCGAGTGTAGGTGGTGGAATTCCAATTATTCGTCCACTAAATCAATCTTTGACAGCAGATGAAATTGAGGAAATTACAGGTATTTTAAATGGAACTACTAACTATATTTTGACAAAGATGACAGACGAAGGATCTGCATTTGAGGAAGTACTTAAAGATGCTCAAGAAAAAGGGTATGCAGAAAGAAATCCTGAAGCAGATGTGGAAGGTTATGATGCATGTAGAAAGATTGCTATTTTAACTTCTCTTGCGTATGGAATGCAGGTAGATTATGAAGATATTTATACAGAAGGTATTACAAAAATAACGGACATTGATATTAAATATGCAAAGGCAATTGGAGCCAGCATAAAAATATTTGGGACAAGCAAAAAGGTGGGAAATAAGGTTTATGCGATGGTTACGCCAATGATGATTGATCGCAATAACCCATTATATAACGTAAACGATGTGTTTAATGGTATCTTTGTCAGAGGTAATTTGCTGGGAGATGTTATGTTTTATGGAAAAGGTGCTGGAAAACTTCCAACTGCAAGCGCAGTAGTAGCAGATGTAGTAGATGCAGCAAAGCATCTTGGCACTAATATTATGACGATCTGGAGTAGTAAAAAATTAGAGTTAGCAAGTTTTGATGAAGCATCTAATAAATTTTTTGTTAGATTATCCGGAGATAAGAACAGCTTATTTGAACAAGTTAAAAATGAATTTGGTGATGTAAAAGAAGTAACAGCAGGAGTAGACTCGGAATATGCTTTTATTACAGATGTAATGACAGAAAGTGAATTTAAAGAAGCATCACAAAAATTTGACAATATGGTATCAAGAATCCGTGTTGGTTTCTAATGAATGTGAAAGAAGGTTTTTCTATATGAAATATATAATTTTATTAGGTGATGGAATGGCAGATGAACCAGTTCAGAAACTAGAGGGAAAGACACCATTGGAGTATGCAAATACTCCAACAATGGATAGTCTTGCCCAGTGTTCTACAATAGGATTGGTACATACAATCCCAGAAGGTATGAGTCCAGGAAGTGATACTGCCAATTTAGCGGTTTTGGGATACGATCCAAAAAAATATTACACAGGAAGATCACCATTAGAAGCATTGAGCATTGGTGTGGACATGAAAGAAAGTGATATTGCAATCCGATGCAACATTGTTACTGTTTCAGACGATGATTTACCATATGAAGAGAAAACAATTATTGATCATAGTTCCAGTGAAATATCAACAGAGGATGCTGATATTTTACTGCAAGCAGTTAAAGCGGAACTTGAGACAGATATAGTTCGATATTATACAGGAACTAGTTATCGGCATTTGCTTATATGGGATAATGGAGAAGTGGTGGAATTGACACCTCCCCATGACATACTGGGAAAAGTGATAGGAAGTTATTTGCCAAATGAAAATTTATTGAAAGACATGATGATTAAAAGCTATGAAATATTAAATAATCATCCTGTTAATGTAGAAAGAGCAAAGAAAGGCTTAAATAAAGCTAATTCCATTTGGTTTTGGGGTGCAGGTACAAAGCCAGCACTAGATTCATTTGAAGAGAAGAATCATAAAAAGGGTGTTATGATTTCGGCTGTTGATTTATTAAAAGGAATTGCAGTAGGCGCTGGGTTAAAAAATATTGAAGTAGAAGGTGCAGATGGAACGCTCCATACTAATTATGAGGGCAAGGCAATGGCAGCTGTGAAGGCATTAACAGAAGAGGACTATGATTTTGCTTATATTCATGTTGAGGCGCCAGATGAGATGGGCCATCAGGGAAGTCTTGAGCGTAAAATTCAAGCAATTGAATATTTTGACGCAAGAGTGATAAAAGTAGTTAAGGAAGAGATGGATAAAGCGAGAGTGGATTACCGTCTTTTGATTATGCCAGATCATCCCACTCCAATTGCACTAAGAACACATACTAGCAATCCAGTACCATATATGATATATGACAGTACAAGATTACTAGAAAAAGAATGGCATTATAACGAAAAGGATGCAAAAAATAGTGGTAATTATTTAGAAGAAGGATATATGCTTCTATCTGAATTTTTAGAAAATAGAATAATGAATTAGGAGGCAGCTATGTTAATAGTAAAAAAATTTGGCGGAACATCGGTAGCCGATAAGGAAAGAATTTTTAATGTTGCCAGAAGATGTATTGAAGAATATCAAAAAGGTAATGATGTGGTTGTAGTTTTATCTGCAATGGGAAAACAGACAGATGTTCTTTTAGCACAGGCAAAGGATATTAATCCAAATGCTTCAAAAAGAGAGCTTGATATGCTTTTGACAACTGGTGAACAAACATCGGTTTCATTAATGGCTATGGCTATGGGAGCTTTAGGAGTATCAGCAGTTTCACTTAATGCTTTTCAGGTAGCAATGCATACAACTTCTGATTATGGAAACGCCAGATTAAAAAGAATAGATACTGAACGCATCAGAAATGAATTAGCAAATAGAAAAATTGTTATTGTTACAGGTTTCCAAGGTATTAATCAATTTAATGATTATACAACACTTGGCCGTGGAGGTTCAGATACGACAGCAGTTGCATTAGCAGCAGCACTTCATGCAGATGCATGTGAAATATATACGGATGTAGATGGTGTATTTACAGCTGACCCAAGAAAAGTAAAGAATGCTAGAAAGCTAGATGAAATTACGTATGATGAGATGTTGGAACTAGCTACTTTAGGAGCGGGTGTTCTTCATAATCGTTCTGTAGAAATGGCAAAAAAATACGGGGTACAACTGGTAGTCCGTTCAAGTTTAAATCAAACAGAAGGAACAGTAGTTAAGGAGGAAGTAAAAATGGAAAAAATGCTTGTAAGTGGGGTAGCATGTGATAAAAATACGGCACGTATTGCTGTAGTTGGATTAGAAGATCAACCAGGGGTTGCATTTAAATTATTTAATCATCTTGCAAATCACAATATTAATGTTGATATTATATTACAATCTATTGGAAGAGATGGAACAAAGGATATTAGCTTTACAGTAGCCGAAGACGTTGCAGATGAAGCTGTTGAAATAATTGAAAGACATAGAAGCGGCAGTCTAAAGTGTCAAAGTATAGATGTTGAGAAAACAGTTACTAAAGTATCTGTTGTAGGGGCAGGAATGATGACAAATGCTGGTGTTGCAGCAAAAATGTTTGAGGCACTGTATGACTGTGGTGTGAATATAAAGCAAATTTCAACTTCTGAAATTAAAGTAACGGTATTGATTGATGAAAAATATGAAGAGGTAGCCATGAATGCAGTACATGATGCGTTCAGCTTAGGGAAATAATTCATAAATACTAATTAAGATAAGCCTTGTAAAGGAAGCGGAATAAATGCTTTTATTTGCAAGGCTTTTATAGAAAGGAAGTTCAATGAACATTTTACACCAATTAAAAGATGAGTTAAATATTCAGCTATGGCAAGTAGAAGCTACTGTTAAATTAATTGATGAAGGAAATACCATTCCTTTTATTGCACGTTACCGGAAAGAACAACATGGTTCTCTAGATGATGAACAATTAAGAAATCTCAGTGAACGCTTGACGTATTTGAGAAATTTGGAAGAGAAAAAGCAGCAGGTGCTTGCCAGTATTGAGGAACAAGGAAAATTAACGGATGAGTTAAGAATGCAAATTATAGCGGCAACGACACAAGTGGTTGTGGAAGATTTATATCGGCCATATCGTCCCAAAAGACGGACAAGGGCAACTGTTGCCAAGGAAAAGGGATTGGAAGGCCTAGCCAATATTATTTTGCTGCAAATAACTACAAAGCCTCTAGAACAGGAAGCATTGCCATATGTATCGGAGGAGAAAGATGTTAAAACTGTGGAAGAAGCGATTCAAGGAGCCATGGATATTATAGCAGAAAATATAGCAGATGAAGCAGATTATCGTATTTATATCCGTAATGCAACCGTAAAAGAAGGTAAAATAAATTCAACGGCAAAAAAGAAAGAAGAAAAATCAGTATATGAGATGTATTATGAATATGAGGAACCAATTAATAAAATTGTTGGACACCGTATTTTGGCATTAAACAGAGGGGAAAAGGAAAAAATTTTAACAGTTAAAATAATAGCACCTGATGAGAAAATACTGATTTATTTAGAAAAGCAAGTGATTTCAAGAGATAATCCATATACAGCTCCAGTGTTGAAGACAACCATAGAAGATAGTTACAAACGTCTAATAGCGCCAGCAATAGAGAGGGAAATCCGAAATGATTTAACGGAAAAGGCTGAGGATGGGGCAATTAAAATTTTTGGAAAAAATCTGGAACAACTGCTTATGCAGCCTCCAATTGTAGGACAGGTTGTACTGGGATGGGATCCCGCCTTTCGTACAGGCTGTAAGCTTGCTGTTGTAGATGCAACGGGAAAGGTATTAGATACCACAGTTATTTATCCTACAGAACCACAGAATAAAGTGGAAGAGTCTAAAAAGACGGTAAAGCATTTAATTGAAAAGTATGGAATTACATTAATTTCTGTCGGAAATGGTACTGCTTCCAGAGAGTCAGAACGTGTAATAGTAGAAATGTTAAAAGAACTTCATAAACCTGTTCAATATATTATTGTAAATGAAGCTGGTGCCTCTGTGTATTCTGCCAGTAAGCTGGCAACAGAAGAATTTCCTAACTTTGATGTAGGACAAAGGAGTGCGGCATCTATTGCAAGAAGGTTACAGGATCCACTAGCTGAATTGGTTAAAATTGACCCAAAGTCAATTGGTGTTGGCCAGTATCAGCATGATATGAACCAGAAAAAATTGAGCGAAGCTTTAAATGGCGTGGTAGAAGGATGCGTGAATAAAGTGGGAATTGATTTGAATACAGCATCTGCTTCTTTATTAGAGTATATTTCTGGAATCAGTAAGGTAATTGCTAAAAATATTGTTTTGTATCGAGAAGAACATGGCAAGTTTGTTGAAAGAAAAGAGTTATTAAAGGTAGCAAAGCTAGGACCAAAGGCATATGAGCAATGCGCAGGTTTTATGAGAATAGTAGAAGGTAAAAATCCACTGGATGCCACAAGTGTTCATCCGGAATCTTATGATGCAGCAAAAAAACTACTAGATAAACTGGGATACAAGCTAGAAGACATAAAAGGCGGTGTGACAGGCCTTGGAAAAATGATAAGGGATAAGAAGGCATTAGCACAGGAACTTGAAATTGGTGAGATTACGCTATTAGACATTATAAAAGAATTAGAGAAGCCAGGACGTGATCCAAGAGATGAAATGCCAAAGCCTATTCTTAGGACAGATGTTTTGGAAATGAAGGATTTGGAACCAGGGATGGTTTTAAAAGGAACGGTTAGAAATGTAATTGATTTTGGAGCATTTGTTGATATCGGGGTACATCAGGATGGTTTGGTACACATATCAGAATTGTCAGATAAGAAATTTGTAAAGCATCCGCTGGAGATAGTGAGTGTTGGTGATGTTGTTGAAGTAAAGGTAATGAGTGTAGACTTGGCAAAAAAACGGATACAGCTTTCAATGAAAATATAAAACGACATAATATTTTATAAATATGGAATAATTTACTAATAATGCTTGACAACTTTTCTAAATTACATTAAAATAGATATATAAACTGAATAAGAAGTCTTCGGGGCAGGGTGTAACTCCCGACCGGCGGTATAGTCCGCGAACCATTAAGTGGTTGATTTGGTGCAATTCCAAAACCGACAGTAAAGTCTGGATGAGAGAAGATAACGTGTTTCAAAATCTATAATAGAAAAGGTTTTGAAAATCAAACGAAATAAAAAGCAGCCTCGTAATTTTTAGAGGCTGTTTTTTGTACTTATCGAGGAAGAGGAGGAACAATATGTTAAAGAAAACAAATGTAACTGAGAACAGAATATTTACGACAAAACAATTAGTTATTATTGCAATGCTGGCAGCACTTTCTTACGTTTTACAGCTTTTACATCTGCCATTTAAGTATTTAGGATTTCTTGAATTTGAATTTAGTGACATCCCTGCTATAGTAGCAGGATTTGTGTATGGCCCATTAGTTGGTATTATGATTGAGATGATTAAAAATTTAATCAAAGGAATTACCGCAACTACTACAGGTGGTGTTGGAGAAATAGCTAATTTTATTATTAGCGTAGCTTACATATATCCCACATGCTATTTGTTCCGTAAGCTGAAAGGAAGGGGAAAATATAGTGTACCATTTATTACAGGTGTAATAAGTATGTCTGTTGTTGGCATATTAATGAACTATTTTTTGATGATTCCTCTTCAGGCAAAAGTATACCATCTAGAAATTGAAACAATTGTTGGGTGGGCAACAGCTACAATACCAGCAATTAATGACTTATTTACGCTGGTAATTCTGGGTATTACCCCATACAATATTGCAAAGGGATTAGCAATTTCAATAATTGGTTTCTTTTGCTATAAATATTTAAAAAACTTTATGACAGAGCAATAGGCAGGAATATAAATGATTAATTAAAACAAGCTTTCAAAAACATAGTTTGAAAGCTTGTTTTTTTATATAAATTTGATATAATTTTAATAGTACTATAAATTCGGAAAGAGGTAGCTGTGTGGAGAAAGAAGTAAGACTAAGCATTATTATAACACCGAAAGACATGCATCACTTTTTGGTAAAGCACACATATGGCGGTGTTTCGGGAATCGTTGGAATATTAATTAGTGTAGTAGCACTTATCTTTTTAGCAATAGGTTATCAGCATAATGATACATTAAAGAATGTTATGCTTGCAGGAATAGGTGCATTATTTACGGTGGTACAGCCACTTCAGCTAAAATTAAAAGCGGCACAGCAGGTAAAGCTGAATCCTATGTTTCAGAAACCATTACTATATTTGATAGACGGTTCAGGTATTAAGGTGAGTCAAATGGAAGAAGAAGCAGCTGTAGCCTGGGAGGACATTCGGAAGGTAGTAGAAACGAAAAAAAGTATTATTGTATATATGTCACCAGTGAGAGCATTTATTTGGCCAAAAGAGCAGTATTCAGACAAAGCTGTTCAGGTGAAGGAACTTATTTCACAAAATTTAAAGAAAGAACAGTGTAAATGGAGTAAAGTATGATATATGAGAGTTTCAAAGCAGAGGATACTTTCTTATTTGGAGAGCAGATAGGTAAAGCATGCAGACCTGGAGAAATATACTGTCTGTTAGGCGATTTGGGGGTGGGGAAAACCGTATTTACCCAAGGTTTTGCCAAAGGACTGGGTATTTCAGAGGCAGTCAGCAGCCCGACCTTCACTATTATTCAAGAATATGAAGATGGGAGAATTCCGTTTTATCATTTTGATGTCTATCGAATTTCAGATATTGAAGAAATGTATGAATTAGGATATGAAGATTATTTTTATGGGGAAGGAGTCTGTCTGATTGAATGGGCAGGACTGATAAAAGAACTTTTACCAGAAACGGTGAAAATTATTTCGATTGAAAAGGATTCTGAAAAAGGATTTGACTATCGGAAAATTCAATTGGAGGAAAGTCAGTTATGATTATATTAGGGATAGATAGCTCAGGGTTGGTAGCATCTGTTGCAGTTTTGCGAGATGGAGAAATTATTGGTGAATATACCATTAATTATAAAAAGACTCATTCCCAGACTTTGTTACCAATGCTGGATGAACTGGTTAAAATGTTGGAACTGAAACTGGAGCAAATAGATGCAATAGCAGTGGCAGGTGGACCAGGCTCATTTACTGGATTAAGAATTGGTGCAGCTACAGCAAAAGGACTTGGGCTGGCATTGGATAAACCTATTGTATCGGTACCTACAGTAGACAGCTTGGCATATAATCTGTTTGGGACAGATAAGATAATCTGCCCCATAATGGATGCCAGAAGAAACCAAGTGTATACGGGTTTGTATGAATTTCAGGGAAAAGAATTTAATGTAATTTTGCAACAGAATGCTTCTTCAATTGAGGACATACTGTTGAAAGTTAAAGAAGTTGGAAGAGATGTGATTTTCTTGGGGGATGGAGTTCCGGTTTATCAAGAAATAATTCAAAGCATTTTAAAAACAGGTTATTTCTTTGCACCTCCTCATCTGGCAAGACAGCGGGCAGCTTCCATCGCCGCTTTAGGTGCTGTATATTTTGATAAGGGGGTTTGTGAATCTGCTCAAGAACATAAGCCTGTATATTTGAGATTGTCTCAGGCGGAACGTGAACTGTTGGAAAAGCAAAATGAAAGGTAAGTAAAGGGTGATAAAGTAATTGATTCGGTTTATGTGTGAAGATGATTTGGAAGAAGTTTGTAGTATTGAAAATAAAATGTTTTCAAAACCTTGGTCAAAAAGCGATTTTTTTACATCTATGAAGAACAGACAAAATATTTATCTGGTTGCGGAAGAACCACAAGGGGAAATAGTTGGCTATTGTGGCTGTTGGGGTGTTGTAGATGAAGGGCAGATTACCAATGTTGCAGTCAAACCAGAGGCTCGATGTAAGGGAATTGGAACTGAGATGCTGAAGGAATTAATAAGGATAGGGCGAGATGAAGGTTTATTGCAATTTACACTTGAGGTAAGAGAAAGTAATATGCAGGCAATTCGTTTGTATGAGAAACTTGGATTTAGTTCTGCTGGAATACGCAAAAATTTTTATGAAGCTCCTCTGGAAAATGCAGTAATTATGTGGCTGACAGATGATAATAGTTCAGGTTGTATGAGAAATAGGGATTAAGATATTATTACCAGTTCGAAAACTTATTATAGGTGTTATAATAGATTTGAAAACTTGGGTCTTCAGGAGGGATAAGCTTAATGGCAGTCAAAAGAGTTTTCTGTAATGTATGTGGTCGAGCAATTGAAGTAAGAAATGGAATAATGCGAGAAGATGTTTTTGAGGCAGAAAAAGAATGGGGATATTTTTCTAACAAAGATACAGAAATACACAAATTTAATATATGTGAAGCCTGTTATGAAGAAATTACTTCTCAGTTTAAAATTCCGGTCAAGGTAATAAAAAAGACAGAGGTTATGTAACGTGAATGGAAAAAGGAAGCCAGAAGGCTTCCTTTTGCAGTTGCAGCTAAGGCCGAGTACAGCCGGGTTGATTAAAATAAGAAAATATGGTAATATAAATAAATAATTTATATGGAAATAAATTTGTTAAAATGGCACTTGCAATATGTGGCATAAAGAGAGGAAAATACATGTTAGATTTATGTTTATTAGGTACGGGGGGTATGATGCCGCTTCCAGGAAGACGATTAACTTCATTAATGACGAGGTTAAATGGAAGCAGCCTGCTGATTGACTGTGGAGAAGGCACTCAGGTTGCAATCAAAGAAAAGGGTTGGAGCTTTCATGGGATTGATACTATTTGCTTCACACATTACCACGCAGATCATATTAGTGGATTACCAGGACTTTTGTTATCAATGGGAAATGCAGATCGGACGGAGCCGGTGACCATGATTGGTCCAAAGGGTCTGGAGCGAGTAGTGAATGCACTTCGGGTTATAGCACCAGAACTCCCTTTTTCCATAGAGTTTATAGAATTAATAGAACCAGAAGAAACAATTGCATTAAATGGATATATGATTTATGCATATAAGGTGAATCATAATGTAAGTTGTTACGGATATGCTCTGTCTGTACCAAGAGCAGGAAAATTTCAGTTAGAAAAGGCGTTAGAAAATGAAGTGCCTAAAAGGTTGTGGAGCCGTTTGCAAAAAGGTGAGATAATAGAGGAGGAAGGCAGAAAGTATACGCCTGATTTGATATTAGGTTCAGAAAGAAAGGGGATTAAGGTTGCATATTGTACTGATACAAGACCTGTTCCTGTTATTTCTAAAAATGCGATGGAAGCTGATTTGTTTATTTGCGAGGGAATGTATGGAGAAAAAGATAAAGATGCAAAGGCATCTCAGTATAAGCATATGACTTTTTATGAGGCTGCACAGCTTGCTGATGTTGCCAAAGTAAGGGAATTATGGCTTACTCATTATAGTCCGTCATTAGTCAGACCAGAAGAATATTTGCAGGAAGTAAGAAAAATATTTCGTAATACTAAAACAGTCAAGGATTTAAAGAGCATTACGCTGGAATTCGATAAAGAGGAGTAAGTCTGTTCTCTAAAAGGAGGAGTTATTATGAAAGGTCTAAAAGGTCTAAAAGCTATAAAATTTGAACCTAAAAATATAGTTGCAATTGGTATACTAGTATTAATTGTACTTTTTTTTTACTGGCATATAGATAGTAAATCCAGTAATAATGATACGAATGTCAAAAGTGAGTACCAGTTACTTATTGATAAAGACCTTCAGAACGCGTATCCTGAGACACCGCGTGAGGTGGTAAAGCTTTATAGCAGGATTATAAAATGTTTATATAATACTAAGCTGAAAGAATCAGAAATTGATACATTGACAGGGAAATTAAGAGTGTTGTTTGATGAAAAACTAAACGAAGAAAATCCTCTTGATAAACACATTGAAACTTTAATTCTTGAAATAAAGGAATATAAAGAACTACAACAGACCATTAGCAGTTATATCATTGAAAAAGACAGTGGTATAGATTATAGCATTGTGGATGAAGAAGAGTATGCTACAATACTGGCAGAGTATTCTTTGAAGGTAAAAAGCAGTTATGAGAAAACAGTTGAAAAATTTTTATTACGCAAAGATAGTGAGGGTTCTTGGAAAATTGTAGGATGGTCACTGGCGGATTTGGATGAAATAGAGGTTGAAGAATAAATATGAAAGATGAAATTGTGATACTGGGGATTGAATCCTCTTGTGATGAAACGGCAGCAGCAGTGGTGGTGAATGGCAGGGAAGTGTTGTCTAATGTAATCTCTTCTCAAATAGATTTGCATAAGTTGTATGGAGGAGTTGTTCCTGAAATTGCATCTAGAAAGCATATAGAGAAAATAAATCAGGTCATTGAGGCTGCGTTGGAAAATGCTCAGAAAAATTTAGATGAAATAGATGCAATAGCAGTAACCTATGGACCAGGACTTGTGGGGGCATTATTAGTTGGGGTAGCAGAAGCAAAAGCCATTAGCTATGCAAAAAATAAGCCATTAGTTGGCGTGCATCATATAGAGGGCCATGTATCTGCAAATTATATTGAACACAAAGAACTGGAGCCGCCTTTTTTATGTCTTATTGTATCGGGTGGACATACTCATTTAGTAGTTGTTAAGGATTATGGAAAATATGAAATTGTTGGAAGAACAAGAGATGATGCAGCGGGTGAGGCGTTTGATAAAGTTGCCAGAGCAATCGGGCTGGGGTATCCAGGAGGACCAAAGATTGACAAGTTGTCAAAAGAAGGGGATAGAAATGCGATCCATTTTCCTAGAGGAAATATTACAGATGCACCTTTTGATTTTTCATTTAGTGGTGTAAAGTCAGCTGTATTAAACCATTTGAATATGTGTCAGATGAAAAACGTAGAAATTAAACCAGCAGATATTGCGGCATCTTTTCAAGAGTCAGTGGTTGATGTACTAGTCACAAAAACTATACAGGCAGCACAACATCTCGATATGAAAACGGTAGTGCTGGCAGGTGGTGTTGCTTCTAATAATGGACTTCGTGAAAGAATGAATGAGGCATGCAATAAACAAGGATATAAGCTGTTCTATCCATCGCCTGTTTTTTGTACGGATAATGCAGCTATGATTGCAGCAGCAGGTTACTATGAGTTTATGAATGGAACAAGGCATGGACTTGAATTAAATGCAGTTCCTAACTTAAAAATAGGACAAAGGTAGTAAAGTTAAAATGATGAAGAAGAATAAAGTAGCAGCAATTGTGCTTGCCGCGGGTCAGGGAAGAAGGATGAATAGTTCAGTTCCCAAGCAGTATCTAGTACTAAATGATAAGCCAGTTTTGTATTATGCTCTGAAAGTTTTTGAGGACAGTCTAGTTGATGAAATTGTGCTTGTTACAGGAAAAAATCAAATTGATTACTGTAAAGAAAATATTGTCGAAAAATATCACTTTCAAAAAGTTGTATCTATTGTGGAGGGGGGTAAAGAAAGATATGATTCTGTCCGTATTGGGCTAAATGCCATAAAGAATGCAGACTATGTGTATATACATGATGGAGCCAGACCATTTGTTACTAATTGTATGATAGAGAAAACATATTCTGCTGTTCAAAAAGAAGGGGCTTGTGTAGTTGGGGTACCTGTAAAAGATACTATTAAAATAGCAGATCAGTCAGACTATGTTGTGGAAACCCCAAGAAGAGAATTCGTATGGACGGTTCAGACACCCCAAGTATTTGAGTACCAATTAATTCTGAATGCTTATGAAAAGTTGAGTTGGAATAAGGCTGCTGATGTGACCGATGATGCCATGGTATTAGAAAGTATGACTGGTCACAAGGTGAAACTGGTTATGGGGAGCTATGAAAATATGAAAATTACTACACCAGAGGATCTAGTAATTGCGGAAGCCTTTTTTAAATGCAGGCATAAAAAAGAAGATTAGTATGTTTTATGCAGGCAAATTAGAGGTAATGTATGAATTGTTTGAAAAAAAGAAAAATTAATAAAAAAATAGTTGACAGACTAATAGAATAATGATAAAATATGTCTTGTCGCTGTAAGTGATTTGAAGAGCGATAACCAATATGAAAAGATGTTTTAAATAATATTTTTTAAAAAGTACTTGACACATGTTGGTGATAATGATATAATGTTCAAGCGTGTTTGGAGAGGTGTCCGAGTGGTTTAAGGAGCTGGTCTTGAAAACCAGTGACTCCGAAAGGGGCCGTGGGTTCGAATCCCACCTTCTCCGTTAGTGAAATTACTATGGTGATTTTATTGCAGGATTGTATAAATGTTAAGCTGAACATTATGAAGTGTGAAGCACTTGTTGGAGAAGTACCCAAGTGGCTGAAGGGGCTCCCCTGGAAAGGGAGTAGGTCGTTAATAGCGGCGCGAGGGTTCAAATCCCTCCTTCTCCGTTTGTCAAAAAGAAATGAAAAAAACTTGTTGACAACCAAATGTAAGTATGATAAAATACTTAAGCTAGTCTTGAGTGACTACATGTCTTACAAAGAACTTTGATAACTAAACAGTGAAACAACCTTGAAAATTCAAAAAGAATTTCAAAGAACAGCATCTATAAAAAGATGCACCCAAAAAACAGTAAAATACAGAACTTCCGGTAAGAGGAAGGGAAGTATACGGAAAATAGCCAAGCTAGATTTCTGAAGGAAAAAAACTTTATTTGAGAGTTTGATCCTGGCTCAGGATGAACGCTGGCGGCGTGCTTAACACATGCAAGTCGAACGAAGCACAAAAGCGGAAGCCTTCGGGTGGAAGCTTTTGTGACTGAGTGGCGGACGGGTGAGTAACGCGTGGGTAA
>NZ_FOYZ01000018.1 GCF_900112775.1 Anaeromicropila populeti
AATTATATGCATCTAACATTTTTGTGGAATCACTTGCTTTTGTACCAATTGTATAAACACCATTTGTAGTGGTTGACTTAATCACAAATTTTTGTGCATTTCCAGAATAGCCATTATAAATCTGAATATTGGCACCATCTGTATCAGATGCATTTGCTACATCAATCATGTAATTTCCTAATGCACTTGTTAATGTTATGTAGCCGTCTGAAGTATTGGTTAAATACCACTTTTGACCAGCAACACCTGTACCTGTACCAATTTCAACATTTTGTCCAGCTTTTCCTGTATTATCTGTTACCTGAAGATATTTCTGAGCATTTACATTCTTAATATAGTACCAGCCATCTGTTAATTTTACAGTACTACCTATGCCAGGATTAGGTGTTGAAGTTGCTGTTGGTGTTGTAGTTGCTGAAGTCCCCAAATTAATAACAAACGTTGTAACACTTTGAGCAGGAAGCTGCGCTGTAAAAGAAGTTCCAGATGCATTAATGGAACCAGACGCAAGATTTTGACTGCTGTTAGTTACATATGTAGTGATTTTAGATGCTGTTCCACCATTTAGAACAAATTTCTGGCTAACCGCAGAAGTTCCTTTATTAATTGCAACAATAACCGCTTTGTTATCTCCCTTATACGCACTAGTATAAACGTTAGTATTTGGATTTGCTGTTGCATTAACCTTTACATATCCTGGTCGTATAAACTTTGAATAATGAGCCATCATATAACCACGTTTGCTAATGGTACCGTCTTCTTTCATTGGACCATACTGTCTGCGGATATACCACCATACATATGCCTGAAATCCATTATCCATTGCACCATGAATATTATACGCAACATCTATTGCCTCTGGCCAGCGATCTGCTGAGTTAGCATCACTATTTGGAACATATACTTCTGTCATCCAGAGATCCTTTCCAGATCCTTTTTGCTGGAAAAGAGGATAAGACATATTGCTGACACTTGTACCATAAAAATGAGCGCCTAAAATATCCATATTTGCAAGAGCCTGAGAATCATTTAAAATAGGGTCGGACATATTTTTTAAATAAGAAAATGATTCTGGTGCAATTACCTTACAATTAATAGAGCCTGCATAGTTTTTCATAAAATTAAGCATTTCCTGTGGTGTCCACCAAGTCCATGTATGTGCATAATCTGGTTCATTTTGAATTGAAATGGCATATAAATTCACGCCATTATTCTTCATATATGTAACAAAATCATTAAGGTACTGCGCATATGCAGCATACTTACTATATTTAAGTCTTTTTTGTCCTGCAACCCCATTACGTGTAAAGGTCTCAACCATATCACTTGGCGGATTCCATGGCGATGCAAAAACAATTGCTCCTTGCGCAACAGCACTTTTTGCTGTTGCCAGCTCCTTTGACCAATTACTTTTATTCTCATCTACATGAATTCTTAGAATGGAAAAACCTAATTGGTTTGCCCCATTTCCAAAAGCCGTATTCCTTTGAGTTTCTGTTAAATCTGCAATCCAAGTTGGATGATTCATACCCCCGAATCCCCGAATTACTTGCTTTTCTGATGACAAATTAACTGTTACGTCACTTGCGGCAGATATGTTAGCAGGCGTTGGAACTGGTGACATAAGCGTCAACGCAGTTGCACATGCCAGTAACATACCGATAGTTTTTTTTACACTCTTAAACATACATTCTCACCTTTCTCATAAAAATATTTACTTATCTACTATTCTTCTTTTTTGATGATGACAGAACTGATTGCAGTACAATAAAGAAACAAAGCAATGCAGATAAAACAATTCTTACCCACCAGCTGGACAGCGTTCCTTGTGTTGTTATCAGGCAAGATATGGTTCCTTTAATTAAAACCCCAAATAAAGTACCTATTACCGTTCCAACTCCACCACTTAATAATGTTCCTCCAATGACTGCTGCTGAAATCCCATCCATTTCCATTCCTTTTGCCTGTTCCACAAATCCGGCACAGCTATTCAGGCAAAATAGAAAACCTCCAATACCCGTTAAAAATCCATTTAAAATATAGGCCTGCATTTTTGTCTTTCTAATGTTAAGCCCCATCATTAAAGCACTTTGCTGATTACCTCCTATTGCATATAATCTTCTTCCAAATTTTGTATACTTTAATGCAAAAGACAGAATAATAACAATAGCTAACGCTATAATGACGGTAGGATAAATATAAGCCTGCTGGTACACCCCCTTTCTGTTCACGGAGCCAAATGGCAGATATATTTTGCAATTGGCCCACTTGAGAAATAACTCATTTTTAATTGAGATCATATCTGTACTAATAACCGCCGTCATTCCACGCCCAAAAAACATGCCTGCAAGCGTTACTATGAACGGCTGTATATCAAGATATGCAATCAGATAGCCCTGAACAATTCCAAATACTCCTCCCAATACAATTGAAATTGCTACGGCAACATAAATATTACACCCCTTATTTTCCATGACGTATGCGGCAGACATACATACCAGTGCAGTGACGGAACCAACCGAAATATCAATTCCACCAGTAATCATAACCAATGTCATTCCACACCCTATTACGATAAGCCCTGCATTAGAAATTAAGAGATTTAAAAACATTTGTGGTTTTGCAAATCCATTATCGCTGTATATAATCATGCCTGCTATATACATAGTAAAAAATAAAATAATTGTAATCATCAGTAAAAAAGTACTGCTGTTTATTCCTTTTTTTAATCTTCTATTTTTCATATTAGTTTGCACCTTCTATTCCTTCAGCTGCTCTTTTTGATACTAAACCAGCAGCATATTTCTTAAAGATAGGACTTTGAAGTATTACTATGACAATTACTACTATTGCTTTGTATACTGGAAGCTGGTCTGCTGAAACCTTCATTGCATATAAAGTAGTAGTTAATGCCTGAATGGTAATCGCTCCAATTACAGAACCTGCCAGGCTAAATTTTCCACCACTTAAAATATTTCCCCCTAACGCAACTGCCAATATAGCATCCATTTCCAAATTTAATCCTATATTATTGGCATCAGCAGAATAAATGCGGCTTGAAGCAACAATTCCTGCAACTCCTGCCAAAAGACTGCAAATTATGTAGGTAAGGAACTTTAACATAGCAGAATTTAATCCCACTAGTCTTGATGCTGAACCATTTATTCCAACACATTCAATGTATAAGCCCAGCGCTGTGTTCTTAATTACCAAGAAAACGATTATGACCGTCATTATTGCTGCAAATATTGGTGTTGGTACTGGGCAGCTTCCAATGTAACCTCCTAATATCTTATAATTATCTACACGAATATATGTAATTTGACCTTTTGTAATTAACTGAGCAATACCCCTTCCTGCCGTATATAAAATTAATGTGGCAACCATCGGCTGAATGTGCAGCCTGGCAACTAAAAAGCCATTAAACATACCACATAAAATAGATACGGTAAAAGCTGCTAGTATGGCAATTATAAGTGGATTTTCAAATGTATTAGTTGTAACCGCTCCTCCTGAAAGTATTTGACAACATACGGCAGCTGCTACTGCCATAACTGCTCCTACACTAATATCCTGCCCGCCGGATGCTGCTGTTACAAGTGTCATTCCAATCGAAAGTATAATAAGCTCAGAACCCCTATTCAAAATATCAATTGTGTATCCATATAAAACTCCATTATTAATAGATACTTTAAAAAAATCGGGAGTTTTAATTACATTAGCCAGCAAAACAATGAATAAACAGACTAACGGCATAAAAAGACGGCGTTCTGTAATTTTTTTATAACAATGCTTTCTATTCCCTACCTTCTCAATCATTTTCCTGTTCGCCCCCTGCTATTGTTTTCATAATATTGTCCTGCGTTAAGTCATCACTCTCTATTTCCCCAACCTTACCACCATCCCGCAACACAACCATCCTTGAACAGGTACGCAGCATTTCTTCTAATTCCGATGAAATAAATGTTACTGCCTTTCCTTTCTCTGCAAGCTCCAAAACTAATTTTTGAATTTCCGTTTTTGTTCCAATATCAATACCACGGGTTGGTTCATCCAAAATTAAGTATTGTGGATTTGTCAAAAGCCACCTGCCAATGATAACCTTTTGCTGATTTCCTCCTGACAAATATTTTATTGGGGTTTCACGGCTTTCTGTCTTTATTTTCAGTAAATCTATATATGTATTTGCAGCTTCTTCCATTTCCTTTTTGCTCATTGGCTTTAACATACCTCTTATTGCCTGCATTGCAATAATTATATTTTCACGGACTGATAAATCCGCTATTATTCCATCCCTTTTTCGATCCTCTGGTAAATATCCCATTCCAAGCTTCATAGCTTCTATAGGTGCATGAATTTTAACTTCTTTTCCATTGACTTTAAGCTTCCCACTATCAGCCTTATCTGCACCATAGATTGCCCGAACCATTTCAGAACGTCCTGATCCTAATAAACCTGTTAATCCAATTACTTCTCCCTTATGAATTGCTAAGCAAAAAGGCTTAATTGTTCCTTGATGACCTAATCCTTCTGCTTCAATAAACGGTATTCTCTTTCCCGAAAATTCTTTTCTTTCACCTTTTATATTGGAAATACTATCCAAGTCTTTTCCCATCATTTTTGCCACCAATTGCACACGAGGCAGCTTATCTGTTTCATACTCACCTACAAATTTTCCATTTCTTAAAACAGTTATTTTATCACATACCTCATAAACCTGATCCAAAAAGTGAGTAACAAAAACAATTCCAACACCTTCTTTTTTTAGATGTTTCATTAATTCAAATAGTTTTTCTACCTCTTCTTTATCTAAAGATGATGTGGGTTCATCTAATATCAGCACTTTACACCGCATGTCAACAGCTCTTGCTATAGCTATCATCTGCTGAATTGCAATTGAACATTCTGCAAGCATTTGTGTTGGTGAAACCTCAATGTTTAGGTTTCTAAGTATTTCCTCAGACTTTTGATTGATTAATTTCCAATTAATAAATCCCATTCTTTTAGGTTCACGTCCTATAAACAAGTTTTCAGCAACCGTCAGATTTGGACACAAATTTATTTCTTGATATACTGTACTAATTCCATTTTCCTGTGCCTCTTGAGGGGAATGATTGCAAATTTTTCTTTCACCTATATGTATCTCACCCTCGTCATACTTATAAACTCCTGTAATTACTTTTATTAATGTTGATTTTCCTGCCCCGTTTTCACCCATCAGTGCATGTATTTCACCTTTTTGCAAAGAAAAATCTACACTTGACAACGCTTTAGTTCCAGAAAATGATTTACTTATATTTTTCACTGACAATACAATTTTTTTATTCATTATACGTTTACACCTGCTTCCTAAACAGCAAAAAACAATTTATATTTATAGTGCAAAATAGCACGATATAGTCAGTTCATTTGAATTCTCCATATCGTGCCACCTTGCCTTTTTGAGTAAAATGTGTTTTTATACCAATACTATACTAATATGCTCTTGAATCAATGACTTCCTGTGTTACCTGTGTCACTGTATAATCTGTTCCATCCACCGTAACAGATGGCACAGAATTGTCAAAAGAAAATATTTCTTCCTCTACATATTTTTTCTTGTCAGGTGTTTCTCCCTTTTCAAGGGTTTTGATAATTTCTTCTACACGAGTACCATGAAGAGGATTACATTCCGTATTTAATGAAATTTTTCCACTTAGCGTGTCTGTTAAACCTGCATTTGTACTGTCAAAAGACATTACTATCATATCTCCATCTAAACCAACTTTATAACCAGCAGCCTCTATTGCATCAATTGCTCCAAATGCTTCATTATCATTTTCACAATAAACCACATCGATTTTATCTCCATATTGTTTTAACAAAGACTCCATGACTTCCTGTCCCTTTGCTTGGGTAAATTCCCCTGTTGTCTTTACCAGCAAAGTCCAATTACTATGCTCATTAACCCCAGCTTCTAGTCCAGCAGTACGTCCTATCTGCGCTGATGCTCCAATCGTTCCTTGAATATCTACAATATTAATTGAATCCTCACCTTTTCCTGCTGCTTTCAAATAGGCATCTAACCAAGCGGCTGCTTTCTTACCTTCTAGTTCAAAATTAGAACCAACCCAGGCAGTGTATAAACCTTCATCTGAAACATTTACCATACGATCCACAATAATTACTGGAATTCCAGCATCTTTAGCTTCTTGTAAAACCGTATCCCACCCTGTTTCTGTAACAGGTGCAAGAACTATGTAATCCACATCCTGCTGAATAAAATTTCTGATTGCAGCAATTTGATTTTCCTGCTTCTGCTGTGCATCATCAAAAATAAGCTCATAGCCATTTTCTTCACTAAACGTCTTTTTCATTGACTCAGAATTTGCCGTTCGCCAGTCTGACTCTGCCCCAACCTGTGAAAAACCAACTTTAATTAAATCCCCTGATGAATTTGAAACGTCTGTGCCAACTGTTGAATCTGACTTTGCCTTACATGCTGTTAATGTAGCAATCAGACATACCACCATAATACTAAAAAATACCCTTCTTTTCACAATAGCTCCTCCTCATATAAAATATCTTACTAACCCATTATTGTAACATTATTATAAAACAATTTTACGTATTTTCCCTTAAACTATCTTATTCATTGTGTTTAATAATTTATTAATATTTTATATAAGTTGGTTTTTTTATTATTTTTGTTCAAATTCTTTAGGGATTTGTACTTTAACTGTTGTACCCACTCCATACTCAGAATGAATATCCACCCCATAGCTTCCTCCAAAGTACAACTTTAATCTTTCATGTACAGCTGTCAGTCCAAATCCAACACGCTCCGAATTTTTCAAAGAATTTTTTACAAAATTTAATTTTTCCGCGATCATTCCTATTCCATTATCCACTACTGTAATCAGTATATCTTCCCCCTGGTCAGAACAAGTAATAGTAATGGTGCTTTTTCCTCTTTTCTCTTTTACTCCATGGTATAACGCATTTTCCACCAAAGGCTGCAATATTAACTTCGGCACTTTAATTTTCTTTAGCTGTTCAGGAACATTAATACTATATTCCATAATATCCTGATACCTGACCTGCTGAATATCAAGATAACAATGAATATGATTTATTTCTTCCTCTAAATTTATAATATCATTTCCTTTTGAGAGAATACCCCTGAAAAACATAGAAAGATTAGTAAGCATTGTTACGGCATCCCCGTATTTCTCTGTTTCAACCAGCCATATTATTGTGTCCAGCGTATTGTATAAAAAATGTGGGTTAATCTGAGCCTGAAGAAGCTGAAGATGCATCATATGCTGCATTTTTTCCTCTTCCTTTACATTTTCCAGCAAAGCATCTATTCTTGTTGCCATTTGCTGTATTCCTGTATTTAATTGATCAATCTCACAATAATTTGAATTTACTTCTGGAATTGCAAAGACTCCATCACCCACATTCTTAACATTTTCACACAACTCACCAATTGGAACAGTAATACTTCTTGAAAACCTTAGGCCATAGTACAATAAATACATAATTGTCCCTAATAAGATGATGCATGTTAATGCCATTACCAGTTTAATATATTCTGTTTTCTCTTTTTCAAGAGATGCCATATACCCTGCCTCATAATAGATATAATCACTCATTTTTCCTTGTATTAGCATAGTAAGTACATAAATATTATTTTCCAACTGGACTTTCCTGTTGTCATAATCTTTTGTTTCCGCTATCATACGCATTTTCTTTTTTAAATTACTACAATACTCTAAAATATTTTGTAAAGCTTTTATACTCTCTTTCCGGTAGGTTGTCTCCTTTAACGACTCAGCAAGTGTAATAGCATCCTCCACATCAGAGATGGGAAGTGTCGTTTGCTGTTTATTTCCAATTGTATAATAGTACATTTTTAAGTCAATTGAACTTTTAAAGTCTATATTAAATGCGCTGCTTACCGATACATTATGTGTTATTTGCTTATATTTCACTATATAATACCCAAAAATAAACAATATTACAATTACCAAAAGAATAAATGGATATATCATACTTAGTATAATTTTTCTTAATTTCTTGCTTAAGTTTATACTTCCACCTTTCATTATACTCCTCCTCCCTTTCCATTTCTGTAATCACTAGGTGTACATCCCTGTGTTTTTTTGAATATAAAACTAAAGTAATGTGAATCCTTATATCCAACCTCCAATGCAATTTCTCCGGATCTCATATCTGTACAACGAAGTAACTGTTTCGCTTTGTTCATTCGCAATTCTGTTAAATATTCAATAAACGTTTTATTCATTTCTCTGCTAAATAATGCACTAAAATGATTTGCACTAACATTAGCCGAGCATGCTACTTTGTTTAACGAAAGTGTATCATCCATAAAGTTTTTATTAATAAATTCTGTTGCAACCTCAAGAACTCCTTTATATCTGCTTTTTGTACTTTCTTCTCTAAGCTGTATTCCCTTTGTAAGAATTTTTTGAACTACCAGAGATACACTTTCAACAGAAGATGTATCATTTAAACAGACAAGTGGCAAATAGCAATCTAATTCTTCTTTCTGAAACCCTAAACTTTGAATAAACGACACTGTACTAAAATGAATATTTAAAAGAATATACTGGCGAAATATACTTGACTCCAACGCATCTTCTCCAATCATTTGAAAATAGTTGCCTACAAAATCATTGACTTCATCTGATAAAGCATTGCTTAAAAAATTTAATATAATTTCAGGATTAATTGCGCTTATATCTAAATTTTTAAGATTCATTTCATTTACTTTATATTTATTAATATATCTTGACGTAAAGGTATGCATGGCATCCTGATAGCTTTCAGATAATAAACTTAACCTCTCTACTATTTTACCTGTACATATAAACCAGTCAATCTGCTCACCTCCCTGGGAAAAAAAATTTTGTAATTCATGTACACATTTTTCTACCTGCTGCTCGATTTGCATTTTTTCACCTTTTACCAAAACAGCATAACTAAATATCTGATTTCGAAATAAAATACAATCAGGCATATTACAAAATAACTGGTCTAAATGATTTTGTAATTCAGCTATTTTTTGCGAATATGTACTATGAAATATCTGCTTTTTTTCAATTGAGTCCATGGTAAAAAGCACTATATTGTAGCATGGTGCTGTAATGTCCATTTGAAGTTTTTCTGCTTTTTCATATACAGTCTGTATACTAACATGTCCCGATATTAGTGCTTCAAAAAATTCTCTTCTTGAATATTGTTCATACTCCTGAATTTCATTTTTAAACTTTTCATAATAAATCTTTTGGGCATTCTCATGTTCATACTTCATTCTAATTTCATTTAATACTTCAATAAAATTATTTTTACTGATTGGTTTTAAAAGATAACGTTCTACACCTAACGAAATAGCCTGCTGTGCATATTCAAAATCATCATATCCACTTACAATAACTATTTTTGTTTCAGGCAATTCTTTTTTTACTAATTTACTTAGTGCAAGACCATCCAAAAAGGGCATTTTTATATCTGTAATAATTACATCTGGTTTAATTTTACGAATTAAGGGAAGTGCCATTTCACCATCTCCAGCCTCTCCCACAAATTCATATCCATATTCCGTCCACGGAATCATACGATGAATTCCATTACGAATAACTATTTCATCCTCTACTAAGAAAACCTTAATCATAATGATTTTTTCCTCCATTTAGTTAATCAGATAATAAGTACTACTTAAACCTATTATATAATAAAAAATGCTGTATGTATTGCTAAACAATACATACAGCATTTTTTTTATTATGCAAAGCAAAACTTCATGTTTAAAACAGTGAACCAAAGTCTTCTTCAAGCTTCTTAATCCCATCTACATTACTGCCGCCACCCATAGCTAAATGAGGTGCTCCGCCACCTTTACCATCAATATAAGTGACTGCTTTCTTTAGAATATTCCCTGCATTTATCTCTTTTGTCATTGCCTTTGGAACAGCAACTGCAATCTTAACGCTTTGATCTGCAACAGCTAACAAACACGTTACCCCTTGTATATCATTTGCTATCCTAATGGCTTCGTTATTTAAATTCTCAACAAACTCATCTTCCTGATAAAAAACATATTTAATATTTCCACTGCTTTGCTTAATAAGCTTGGAAACCTCTTCCTTAGTCAGCTGGATTTTTTTATTCTCTGCTGCTACCTGCTTTTTACCATCAAAAGAATTTAATTTTGCTAAAATCTGATTTGTACTTACTTTCAGCTTCTTTGATACTTCTCTTAATATTTTCAGTTCACTCTGAACATAATCTAAAGCACACTCCCCAGTTACAGCCGTAATTCTGCGAATGCCCCTTCCAACACTTTCTTCCGATAATATCTTAAACAAGCCAATTTTTCCAGTAGATTCAATATGTGTTCCTCCACACAGTTCTCTGGAGATTTCGCCAAAGCTAACCAGACGCACTTCATTTCCATATTTATTTTCAAAAAATGCCAATGCACCTTCTCTAATTGCATCTTCATAAGTGGTGAGCTTTATATCCTTGGAAAGGTTCTGCTGAATTGTTTTATTAACCAGCTTTTCTACCACATCCAACTCATCCTGCAATTTTTCATCACAATAAAAGTCAAAACGAAGTCTTTCATCTGTTACCAGGGAACCTGCTTGTTTTACATCTTTTCCACATACCTCTCTAAGGGCATACTGTAATAAATGTACTGCTGAATGGTTGGCTTCAATTTTAGTTCTTCTTTCACCATTTACATTTAATTGCAACTGGTCACCACATTTCAGCACTCCTTGCTCAACTTGAACAAAGTGCACAAATTTTCCTTTGACTTTTTTAACATCCAGTACCTTACCTGTCATTGACTGGTTAGAAATTTCACCAGTATCTGCAACTTGTCCGCCACTTTCTGCATAAAAGCAGGAAGTATTAAATACAACTGCTGCCTTCTCTCCTTCTGCAAGGGTATCCTTTTTTTCTCCATTTTGGCTAATAAATAAAACCTTTGCCTCACAGCTTAATTTTTCATAACCAGAAAAATCAGTTTCTACAATCTCTTCCAGACTGCTTTCCAAATCTTTTAATTCTTGATTACTTATTTGAGAATCATCCTTATCATGTGCAGACTCATTTCTTGAAATTTCCTTATGATGATTTTCAGCTTTCTTATAACCTTCTTTATCTACTTTTTTGCCACACTTATTTACATACTCTTCCACAAGTGCGTATGGAAGTCCATATGTGGTTACTAAAACAAAAGCATCATTACCAGATACAATGTCACCAGATTTCTCACATATTTTTTCAATACGTTGAATGCCTTCTTTTAAAATTTCATTGTAACTGCTAATTTCCTGTTGTAACATTTTTAAAATATTTGCCCTATTAGCTTCAAAATGATCATAATACTTAGCGTAATGCTTAATTACCTTGTCCACTATTTTTTCATAATTAAAGTTCTCAACCTGATACTTATGGATAATGGTACAACACTTTCTAATTAGTCTTCTTGGAATATATCCTCTTCCAGTATTGGATGGCTGTACACCAGCTGCAAGCAAAATAGTAGATGTACGGAAATGATCCGTCATTACATGAACATCTCGCTCTGCAACTTCTGTACCTTTCATTTCTTCCTGAATCAAGTCAACTATTGGCTTAAGAGAATCGATTTCATATACAGAATTTAGTTTATTTAAAGTCATTGTCAGTCGTTCCAGCCCTGCACCAGTATCCACGCTTTTAAACTTTAAATTCTCATATTCCCCTTTAGTGTTTTTATTAAATTGCATAAAAACACCAGCGTTCCAAATTTCAATGTATCGCTTTTTCGTATCAAAATGACCACCTGGAACATAGGCCTCCCCAAATTCTTCTCCTGTATCATAAAAAACCTCTGTACATGGTCCACATGGTCCTGTTTCAGCTGTTGGTCCCCAAAAGTTATCTTCAAATGGCTGAGGAACAATATGTGCTGGATCCATGCCTGCTTCCTTCCAGATATCAGCAGACTCCTGATCCATACTTAATCCTAATTTTTCAGAGCCTGCAAAAACAGTAGCATACAGCTTTTCTTTCGGAATTTTATACCCTTCTGTTAATAAGCGAAATGCAAGTTTAATGGCATCCTCTTTAAAATAATTATCAAAGGACCAGCTTCCTAACATTTCAAAACTAGTTAAATGATGTCTGTCACCGATTTCATCTATATCAATTGTTCGAATACATGGCTGAATATTACACAGATTTTTTTCTGGTGGTATTTCTTCTCCCGTAAAATACGTTTTAAGTGGAGCCATACCAGAATTAATGAACAATAACGTAGGATCATTTTTAGGAATAATCGAAGAGCCTGATATTTGCATATGATTATTCTTTTTAAAATAATCCAAAAATATATTTCTTATTTCGTCACTAGTAATACAATACATTTTTGCTTCCTCCATTTTTGGGTATTAATAAAGTATTATAGCATACTTAGATATTGCTTACAATAATAAAATCAATATTCCTACATCCACCCGGTTACAATCACGCTTGCCACAACACCAGCCATTGTTGCCACTAATGCCCCTGCCAGGGTATATCTTGTTTTTTTTACTCCGGCTGTCATAAAATACACAGATAGTGTATAAAAAATAGTTTCTGAACAACTCATTAAAATCGAACCCAGTTTCCCTAAATAGGAATCTGGCCCATACTCCTTATATATATCTAATAAAAGGCTGGTAGCTGCGGAAGACGAAAACATCTTAACGGTTACCAGTGGCACAAGCTGGGACGGGAATTTCAATATATTTGTAACTGGCTGAATTATGGATGACAGCATATCTAATGCCCCTGATGCCCTTAAAACACCGATTGCAACCATTAACCCAATTAATGTAGGAGCAATTCCTTTTACCACTTTAAACCCATCCTCTGCCCCCTTTACAAACTCATCATAAATATGTACTTTCTGCAAAAAACCATACCCTACTACATATAAAACAACTAAAGGAATAATAAAGCTTGATATATAAAGTAAAAAACTCATAAAGCACCTCCCTGCTTAAACTAAGAAACTTTCGCTAATTTGCGTGCAACAATAGAAAAAGCTACGCCAGCTCCAGTTGAAACCAATGTAGCCAAAATAGCCGCTGTAATTATTTCTGCTGGATTTACAGAACCATATTGGCTCCGATAAGCAATGATATTTACCGGAATAAGCTGAAGAGATGATATATTTATGATAAGAAAGGTGCACATATCAACACTGGCTGTCTCCTTCCCTTTATTTAAAATTTTAAGTTCCTGCATTGCCTTAAGGCCAAAGGGAGTTGCAGCCCAGCCAAGTCCTAAAACATTGGCAATCATATTAGATGCAATATACTCATTTACAATATGCTCCTTTGGAATGTCAGGAAATAAACAACGAATAATTGGCCGAAATACCTTTGTCAGAGAATCAATAATTCCAGATTTTTTTGCTACCTGCATTAATCCAGTCCAAAGGGACATGACACCCAGCATTGTAATACACAACGTAACTGCCTCCTTTGAAGAATTAATAAAAGCTGTACTGACCTCTTCTATTCTTCCATTTACAGCCCCAAAAATAATTGCAACAATAATCATAATGCCCCACAAATAATTTAGCATTGACGTTCCCCTTTTTTGTAGTATAATAATACTAGTTTATTTAGGATCACCTAAAAATTATTCGATTTTTGTAAAAAGTCTAACTGGATTTTTTTAATGTAATGCAAGATTAATTGTAAATAACTAAATAGTTTTTGCTTATTATAAAATGTAAATCAAATTGAATATTCTCCAAATTATTATTTTTTTGCAAATGCAAATGTAGACAAATTCCTTTATTTATGGACTTTTCAGGAACAATACATACAATATATACCTATTGTAAATCTTTTCCATTTTACATTTTTTTCTGTTTTTTTACTTCTCAGTGATTAAAATTGTGCTATATCGTCATAATAATTTAAATTGTCTAAAGTCTCCTTACATGTTATATTTTAAACATAAATAAACATTTATTTAAGTAATTTTAAAAGGAGCATTGACAAATGAAAAGTACAGGAATTGTTAGAAAGCTAGACGAACTTGGTCGTATTACTTTACCAATCGAATTAAGAAGAACATTAGGTGTTGGCGAAAGAGATCCATTGGAAATCTATGTTGACGAAGATAAGATTATCTTAACCAAATATGAGCCTACTGATATCTTTACAGGTGAAAAGAGCGACTTAGTTGATTTTTGCGGTAAGAAAGTATCAAAAGATTCTATTGTTCAGCTTGCAAAAATTGCAGGTATTATTGAATAATAATTCACAACAGACAAATTAAAAGAATTATTAACTCCCCTCATAATAAGCAGATAAGCAATCCCCTAAATTCTTATCTGCTTATTATATTATTAACTATAATTTATGATTCCCCATCTAATAGTAATTTATACACATCTCTTTTTGCAATACCACGATCTGAAGCAACACACTTCATTGCTTCCTTTTTTGTAATTCCCTTTTCCAAATATATATTCATATGTTCTTCCAGCGATATATTGTCCCATTTCTCTATGCTTTCCTGCTCCAGTTCCTTACGCGACTTTCCTTCAATAATCATGACATACTCACCTCTAGGTTCATTACTATCATAAAAAGCTGCTGCCTGCTCCAGTTCTGTACAAAACACATTTTCATACCTTTTTGTAAGCTCCTTGCAAATTGAAATTTTACGATTTCCCAAAACATCATACAATTCCTGCAAAGTCTTCTGTAGTCTATGGGGCGCTTCATAAATTATAATAGTTCTAGTCTCATTCACCAGTTCCTTTACTACTTCACGACGTTCTTTTTTATCTGATGGCAAAAAAGCTTCAAACACAAATCTTCTTGTAGGAAGACCTGATATAATAAGTGCTGTTGTAAATGCCGCTGCTCCTGGAATTGCTGTTACCTGTATCCCTGCATGTATTGCCTGACGCACAAGCTCCTCACCTGGATCTGAAATTCCTGGGGTTCCTGCATCTGTAATAACAGCAATATTTTTTCCCTCCAACAGCCTTTCAACCAGAAATTTTGCCTTTTCAATTTTATTATGCTCATGGTAACTCGTCATAGGTGTTTTAATTTCAAAATGATTTAATAGCTTTATACTATTTCTTGTATCCTCTGCTGCAATTAAATCCACTGTTTTTAATGTTTCAACTCCCCTATAAGTCATATCCCCAAGATTTCCAATAGGTGTTGCACACAAATATAATGTACCTGGCATACATATCTCCTTTACTAACTCATTTCATCAATAACCGTATAAATCTTTAATTTCACTTGCATAAACATTTTCCGACTGAAATACAATTAATGGTTTTTCCACCTTCAACATGGCACCACCGCCCTTAACTGCCTCTATGAGAACCATATTAGGTTCCCTGTCCACATATGGGTAAACAAGCTGCATTCTTTTTGTCTCCAGTTTATACTTAGATAATGTATTAATAATTTCCACCAAACGAAATGGCCTGTGCACCATAAAAAACTTTCCATTCACCTTTAAAAGCTTAGCACCTTCCCGAATAACATCTTCTAACGTACAATATATTTCGTGCCGGGCAATTGCTTTTGGAACCTCTGGATTGACTAATCCATGCTGACCTGTCATATACGGAGGATTCGTTGTAATTACATCAAAAGAAGCCGCTCCAAAAATGCGAGAGGCCTCTTTAATATCTCCATTTACAATCTCAATTTTATCCTGCAAATGATTATAAGCCACACTTCTTTTAGCCATGTCCACACTTTCTTCTTGTATTTCAAGACCTGTAATATGTCTGGCCTTCGTCTTTGCTTCTAATAAAATAGGTATAATTCCAGTTCCAGTACCCAAATCTAGAATCTTAACGCCAGGCTTTACTTGTACAAATCCTGATAATAAAACCGCATCCATTCCAAAACAAAATTTACTAGGATTCTGAATTATTTTATACCCATTTCGCTGAAGCTCGTCCAGCCTTTCACCATTCTTTAAGATATTGTCATCCATTGTAATTTCCTTTGCTGTTTCAGTTTTAATCGATCATAGAGCCTGATTCTTTAGCCTCTAACATTTCCAAATGTCTCAGCTCCGCATCAATAGCAATCTTCTCTTTCTTCTTTCTTGGAGTGAATGTAAGATCTTCTACTTTATATTCACGTACTTCCTTTTCATCATTATCTACTGTAACAATTACCTTCACCAATTGTTTCAACACACTGACACTCTGGACTTCACCCTTTAATTGATCCACTGTGGTAACCATGTCCCCTACATTCGGCAGCTTACTGTTCAGCTCCTCATAGGCCTCCTGCT
Source organism: Anaeromicropila populeti (assembly GCF_900112775.1). Taxonomy (GTDB): domain Bacteria; phylum Bacillota; class Clostridia; order Lachnospirales; family Lachnospiraceae; genus Anaeromicropila_A; species Anaeromicropila_A populeti. The sequence goes on from NZ_FOYZ01000018.1 coordinate 16,345, forward strand.
CATTTTTCAGACAGCACATCAAACGTCCGCACACCCCCGATATCTTGGTAGGATTTAAAGACAAATTTTGTTCCTTTGCCATTTTTATTGATACTGGATCAAATTCACTTAAAAAGGTATTACAGCATAAAGGTCTTCCACAAATACCAATTCCACCTACAATCTTAGTTTCATCTCGAACACCAATCTGTCTCAATTCAATTCTTGTCTTAAATACAGCTGCTAAATCTTTTACCAGCTCACGAAAATCAATTCTTCCATCTGCTGTAAAATAGAATAATAATTTATTATTGTCAAATGTGTATTCTGAGTCAATTAATTTCATTTCTAATCCATGCTTTGCAATTTTCTCTAAGCAAACCTGAAATGCATCTTTTTCTTTTCTTCTGTTATTATCTTCAATTCTATCATCTTCTGGTGTAGCAATTCGTATAACAGGTTTAAGCGGCTGAATAATTTTCTCGTCCTCAACCTGTCGATTTCCTATTACAACTTCTCCATACTCAATCCCTCGGGCTGTCTCAACAATGACATTACACCCTGGTTCAATAATTTGGTCTACCGGATCAAAAAAATACACCTTTCCTGCCCTTCTAAATCTGACGCCTATAACATTAACCATTCCCATTCTCCTTTATTACTAGCAGCATTAATTCAATTGCAATTTCAAAATTAACATTGGATCTTAAGCGCTCTTTTGCCTTTTCCATAGCTTTAATAACTTCTTCTATTCCCTCATAACTGGATTTTTGAGCATCCTTCTTAATAAAAGCAAACTCCTCACGATATAACAATAAATTTGGATTATTTGTCACCTTAAATAGTAAAACATCTCTGTACCATAAAATCATTAAATCAATGTAATCATATATCTCCAGCTTTCGTTCTGTCAATCTTTTAATGCCTTCTAAAAGCTCATAAGTTTTCATCTCATCTACATACTTTAGTAAATGCAATACCTCATTCTTTCCCTCAATAAATTCCTCAGAAGAAGCATAACGTATGGCTTTCCCTACATTTCCCTGAGAAAACTTAGCACTAATTTCTGCCATATAATCTGGAACCTGATGCTTTTCCATCAGATACTTTTTAATATCTGAAACAGATACCGGCTTTAATTTTAGTATTACACATCTTGATAAAATGGTAGGCAAAAGCTTACTTGCATTACTTGCTAAAAGCAGCAAAACTCCATATCCAGGAGGCTCCTCTATTGTTTTCAACAAAGCATTTTGTGCCTGCTCAGTCATTTTATCTGCATCATCTATAATATATATCTTATATGGACTGCTATAAGGCTTAACCCCTATATCAGAATTCACCTGTATCCGGATATCATCTACCCCAATACTGGCTTTTTCATGTATTACTTTAATAATGTCAGGATGATTATTTGAAACTGCCTGTAAACAAGACTTACATCTTCCACAAGGTTTGTCCTCCTGATTTTCATTTTCACACTGTAATGCCTTTGCAAATAATCCTGCAAGCATACTTTTACCTGAACCTGGTTCCCCCTCTAAAATGTAAGCATGTGAAATCTTACCTAACTCTACTGATTTCATCATATTTTCAATAATTTTATCATGTCCAATAATATTATCAAATACTTTCATCCCTAACACCCCATTTCTCTATGTTAAAATATCCAAAAGGAGTCCCCGAATTTCGTCAATTTTTCCCAGTATGACAATTTGATCTTTTTCATCCTTAATCAGTTCTTGTGCCAGTTCATCTAATGTATTGTCCACTAGCTTAATAATACCATAAACCCTATGCCGCCCCTTCCGATCAAGAAAATTCTCACGGCTGAACTTATGTGAGCGATTCACAATTTCATTCATAAAATCTTTAATCAGCTGACGATATTTTTTCATATCCCTGACATCCGTATGCTTGGCTATTTTCTTCCCCTGCTGAACAATATCCTCCATCAGAAGAGTCAGTCTTGCCTGTAATGAGCTCTCTTCAATATTACTGGCCAAAGTGAATTTAAAACTTTGATCACCCTCCTGGATATTCTGTTTTTGTACAACCTGATTGATTTGTTGCATTTGATTGATTTTAATATCCATATCTGACTATTCCCTTCCTTTTACAAGATACCGAAATTATAACCCACATTTTTATTATAACATACTAAATTAAGAATATCACTCTAAATATCATATGTGCAAGGCTCTATCACTTAATACCCTATCTAGGAAAACCATAAAATCCTGTTCTGCATTTTCAAGACTTTTCACATTATCATAGCAATAATCATACTTAAAGTTTTCAACCTCATCATCCGATGTATTTCCCCATTGAGAAATAATTTCATTAGACCTTTTAATTAATAACGTAATGCAGGGAGTAGATACACTATTTCTAAATTTAATTATTTCTGACCCTTCTCGTATCTGAACAAACATAATCTGATTATTACTGTTTAGAAATTCGTTGTATTGCTTTTCAAGGTACTTTTGAGGTAGATTATTAAACTCTACTAAAATAGTCTTTAAGTCTGATAAAAACTTACGTGCCTTGTCATCTTTTTCTCCATTCCATCCGCATTGGAACGCAATTTCTTTAATTGGCGTAATGGAAGACACATTTAATATTCTATAATACTTTTCTGTAATGCTGCACAATGTATCTTTTCCAACTCCGCCTCTTCCATTAATTATTATAACTAGTTTCTCCATGTTTTTCATCCTGCTTTTATCACTTATTCTTCACTGCTGTTTTTGCAACAGATTTTAATTTTGTTACCATCACCTATTCCTTTTAGCTCTAGTCCTTCATGCTGTAGATTAATAATTTGATTCACAACCGCTTCACTAATCTCTTCACCAGGCACAATAAGAGGAATTCCTGGAGGATAAACAAAAACAAATTCACTTGCTGTTTTTCCTATGCTGTCTATTAAATATATTTCTTCCTTGTCACAACAGGACGCTCTATATGGAGGCATGTTCATTTTTATACTGCTCACATCCCACTCTGTTGTCTGACATAACAAAGTTCTATTTTTCCTATGAAAGCACTGCTGATCCAGTTCAAATAGTGCCTTTTCCAGTCTTTCAAAGCCTTTTTCTGTATCACAGATAGTTGCAATTCCAAGTACATAGTCTTTTGACACCATTTCCATTTGAAGCTTATATTTATTTAACAGTATATCATAAAGTTCTATTCCTGTCATTTCTGTTTCCCTACAAGAAATAATAATTTTAGAAAAATCCCTGTTTTCTGCTTTTCCCATTACCCGTAGGTGCTTTAATTCTTCGGACTTTTTATAAAATTTATTTAGGCGGTTAACTAATATCTGAAATAACTGGTTACCCTGCTGATCCAGAATGTTCATACATTGATCAATTCCTGCCATAAGCACATAAGACGGACTGGAACTCTGAAAAACTGAACTATAATACTCTACTTTTTCAAGTGAAATCAAATTGCTGTTAACATGCATTAATGCTGTTTGTGTAAAGGCAGGCAGTGTCTTATGTACACTATGAATTACAATATCCGCTCCCTGCTCTACCGCACTTTTAGGAAATGCATTAGAAAAACAAAAATGTGCACCATGTGCCTCATCCACCAAAACTGGTACATTCCTTTTATGTGCGGCCACTACAATTTTATCTATTTCAGATACCAGCCCCTCATAAGTAGGTGATACTAAAACAATTAATTTAATATCTGGATGTTTTATTAACATTGTTTCAATATATTCAGCATTATATCCACAGGCCGCTTCAAAATTTTTGTCCATTTGTGGATATAAATAAACAGGAACCAATTGGTTTAACACAATTGCATTATAAACCGATTGATGACAATTGCGTGCCACTAATATGGTATCACCTTTGTTTGTACTACCTAAAATTCCTGCCAAAATTCCACTTGTGCTGCCGTTTACTAAATAAAATGAATGTGTGGAACGAAATTTTATCTGAACCCGTTCCATGGATTTTTTAATTACACCTTTTGCATTATGCAGATAATCAAATCCATCAATTTCTGTAATATCTATTTCATAGGGATTTATTACTGGCATAATTTTTGTATTTCTTTTGTGTCCTGGCATATGAAATGGATAAATATTTTCCTTCTGGTAATTCTTTAATTTATAGTAAAGAAACATTTTTTCTCTATTCTCCTTTTTATGAGGTTTTTACAAATGATTGTAAATTTATTAATCCTAGTGTATAATATCATTACCTATTTTTCAAGATTATGGAGGTATTCTATGTTAAAAATTGGTTCTCATGTTGGTATGAGCGGTAAAGAGATGTTTTTGAATTCTGTAAAAGAGGCAGTATCTTATGGTGCCAACACATTTATGATTTATACTGGTGCACCTCAGAATACAAGACGAAAGTCCATTAATGAATTAAATATAGAAGCAGGACAAGCGTATATGAAGGAGCATGGAATAGATGACTTTGTTGTACATGCCCCTTATATTATTAACCTTGGCAATTCTATTAAGCAAGAGACATACGAGCTAGCTGTGAATTTTTTGCAGATTGAAATAGAACGTACTGCTGCTTTAGGAAGTAAAACACTTGTATTGCATCCTGGTTCTCATGTTAATGCCGGAGAAGAAACAGGCTTAAAGCAAATTATTAGTGGACTTAACCTTGTTCTCACTGCGGATACACCTGTCAATATTGCTTTAGAAACCATGGCTGGAAAGGGTAGTGAAATAGGCCGTTCTTTTGAACAATTAGCTGCTATTTATGATGGTGTTCATTACAATGATAAGCTTCGGGTATGTTTTGACACTTGTCATACCAATGACAACGGGTATGACGTTGTAAATAACTTTGAAGGCGTGATAGAAGAATTTGATCGGATTTTAGGCAAAGAACAAATTGCTGTTTTTCATATTAATGACAGCAAAAATGGTAAGGAATCTCATAAAGACCGTCATGAAAATATTGGATTTGGCCACATTGGCTTTGATGCTTTGTATAAGGTTATTATGTATCCTGATTTTATGCATGTACCAAAGATACTGGAAACACCATATATCCCAGATCCTGATGATAAATCAAAATCTTATCCGCCCTATAAAGAAGAAATTGAAATGATTCGTTCAGGTGTTTTTAATCCAGAACTAAAGGAATTAATTATTGCTAACCACCGCTGATATATAAACGTAAACATTAAATTAATGACTTATTACGACAATAGACATATGCGTTTCCCTCTTTACCTACTCTATCTACTGCACCCACATAATGTAATACATTTAGCGCTGTCTGCGCCTGTGAAATATGTAACTTAGAGGACTTCGCATAGTCTTTTGATGTAAAAGTTTGGTCTAATTCATTAGGAATCAACTTCAAATAATCTCTAGAATCCTGTAAAATTAATTCTTCCACAATCTCTACTGGTACTCTGTCATGTCGGGAAGAACCACGCTTGCGATTTTCACTCCAACCATTTAACAGTCTAAATTCTTCCATATTAATCATCATTAATTTTATTCTTAAATTTGGGTTATTTAAAAGCATCTTTATTTTGTACAACTCAAAAAAAGCTATATAATATGTTCCCCTTTTGGGAGATTTTCTTTTCTTAGATACCTCGCCAGTTTCATTGTCAACCCAATAAAGCCACTTATCATGGGTAATTGGATAAACAACCGTCACCGTATAATCTGGAAGTAATTTTTCCAGTTTATTGCGCAATAAATTAAAGTTCTGGGTTTGTACTTCAATGATTCCTTGTTCGTTCAAAATATCTACGTGATATCTTCCAATTTTAATTTCCTGCTTATCAACATCTGGTTCCAAGTAGTCCTTTAATGCAGCATGTAATGTCTTTTCTTTTAAAGTTCCTATTGTCCTAGATGTTGATTCAGATTCATTTTCTATACTTTTTTTTTGCACATTTTTCATAATTTAACAATCCGGTCATATATTTTCCATAAAAACAAGAAACACTCCCAGCAGGAATCGAACCTGCAACTAACCCTTAGGAGGGGTTTATTATATCCATTTAACTATGAGAGCAAACATAACTGTAAACTTTTGTTTTAACGCAATATCTATTATAACTTATTTTATAAAAATGTCAACCAACAAGGGCATTTTCATACTAATTAAAATATGAAAAATGCCCTATGTATATTTCTATTTTAAAAGCTAGGAAAATATGCGTATCCCTGCATCCATATATTTCCTTTAAATCGTCTGTTTACCTGAGGTTCTCCCTCCAAATCTTTTTTATTAATACAAACATCATATATAATATCGTTACAACTAACGACTATATCGTAAACCTCTTCACCTGTCATAGAATTAATCAATAAATTATATTCTAAAATAGTTCCTATAATAGAGTAATTATCTGACTCTGCTCCATATGGAATAAAACTGGTTTCTACAATAGAGTAAATATCCTCATTTTTAGAACGCCTTGATATCATGGCATACAAATCTATATCATCAATCGTCAGGCTGTCAATGGCATCCTGATTCCCCATTTTCGCTTCTGCAATCAATTGTTTTCTTAAATTTGCTTCTGCTGTCTGCTTTTTTTGCTTAGCCTCATCAGATGTTAAACCAAGTAATATTTTCCCTTCTACTGAAAGTCCAGATAACGCAACCTGCAAGTATCTAGAATTGGTATTGGTCATATTACTTTTCCTGCTGCACTCCATGGAATTCTGCAAATAAAAAATTAAAGAAACACCTAATCGTAAGTCATCACACATCCCTGTGTAAGCTTCTGTATCAACTCTCTTGTTAATCGTAACTTCTTCTTTAATTGAAATTTTTCTCCCTTGAAAATATGGGAAATAATGCTCCAAATGAAAAAAGCCTTTCTCATCGTACTCTCCACGAATGGTGACTCCCATATGCTCAGCAAAATCCATTTTCATTTCCGTTAAAGTCGTGGTAGGATTAAGTTTCCTCATATTTTTTTCAATAGGTCGATCCATTATAATACCAAGAATTCTATCTAAATCTTTCCTGTTTTGTACTTGGCTAAATCCTACTGCTCTCAAATAACTGTGCATAAATCCACCATCCTTTCTATTGAAAATGTATCCTATCATTCTCCATACTTATATACTAAATTAGTTTTACAAAAATTGCAATAATGTTATATACTTATATCATGAAATATCTATACTGTCAATTGTTTTCCTTATTTTTTATTGTATTCTAGAGATAAATAGAGTTCACCGATAGTGAACTCTACCATCCAAATAATTCTTATTTTGCATACTCTAACATTGCACTTGTCAAACCTTCCAGCAACTCATTAGAATTCTCAAAGCTTTGTCCTTTTACTCCAAAATAGAATTTAATTTTTGGCTCCGTTCCAGATGGTCTAACACAGCACCATGCTTCTTCACTTAGATCATAATATAAAACGTTTGAAACTGGTAAACCAGTTGGAACTACTTCATTTGTCTCCATGTTCTTCATTTGCTCATATTGATAATCTCTTACCTGAAGTACCTTATACTTTCCTAATTGTTTTGGAGGATTATTGCGCATTTTTTCTAATATTTCTTTGATCTGCTCAGCGCCGCTAATGCCTTTTAAGGTCATAGTTTCAAGTCCCTCTCGATAAAATCCGTACTTTTCAAAAATACAAATCATCTGGTCCCATAATGACAAATTCTGCTTTTTATAAAAAGCTGCTGCCTCACATAACGACATAACTGCAACAATTGCATCCTTATCTCTTGCATGAGTTCCAACAAGACATCCATAACTCTCTTCAAAACCAAATACATACTCATATGTATTGTTTTGTTCAAATAATTTAATTTGCTCACCTATATACTTAAATCCCGTCAGCACTTCAATTAACTTCATATTATAATTTTTCGCAACCGCGTCAGCCATATTAGTTGATACGATTGTCTTAATTAACGCACCATTCTCAGGTAGTATTCCTAGTTTTTGTTTTTCTGACATTAAATATTCACAGATAAGCATACCTGACATATTACCTGTAAAGGACATATACTCACCAGTTTTTGAGTCCTTTGCATATACACCAAGCCTGTCTGCATCTGGATCAGTTGCCAAAACAATATCTGCATCTACTTCTTTAGCTAATTTTAATGCTAACGTAAAAGCCTTAGCATCCTCTGGATTAGGATAACTTACTGTTGGAAACTCTCCATCAGGTAGTTCCTGCTCAGGAACCACATAAACATTCTCAAATCCAAGTTCCTGTAATACTCTTCGCGCAGGAATATTTCCTGTTCCATGTAAAGGTGTATAAACAATCTTTATATCTTTTCCTACTTCTTTTATCACTTCAGGATGAACTACCTGTTTTTTCAGTTCAGCGATGTATTTATCATCAATTTCAGCACCAATTATTTCTAATAGTCCTGCTGCAATAGCTTCCTCTTTTGTCATGGATTTCACATTAGCAAAATCTGTTACCCCATTTACTTCGGTAATGATCTGGTTATCTTTTGGAAATGTAATCTGTGCGCCATCTTCCCAGTAAACCTTATATCCATTATACTCTGGTGGGTTATGACTTGCAGTAATTACAATACCTGCAATACAACCTAGTGTCCGTACCGCAAAAGATAATTCTGGTGTTGGTCTTAATGATTCAAAAACATATGCTTTTATACCATTAGCTGCAAGGCAAAGCGCTGCCTCTTCAGCAAATTCAGGAGACATTCTTCTAGAATCAAATGCAATTGCAACTCCTTTTTCCTGACCATTTTCCTTAATAATAAAATTAGCTAATCCCTGCGTTGTTTTACGAACAGTATAAATGTTTAAACGGTTTGTTCCTGCTCCTATTACGCCCCTTAATCCGCCAGTTCCAAAGTCAAGTTCTTTGTAAAAGCGGTCTTCAATTTCAGCTTCATTTCCTTTTAAATTAATCAGCTCAGTTCTAGTCGCCTCATCAAAATAAGGGTCTTGGCACCATTTTTCATATCTCAATTTGTAGTCCATATTCATTTCCTTTCTATAACTGTTTTCTTGACGCCTATACCGTAACAAAAGGTGCTACTGGCAATCCTTTAATGTTATATAAATTAACAATACCATAATTGGTCCATGCATACCGGGCATATTTAGGATTTTTAATTTTGGCATTAGAAATTATAATTGACTCTCCGTTTACAACGGCTTTTGCGGGATAGAACACTTCATCCTCTCCTGCAATTTCAAATAATGCTATTTCATCGTTTCCCTTTACTTCAAAACCTCCGTATACATAGTCAAAGTATAACACAATATTATCCTCATTTAAATCCATATCTTTTAACATTGGACTATTTGCATATAAATTATTTATATTATAAAATTTTTCTAGAACCTGAAGTGCCAACCTATGTCCAACTGTTTTTTTATCTAAAGGATGAATATTATCATATTCACCACAGTCAATTAAGACTGCCAATGCTGTATTCTTAATGGTTTGAGAGACCTTTCTCTGATTTTCTCTTAGTATCGCCCATGATTTTGTATCAGCACATCCTTTTTCAATCCACATTGGCAGCTGTGTAATAACAAAAGGTAATTCATCATCACTCCAGTCACTTCTCCACTGTGAAATTAATTTTGTCAGCATTTTATCATAAATCTTTGGTTTCTTTTCATCTTCTTCCCCCTGATACCATAAAAAACCTTTAATTGTATAAGGAGCCACTCTTTGAACCATAGTTTCATACAATCCGCCTGGACGAAATCCTGATTTCTTTCCTGCTGGCTCTGGCCAAGGGCAAATTCCAGCTTTTTTATTAATATCCTCCCATGAAATATCCGGTTTAATTTTTCTTAACTGTTCCGAATGTTCATTCCATGCTTTCCACTCTACATCCCAAATAGCCTTTTCCTTTTCATACTCTTCATCAGTTTTATCTCCTACTAACTCATTCCAATCTAAAATATATGTATTGGCTTCCTCGTCAGAAGATAAATATTCTCTGCTCATCCAGCAGGAAATAGAAGTGCCTCCCCAGTAACAATCAATAATACCTACTGTTATTCCTAAAGTCTGACTAACTTCTCTGGCAAAAAAATAAGCAACTGCCGACATGGTTGCTGCTGTTGTGGGCTTTACAACTTCCCAATGCCTTCTTCCTTCTTCTTCAAGATTATGTGTTTCTAAAGTAGGAATTTTTGCAACATTATAAAAACGTATAGAATTCCAATCTGCACTTTCTACCTCCTTGGCACCATCTTTGCAGTTCTGTAATTCTAATTCCATATTTGACTGCCCACCTGCATACCAAACCTCTCCTACCATAACATTTTCATATGAAATGTTTTTTTCTCCATCAGAAATACTCATAACATAAGGGCCTCCTGCCTCCATACAAGGTACTTCTGCTCTCCACTGGTTATTTCTTACCATTGTCCTTACTTTATGATTAGCAATAGATATTTCTATTGTTGTATTATCTTTTCCAGTTCCCCACACTAAAACCTGCTTATTTCTCTGTAACACCATATTATTACTAAAAATTTGTGCTGTTCTTAATTCATTTGCAAATTCCATTTTAAACAATCCTTTCCTATAGAACAGGGAGGCTATATCTGTTATTACATCCACATATAATCTCCCTACTATTCAATCATTATTCGTATTATATCATATTATCTCTGTTCATTGATATACTCTAAATTTTTTCTTATCAACTCACATCTTTGAGCAACACATTCTACTGAACGCAATGGATCTTCTGGTGTATTAAATACATAATCAATAATTTTTTCTATTGTTGTTGTTGCAACATGTAATCTTGTGTCAGAAGAAGCATAGTAGATATACAATTCCCCATTATCTCTTGCAATTGCTCCATTTGTAAATACTACATTGGATACATCACCAATTCTCTCCTCTAGCCGAGGTACAATTAAAAATCCTGATGGTTCTGCGATTACTTCCCATGGTTTATCTAAAGCCGTAGCAAATGCATATATTACATATCGCAGTCCTGCTGCTGTATTCCTTACACCATGGGCAATATGAATATACCCCTTATCTGTCTTAAATGGAACTGCACCAGCACCATTTTTAGCTTCTGTTATTGTGTGATATTTTCTCCTGCTTGTCATGGTTTCTTCATCAATAACAGGATTCATTATATCCTTACATAATCCAAAGCCTATACCACCCCCAGAACCAGTGTCAATAAAATCATCCATAGGCCTTGTATAAAAAGCATACTGACCATCAACAAATTCTGGATGCAGCACAACATTACGTTGCTGTGGACTTCTCAGCGTTTTAAGATTAGGAAGTCTTTCCCACTTTTTTAAATCTTTTGTTCTTACAATGCCTGCTGCTGCAACTGCTGCTGATAAATCATTTACTGTTGTATCCTTGCTCTCAGAGCAAAAAACGCCATAAATATAACCATCTTCATGCTTGGTAAGTCTCATATCATATACATTTGTTTCTTCAGGACAGGTATCATCTAGTAGAATTGGATAGTCCCAAAAACGAAAACCGTCTACACCATTGTCACTCTCTGCAATACCAAAAAAAGATTTTCTATCATTTCCTTCAATTCGTGCTACCAAATAGAATTTTCCATTTAATTCAATTGCACCTGAATTGAACACTGCATTTACTCCTAGACGCTCCATGAAAAATGGATTTGTCTTAGGATTTAAATCATATTTCCATGTCAACGGAATATGCTCTCTTGTTAATACAGGATATTCCCATCTATCATAAATTCCATTATAAATATTACTCTTAACATTTTTCCGATTAATAAGAGCTTCGTATTTTTCATTTTCAATATAATATTTTTTGTTAAACATCTATGTTCCTCCTAATAATTTCAAAGCACATACGACCATTGTGATACGGACACTTCCATGGACCTACTATTTCCTTTTGATTCTCTGTAGGAACTCCATTATTATCTAGCTCATAAAACCACTCAGAATTTTTTCTCTTATCAATAACATTTTCCTTAATGTATTCCCATATATTTTTAGCGGCATTCAAATATTCTGTCCGCTGTGGTTCCTTTTCATACCCATTTAAAAATCCAATTACAGCTTCCGCCTGTACCCACCAGATTCTTTTCTTATCTACCTCTCCACGATCACATTCATTCCATAAGGAATTTTTGTGATAAGCTGTTTCGTAAATTTTTTGCGTCAGTTTTTTTGTAATAGGCTGAAGCTTTTCAATATATTTACGTTCCCCCAGCACTTCACAGCCCCGATCAATCAGCCATGCTGTTTCAATATCATGTCCATAGGAATGTAAATCAAGAATACTATTCATATCCTTATCAAAAAATACCTCTTGTCGATTTAATTCCGGATTAAAAACCTTATCTGCAAATGTATCTAACATCCACTCCAATCTGCTTTTTATCTCTTCTCTCTTTGTAACACGATAAAACTCCGTGTACGCCTCAAATACATGCAGTAATGTATTCATTGTTTTCTCAGCAATAACACCATTTTCAGATAGCTTGTCATTTTCAACTGGTTGAAATTTTAAATCAAATGCTTCTAAATATCCTACACTATCACAACATTTTTCTTCAATTACATGATATATTTCATCGGCTAACTTAATTGCTTCTTCCTCTTTTGAAGCATCGTAATATGAGGACAAGGCATAAATGGCAAATGCCATGTTATACGTATGTTTTGTACTGTCTAAAACTTCTCCTTGATATGAGGTTGACCAGAAAACACCACCATTAACTTTATCATAACAATAATTTTTTATATATTCATATGCATGTCTTGCATCTTCCAAATATTCTTTTTTTCCAAACATAAGATATGCATTGGCAAAAAACCACAATATACGGCTATGCAAAATAACACCCTTTGGTGCCGTTTTATCTATATTTAAATTAAAATCTACAAGACCATAATATCCACCATTTTCATTATCCCTTAATTTAGACCAAAATGGTAAAATTCCAGAAATAACATGTTCTTTAACCTGCTCAATCAGCAATTTTGTCATCCTCCTACATCTAGATTTTAATATAGGGATACAGAATCTGTATCCCTAATTAACACTGTTTATCTTCTTCCTATTTCCGTATCCTGTGTTGTCAATACACTATTTTCTTTTATATAATTCACAACATCTTCTAACTGAGTAAAAGCTAAACCAACATAGCTGTCTGCTGCTCCATAATAAATTGCAATTCTTCCTGTATCAGCATCATGTAAAGTTGCACATGGAAAGCATACATTAGGTACAAATCCTCTTTCTTCATACCACTCTTCTGGAGTAAGTAAAAAGTTTTCACATCTATATTTTACAATAGATGGATTATCAATATCTAAAATTGCACCACCAATACTATAAACAAAACCATTACATGTTCCACTTACACCATGATAGAACATCAGCCAGCCTTCATCTGTTTCAATTGGTGCTGCTCCTCCACCAATTTTAACGGATTCCCACCATTCAGCTCCTCTTCCCATTACATGTCTGTGCTTACCCCAATAAACTAAATCAGGACTTTCACTAAGGAAAATATCTCCAAAAGGTGTATGACCACTATCACTTGGTCGTGACAGCATCATATAATTACCATTTATTTTTCTTGGAAATAGAACAGCATTTCTGTTAAATGGAATAAATGGATTTTCCAAACGTACGAATGTCTTAAAATCTGTTGTTTTTGCTAATCCAATAGCTGCTCCGTAAAAATCTGTACACCACATAATATAATATGTATCCTCAACTTTTACTAATCTAGGATCATACGCATAATTTGGCATAAAATCGTTTCCATCTTCGTCAACAAAATGAATTTTTTCTTCATTAAATGTCCAGTGAACTGCATCCTTACTATGACCTAAGTATATATATGAAATTCCGTTTGTTTGTTCTCCACGGAAAACTCCTATAAATTCCCCATTATAAGGCATGACTGCACTGTTAAAAATTCTTGCTACATTTTTCAATGGATTTCTTTCAATAATAGGATTTTCGTTAAATCTCCAGACAGGTGCATTTTTTAGTCCCTCTGGTTTTTCTTGCCAAGGCATGTTAGGTAGTGCTTCTCCAATTATCTTCATTTTTAAGTCTCCTCTTCTTTTATTTCATATTTATACTAGCCCTTTACAGAACCATTTGTTAATCCACTATATATTTGCTTTTGACAAAATATAAATATAAGAAATGCTGGTGCCATGGTAATAAGAACACCTGCACAGATTAAATTGTACTGGCTTCCAACTGGCCCTGTGAATTTATACAGTGATGTTGCTACTGTAACTAATTTATCTTTTGATTGTAAATACAAATTAGCCATATAGTATTCATTGTAGGTTCCTACTCCCTTTAAAATCATACACGTTACAATTGCTGGTTTTAAAAGAGGAAATAGAATTTTAAAAAATACACCATAATAACTTGCTCCATCAATAATTGCTGATTCATCAATTGATACTGGAATATTTTCAAAAAATTGAAGAAATATATAAATTGATATAATATCTGTACCCATCATCAAAATCATATATCCTACTAGTTTATCTACAAGTCCAACACTATACATAATCTGATAGACTGTTACTTGGGTTGCAATACCTGGAATTAATGTAGCAAATAAAAACAAATTCCGAATCAAACCATTTCCTAAAAACTTAAATCGATTTAATACATATGCAAGCATTGTTCCAAATAGTATAGAGCCCAATAATACAAAAACCAAAATAATAGCTGAATTCTTAAACGCCAGAAGCATATCTGCATTTTTAAATACTGCTATGAAATTATCAAAATTCAGCCAGTTCTTTGGAAGCTGCATTACATTTGTGTTATAATACTCATCGTCTGTTTTAAAAGCAGTAATGACACAACTAGCAACAGGCAAAACCGAAATAAAAGCTCCTACTATTAAAGAAAAGTACATAATTATCCTAAAAAATATCTTCTTAATCACGTTATGCCACCCCCCCGTTGCGTTTTGCAAGTTTTCTATGCGTTTTCTTTGAAACACTATCATTATCATCGTTTAATACTTTTAACATTACAAACTTTTGTATCATAGTTGCAATAAATATAATAGCTAACAATACAATTGCCATTGCAGACGCCAATCCTACCTTCTGGTTTGTATGCGCTACTTTATTCATAACCCAGAAATAAGTTGCTGTACCCAAAGTACCATTTGTAATTACATAAGGAGGTTCAAAGGCACTTAGAGCACCAGTAATTGATAGAATTAAATTTAATACAACAATTGTTTTAATAGATGGCAAAATAATAAATTTAAATTGATGCCACTTATTTGCACCATCTAATGATGATGCTTCATATAATTCACTATCTACTGACATTATTGCACCAATAAATAACACCATGCTTTGTCCCATATATCTCCATATGGATGACGCTGCAAGAGAAAAATTATTTATTTTTGTATCTTTAAGCCAATAAGGCAAATTTTCCAAATTAAATCCAAGCCAACTAAGTACAGTATCTAAAACAAATCCTCTTGTATAGAAGAATTTAAAAATAAATCCTACTGCAATCCCACAAACAAGGTACGGAAAAAACATTGCTCCTTTAAAAAAGTTTCCTCCCTTTACTTTAAAACTTAACAGAGTAGCAAAATACAATGCCAATGCTAATTGTAAAAAAGCTCCTCCCATATAATATAAACTCAGCCACAACGCCCTGAAACAATCATCTCTTTTAAAAACGTCCACGTAATTATCTAATCCAACAAAAGTTCTTGGACCTGTATATTTCATTTTGTAAAAACTAAACTGAACCATTTTGGCAAATGGAACATACGTAAAAGTTAATAACAGGAATAATGGTACTGCCATAAATAAAATAATTATAGTGGCTCTTTGACCTTTTCCACTCTTTAACCAACTTAACAGGTTAAAAGGTTTTTTACTTTTTGACGTGTTACTAATGTTCTCTCCCATGTTAACCTCCTGTTAATCATGAGCCAGGGAATAAATCCCCTAGCTCACTATTTTATAAAAAGTATTGTATCCTCTATTCCTCAGTTACTTCAATTCCTAAAGATGATTGTGCATCAGACCATTTTTGATTCCACTCATCCATTACTTCATCAAGAGTAGCTGTACCATTTAATGCATTCTCTAAAATTAGACAATCTGGCGTATTATCTGTATTAATACCTACTTCTGACTCTCTGTTAAGTTCATTAAATAGAGACTCTTCACCTTCTGGAGCAGGATTATCTACTACTAATTCCACACCATCAAATGCATCCAATACTGCTGGTAATTGAGAACCTTTTACAATTGGAACTCCACCTTGATCAAAAGCAAAATTAGATTTTTCTGTCAACCATTTAATATATAACATAGATGCAATTTGTTCATCAGTAGATATTTTTGAATTAATTGCATAGCAATAATCCGGAGCAGCACTGGCATATTGTTTTCCACCTACAGAAATAGGGAATGGCATATATCCAATATCATCTGCATTATCACCTGCATCCTGCATTTGTACTACAGCCCATGAACCAAGTACCATTGTACCAATTTCACCTCTGTTAATCATACCCTTACAGCCTTCCCAGTCAGTTGTTGTTGGGTCATCTTCAATTAATCCTCTTGATACAGCCTCATATAATACATAATATACAGCATAAGGTCCTGTCATATCGTCCTTTTTTGAAAATGGATTTGAAGAATGAACTAATTTATTATTCATAAAATCAGGATCTCCAGTTGCAGAACCACCTAAATATGCATCCCACGCACCCATTGTCCAAGCTGCTGCAAAGTTAGAATACATTGGAATTGCTTCTGTGTTATCTTTAATTTTTTGCAATGCATCTAAAAACTCATCTGGAGTCTTTGGCATTTCTGTAATTCCAGCTGCTTCAAATACTTTTTTATTATATACAATACCTTGTACATTAGCTACAGATGGTATACCATATACCTGTCCTTGATATGATTTATCATTTAAGAAATCATATGTTTGATCCAAAGTTTCTTTATCACCAAAAGATACAAATAAATCTGGAAATTCATTTTTATCTACTGATGTTGGTAACATACAGATATCGCCCCAGTCATCTGTTGTCAGTCTTGTTGGCATATCATCAGAATAAGTAGTTGTTGTTTCATACGTAATCTTGATATTTGGATAAAGCTCATTAAACTGCTTAATGTAATCTTGAAATACAGTATCTTGCAGATCTGTTCTATGAGAAAGAAACTTAATATCTGCTGATAAGTCAGTATAATCCTCTCCTAATTTGAGTTCAGAAAAAGATGGTGTTCCTTCCTTATCAGTTGTTTCTTCTTTTTCTGTTTTCTTCTCACCACAAGAAACCATAGATAGTGAAAAAACTAAAACTAAGAATAGACTTAAAAATCTTTTTGTTGTTTTTTTCATAATTGCCCTCCTTATTACATAATTAATTGTTAAGTTATTTAGGTTAAAAGTTCATTTAATTAACTTAAATATATATTAACTTATTTTACTCAAAAAATCATCAATTTATCTTGCTAATAATCATATTATCTTGCACTATTTGTAATTAATAGTTATAAAACTTAATATTATTTTTACTATTTTGTTAATTTTTTAAAGAAATGATTCATCAAAAAGTTATTATATGTTAATGTTTAACATTAAAAGCTTTGTAATTTAATTTAACTTGTTAAATTAGCAAATAATATTACTTAATGCTTCACTAAATTACTTTACATCAATTATAAATTAAGGCCTGAATTCATTTAAAAATAATATTTTAACTATTACTTTTAATAGAAGCACGCCTTAAAGTACTTATATTTAACTAATAACTGTTACTTATTATTGACTTTACAAACACTTTCTCGAATAATTAATTTACTCTCTATAATCTTCATTCCTGTTGTATGATGCTGTCCCCTTACTTTCTTTATAATAAGATCTGCTGCTGCTTCTGTCATTGCCTCAATATCTACATCTACAGTTGTAAACTTTAAAGTTGATAGTGTTGAAAAAATAAAATTGTCATAGCCTACCACAGATATGTCTTCTGGTACTTTATACCCCATTGCTTTTAATTTTTTTACTAAAATATAGCAAACTTTATCACAGCAGCATACAAATGCTGTTGGCATATCATTTAAATCTGGCAATAATATTTCAATTAAATTACCTTCTTCATCTCTATCCTCGAGAATCCATTTCTTTTCAACATCCAGGCTGCTTTCAATAAGTGCTTTATAATAACCAATATATCGATCCAAAATACTATTGGTAGCAAATATGCTTCCAACAAAACCAATCCTTTTATGCCCATTGCTAATCAAATAATTAGTGGCTTTATAACTCCCATATACAGAATCACTTATAATAGCGTCCACGCTTTGCTTCTTATCATAATAATCAAGTAACAAAACATTTTGTTCAGCATGTATTAGCATATCCGTATAGGAAGAACTAAATTGTCCTAACAAAATTAATCCATCTACTTTATTATTTTCAAGCAGCTTAGGCATAACTAATTCCTTTTCATCCTTTGACGTCACAATTTCCATAATTCCATAAAAATTATATCTTGCTAATGCCTGAACTAGATTCTGATACATTTTTAAATAAAATGCATTTTCATCTTCTCTAACAAATCGATTTGCAATTACAACACCAATATTTCCACTTTCACACTGAAGTACTGTATTATTTCCATACCGGTATCCTAATTCATTTGCTACTTCTTTAATTGTTTTTCTAATTTCATCACTTACACCATCTTTATCCGATAATGCCTTGGAAACAGTAACTGCGCTAACCCCAACTCTTTCAGCTATGTCCTTTAGTGTAACGTTTTTTTTCATTTTACTCTCCTCCGTTCAATTTAAACCTTTGTAACCATTGAATTCTGTCTTTTAAACACTACTAAAACTTGATTTTCCTTTTCGGTTGATATATAATTTGTAAAAAATGTTGAGGTGACAAGCTAATGCAAAACTTTGAAAAAGAATATCTTAATGCAGTAATTACCAAACGAGAGCCTATATTATCCGCAAAAAATTCTCCTTTTTCATTAAAATTTGTTTCCGTATCCTGTTTTGCATTACAAAACCTTTTCTATATGCAAAACTTTGGTACTCGTGATACTCAATATCCATTTCTATTAGAACTAGAACATTTTAATTCTTACCTAGTGCTTTACACCAAGAGTGGAAAAGGTAAACTTTCTTATAAAAATGAATTTTATATTTTGCATCCTGACACTGTATTATTTATTAATTGTTCTAACTACTTTAAACTTGAGTTATTTGAATCAAGTAACTGGTCTTTTGACTGGATATATTTAAATGGGTTTCAGATTCAGACCTACTTCAATTTGTACTGTCAGAAAGCAAATCCTGTTTTTTCATTAAAACCTCTTTCTCAAATACCAAATCTAATTAAGAAGTTAATTAGTATTGAAACCTTAAAAATAACTGAAGGGGAACTTATTACTTCTATGCTAATAACAAATTTGTTAACACATTTGATACTTGAAAAGGAAACATCATACCTTGTAGATGAAAAAATTCCAGCTTATGTTCTGAAAATCAAAGAACTATTTGATACAAAATACCAGGACAATTATACCCTGCACTTGCTATCTGCTCAGTTTCACGTAAGTAAATTTACATTGACAAGAGAGTTTTCAAAATATATTCATTCATCACCCATAGATTATTTAATACAACGTCGAATATCAGTTGCACAGGATTTACTGAGAAATACCGATCTTCCAGTAAATGAAATTGCTTTGAATATAGGAATAGATAATCCAACACATTTTATTAATTTATTTAAAAAACGTATTGGATTAACTCCTTTACAATACCGCAATCAGAAAAACACCTGTACTACTCCTGATGTTCCTTAAAGTGAAGTAATTTTCCGGTGAAATCTCCATGTATGCCTGTTATATTAATGCCAGCATACATAAGTGCTCCTCCTGAATAAACCTCGCCAGTCTCCAGATTTTTATACATTTTACTTTCATTTAGCCCTTTTACCTTGATTCTTGTACTATGATAATTTGGTTTTGCCAAAACTTGAATAAAAGTAATAAGCGTTTCCTTTTTATCTTTTGAAACAACCTGCCAGCAATCAAACGCACCATTATCTAAATAATTATTAATTCTATAATAGTCACCAGTTCTCACTAAATCATTATATTTATGATACAGCTCCACCTGCTTTGGAATAATATCTCGGTCTGCCTGTGAAATTTTTGTTACGTCTAATTCATATCCAAATGTCCCTGCAAGTGCCACATATCCTCTCGTTCCAAAAGGAGTCGTTCTTCCTACTGTATGATTTGGACAATCACTAACATGTGCACCCATAGTAGATAATGGATATACAAGAGCTGTTCCCTGTTGAATTTTTAATCTTTCTACTGCATCCGTATCATCTGAACACCAGATTTGAGGACTATAGTACAGCATTCCAGGATCAAATCTTCCCCCGCCACCAGAACAATTTTCTAATAATAAATCAGGAAACTCTTTGGTTAATTGCTCCATCATTTCATATACACCTAATACATATTTGTGAGATAATTCACCCTGCCTGTCTGCCGGTAAATTGACACTTCCCAAATCACTTAATGGTCTATTCATATCCCACTTTACATATTCAATGTTTGCACTGCGTAAAACCTCTCTCATCTTGTCCATAATATGATTACGTATTTCTTGACGAGATATATCTAATACATACTGATTTCTTGATAAGCTTCCTTCTCGCTCTGGAACCTTAATTGCCCAGTCAGGATGTTTTCGATATAAATCTGAATCAGGAGAAATCATTTCCGGCTCAAACCATATACCAAACTTCATTCCCATCTTATTTACTTCATCAACAAGATACTTAAGCCCCCCCTTAATCTTTTCTTCATTTACAACCCAATCACCTAGTGCACAGTTGTCACTGCTTCTGGTTCCAAACCATCCATCATCCATTACTAGCATTTCAATGCCAAGTTTCGATGCTTCTCTGGCAATATTTAAAAGTTTTTCTGTATCAAAATCAAAATAGGTTGCTTCCCAATTGTTTATTAAAATTGGCCTTTTTAAATCTTTATATTTTCCACGTATTAAATGATTTCTATATAAATCGTGAAAAGTCCGGCTCATTTTTCCAAGTCCTTTATCTGAATATACCATTACAACTTCTGGAGCAACAAATTCTTCGTCCTTTTCCAGCTTCCATTTAAAACATGCAGGGTTAATTCCCATTTCTATTCTAGTGGTATTAAACTGTCCCCCTTCAGCTAATGCCATAAAGTTACCCGAATAAACAAAGCTAAAGCCATATACATTGCCTGTATCTTCTGTTGCATCTGAGTCCAAAAGCGCCATAAATGGATGATCTTGATGACTAGAAGCCCCTCTGTTGGAAGAAGTAATGTACTTTCCATATCCTACTTTTCTTCTCTGTATAATTCTTTCTCTCGCCCAGGAACCATGAAGTGTTATTAAATCATAGTCTATTCCATCAAAGTCCACACAAGCAGATAACACTTTATTTATAAATATACTACTTTCTCCTAAGTTTTTAACTCGTACGCTTCTTGTAATAACATCCAAATTTTCAAATGTACTATACAATAACACAACTTCAAGATGTAGTTGTTTATCTATACAGGTTATTTCTAATGTACTACATTCTTCTTTTCCAAATGTGGCTGGTAATCCCTTTAAAGTAAATTTTTCTTGATAAATCTTATGTGATAAATAGGTTAATGAAGTGCATTGGCTTCCTTTTTCAGTTTCAACACTTATAGCACTTTCTCTGAAATCACCAAGTCCATTTCCAGGATACTCAAATGAAAAACTGTCCATAAAGGATATTCTGTCCCTGCCATTAACAGTTGGAACAAACGGTGGTTCATTTGTTCTTAATAAGTAATTCAAATTACTATCTACTATCCGTTTTCCAAAATACACATGACCAATAAACTGTTCCTCATCAACAATAGCAATTATATAAGATGTATTATTACTGTCTAACTTAAATACTTTACTTTTTTCATAATAATTTATTCCCATACTATACTCTCCAAGCTCTTATATTTTTCATTAAATTAGTTGATTATTAAGTAAAATGTAACTTATTTTTAGTCTATATTAAACAGTAATAAATGTCAACAAAATTTATTTATTATGTAATCAAAAACAGACTCTATTTACTTTGCTAAATAAATCAGAGTCTGTTTTTATACTATTTTATAATTTCTCTTCCGCCCATATAAGGTCGTAATGCCTCAGGAATTATAATACTTCCATCTTCCTGTTGAAAATTTTCTAAAATAGCTGCTGTAGTTCTTCCTACTGCAACACCACTTCCGTTTAGTGTATGGACAAATTTAGCTTTATCCTTAATATTATCTTTATATTTAATATTAGCACGTCTTGCCTGAAACTCTTCAAAATTACTACAGCTAGAAATTTCTACATATCTATTATAACTTGGCATCCATACTTCAATATCATACTTTAACGCCGCTGTAAATCCAAGATCACCAATGCATATTTTAACAACTCGATATGGCAATCCTAATAATTTTAAAACTTCTTCTGCATCTAATGTTAGTTTTTCCAACTCTGCATAAGAATCTTCTGGCTTTGTAAATTTTACCAGTTCTACTTTGTTAAATTGGTGCTGTCTAATTAAACCTCTAGTATCACGACCTGCTGAACCTGCTTCTGCTCTAAAACAAGCCGTATATGCACAATGCATAATTGGTAATTTTGTTCCCTCCAAAATTGATTCTCTATACATATTTGTAACAGGTACTTCTGCTGTCGGTACTAAAAAGTACTCTTTTCCATCTCCTGATACCTTATAAGCATCTTCTTCAAATTTGGGAAGTTGACCAGTTCCTGTCATGCTTTCACGACTTACCATAAATGGTGGAAATACTTCTTCATACCCTTGCTTTTCGTGGACATCTAAAAAGAAATTTGTAATTGCTCTCTCAAGTTTTGCTCCTAACCCTTTATAAAATGTAAACCTTGCTCCTGTTGTTTTAGCAGCTGTCTCAGGATCAATAATATCTAAATTACTTCCCAAATCCCAATGTGCTTTTGGTTCAAAATTAAACGTGGTTGGAACACCGTATTTTCTTATTTCAACATTATCTTCATCGGTTTTACCTTGTGGAACTTCAGAATTCGGAATATTAGGAATAGTTAACATCCAGTTATCCAATTCACTATCCACTGCCTTTACCTGAATATCTAATTCTTTTATTTTCTCAGATAATTCTTTCATTTGTGCTAATATCTCCGTTACATCTTTTCCATCTTTTTTTAATATTGGCACTTGCTTTGAAACTATATTCTGCTCATTCTTTAATTTTTCAACTTCTAGCAATAATGTTCTACGCTTTTCATCAAGTGACTTAAACTGACTTAAGTCAAATTCCTCATTACGATTTGATAATTTTTCTTTTACCTCATCAAAATTATTTCTTAATAGTTTAATATCTAACATGTTTACACTCCTTTATTAGTATTTATAAAATATAATTTTTCTACTACAAAAAAAAATCTCTCCTCCCACTTACATGGGACGAAAGATTCCGCGTTGCCACCCAAATTGAAAAGTAAATAACTTTTCCTCTTGATGTACGATAAAGGGTACTACCTTCTGTCATTACACAGAACATGCATTATTTTAATGCGAGAAACTGGAACAATTATTAAGTTTATTGATTTCCACCAAACATCAACTCTCTAAAAAACTTATATAATTTTATTTTTCTCATGCTTTTTCATTTTTAATTAACTAATATTATAGACTATTTATTACAATATTGCAAGTCCATTTTTTTACCATTACATAATAACATCGTATATAAATAAAGATAATTCTTTAGTTAAATCTTTTTCTATAGGGTTCTCTAACTCTATATTACTTTTATCAAATAATAACTTAATAACTGGTCTTGTTGGAAATCCAGAGTTTTGACGAAGTACAATTCCCTTTTCCCCTTCATTTGTAATAATCATTGTTCCATTTGGATATGCAGCAACTGATTCTTTAAAAAGCATTACAACTTTATAATCAAATTTAATTCCTGCTTGAGAAATAATATATTCTATGGCTTCATGTACTTTTACAACAGGCTTATTATTTCTAAAAACATATCTTTCAAACTCATCACAAACAGATACAACTCTGGTTTCTAGCCCTATTCGGCTATCTCCAATTTTTAAAGGATATCCTGTATGATCTAGACGTTCATGGTGATATAATATAACATTTTTAGCTTCTTTTGAAAGCCATATTTCCTTTTCTACAATTGAATACCCATAAACAACGTGCTTTTTAACTTCTGAATTCAGTTCGCTATCATTCACTATCTCATCCACTGGAGATAAAAAGAAACTATACCCTATATCATGTAATAAACTTCCCACTGCAATATCATTAATTGTTTTCATAGGCAAATTCATTTTTAATGCAACTAAAACTGATAGTGCACATACATTTAAACAATGAACATACACACTTTCACTTTTTTGTCTTACTACATCAACACTATAAAGTACTTCTTTACTCTGAAGAATATCTTCGATTAACTGTTGTGCAATAATCACTAATCTTTCAAGCTCGGCATTTCCACAATACGAATACTTTTCAAAAATATTTTTTACAGCAGACTGACATTCTTTCTTTATTTTGGATTCTAAAAACTCTTTTTCACTTTCATCAAGTTCTTTATTTTCGCTTTCTATATAAACAAACTTAATGTTAAGCATTGAAAATTTTTCAATATAATCTTTTTTGAGAATGGTGCCTGCTGCCATTAAAATTGTATCTGTACTACTATAAATATCTCTTGCTAATACTTCATTTCCTCTAATTAGATCTACTGATATTTTTCTCATTAACCAACCCTACTTTATAACTATTCCATATAATTTGTACTGTTTATAGCTTCATTTAACGCTTGTTTTTCCTCTTCTGCTAAAACTACAAATGCTTCCCCATTAATAATTTGTTTTACATATGTAAAACAACCTTCTCTACTACTATGCATTGAATTAAGAATAAAACCATCATTTCTGTCATTTAGTAATGCCAATGCAAAACTTAGTTTTCCTCCCATTTCTTTAAAAGCATCATACTTTACTATACCTATTTTTCTATATGTGGACAATAGTATATCATCAATATTGCTAATTTTACCATTAATACTATCAATATCTAATTTTATTTTTTCAACATCACTAATTTTATTTTTAATAATTTCCTCTAAACTACTTGCATCAGAACCAAGCATAAACTTGCTTAGTCTGTGTTTTTGTTTATAAAACCCTATAAATAATGCAAGCACTAGAATTATTAATAAAATCATTATTCCCGTCAGACCAATAGTTACATATTCAAGGTCTAGTCCAAGACGATTAAAAATATTCATTTCAATTTCTCCTTGTTACCCATTGTTTTTGCATAAAAAGAATAGTTCAACAATTCTTTCTAAATCTTCCTCCGAATAATATTCAATTTCAATTTTGCCTTTATTATTGTTCTTTCTATTAATATTGACTTTTGAACCTATTGAATTTTTTAGTTTTTCTTCCAAATCTCTATAAATTGAATTATCTTGTTTTTTAATAACTTTCTTCTTAACTTCTTTTGGCTGTAAAATTTGTTTTACTAATTTTTCGGTTTCTCTAACACTTAGTTTTTCATCAATAATTGTCATAGCAATTTCATTTTGCAAGCTTAAATCAGTCAACGCTAATAATGCGCGGGCATGTCCACTTGAAATCATATCATCTATTAACATTTGCTGTACATTTTTATCCAACTTTAATAATCTAAGTGAATTTGTAATAGAAACTCTACTTTTTGAAACCTTATCAGCAACTTCGTCTTGCCTAAGTGAAAAATCATCTATTAGCTTTTTATATGCCATTGCCTCTTCAATTGGATTTAAATCTTCCCGTTGTATATTTTCTATTAATGCAATTTCTATTACTTCCTGTGGAGAATAGTCTTTAATAATTACTGGAACCGTTTTTATCCCAGCAATTCTTGCCGCTCTCCATCTTCTCTCACCAGCTATTATTTCGTAGTAGTCTTCTTTTTTTTGAACAATTAAAGGTTGTATTACACCAAACTCCTTTATTGATTCTGCTAACTCATGTAAACTATCTTCATTAAATTTTCTTCTAGGCTGATCCCTATTTGGTTCAACGCTATTAATATCAATTAATGTTTCACGTGAAACATTATTATCTACGTTTACGGTCTCCACTATTTTTTCTTTTTTAGCTGGAATCATAGAATCTAAACCTTTACCTAATCCATGTTTTCCTTTAACTGTCATCAGTTCTCCTCTCTTTCAATAACTTCATCAGCTAAATACCGATATGCTTCTGCTCCTGCTGACTTTGGCTCATATATATTTATAGGAATCCCATGACTTGGCGCTTCTGCTAATCTTACATTTCTAGGTATGATTGACTTATATATATTTTGCTCTAGATTTGCCTTTACATTTTCAACAACTTGCAGAGAAAGATTAGTTCTTGCATCGTACATAGTAAATACAACACCTTCTATTTCAAGTTCTTCATTTAGTCTTTCTCTAACCAAATTAATTGTATGTATAAGCTGAGATAATCCCTCTAATGCATAATACTCGCACTGTATTGGAACTAATACAGTGTTTGCCGTTGTCATTGCATTAACAGTCAATACATTTAGTGACGGTGGGCAATCAATAATAACAAAGTCATAATACTTTGATATTTTATCAATTTGCTTCTTCAATATATATTCTTTTTCATCCACGTCAATCAATTCAATTTCTGCACCAGCCAAATTTACATTTGCAGGTATTAGTGAAAGGTTCTCAATTACATTAGGTACAATACAGTCCTCTAATGTACATTCTCCAACCATTAACTCATAAATTGTATATTCAATATTATATTTATCGACTCCAAATCCACTTGTTGTGTTTCCCTGTGGGTCGACATCCACAACTAGTACTTTTTTCCCTTTTTCTGCAAGACATGCAGACAAATTTATTGCTGTAGTTGTTTTTCCTACACCACCTTTTTGATTGGATACTGCTATTATACGGCTCATTAAATCACCTTTCTAAAAATAATGCATATAAAAAACTTCAGTGTAATTATAACATTTATATAGTAATTAATCTATATTATATTTTACTAATATTTAAATGCAATAATGTTTCACGTGAAACATTATATACTAACGAGATTATTTCTTATAGCATAAACAGCTGCTTGTGTTCTATCAGACACATCAATTTTTCTAAATATGTTAGAAATATGATTTTTTACCGTTTTCTCGCTAATATTTAATTGATATGCAATTTCCTTATTATATAACCCTTCAACAACTAGTTTCAAAACTTGCAGTTCTCTTTTTGTTAAAATGCTTAGATTACTGCTTTTTTGAAACTGCCTTTTTCTCATTACTGCTGCCAGTGATGGCTGAATATATTTTTCTCCATTATAGACAACATTAATTGCCTTTTTTAGTAAAGACGATTCTGACTCCTTTAAAACAAATCCATTTGCACCAAATTCAATAGCTTCTTCTAGTATTTCTATATCACTATAAAATGTAAGCACAATTATTTTGGTACCATTTTTTTTCTCACGTAACATCTTAAGAACTTCAATCCCGTTTAATTTTGGCATATTAATATCCAATAGTAAAATATCTGGAGTTAAATTGTAAACCTCATCTATACATTGAATGCCGTCTCCAACTTCACCAACTACTTCTAAATCCTCCTCCAACTCTAGGATCTGGCGCAGCCCCTCTCGCACCATTAAGTGGTCATCAGCTAACAATACTTTAATAGGTGTCATTCCATGTCTCCTTTTAATAATTTTTTTGGAATTTTCACATAAATACTAGTACCTTCATTCCTTTTAGAAGAAATATCAAATATACCGTTTAATAAATTAATCCGCTCTTTCATAATTGAAAGTCCAAAATTTTTAATAACTTCATCACGCTTAGTCATATCTTCTAAATCAAATCCCACACCATCATCTTCAACCTTTAATTCAATGCTGTCTTTATTATAATTCAAATAGATAAAAGCATTTTTTGCATGTGCATGTTTCAATATATTATTGCATGCCTCTTGTAAAATGCGAAATATTGTCAAGATATATATATCTTTTAAATAGTTACCTTTTCCTGTAACTTTAAATATAAAAACCGTCTCACCTTGTGAAAAATTTATACTACTTATATATTTTTCTATACACTCTGTCAAATTTTGTTCAACAAGATTATAAGGTTTTAAATCATATATAACATCTCTAATTTCTTTAATTGTACTTTGCAATGTTGCAATAATAATTTGTAACTCTAATTTAACCCTAATACTATCACTATCCATTAGTCTCATACAAAATTCTGCTTTATGGACAAGGCTAGATAAATTTTGTACAACAGAATCATGTAGTTCTCTAGCAACCCTCGCCCTTTCTTTCTCCTGAGCCTGCAATAAGCTTAGATTATTACTGACAGAATACATGTTTACCAAATTATTATTTGCATTTTCTTTTATCTGTTTGCATAGAGATTTATCATTTTGATTAACTTTATTATGCAAATCTGCATTTTTCTCCATAATAACCCCCAATGTATTAATATATTATTATTATATACTAAATGTACTTTGATGTAAAACAATATAGAGGTATTTTTTTTTACTAAATATATTAAAAAATATTACAATTTTTAATTGTATCTGTACCACTTTTAACATATAATATTATTAGTGATTGTACAAAATGAAAGGAGTATTAGTTTGAATAATAAGAAAAAGATATCTATTATAATTACTATTATTTTAATATGTACTACAGTTATACATTTTACAAATAAAATTATTTTCTTTTTTGCAACAATAAAAGAAAAACTACCGTCAAATAATAATAATTTTTATAGTTGGAGATTTGGTAAGATTTATTATACTAAAAGAGGTAACGGAAACCCGCTTTTACTAATACACGAACTAAATTATATGAGTTCAGACTATGAATGGAAAGAAGTTATTAATTCACTTTCAGAAAATCATACTGTCTATACTATTGATTTAATTGGTTGTGGTCGTTCTGACAAACCTAAAATGACATATACAAACTATTTATATGTTCAGTTAATAACAGATTTTGTGAAAAATGTAATAAAACATAAAACATCTGTTATTGTTACAGGCAACAGTTCACCTGCTGTAATAATGACTTGCTACATTGAGCCACAACTATTTCAAAATATAATATTAGTAAATCCAGAAGATATTTCGAATACAACCAAGTTTCCAACGTATTCGAACAAACTACTGAAGCATTTAATAGAAACTCCTATTATAGGTACTTTAATTTATAATACTAAGGCAAACAAATTTGCAATTAGAAACGAATTTTTAGAAAATAATTTTTATGCAAGTAAAAAGTTGAAAAGCAGGATCATTGACGCCTACTATGAAGCAGCACATCTTAACGGTTTTTCCGCAAAATATTTACTTTCAAGCATGTCAAGCCGCTATACAAATATTAATATTAATCATGCACTAAAAGAAATTAATAACAATATTTATATCTTGCTTGGCCAGCATGAAATTAATATGACAGAAATACAGGAATCGTATTTAAATATGAATTCGTCCATTGAAGTAGAAGTTATACCAAATACAAAACATTTACCACACATAGAATGTCCAAGTGAATTTTTAAAAATATGTGAAATATATTTATAAAAAACAGCTTATTGAAATAATAATTTATTTCAATAAGCTGTCAACCTATTTTATGGGTTCTTTTGCTGGCTTTCCAGCTAATCTTGGATAAACATTGGATGTTGAACTGTTCTTTTTTAAAAATATAAAAGTTCTTTTTATATCTGAATCAGGTAACTCTAATTCCTCCACTTTATCAATTTCAGCACCTAACTTTAAGATTGCATTTTTAGATAGATCTAATTCTTCTTTTATGTTACCAGATTTATAAGAAATAAATATACCATTAACCTTTATAAATGGTATACAGTACTCTGATAAAGTTGATAAATTAGCAACAGCTCTTGATACACATACATCAAACTTCTCTCTATATCTAGTATCCCTTCCAAGATCTTCTGCTCTGGAATGAACAGCCTCTATATTTTTTAGTTCTAAAATATTAATTACCTCAGATAAAAATTTAACTCTTTTATTTAATGAATCCATAAGAACAATTTCAGTATCAGGAAAAACTATTTTTAATGGAATTCCAGGAAAACCTGCACCAGTACCCATATCTATAATTTTCTTATTATTAAGATTATAATACTTTGCTAACAAAATACTATCTACAAAATGTTTTAGTATAAAATCTTTTTCTTCCGTAATTGCTGTTAAATTCATTACCTTATTTTTTTCAATTAATAAATCATAATATACTTCAAACTGGCGATATTGATTCTCTGTTAAAGAAATATGAATTAAATCATTTAATCTACTAAAATATTCTATATTCATTTATTCCATATTCCTTTCACAATTTTTTACCCTTCTGTTTTGCTCTAAATATACAAGTAAAACAGAAATATCAGCTGGTGACACTCCTGATATTCTTGATGCCTGTCCAACAGATATTGGTCGTATCTTAGTAAGTTTTTGTCTTGCTTCTATTCTTAAACTATTTACATCATTATAATTAATATTCTCAGGTATTTTTTTATTTTCAAGCTTTTTATATTGTTCTACCTGCCTTAACTGTCTTTTTATATAACCATCATATTTCAAATTAATTGAAACCTGCTCCGTTACATCCTTTGGTAATTTTTTTCTTTTTACATCTATTGGTTCAAGTAAATCATAATTTAGTTCAGGTCGTTTTACTAATTCAGCTAATGTAGCACCAGAATTAATAGGAGTACTATTATTTTTTATTAATAATTCCTGAACTTCCTTTGTAGCACCAACTATAGTTTCTTCAAGTCTAGCTATTTCTGCATAAATCATTTGTTCTTTCAAAACTAATTGTTCATATCTTTCTTGAGAAATTAATCCAACCTGATATCCTATTTTTGATAGTCTAAGATCAGCATTATCTTGTCTTAAAATCAAGCGATACTCTGCTCTTGATGTCATCATTCGATATGGTTCGTAGTTTTCTTTTGTAACAAGATCATCAATTAACACACCTATATAAGCTTGAGATCGATCAAGAACAATCTGTTCCTTTTCTAATATTTCTAGCCCTGCATTAATTCCAGCAATAATCCCTTGTGCAGCTGCCTCTTCATAGCCGGAACTACCATTAAACTGACCAGCACTAAATAATCCTTTTATCTGCTTAAACTCCAAAGTAGGTTTTAACTGCATAGGATTAATGCAATCATATTCTATAGCATAAGCATTTCTTACTATCTTTGCATTTTCAAGCCCCTTTACAGAACGATACATCTTATACTGTACATCTTCAGGAAGTGATGATGACATTCCCCCAATATACATTTCATTTGTATAATTTCCTTCAGGTTCAATAAAAACCTGATGTCTGTCTTTATCAGAAAAGCGTACAACTTTATCCTCAATAGAAGGACAATATCTTGGACCTGTACCTTCTATATATCCTGAAAATAACGGTGAACGATCCAAATTTTCACGAATAATAGTATGAGTCACCTCATTTGTATAAGTTAACCAGCACGAAACTTGATCTTTTTCAATATCCTCCGATTTATTAGTAAATGAAAATGGTACTACCTTTTCATCACCTGTTTGCTCTGCCATTACTGAAAAATCTATTGATCTTTTATCGATTCTTGCAGGTGTACCTGTTTTAAAACGATATAATTCTATTCCAATTTCTTTTAAACTATCTGATAAATGATTAGCAGCTGCCAGTCCATTTGGACCGGTATGATTACTTACTTCACCGTATACACATCTTGCCCTTAAGTATACTCCTGTACAAAGAACAACAGCCTTACATCTATAAATAGCACCTGATAACGTTTCTATCCCAGTAATTGTATTATCTTCAGCCAAAATTTTTGTAACCTCAGCTTGCTTTAACGTTAAGTTTGGTGTATTTTCCAATACCCTTCTCATTTCATTTGTATAATCCTGTTTATCCGCCTGCGCTCGCAGTGAGTGCACAGCAGGACCCTTGGATTTATTTAACATTTTAGATTGAATATAAGCTTTATCAATAACTTTTCCCATTTCGCCGCCTAAAGCATCTACCTCTCTAACCAAATGCCCCTTTGAGCTTCCCCCAATATTAGGATTGCATGGCATTAAAGCAACACTATCCATACTAACAGTAAACATAATAGTATTAAGTGACATACGCGCACAAGCAAGAGCTGCTTCACATCCTGCATGACCTGCACCTACAATTACCACATCGTAACTCTCATATTCATACGACATTTCTTTCGTCTCCTTCTAAACGTCTATTTACCCATACAAAATTCCGAAAAAATTGTATTTACTAAATCCTCACCAACTGATTCACCAGTAATTTCTCCTAATTTTTCATATGCATTCATAAGATCAATAGAGTAAAAATCTTCTGGCATTTGATTTTCAATTGATACCAATACCTGTTTTAAACTTTCTACACTATCCCTAATAGCATTCTTCTGCCTTTCGTTTGTAATAAAAATCTGATCATTAAACTCAATCTCACCATTAAAAAACAACTGCTTTACATATGTCTTTAAAAGATCAACCCCACGTTCCTCTTTTACAGATATTTCTATTACATCTTTTTCTGTAATTTTTTCAATTTCACTTTTACTAAGCATTATAGAATCTAAATCAATTTTATTCAACAAAATAATTGACCTTTTATTTTTTAATAATGGAATAATTTCATAATCATTTTCATCTAACTGTCTTGATGCATCCATAACAAATAACACAAGATCAGCTGATTCCACAT
Organism: Anaeromicropila populeti; assembly: GCF_900112775.1. GTDB lineage: Bacteria > Bacillota > Clostridia > Lachnospirales > Lachnospiraceae > Anaeromicropila_A > Anaeromicropila_A populeti. The sequence goes on from NZ_FOYZ01000018.1 coordinate 49,245, forward strand.
AACTTTTAGCCTTTTCAACACCAATTTTCTCTACTACATTTTCTGTATTTCTTATACCTGCTGTATCAATAATATTTAAACACACACCATCTAATTGTATTGTTTCTTCAATAATATCTCTTGTTGTCCCTTCTATATCAGTTACAATTGCTTTTTCATGTCCTACTAATATATTAAGTAAAGAGGATTTTCCCGCATTTGGCTTGCCTACTATAACTGTCTGAATTCCTTCCTTCATATATTTTCCGTGACTTGCTGACTTGAGCAAATCTTCCAATTGATTGATATACTCTTTTGTCTTATCGTACAAATCATTTCCAAATCCATTTATATCAATGTGTTCCGGATCATCTAACGCAGCTTCAATATAAGCAATATCTCTTATTATTTCTCTACGTAAATTACTAATTTTTGTATACACACTTCCTTTTAACTGATTGATTGAACTCTTTAAAGCATATTCACTTTTTGATTTTATTAAATCCATTACTGCCTCTGCCTGAGAAAGATCAATTCTTCCATTTAAAAAAGCTCTTTTAGTAAACTCTCCTGGTTCAGCTGGTATAGCGCCATTTTTAAAAAGAGATTCCAAAATTTTTTTTGTAACAAGAATTCCTCCATGGCAATGTATTTCTACAACATCTTCACATGTATAGCTATTTGGTGCCCTCATAATAAGCACAATTACCTCATCAATTGTTACTCCCTGTTCTTCAATATATCCATATAAAATAGTATGTGATTTAGCATCTGCTATTTTATTTTTTCCTCTTTTTGAAACAAAAATATTATCTGCTATTTCAATTGCTTTACTACCACTAATTCTTATTATACTAATTCCAGAGTTGCTAACTGCTGTTGCAATTGCAGCAATAGTATTCGTCTTCATTTAAAATTCCTTTCTAAATTTATAAATATATTAAAAAACGAAAGTATAACAGAGTCTATCACTCTATGATACTTTCGTTAATCGCTCAGGCTCTTAACAGCAATTATAACTGCTGATTATTATTTTCTCTTGGCACTCGAGGATTCTTTCTATATGTGCCACTACGATTGTCTCTACTGTCACGATTTCCACGATTACTATTATTATGACTATTATAATTACCTTGATAACCTTTTCTGTTGTTTCTATGAGAATTGTCTCTAACACCTGATTTTAACGTAACAACTACTTTACGATAAGGCTCTTCACCCTCGCTATGAGTTTCAACAAATTTGTCATGCTGTAACGCCGAATGAATAATTCTTCTTTCATATGGATTCATTGGTTCCAGTGATACTGAATGTTTACTTCTTTTAACTTTAAATGCAATATTCTTTGCCAAATTTTCTAATGTCTCTTTTCTGCGCTCTCTATAATTCTCAGTATCAATTTTAACCTTAATATATGCAGAACTTTCTTTATTCACTACTAAACTAGTCAGGTATTGTAAAGAATCCAAGGTTTGTCCTCTTTTTCCAATTAGAACTCCCATGTCTTGTCCATCAATATTAATATCTAATTGATTCTCATCTACAAGCTTTGTTTCAACATTAGCCGAAATTTTCATTTCTCTCAATACATTTTTTAAAAATTCACTAGCTACAGCTTCATAATTGGAAACTGCATTACCTACTGTTTTACTAATTACATTCTCAACTACATTAACCTTTTCTTCCTGTTCCTCAGCTTTTAAGCGCACTGTAATTCTTGCAGGTCTACTAAATAATCCCAAAACTCCTCTGCTTTCTTTTTCGATAACCTTCCACTCTACCTTATCACTGGTTGTTTCCAATTTAATTAAGGCTTCTGTTATAGCATCATCTACAGTTTTTGCCGTGAACTCAACCCAATCCATCTCTATTCCCCCTTGCTTGAATCCTTTTTACCACTTAAAATATTTGCTATGGAAGATATACTTCCTGGATCATAATTTGTTTCTCCTTTTTTATAATCCTTTACTTCCTTTGGCTCATTAACCACTTTATTATTGGAATTTTTTACTGCATTAGACTTATCTTGAATGGTACTGGTACGCTGCATAGCTACTTTTTGTACGGATTCACTATTTACACTACCTAATTTAGCTTTTTTCTTATTTGCCTTCTCTAAATTTTTCTCAATAATACTATCAACATCAATTTTTCGCATATAGCGGTTTACAAAAAACTGTTGGGTAATTCTAAATACTGAGCCAGCTACCCAATAAATACCTACACCAATTGGCAACATAAAACACATAAATCCAGATACAAACGGCATAACGTTATTTACTGTCTGCATAGAAGCTGCAGCTGGATTATCAACGGAATCTGTCTTTGGTGGCATAATCATTCTAGTATTCAATAACTGTGTCAAAACCGAAAATATTGGTATTACAACAGACATTGAATTAATCTTGGGACTGTCAGCAATATTCATTCCAAAAAATGAATTTACATGACTAATCTTACTTGCTGTTTCAGTTATAGTTGAACCAATTGCTGGAAACTGTGATGCTAAATCACTCCATTGATCAGACTTAAATTTTGCCAATATATCAATAATGTAGTTTGTAGAATTCGCATCTGTAGATAAGGCAGTACTAATATCTCCCCAGCTTTTTGTTGAAATTTTAACTTGTTCAACATACTGACTCATAACTTGCACATACCCATCACAGCCTTTAATTGCTTCTGCAGCACCCTCATAAACAACTTTAATTGAATCAACATATGCAGGTATATTTCCAATCACTCTATATAATGCCAAAAGTATTGGAAGTGTTATCAGCATTGGCAAGCAACCCCCTGTAGGGCTTGTCCCAAACTTTTCATACACTGCTTTTGTCTCTGCCTGCTGTGACCTCATTGATGCTTCATCAGTTTTTCCTTTGTATTTTTGTTGTATCTTAGTTAACTCAGGTGACATTCGTGATTGAAGCTTTGACCATTTTTGTTGCTTAACAGTCATAGGTATCATTAATGCATTAACCAAAAATGTAAATAAAATAATGGCAACAGCTGCATTATCTATATGAAACATTTCTAAAAAATTAAATAATGCATTTAATACAACTCCTAAAAGCCATACAAATGGACCTAACAACTTGCCTTGATCCTGTGTCAAAAACAAAATACCCAATCTATATCCTCCTTTTCAAGCTACTTTCATTATTAATCTTAAATAAATGATATATTCTTCATATAATACTGCATTTTGAAAAATTAAGGTACTGGATCATAACCACCTTTATGAAACGGATGACATCTTAATATTCTCCTTATGGCAAGATAGCCACCTTTTAAAACCCCATACTTTTCAATTGCTTGTATTGCATATAAAGAACAGGTAGGCGTATAAATACAAGTGGGCCTTCCTTTTAAAGGAGATATAAATTTTCTATAAAACTTCAGTAACAATATTAAAAATCGCTTCATAATCACGACTGAATCATCTCTTTTTTTAAGATCTTATGAATTTTTCCTAAATGCAACAAAGCACTGCTAATGTCGGTATAATCCTTTCCCTTAGCAGTATTTCTTGCAATAACAACTATATCATAGCCACTATAAAATTTTTCTCCATTTAGCCTGTAGCTTTCTCGAATAAGTCTTGTAACTCGGTGTCTTACTACACTATTACCGACTTTCTTGCTAACTGATATACCAACTCTGTTAAAACTAAAATCATTTTTCAATACATACATTACTAAGTAATGATTAGCACAGGATTTTCCTTTCCTGTAAACCATCTGAAAATCCTTATTCTTCTTAATTGATTCTGACAATTTCAAAATCCCCTAATCTGCTAAAGAGAAGAAAAGGCCACATAACTGCGACCTATGCGGATAATCTCTTTCTTCCCTTTGCTCTTCTTCTAGATAAAACTTTACGACCATTTGCACTGCTCATTCTGTTGCGAAAACCATGTACTTTTGATCTTGATCTCTTTTTTGGTTGGAATGTCATTTTCATATCAATACACCTCCTTGCACTGCCAACTCTATTTAATAAAGTAGGCGTATTTTATCTATTCTAATTTAAATATCAAAGTTAATTATATTAGTTATTAAAGGTTTCGTCAAGTAATTATTTTTTTGCATACAAAAAACGTATTTATACACACAAAACTAACCATTTATGCGCTTTACATCACATATAAACATTTAAAAAAATAAAGTTATCAACATTTTGTGGATAACTTGTGGATAACTTTACACATATTTTGTTTTTAACTATTTATTTTTTATTTGGTTGCGAGTAAATGTTTACGTTAAATCATGTGGATAAATTGAATTAAAATTACACACTCATGTGCATATATAATCCTGATCTGTGTATAACTTGTTAAAATATTGTGTTTTTGGTCTTGTTTTTTTCTTAATGATCAAGTAAAATACTGATCTTATCCAAATTATCCACAAACTCATTAAATGAAATATTGAAATATTAAGAAAAATGATATAATATATATGTATGTATGTTTTTTTACTTATGGGAGGTTACAATGGAAGACATTATTCAAAAAAAATGGGACGAGATATTGGAGTATCTCAAAATAGAACACGGTATAACAGATGTCTCTTTTAGGACTTGGCTACAGGCACTGGATGTTTTTTCTGTTGTAGACCACTTAATAACGATATCAATTAATGATAGTAAGATCGGTGATAGCAAAAAATACATTGTTAATAAATTTGGTATTCCACTAAAAGTTTCAATTGAAGAAATTATTGGGGAAAGTTTTGATATTGAATTTGAACTTTCAAGTGATTTAAAGAACCGTCAGCCTGCTCCTGCCGCATTAGTTAAATCTAAGCAAGAGCCATCCAATGATTTAAAATACCCATTTTTAAATCCTCGATATACTTTTGAAACATTTGTCGTAGGTAATAATAATAGTTTAGCCCATGCCGCTTCGTTAGCTGTAGCAGAAGCACCAGCAGAAGTTTACAATCCACTTTTCATTTATGGTGGTGTTGGATTAGGTAAAACACATTTAATGCATTCTATTGCACATTATATATTAGCACAAAATCCTAATACAAAAGTTTTATACGTTACAAGTGAAACCTTTACAAATGAATTGATCGAAGCAATTAGAAATAGATCAGACACCACTTCTATTGCTGAATTTAGAAAAAAATACAGAAATATAGATGTACTTTTAATTGATGATATACAATTTATTATAGGAAAGGAAAGTACCCAGGAAGAGTTCTTTCATACTTTTAATACATTACACGAATCTAAAAAGCAGATTATAATATCATCTGATAAACCGCCTAAAGAATTTGAAACGCTAGAGGAACGTTTAAGATCAAGGTTTGAATGGGGGCTTCCAGTAGATATTCAATCTCCTGATTATGAAACTCGTATGGCTATTTTAAAGAAAAAAGAAGAACTAGATGGTTTATCAATAGATAATGAAGTATTGAAATATATTGCAACAAATATTAAATCAAATATACGTGAACTGGAAGGTGCCTTAACAAAAATCGTTGCTTTAAGCCGGTTAAAGAATAAAGATGTAGATGTTGTATTAGCTGAAGAGGCTTTAAAAGATCTTATATCTCCTAACAATAAAAGAGATATTACAGTTGAGCTTATTTCAGAAATAATTGCAGAGCACTTTGGTATTCAGCCAACAGATATTGTTTCCAGTAAGAAAAGCCGTAATATAGCTTATCCAAGACAAATAAGTATGTATTTATGCCGTGAACTGACTGATCTTTCTTTGAAAGATATAGGTAAAAAGCTTGGGAATCGAGATCATACAACCGTATTACATGGTATAATGAAAATACAAAATGATCTTGAAACTGATGATTCTTTACAAAATACAATAGGTGTACTTAAAAAGAAAATTAATCCTCAATAATATGTTTATAACTATGTGATTTTGTTGTTAAGTAATTCAGATTAATTTTTTTTTGTGGATTTATACACATTCATTAACACCTTATACATGAAACATAAAGATACTTATTCTTAAGTAAACACCTTGATTTTAAAGGCCTAAGAGTGGTTATGAACAACTTAACACCGCCTATTACTACTACTACTAAGTTTTATTATATATATCTTTATTTTTAAACTTGAAGGGAGTTATCAACACATGCAAATTATATGTAACAGAAGTACACTATTAAACAGTGTAAATATTGCTCAGAAAGCTGTTCCATCTAAGACAACAATGACGATATTAGAGTGTTTAATAATTAGTGCAAAAGCTAATTGTATTAAGTTAACTGCAAATGATATGGAATTAGCAATTGAAACTATACTGGATGGAGAAATTAAGGAAGAAGGTTCAGTTGCAATTAACGCTAAAATATTATTAGAAATTATTAGAAAACTTCCTGATAGTGAAGTAGTGATCACTACAAATGAAAAGTATGAAGTAACAATTAAGTGTGAAAAATCAAAATTTAGTATTATGGGAAAGACAACAGATGAATTTCCAGGAATACCAGAAATTAAACGAAACAATAAAGTTACTTTATCACAATTTGCATTAAAGGATTTAATAAGACAAACTGTTTTTTCTATTTCGGATACAGAAACAAATAAAATAATGACAGGGGAGTTATTTGAAATTAGCGAATCAGAATTTAAAGTCGTTTCCTTAGATGGTCATAGAATATCTATTCGCAAACTACAGCTTAAAGATAGCTATGAACCAATAAAAGTAATTGTTTCAGGAAAAGCACTAATAGAAATTAACAAGGTATTATCAGGAGGAACAGATGATCTTGTCTACATGTATTTTACAGAAAAGCATGTGATTTTTGAATTTGATAATACAATTGTTGTATCCCGATTAATTGAAGGGGAATATTACAAAATTGATCAAATGTTGACAAATGACTATGAAACAAAAATTATTGCAAATAAAAAAGAACTATTAAATTGTATTGACAGGGCAACTTTATTAGTAAAAGAAAATGAAAAAAAACCAATTATTATTAATATTAGTAGCGTTCAAATGGAACTTAGAATGAATACTTCTATAGGATCAATGAATGAAGAAATTGATATTAAAAAAGAAGGAAAAGATATTTTAATTGGTTTTAACCCTAAATTCTTAATAGATGCATTACGGGTTATTGATGATGAAGATGTAACAATTTATTTATTTAACCCAAAGGCACCATGTTTTATAAAGGATAAAGATGAGACATATATATACTTGATCTTACCAGTAAATTTTAATGCAGGAGTGAACTAGAATGGAAAAAATAGTAATAAAAGATGATTTTATTAAATTAGGACAGCTGCTAAAATTAGCTGGTTTAGTTGAAAATGGTGTTGAGGCAAAATTTGCAATTATAGATGGAAAAGTATTAAGAAATGGTGAAGTGGAATTGCAGAGGGGAAAAAAAATTATTTCTGGAGATATCATTGAATTCAATGGGCAAAAAATAAAAGTTATAAAGGAATAGTTTTTAGGTGTGCTAAATGATAATAAAATCTTTAGAGTTAAGTGACTTTCGTAATTATAATCATTTAAATATCAGCTTTTCAGAATGTGTTAATATATTTTATGGTGATAATGCCCAGGGAAAAACAAATATTTTAGAGTCTGTTTATTTAGGAGGGACTACGAAGTCTCATAAAGGCAGTAAAGATAAAGATTTAATTATGATTGAAAAACCGGAAGCTCACATTCGGATGTTAGTTGAAAAGAAAGGATTTCCCCATAAGATAGATATGCATCTGAGAAGAAATAAAACAAAAGGAATTGCAATAGATGGACTTCCAATTAAAAAATCATCTCAATTAATAGGATTAATAAATTTAATTTTTTTTTCTCCTGAAGACTTATCTATAATAAAAAATGGCCCAGGAGAAAGAAGAAGATTTATTGATATGGAGCTTTGTCAATTGGACAAAGTATATTTAAACAATTTATTAAAATACAATCATGTATTAAATCATAGAAACCATTTGTTAAAGCAAATAGGTTTACAGAAAGAATTATTGGAAACACTTAGTATATGGGATGAACAATTGGTTTATTTTGGAAGTCAAATAATTGAAAGAAGGTCTTTATTTATTGAACAACTAAATAGTATAATATTTAATATACATAAAAGGTTGTCAGGTGAAAAAGAGGAGCTAATAATCCAATATGAACCCAATGTAGAAAAAGATCAATTTTATAGTAAAGTTAATACTAATAGAAATAGGGATTTTATTTTGAAAAGTACCAGTATTGGACCCCACAGAGATGATATACAGTTTCTTATAAAAAATATTGACTTAAGAAAATATGGATCACAGGGACAGCAAAGAACGTCTGCTTTATCTTTAAAACTTGCTGAAATAGAAATGGTTAGGCAGATAACAGGCGAGAAGCCAGTTCTTTTATTAGATGATGTTCTATCTGAACTAGACAGAAACAGACAAAACTATTTGCTTGATAATATTAATGATATTCAAACCATTATTACCTGTACAGGACTAGAGGAATTTGTAAACAAGAGGATGGTTTTGGATCAAGTATATAAAGTTGTAAATGGAACAGTCGTAAAAGAAGAAATAGGAGGATTTATATGAGTGCAGAATATGGTGCAGACCAGATTCAAATATTAGAAGGCCTGGAGGCAGTAAGAAAAAGACCTGGAATGTATATTGGCAGCACTTCCATTAAAGGTTTACATCATTTAGTTTATGAAATTGTTGATAATGCAGTCGATGAAGCATTAGCAGGATTTTGTGATATAATCGATGTAACAATCAATGAAGATAACTCACTTACAGTAATTGATAATGGAAGAGGAATACCAGTAGGTATAAATCATAAGGCTGGACTACCCGCGGTTGAAGTGGTATTTACCATATTACATGCAGGAGGTAAATTTGGTGGTGGAGGATATAAAGTATCTGGTGGACTTCATGGTGTAGGAGCTTCTGTTGTAAATGCTCTTTCGGAATGGTTGGAAGTAGTGATTCACTCCAATGGAAAAATGTATAAGCAGAGATATGAGAGAGGAAAAGTTATGTATCCTCTACAGGAAATTGGTACAACTGATAAAAAAGGTACAGTAGTAACATTTTTGCCAGATAAAAAAATATTTGAGGAAACTGTATTTGATTATGAGGTTTTAAGACAAAGATTGCGGGAAATGGCTTTTTTAACAAAAGGATTAAAAATTATTTTAACAGATAAAAGGCTGGAAGAACCAAAGATCAGAGAATTTTATGCAGAAGGTGGAATCAGAGAATACGTAACGTATTTAAATAGACATAAAGATCCTTTATATGACAATGTTATTTATTGTGAAGGTGAGAAAAATAATGTTGTTGTTGAGGTTGCAATGCAGCATAATAGTTCATATACAGAAGGATGCTATAGTTTTGTGAATAATATTACAACGCCTGAAGGTGGGACGCATTTAATAGGTTTTAAAAATGCTTTAACTAAAACCTTTAATGATTATGCAAGAAGCCAGAAATTTTTAAAGGACAGTGAAACTAATTTAACAGGAGAAGATATTAGAGAAGGATTAACTGCAATTATAAGTATTAAAATTGAAGATCCGCAATTTGAAGGACAAACTAAGCAAAAGCTTGGTAATAGTGAGGCAAGAGGTGCAGTAGAAGGAATTGTTACAGAGCAGTTGACTTATTTTCTGGAACAGAATCCAAGTATTGCAAAATGTATTTGTGAAAAATCTATTTTGGCTCAGAGAGCAAGAGATGCTGCCAGAAGAGCAAGAGATTTGACACGACGAAAAACAGCTTTAGAGGGAATGAGTCTTCCAGGAAAGTTGGCAGATTGTTCAGATAAGAATCCTCAGAACTGTGAAATATATATAGTAGAGGGTGATTCTGCGGGTGGAAGTGCTAAAACAGCAAGATCAAGGGCTACACAGGCAATTCTTCCTTTACGCGGAAAAATTCTCAATGTAGAAAAATCAAGGTTAGATAAAATTTTAGTTAACAATGAAATTAAAGCAATGATTACTGCATTTGGTACAGGAATATCGGAAGATTTTGATTTGTCAAAATTACGATATCATAAAATAATCATTATGACAGATGCTGATGTAGATGGTGCTCATATTAGTACATTATTGTTGACGTTTTTTTATCGTTTTATGCCTGAGTTAATTGAAAAAGGTTTTGTTTATTTAGCGCAACCCCCACTATATAAGGTTGAAAAAGGAAAATCAATATATTACGCGTATAGTGATGATGAATTAAATAAAATACTTCTGGACATTGGAAGGGATGGAAATAATAAAATTCAGCGTTATAAAGGGCTAGGTGAAATGGATGCAGAGCAACTGTGGGAAACTACAATGGATCCAGAAAGAAGAGTTTTATTAAGGGTAACACTGGATCAAGAACAAAAATCAGAGGTTGATATAACATTTACAACTTTAATGGGTGACAAGGTGGAGCCGAGAAGAGAATTTATTGAGGCAAATGCTAAATTTGTTAAAAACCTAGATATATAATATATTTTAGTTCTTGCAAGTAAAAAATGGAGGAAGTTACATGGACGAAAATATTTTTGATAAGGTTCAAGAGGTAGACTTGAAAAAGACAATGGAAACATCATATATTGATTATGCCATGTCAGTTATTGCTTCCAGAGCCTTACCAGATGTAAGAGATGGTTTAAAGCCAGTACAACGTAGAATTTTATATGCCATGATTGAATTAAATAATGGACCAGATAAGCCACATCGTAAATGTGCACGTATTGTAGGTGATACAATGGGTAAATATCACCCTCATGGTGATAGTTCAATTTATGGTGCATTGGTTAACTTAGCACAGGAATGGTCTACAAGATATCCTTTAGTGGACGGTCATGGAAACTTTGGCTCAGTTGATGGTGACGGAGCAGCAGCAATGCGTTATACAGAAGCCAGATTGAGTAAAATTTCTATGGAAATGCTCTCAGATATAAATAAAAATACAGTAGATTTCGTTCCTAACTTTGATGAGACCGAAAAGGAACCAGTAGTGTTACCATCCAGGTTTCCTAATTTACTTGTAAATGGTGCATCAGGAATTGCAGTTGGTATGGCTACTAATATTCCACCTCACAATTTAAGGGAAATTATTAATGCTGTTATAAAAATAATTGATAATAATATTGAAGAGGAAAGAAAAACAAATATTGATGAAATATTACCAATTGTTAAAGGCCCAGATTTTCCAACAGGTGCTACAATATTAGGAACCCGTGGAATTGAGGAAGCTTACAGAACTGGTCGTGGTAAAGTGCGTGTACGGGCTGTAACAGATATTGAGGCCATGCCAAATGGAAAAAGCAGAATTGTAGTAACTGAACTTCCATATTTAGTTAACAAAGCTAGATTAATAGAGAAGATTGCAGAGCTACATAGAGATAAAAAAGTTGATGGAATAACAGAACTTCGGGATGAATCAGACAGACAGGGAATGAGAATTTGTATTGAATTACGAAGGGATGCCAATTCAAATGTTGTACTGAATCAGTTATTTAAGCATACACAATTACAAGATACTTTTGGGGTAATTATGCTTGCTTTAGTGAATAATGAACCAGTGGTAATGAATTTGCTTCAAATGCTTGAATATTATTTGTCTCATCAGGAGGAAGTTGTAACCAGAAGAATTCAATATGATTTAAATAAAGCAGAGGAAAGAGCCCACATTTTACAGGGACTGCTTATTGCACTAGATCATATAGATGAAGTAATTAGCATTATTAGAGGTTCTAAAAATACAACAGAAGCAAAAGAAAAGTTAGTTGAAAGATTTTCTTTAGATGATGTGCAAGCACAGGCAATTGTGGACATGCGTTTAAGGGCATTAACAGGATTAGAAAGAGAAAAGCTTGAAAATGAGTATGCAGAATTAATGGTGAAAATTGCAGAGTTTAAAGAAATTTTAGGTGATAGAAAAAAACTACTTGTAGTAATAAAAAATGAGTTAATAGTAATACGTGATAAATATGGCGATGAGCGAAGAACATCTATAGGTTATGATGAATTTGACATTTCCATGGAAGATTTAATACCAAAAGAAAATACGTTAATTGCAATGACAAGTCTAGGTTATATTAAACGTATGACTATTGATAATTTTAAAAGTCAGAATCGCGGCGGTAAAGGAATAAAAGGTATGCAGACTATTGATGAGGACTATATTGAGGACTTATTTATGACTACTACTCATCATTATGTACTTTTCTTTACAAATAAAGGCCGGGTGTATCGTTTAAAAGCTTATGAAGTTCCTGAGGCAAGCAGAACAGCAAGAGGTACTGCAATTGTAAATCTTCTTCAGTTACTGCCCGAAGAAAAAGTAACAGCAATTATTACAATGAGTGAATATAAAGAAAATAAGTATTTGTTTATGGCAACAAGAAGTGGAATTGTAAAAAAGACGTCTATTCGCGAATACGAAAATATTCGTAAAACAGGTCTCCAGGCGATTAATTTAAGAGAAGATGACGATCTAATTGAGGTAAAAGTGACTGATACTGAAAAGGACATTATATTAGTTACAAAACTGGGACAATGTATCCGCTTTAATGAAAATGATGTGAGGCCGACTGGAAGGACTTCAATGGGTGTTATAGGAATGAATTTATCTTATGATGATGAAGTTGTTGGAATGCAATTAGATACCCAGGGTGATTATTTATTATTAGTTTCTGAACTAGGTATGGGAAAAAGAACTAGTATAAGTGAGTTTACAGTTCAGCGAAGAGGCGGCAAAGGCGTTAAGTGTTATAAAATTACTGAGAAAACAGGAAATGTAATTGGTGTAAAAGCTGTTAATAATGAAAATGAAATTATTATCATTACTACTGAAGGAATTATAATACGTTTGGCGGTTGAACAAATTTCTGAAATTGGAAGAATTACATCAGGTGTGAAATTAATTAACTTGGATAATTCTAAGGATATAAGAGTTGCAAGTTTTGCAAAGGTAAGAGAAAGTGAAGTTGTAACAGAAGATGACTTGTCACCTTTAGTTGAAGCTGCTGAGCTTGATCTTGAAATGCAGGTAAATGAAATTGAACAAGATAATGATGAAACAATATAAAAATATAAAAACGGTTATAACTGTATAGTTATAGCTGTTTTTATGTACAAATAGGAATAAGTACAGGAGGTTATTATGAGAGTAATTAATTCTATAGAAATTACAAATGCAATTGAGGAAATGTGTATAGAAGCTAATTTAGTTCTTTCTGAAGATGTATGTAGTGCAATAAAAGGGGCATTCAGTACAGAAAAAGCTCAGTTGGGTAAAGAAATATTAAAACAGCTTGAGACAAATATGGAAATAGCAAAAAATGAGTTAATACCAATTTGTCAGGATACAGGAATGGCAGTAGTTTTTTTAAAAGTAGGGCAAGATGTACATGTTGAGGGCGAATTTATTGAAAATGCTGTTAATGAAGGAATACGACGTGGATATGAAAAAGGATATCTGCGAAAGTCGGTTGTAAAGGATCCTATAATACGAGAAAATACAAAAGACAATACTCCTGGAATTATTCATTATGAAATAATAAAAGGAGATAAGATAGAAGTAACGGTAGCTCCCAAGGGATTTGGAAGTGAAAATATGAGCCGTATTTGTATGTTAAAGCCATCAGATGGTATTGAAGGAGTAAAAAACGCTGTATTAGAAACGGTACAGATGGCTGGACCAAATGCCTGTCCGCCAATGGTTGTAGGGGTAGGAATAGGAGGAACGTTTGAAAAATGTGCTATCTTGGCTAAAAAGGCTTTAACAAGAAATATAAATAGTCATTCTCCAATTCCATATGTTAAAGAAGTAGAAGAGGAATTACTGGATAAAATTAATAAATTAGGAATTGGGCCAGCTGGTTTAGGTGGTACGACTACAGCATTAGGTGTAAATATTGAAACTTATCCTACACATATTGCAGGACTTCCTGTAGCAATAAATATTTGTTGTCATGTAAACCGACATGTTACTAGAATTTTATAGTAGAGTAAATTATTGTAGTATAATTATATTAGAAAAGAGGTTTTATTTTGAATAAATATATTAATACACCATTAAATAGTGATATAGTGTGTGATTTAAGTGCAGGTGATTTCGTATATATTACCGGGACTATATATACTGCCAGAGATGCTGCCCATGAAAGATTATACAATGCATTAATTGAAAATAGAGAAATACCTTTTGATTTATTAAATAATATTGTGTATTACTTAGGTCCTACACCAGCAAAACCCAATCAGGTAATTGGTTCGGCAGGACCTACTACAAGCAGCAGAATGGACAAATATGCTCCATTACTTATGGAACAAGGATTAAAAGGTATGATTGGAAAAGGTAAAAGAAATAAGCAAGTAGTGGATGCTATTATAAACTCAAATGCTGTTTATTTTGCTGCAATTGGTGGTGCAGGTGCCTTATTATCAAAATGTATTACTAAATCAGAAGTAATAGCCTATGAAGATTTAGGAACAGAAGCAATTCGTAAATTAGAGGTAAAAGATTTTCCTGTTATTGTTGTTATAGATTCAAAAGGAAATAATTTATACGAAACGGCAGTGCATGAATATAAATTAAAATTTATGTAGTATTTTTGAATTTGTAATAAATAAAATTGCAGTTTACTGACTACTACACCAGTAAAATAAGGACTTAAATAAAATTGTTTGAAAAATTTAAAAAATTTGTTGACAAATCTTTTTACCTCTGCTATACTAAATAATGCGTCTAACGCAAATAATTAAATAGTAAAGTTAAGTTCAATTTACTGTCAGGAGAAATACTCAAGTGGTTGAAGAGGCGCCCCTGCTAAGGGTGTAGGTCGTTCGCGCGGCGCGAGGGTTCAAATCCCTCTTTCTCCGTTAAATTATTTTAAATATTCAAGTAATTTAAAAAATAAAAATAATTTAAAAAAGTTATTGACAAACACAAATCAATATGATAAACTATTTATCGCTGACTTGTTAAAAAATAAGACAAGGAGCAAAGAACTTTGATAACTAAACAGTGAAACAACCTTGAAAATTCAAAAAGAATTTCAAAGAACAGCATCTATAAAAAGATGCACCCAAAAACAGTAAAATACAGAACTTCCGGTAAGAGGAAGGGAAGTATACGGAAAATAGCCAAGCTAGATTTCTGAAGGAAAAAACTTTATTTGAGAGTTTGATCCTGGCTCAGGATGAACGCTGGCGGCGTGCTTAACACATGCAAGTCGAACGAAGCACAAAAGCGGAAGCCTTCGGGTGGAAGCTTTTGTGACTGAGTGGCGGACGGGTGAGTAACGCGTGGGTAACCTGCCTCATACAGAGGGATAACAGCTGGAAACGGCT
>NZ_FOYZ01000007.1:0-49324 GCF_900112775.1 Anaeromicropila populeti
CAACAAAGTATGAATAGTGCTGGTGGAAGATGTCATGATAATGCACGCTGTGAAAGTATGTGGGCAAGACTTAAGGAAGAACTTTTATATGGTCGCTATGATACATCTAAAATGACTATAATAGAAGTAAAAACACTAATCTGGAGATATTTTATCAGCTATTGGAATAATAGGAGAATCTGCTCTACTAATGGTGGATTACCTCCAATGATTAAGAGGCAACAATACTATGCCTCCTTACAGGATGCGGCATAGGTCGAACATCCTTGTGAAAAAAGTGTAAAGAGATATTGACAATATCACATTGTTGGTTGAACCGTAACATGAGATGTATTGAAACATTCAGATATTTCCTTAAAGAATTCTTTTTCTGTTAGTTGAACCGTAACATGAGATGTATTGAAACGTAATAGCCTTTTGTTCTTCCGCAAATTGTGTAACGTTGAACCACAACATAGTATGTATTGAAATTTGTCAACAGCTGGGATATCTTCTCCACGTTTGATATAAGAAAAGCATAATAGAATATATATTGAAACATCATACTAGTAACTCCACTTGGTATCGTCATACTTGTTGAGTAGCAGGCACTAGTTATTAAAAACTTAAATAATGTTTTATAGAATAATAAAAGATAAAAATGTAGCAGAATTATAAAATCAAACAATGCCAACAAATTTTCACATCTGTTGGCATCTCACCATTCACTCCGTCTTCTGACTCCGAAACCACTCCATCATTTCTCCAGTCAAGCTGATGTTGGAATGAATTTCCGGCATTTCATCCCTCCCAAACCATTCCGCACTTGCAAGCTCCTCCTTATCTAATGTAATTTCACTTGAGCCATCCAGTTCCGCAAAAAAACCTACCAGAAGAGAATCCGAAAAAGACCAAGGCTGATTTTTATAATACCTTATATTTTTTACCTTCAGTCCAACCTCCTCCATAACCTCTCTTTGAACCGTTTCCTCCAGTGTCTCCCCCACCTCAGTAAAACCAGCCAGCAATGCATAATTCTTATAATTTCCTCTGGAATATTTAGATAATAAGATTTTATCCTTGTCCGTCACTCCCACAATAACTGCTGGTGAAATTTTAGGGAAATCGATTCGACCACAATTTTCACAGAGAAGTGCCCGCTCCTTCTGACTTTTCACCATTGGTTTCCCACATCTCCCGCAAAACTGATGCCCTTCATACCATCGGAACAGCTGACTGCCTGTTATTCCAGCAAACCCTTTCCACATTGGCTCAAAGGTTCTGAAGCAATTTAATTCCTGCATTTCAAACGAAACTGCATCTTCCATTTTCAACTGGCTGACAAGGAAAAATGCCTCCTCATCTATAGAAAACAAATACGTGCTGTTTTCGTAAATGTCCCCATCATAAAGCTCCACTTCTTGAAAGCGAGGAAGATCCATTTGTTCTCCGTTACGTTTCAAAAGCACTGTATTTTCCTTATAAAATAAAAGATAGTCCTTTTTATCAGGCTTCCTTATAGCAAAATTATTATTAAATTTATGTAATCCAATTTCTTGTATCATTTTCCTACCATGTAATAATCAAAATAGTTATTACTTTCCTCCTGAATTCTATTATTTTTCTATTATAACACAATAACTTTCCCGATATCAAATTTATACTGCGCATATTTTTCCATTCACCTGGATACACTATGCCTTGTACTTTTTATTACATGTAAAAGTTTGGTTGACAGGAGGGGTACAATGAAAAAAGTAATACAATCCAAGACCATAAAGGAATTATTTTCCAAAAGCACAGATATTTTAGTACGCCCTATTGAACTAGATAATCCACAGCATCTTACTGTGCATCTTTTCTGTGTAGATGGATTAGTGAATAGCCAGCTGCTTGATTTGGCAATTATGAAACCAATCGGTACGGAGGAAGGTTCCAGACAGTGTAAGACACAAGCTGAATTAGCCAACTACTTACTCAATCATGGCGGAGCCTATCATGCTTTCGGAAGTGAAATTACAGACTTTGATAAACTCATCACCGTCGTTATGAGTGGAATGGCTGCCGTCATATTTGACCAGCTGGAAAAGGCAATTGTTTTTGACGTAAGAACCTTCGATAAACGCTCCATTCAAGAACCATCTGAAGAAGGGGTTATGAAAGGTGCCAAGGATTCTTTTATTGAGGTACTGCGTACCAACACTGCCCTAATTCGCAGGAGGGTGCGCTCTCCCTATCTTGTCATTGAACAAATGTGGGTAGGCAGAATGTCAAGGACAGATGTAGCCCTTGTTTACATCAGTAACCTGTGTGACATGAATCTGGTGGAACAGTTAAGAAAAAAACTGCAAGCAATAGACATTGATAATATCGCAGCAGCTTCCTTTATTGAAGAGTATTTGATTGAAAACAAAGGTTCCCTGCTGCCACAGGTTATGTATACCCAGAGACCTGACCGTTGTGCGTCTAACCTTACAGACGGACGGATTTCTATTATTATTGACGGAATTCCTTTTGTATATGTACTTCCCTGCCAGCTGCCCATGCTGCTGCAATCACCAGAGGACTATTCCGAAAATTATATTGCCAGTTCTTCCTTTCGTATCCTGCGTTACGCGACAATGATTTTGTCCTTATTGCTGCCAGCCTTTTATATCGCTATTACAACGTTTCACAACCAGCTTCTTCCCGTTCAGATGATTCTGTCCATTCAGGAAGCCAAAGCAAAGGTACCCTTTTCGTCCTGGGTGGAAGTGCTGGGACTCCTCTTCTCCTTTGAAATTCTTATTGAAGCAGGTCTCCGTCTTCCCAAGCCAGTAGGTCAGGCAATGTCAATTGTTGGAGGTTTGGTGGTAGGACAGGCTGCTGTAACTGCCAATATTATCTCTCCTGTGGTCGTGATTGTTGTGGCACTCACAGGTATTGCTGGATTTACTGTTCCCAATCAGGATTTGTCCATTGCTTTGCGAATCTCTAGGTTTGCACTTGGAATTCTTGCTTCCTTTGCAGGATTTTTTGGTCTTATGGCTGGAATTATCTATATTGTCACTCACCTGTGCAGTCTAGATAACTTTGGAATAGCCTACTTATCTCCCTTTGTGGACTGTAAAAACATGAGTCTACAAGATACTATATTCCGTTATCCTGTAGAAAATTTTAAATATCGGCCTGATGGACTTGCTAAAAATAATCATAGAAAACAGAAGTAGGAGTGACTGCCATGAATACGGCTCGTAATAAAAAATCATTTCAAAAATTTACCATTTTATTTATACTTGTTGTCTGCTATGGCTGCTATTTTCAAATGGAGCATAACGAACTAAGTGATGTGGATATCATCCGGGTCTTGGGAATTGACAAGAGTGCTGATGGCTATAAAATTACAGCTCTTTATCACGATAACAACGCTGGTAACAGCGATGCAGGCATGAAAGCAATGGAAGGAGAAGGGGATAGTGTTTATCAGGCATATGAAAATATGAAGCGGAAAAATAACCGGAGTCTTACCATCGGCCACACCTCCTTTTATTTGTTCAGTGACTCGGTATGCTCAGATGGGTTGCTGAATTGTATGGATTTCATTTCCAGAGATCAGACTGTAAAAACCAATGCGTCTGTCTTTATTTTAGAAAACGAAAACATTAATACTTTTTTGAAAAAAACCATTGATGATAAATTATTTATACATGAGTCCCTTGCTTCTATTTCCAGCAAGCAGAAGGCGGTACTCACTAAAATAGATAATACGCTGCTGGATGTACTGGACGGGATTACCGACGACAGCAAAAACCTCTTACTTCCGTATCTGGTAGCAGACAATAGTTCCTTATATCCCAACGGCTATGCCGTCTTTAAAGGCGATCAGCTTTATGATTACTTGGATTACGACACCTCACTTGCCTTAGATTTATTTCGGAAACGTCTGCGTTCTTTTCCTGTTTTTTTGGAAAATAATGTTGATTTAGAAATTACAAATTATAAGGTAAACGAAACTGCCAGCCTGGATAAGCAGAACCTTATACTTCATATCCAAATGTCATTTCAATCTGACATAAGAGAAGTCGGAAACAACACACAAATTTTTAATGAAAAATCCTTAGACGCTTTACAAACCTTACAAAACAAATATATTCAATCCAAACTGGATGAAATCATTTCAGTGATGAAAAAAGAGAAAGTAGATTTACTTGGAATTCAGAACCTGTTAGCTGCACAAGCTGATTTGGATTGGAACAATATTCAGAAAAACTGGGACTCTTATCTGGCAGCTATCACATACCAGTATAACATCCAATCCAAAGTTGCAAAAAATTATATTATTTCAAAATAGGTTTCAATGCGTCTGCCAAAGGGACGCCTGCTGGACAGACTGGAGGTCAATCTTTATGAATACAAAAATATCCATTCGACAAATACTATTTTTATATATTTTTATATCAATTACACCTATTTTTACCTATATTCCTAATACGGTATCGTATTACGGAGAAAATACGGGCTACCTTGGAGTATTGTATGGAGGCATTGTACTGCTATTCTTTGCGGCATTGATTTTGCAAATTATAAATAAATATCCAGACTACGACCTGTACGATATGTTAAGGAGACTGTTCGGTATTACAGCTGCAAAATGCATTCTATTCTTATATGGAATTTGGGCATTTCTTTTTATAACTTTCAAAGTAAATACCTATACAAACCTGTTACAGACTACCTTAATGCCGACTATTTCTAATGGCATTTTAATTGTATTTCTATTTTTGCTGGTCATAAACGCCATATCGAAAGGTAAAAAAACAATTTTTCGTTTTGCAGAATTTTTATATGGTCCTATTCTCCTTTTTTTATTACTGGTATTTATTATTGCAACCCCAACACTAAAAATACAGCAGCTGATTCCCATAACCGTACCTGATTTGAGCCGGAACCTAAAAAGCATTCCTATCCTCTGTTCCATCGGGGGCAATATCGTTTTATTATTATTTTTTTCAAGCCATTTAACAGCTGAAAGTACATTTTCTCTCGTAAAGAAGAGAACCTATTTCTCAGTTGCAATATTCACACTGCTCGCTTTCCTCGCGACAATAGCGGCAATTGGAATTAACGGCTCCTACTTAACAGGACGCACTAGCTTTCCTATTTTCCAGACAGCAAAAGGACTTTCTGTATTAAATGCTTTTGAACGGTTTGACTCTTTTATTACTCTTGTGTGCATTCTTTCTGATTTTGTTACCATCAGCATTTTTCTATTAATACTGATGCAATGCTTTTCGTGGGTTTTCAACATAACAGCCAGCCCATTTGTAGGTGCTGCTTTTCTTGTTCTTTCCTGCGTTTATGTAATGATACAGGATGCTACCCAGTTTCAGCTTGAACTATTCCATAACGACTGGATGATTGGAATCAATTTGGTTTTTCAATTTGTCTTGCCCTCTTTACTCGGCATACTATGTATTTTCAAGAAAAAAGACAAACACAATTAGAAGTAGTGCAGTACACTGGCATTTCATTATCCTAAATGACAGTGTACCACAGCTTTTGTTTCCTAAATCAGCAATAATTTCTCTGCCAGCTTGAAATATGGATTTTCATCCTCTTTCCAGGAAAGCAGATACTCCATCTTTTCCTCACTGTCCAACAGCACAGCCTCCTTCATATAAGGAATACTAATCGGAAAATGATCTGCGTTCTCATCGCTGATATCAGGCAGATTCTTATTATCATAATATCCGTTTTGAATTAAATACTCATATGCACATTCTACATAATATTCTTTTTCTATCTCTCCCTCTCTGTCTGCGGCAGGCATAGTGGAATTTACAAGCATGAAAGAAACCTTTTCTTCTATCAGCCGGCTTAACACAAATTGCATTCCAAACATATTTTGCTGATTCCCATAAAACACAAGAACGGCATTATCTGAATACTGGGTCAGTGCTGTCCCTCCAATGTCATGAATTCCTGACCTAGAATCCAGAAAAATATAGTCCGGAGAATATTTTTGGTCGATAATTTCCAATAATTTGCGTATTCCATTATCCTCCGTTTCATACTGGGGCGTACCCAAGTCAATTCTGGATATTTTTTCAAAATAAGAAAATGGATTTTTCTCTGCTCCGTTTACTGCCTGCAATACAAGCAATTCACCACCCTTTGTTCCTGCCAATCTGTCATTTTGGACAGAATACAAATATTCTTCCATATTAATCTGCTCCTGTCCTCTGCCAGCATTATGAACCTCAATCAGAAAATCTGCGGTTCCATACAAGGGATACTTATTATTCTTTGGCTTTAGAATAGTGGATACTCCTGGTGCCTCCAAATCCAAATCCATCACAACAACCCGCTTTCCCTGCCGCACCATTTGCAGCGCTGTAAGTGCAAGTACTGTTGTTCTGCCCACACCACCCTTATACGAATAAAAAGTAATTACCTTTGCCTGTATTTCGGGTCTTACCATTTTCCTTTTTAACCAATTCTTTTTAACCAATGGCCTTTCACCAAAAAAAATCTGGCTTGTCCCTGGTACCTTTTTCACTGAAGCTGCAATGACTTCATACAGCATATGACTCTTTTCAATGGTAACCACTCCATTCAGCCATTCCTTTCCCAGTTCTTGCAAAATTTTTTGATTCAGCTCTTCCAGTTCGTCCTTTCCTTCCACATAAACTGTAATTCTTCCAAAAACATCTCGAATAATATAAAATATACTTTCTTTGTCTTCTAATGCTTTTATAAAATCAATAATTCTTGGTTTAACCTCATCAAAATGAAGCATCATATCACCCCGTCCACTTTCATATTTTTAATCTGTTGGAAAACAGTATCGACTTCCTGTTTAAAACAATCAGCCATCTCCTTTTTCCCCCATACATACTGATTTTTTTCATATCGGTTAAATGGGCTCCATTTTTTTAAAATGGTATTACACACAAGGCTTAAATCCAGACAGTAGTTGCTATAACCTGTCCCCAATTCACTGATACGCTCTAATTCAGCATTCATAGATTTTAACTTATGGCGATATATTCTGCCTATATCATTTGCGCTGAGATTTTCCCCTTTCTCTAATAGTAATTTTTCATAACATTCTACTACATAGCCTGACAAGTAACAGCAATTAAACCATCTTTTATTTTCATATAAAATGGTAAGATCCTTATACATGCGAAATGCAGTATCTTCATAATAGTCCATAGAAATTCTCCTCTGATTCTCAAAGTACATTCTACTTCTATTTTTTCCAATACTGCATACTTCAAACTACTCTTCTATTTTTTCTAGTAATCCTAAACAAACAAAATTAGAGGTGTTCACCAAAAGGTCTCCTGGTGTAACGTAAAACTCCTTATTATTAATTAAAATATCTAATGCTTTTATATAATCCTTATCTCCTAATACAATCTTCTGGGTTTTTAAGAAAAGAATGCAGAATTTACTAAAAGCAACTGCAAAATCATCGGTGATAACTTCATCATTTACATCATTTATTGAGCCAGATTCAAAACTATGGAACGTTTCTTCCATCAGCTTCATAATTTCTTCTTCAGCAGAAAACTTTTCGTCTATTTCCAAATTAACTTCCATTTCCTGATACTTTTCTGGATTGCTTTCAATTACCTTTTTCACACGACTCAGAAGACTGGTGTCTAATGCTGTCTTAACCAAATCTACCTTATACTCTTCTCCCGTTTCATTATAGCACTCATAAATGAATTGAGAACATGTCATAGGCTGACAATCGGAATCTTTTTGCTCCTTTAAGTATTTTTCCACTTCTATAGATGCAGCTTTAAAGAAAATAATTAACTGCTGCTGCAACTCCTTTGTCAAATTCACTTCGCTCATAAGCATATAAATTGCTATGGTATAGACACTTACATATGTAAAAGGATCTTTTTGATTCAAATACTTTTCTGCTATCTTCACTACCGGTTCCATATCCAGAGTTTCCTTTTTATTCCGAACAACGTAGGCATCTCTTCCTTTTATCTTACCTGCAATAGGAAGTGTTTGCACACAAGGTGGATTCTCCTCAACAATCGTATTATAATCATAATACGACATGACGCCGTGGCTGACAGGTGAATTGGTAACAATAGCAATCAGCTTTGAATCCCATTGATCATAGGGGGATAATAATATAATATCTCCCTTTTTCAGGTCACTGATTTTGACTGTTGCTTTACTGATTTGTTCTAACTGACTCATGCATTTACTCCTTTTCTATGATAAATTATATTTTAAAAAACTCCTTTAATTCTTTTACTTTATGCCTGCTGATAGGCACAATATCTTTAATATCCCGAAAAATCACATCATAGGTATAGTTAATTCGAGGTCTCATTTTACTCATTTTATTTAAATTCACAATATAAGACTTATGTGTGCGGTAAAACCCATATGGATTTAATTTTGATTCGTAAAAATTAAGTGTCTTGTTTCCTTTCAAGACCTTATCCTTTGTATGGATAAAAATATTTCGTTCCAGCATTTCCACATAATAAATATCTTTGTAATTAAGCAGAACAATATCTTCGTCATCATATCCACAAATCATATTGAGCTGAAATTTTATATCCTCGCCTAATTCATTGAGAATACTGTAATCTGTGTTATCTGACACCTTTAATTTAGTAATTGTCTGATCCAGCCGTTCCTTAGTAAACGGTTTTAATATGTAGTCGATTACATTCAGTTCAAAAGCCTTTACAGCAAACTCATTATATCCTGTAATAAAACAAACCTTTGTTTTCGGATATTTTTCAATTACATGTTCTGCAATATAAATTCCATTGATGTTTGGCATTTCAATATCTAAAAATATTACATCACATGGATTATTTAGTAAATAAATCATTGCTTCCACAGAATCTAAAAAACTTTTTTCAATTGTCACATCTTCATATGTATCTAAAAGCTTTGTTAAATACTGCACAGCAATTAATTCATTATCTACAATTACTACTTTCATACTGCACCTCATCCTTATCTCAAAATATGCTACATTCCATTTTGAATGTATGCTGTATTAACCGGTATTTTGAACCATATTTTAGTTCCTTCCTCCAGTTTACTTTCAATCTGCATTTTAGTTTTATAACATTTTTCCAGCCTGTAGTTAATGTTTTTCAACCCTATTCCTGAGCTTGACGACTGATTGTTTAAAATAGCCACACTTGACTTTTCTTCCATTCCTCTTCCATTATCCTGCACGCTGATTATAAACATTTTTCCTTCCATACGCCCTTTAATACTTATGATAAGCTGTTTTCCTGCAAAACCATGCTTTATGGCATTTTCAACAATGGGCTGAAGGAGAAGCTGTGGAATCATAATTTTCATTCCTTCCTCGTCCACATCCACTCTTAGGTCAATGCATCCTTGAAATCTGGAATTCTCAATTTTTACATAGGATTGAATCAGGTCGATTTCTTCGTGAAGAGAATAATAGGTATTTTTTCTATAATCAAACCGATGCTTTACTCGAAGAAATGCACAAAAATCTAGTATAAGACTTTTCGCCTGCTCCACTGATGTTTCCATCATACAATAAATATTATTCATTGTATTAAAAAAGAAGTGGGGCGCAATCTGTGCCTGCAAAAATGCTATCTCCATTTCCTTTGCCTTTTTTGCCTGCTCCAAAGCATCAATATTTTCTCTTGAAAGCACATACATCTGACAAATTAAGAAAAATAATAGTCCCAAAATATAATTTCCTGACCTGGAAAATGCATAAGGCAGCTTATTGATTTTCAGTACATCTAATGCAATTGTAATAAAAATAACAACTACACTGACCATACTAAGACCGGCATATTTTATTTTATGTAATAATGCCTTAATTATTAAAACAAAAATAAAAATAACGTTTATAATTAATAAATATGTATATGCAAGAGCTGTAATTGAAAAAATATTTTCATTTCCAAATATAATAAATAATAGATACACCCAGTTCATGACTTGTACAATTTTATAAAAAGGTTTCTTTATCTCATGTGGATAACTATATATAAAAAAGTTCACTAAAGTCAACATACATCCAGCAAAAGAAATATACTCCACTTTCACTAATACATCATAAGCGATATTTGTCCAAAAAAACTCAATTACATACGAGCCAATAATAGATTCCAGCACAATGGCAATAATACAAAATACACCCAGGAGTAAATATTTACTGTTACTGGTTTTCGGCTTAAATAATAAAAGCAGATAAAGACCAAGGCCTGCAAACATTCCCATAATAAATGCACTTCGGATAATATTCATTGTAGTATCATAGGAAATGGTTTTATAACTTCCTATCAGAATAGGATTAATAATTCCACCCTGGCTACAGTAATAATTAGATACCCAAAACACAACTTCTATTTCCTTAACACTAGTGTAAAATACAACATTCTGTGGTTTCCATATCGCCGATTCTTTTATGCCTTCCCCGCTTAGACGACCATTTTCTTCAATTTCTTCTCCATTAATAAACAGCTTATAGGCACTAGGAATAAACGGAACATGCATCAAATAATTCCCTTCCTTTGGAAGAAGCACCTTCAGCCGATAGGTTCCAAAACCGTCTTCATTCATGTTTAGCTTTCTATTCTGCCTGCTGTTCCAGTGATAGGGAACTGTAATATAGGCGGAAGGCTGAAAATCGCTCAAACGATATTCGTCAGAATAAAATTCCCATTCCCCATTCAAAGAAATAATATCTTCCGTAAAATTTTCTTTGGTTAAATCAACATAGCCATCCGTCGCCATTATGACTTTCCTGTATTTTCCAAACAGAAAAAAAACTGCACACAGTAACAACCCAAATACTACTACTAACACTAGTTTTGCATAAGTATCTTTTTTCAAATTTGATCATCCTTATTTTTTACTTAATCGTTAGTTACTTAAACATTATCATACAGTTATATTTGATTTTTGTCAATAAATACATTTTGTATATTTTTGCACAAAGAAAAAAGCCTTATGTACTACAATTCGTAGCGCATAAGGCTTTTTGCTGTTTATACAAATATAAAATTTTAGCTTATTACATTAATAAATGGAGAAATTGTCATGATTTGATTATTCATTGAAATTTCAATGGTATACTGGAATTCTCCTGTATCTCCTTGGGTTTGCACAACCCCTGCCCAGTAAGTGTCCTCATCAAGACCTGTTTTTCTTGGAGTACATATATTGTTATCTACTATCTGTCCACTAAAGCCTACAATCTGTGCCTCTTGATACGGATCAACCGTTGATATTCTCCACTCAAGAAACTGGTTATTACTGCATGCTGTAACTAATTCGCTCTGCCCTTCCCCAAAAGATCCCACACGTTTATTGTTATCTACTAAATATGCGTTACCTGACAAATCACCAGATGTCAAAGCACCTACTGAATCTAGAACAATTAAAATAAAAATATGTTTTTTCATGCAATACCTCTTATAACTCTATTTTATTATTTCACTTCAATATAAGGGTCAAAGGTCATTGTCCTTCCGCCATTAAATTGAATATTCATTGTGTACTGATAACGTCCTTTATTACCTTGTGTCTGTACTGTTGCTACCCAATACTTATCCCCTTCCAGACCTGTTTCTTGTGGAACACAAACTTTCTTATCTACCATTGTTCCATGAAAACCTGTAATATCAACGCTGCTGTTTGGATCAATTGCTACTACTCTCCATTCAATCTGCTGCGTGTTATGACATACTGTATGTAAATTGCAGCTGCCTTCATTCCATGAACCCATATATTTGGTTGAATCTACCAAATATACATTGTTGTCTAAATTTCCTGATGACAAAGCACCTTGTGCATCTACTATTACTAAAACCTGAATATGTGGAAAACCATTTCTTAATTCCATTGTATTATCCATTTTACTGTACCTCCTAATTTTAAATAAATATACTTGCTTTCTTGTTACAATAAGAATTATATCCCACGATTCATAAATATGGTATGATTTTGTTTATATTGCAAATATTTTGTTTGAACTGTAAAATAAATATTCTAAAAACAAATTAATTTTTCATCAATTTGTTTTTTCTCTGCAAATAAATTATATATAATTATCGTGGAATTTCGATCCATTGTTGTATATCATGCAAATAATTTGTCTAAATGGAATCATAGCAAATGGGAAGATATTTCTTATCAAAAAAATGCTGTATGTAATTTACTCTTTACATACAGCATTTTCCCTATTTAATTTTTTACAAATGCAGTACTCTGGACTTTATCTCCTTCGTTTTCCCCACATTCCAAAAATTTTCCCCAAGATATCCACAGGTTCTTCTGGTTACATTCATTTTTGCCTGATCCTTATTGTGACATTGTGGACATTCCCACTCTAGCTCATCATTAATTATAATTTCACCATCATAGCCGCATTCATGGCAATAGTCCGACTTTGTATTGAATTCCGCATACTGAATATTGTCGTAAATAAACCGTACCATATCCTCAAGGGCTTCTATATTATGCCTCATGTTTGGTATCTCCACATAGGAAATCGCTCCGCCTGTTGAAATATCCTGGAACTGGCTTTCAAACTGGAATTTACTAAATGCGTCCATTTTTTCTCTTACGTCTACATGATACGAGTTTGTATAATAGCCTTTATCCGTAACATCTTCAATATCTCCAAATTTCTTTTGGTCAATCCGGGCGAAACGGTAACACAAGGATTCTGCTGGTGTACCATATAGGCCAAAGCCTAAACCAGTTTCTTCCTTCCAGGTATCCGTAGCCTTTTTCAAACGATTCATCAGCTTTTTGGCAAATGCTAATCCCTCTGGCTGTGTATGACTTTCTCCTGTCATAATTCTTGTCACCTCATAAAGTCCTATATACCCTAATGAGATAGTGGAATACCCATCATGAAGCAGCTTATCAACCTTCTCACCCTTAGGAAGTCTTGCAATTGCTCCATACTGCCAGTGAATCGGACTCACATCTGAAAGTGTTCCCTCTAAGGAGCGATGCCTGCACATTAGTGCTTCAAAACAAAGGGCAAGTCTTTCCTCCAGCAGCTGCCAGAATACCTCTTCATCTCTGTCTGCAATAATACCGATTTGAGGCAGGTTAAGACTCACTACTCCCTGGTTAAACCGTCCTTCAAATTTATAGTCCCCATTCTCATCCTTCCAAGTAGATAAAAAGCTGCGGCAGCCCATACAGCTGAATACATTTCCTTCATAAGTCTCACGCATTTTTTTAGCTGAAATATAGTCAGGATATAACCGCTTTGCAGAACATTTCACCGCCAGCTTTGTAATATAATCATATGTTCCACCTTTTAAACAATTATGTTCATCCAATACATAAATCAACTTAGGGAAAGCAGGCGTTACAAATACACCCTTCTCATTTTTAATACCTTCCAGCCGCTGCCTTAAAATTTCTTCCACTATCATTGCATTTTCATCAATATATTCATCTGTTGGATCTAAATTTAAGAACAAAGTAACAAATGGTGACTGGCCATTTGTAGTCATTAATGTATTAATCTGATATTGTATTGTCTGAACACCAGATTTTAATTCATCTCTCAGCCGATCTTGAATAAACTGTTCCATTAGTTCATCCTCTATTTTCCCTGCATACTTTGTCTTGTAATGATTTCTATACTTATCACGGCTTCTTCTTAAATATTTTCCCAGATGTCTTACATCTACCGACTGACCTCCATACTGGCTGCTGGCAACAGCAGAAATAATCTGTGTCATTACAGTACATGCAACCTGAAAGCTTTTCGGACTTTCTATCAGCTTTCCATTCATTACCGTACCGTTATCCAGCATGTCCTTTATATTAATCAGACAACAGTTAAAAATAGGCTGCAAAAAGTAATCTGCATCGTGAAAATGCAAAATGCCTTCTTCATGTGCCTTTGAAATCTTTTCTGGCAATAATATTCTTCTGGTTAAGTCCTTGGATACTTCTCCTGCAATTAAATCTCTTTGTGTGGAGGCAATAACAGCATTTTTATTAGAGTTTTCTTCCATTACATCTTTATTGCTGTTTTTAATCAGACTTAAAATGGAATCATCTGTTGTATTCGCCTTACGCACCAGTTCTCTTGTATACCGGTAAATAATATAGGTTTTTGCAAGAACAAATTTACCCTCTGCCATAATTTTTTGTTCTATCATATCTTGAATGTCCTCAACCTGCAACGTTTCCCGCCCTACATTCTCAATACTTGCAACAATCCCTTCTATCTTATCTTCCGCAATCTTTTCGTATTCTTCTACCTCAAGATTTGCCTTACGAATTGCTTTTAATATTTTATTTCTGTCATATGAGACAACTCTGCCATCTCTCTTAATTACATTCATGTTGTATAAGCCTTCCTTCACTTTTGTTATGTGTAATAAGCAAAGCTGAATGAAACAACCTATGGTTTTCTCAAACAGCTTTCTATAGTATAACATATTTAGTTTTCTTTGTCTAGCAGTCCGTCACCAAAAACAACAATATATTGTGTTTACTATTTTTTACTTACTACATCTTGTGTTCTTCGCTAGTTACCCTAAAATCGAAAATCTCTTTTTCCGCTTTTTATCAGTTCAAGTCTTTCTTTTGCAATTTCATAAACCTTTGGATTTGTAATTCTTTCTATTTCCTTTTCAATGACAACATTCCCCTTATTTCTAGTATCCTCTGAGGCATAATCCACCATATACTCTTCTAATGTCATTAACGCATTTGGCTGACAGCAATTTGCTATCTGACCCGATTTTACCAGGGTCATAAAACGGTCTCCTGTTCTTCCTTCTCTGTAGCATGCCGTACAAAAGCTTGGAATGTAGCCCAGTTCTAACAGCCAGTTTATAATTTCATCCAGTGTCCTGGTATCACTGGTATCAAATTGTTTTGAATTATCCTCTTCAGTTTCTTCCTCTGCATAACCTCCCACGCTGGTGCGGGAGCCGCCGCTGATTTGTGAAACTCCCACTCTCAATACTCTCTCCCTTGACTGCTGCGTTTCTCTTGTTGACACAATAATACCTGTATACGGAACAGCAATCCTCAATACTGCCACGATTTTTTCAAACATTTCGTCACTAATCCCATCAGAAAAATCATCTGGATTAATATCATCTGCTGGCCGTATTCTTGGCACACTAATGGTATGTGGACCAACCCCCATGGCTGCTTCTAAATGCTCTGCGTGCATTAATAGTCCGACAAAATCATACCGGTACATATTTAAGCCAAACAAAACGCCAACTCCCACGTCATCTATCCCTGCTTCCATTGCCCGATCCATTGCCTCTGTGTGATATGCATAATTGTGCTTTGGGCCTGTCGGATGAAGCTTTTCGTAATTCTCCTTATGATAAGTTTCCTGAAATAAAATATAGGTACCAATCCCTGCATCCTTTAATTTCTTATAATTTTCTACTGTTGTAGCAGCAATATTTACATTAACACGGCGAATAGCACCGTTTTTATGTTTGATATCATAAATCGTCTTAATACTTTCCAGCACATACTCAATTGGGCTATTGACTGGGTCTTCTCCTGTCTCCAGTGCAAGCCTCTTATGTCCCATATCCTGTAAGGCAATTACCTCCTGCCTGATTTCCTCCTGAGTCAGTTTTTTACGTTTAATCGTAGTATTCTTTTGGTGATACGGACAATACACACAGCCATTTACACAATAATTTGATAAATAAAGAGGGGCAAACATAACAATACGATTCCCGTAAAACTTTTGTTTGATCTCCATTGCCAGCTCTACTATTTTTTTATTCTGCTCTTCTAAATCACATTCCAGTAAAACCAATGCCTCTCTGTGGCTTAGTCCTTTACATTCCTTCGCCTTTTCTAAAATATTCTCTATCAGCTCTTGATTGCTTTTATTTTCTTTGGCATACGCAATAGTATCCAGAATTTCCTGATTATCAATAAATTCCTCTGCTGCCTTAGACATTACATTATACATAACGATTCTTCCTTTCCTAATTCAAAGTTTATTTTGTCTTTGCCTGGACTGACTTCACTGAAATTCCTTTTACCATACCTAATTTTCCAGAAAGGCTGCTAATCACTGTTTCAGGAGCATCTACCACAACTGAAATAATGTTTACGTTTTTAGGACGGTAGGGAAGTCCCATACGTCCTACCACATATTCACGAAACTGATGTAAAAGCTCATTTACTTTTTCAACTGCTTCACTTTCTTCTACAATAATTCCAATTAATGCGATTTTAGTCTCCATGATGATTCTCCTCTCATAAATTCCTATTGCGGAGCAATTTCCTTTTACATAAAAAAATGCTGCGTTTCTTCTGAATACGCAGCAAAAATTCTTATGCAACTACTACATAAGTCATATTTACCTTGTTCTTTCACTCAGGCGTACCTTAAGTATTCAGAAAAGATACTTATTCCAGCTCTCATCATACGGGTATCCCCATATCATCAGACATTGTTATTGATTATTCTTTCTCATTATACCTTGTTGGCAGGAGAAATTCAAGTCAAGTTTCATGGATTTATTCCACAGACAACTCCAATATATCCCGAATCTCATCCAGATCCAGCTTCGTATACTCTGCCAGTTCCTCTGCCGTAGGGATTCCACCCATGTCCTCGGTAAGCTGTCTCATTGCTTCATGGATTAAATTCGCCTTTGCAACCACTGCCCTTTCCTGCTCCACTTCATGGTTTCTTTCTTCCAGAGCTTCCAGAACCGCTGACTGAATGGCATCCTTTAGATAGCTTTTTGTAATCTTCTCTTTTTCCTCTGGCAACTGGGACAGCCCACGTAACAATCCAATATTTCCTTCCTGAATCAAATCTTCTATACTTACCCCTTTATTTCGGTGCTTTTTCGCAATAGAAACCACATCATGCAGGGATGCCTCCAGCAGCTTGTCCTTTGCCTCGGTACTCCCTTCTGCATATTTTTCCAACAGCACTAATTTTTCTTCTGCCGATAACGCTTTTACTGCACCAAGTTCTTTCATATACATTTTTAAATACATAGAGTCTTCTTCTGACTCCTCTTGTTCCAGTGAAACAACCCCCTTTACCCGGATCCGGTTTTCAGCCAAATACTGATAAACCGAATCCATCTGTTCCTGAGAAAGCGTAATGTCCCCAAGCAGGGTAGAAATCTCATCCTTTGTAATCTCATTATCATGTTTCTTTGCAGCCTCCATTATATCCTTTAACACTTCTAAAAATTTATTTTGATCTATCATAAAAATTCTCCTGTCGCTTTTTAAATATTCATTTGCAGTCTTCACACTCTGAAAACTATTATACAATATTTTTCATGATACACCAATAGTTTTATATATGACAACAAAGAGAATTAAACCTTTGCTTTTTACATGCATTAGTTTAATTCCCTTTTTCTCTGACCGATTAACTGCTTTTTAAAAAAATCAGTTCATCTAAAACCGATTTGTACACTAAAATAATATGAGCATCAATAAAGCAATATTTGTTTACTACAAATTCACATACTTTATATAGAAATGCTCCTGTCAATGCCACTACACCAACCAGTGTAATCCAGATTAAAAGACCCTGAGATATTAAAAATAATATGGCACAAATATACACAAAAGAAATAAAGAAAAACTGTCTGCTGATACGAAGTGCTAAATGCATGGCATCCAACAGCCGCTCCAGCATATTTTCCAGAGAATTTACATCTCTGTCTTTTAATATACTGTAAATGTCATCATAGATTTCTTTATTACTCAATTTGGTACTATCATATTTTTTTTCTATAATTAACTTTTGATAACAAAAGAAATATTTATTATATTGATTGGCACCTAGTTCCTTTGTGATAAGCTTTTTGAACACACTTGACAAAATATCCACCAGCCTTCCTTGTCATTGCATTCTCACATCTAGTCATTGATATATTATAAGCTGTTCTGCTACTATATTATTCAGCAATCGGAAATTTGTTTGTAAATTACATGAAATTATGAATTAATTTTATTGCAAATATATGAATGCATTATTCACAAAATGTTCATACTATATCCATACATCTCTCATATTTTCAGACTATACTATAACTGTAAACAACAAATACAGTAGCAAGCATCTAAGCTAGTTTACTAGCTAAAAGTAAAATAGATAATTTTTTTCATAAAATAGCCTGGTAGAATTTCTATCAGGCCTCTCCTCTTTTATAAAGCTTTTCATATTCCTTCAAATATCCCTTTTCTTATACATAAAAAAATGTTATAATAAAGTCAAATGATTTAGAATAGACCACTTTTGTGCTAATATTCTTTGAAAAATCTGGAGGTAGACATATGTCACAAACAACTATCATGGATCATCCATTGATTCAACACAAGATAGGTATTATGCGGGTGAAGACCACCTCAACCAAGGAATTTCGAGACCTGGTTGCTGAAGTTGCAATGCTTATTTGTTATGAAGCAACTCGTAAACTGGAACTGAGTGATATCGAGATTGAGACTCCACTCGTGAAAACCACTGTAAAAGAAATAGCAGGTAAAAAACTATGTATTGTCCCAATACTGCGTGCTGGACTTCACATGGCAGACGGAATTCTTAATCTAATTCCTAATGCAAAAGTTGGTCACATTGGAATGTACCGTAATGAAGAAACATTGGAACCAGTAGAATACTTCTGCAAACTTCCTCATGATGCTGCTGAACGTGAGATTTTCGTAGTTGATCCTATGCTTGCAACAGGCGGTTCAGCGATTGCTGCTATCAGCCAGTTAAAGGCAAGAGATATTACGAAGATTCATTTTCTCTGCTTAATTGCTGCACCAGAAGGTGTTAAGGCATTACAGGCAGCTCATCCGGATGTAGATATCTTCATTGGCTCACTGGATGAATGTTTAAACGAAAACGGTTACATTTTACCTGGACTTGGCGATGCCGGAGATAGAATCTACGGAACAAAATAGTTTGTTACAAATACAAAAGAACTTTTGCAAAACAGCATTATGCTATTTGCAAAGGTTCTTTTTATATGCCAGAAAGCATCCGCCTTCCCATTTAATTTGTTTTAAATTTATAAACAGTTACGTAATTGAATTCTTGTCCTGCTGGCAGAATACTGGATGGGAATTCTTTCATATTACATGCATTTGGATAAAATTGTGTTTCAAAGCAGACACCTTCCCTGCTATGATACTGGGCACCCTCTTTACCGTTTTCAACTTCTTCCAGAAAATTTGCAGAATAAAGCTGAAGTCCTGGCAAATCAGTATAGACTTCCATTACTCTTCCGCTCTTCTCATCATAAAGCTCCGCTACAAGTTCCACTCCTTCTCCAGAGGTATCTAACACATAGTTGTGGTCATAACCGCCTCCTTGCTTTAGTGGCTTATAATCACAATTAATATCCTGTCCAATCTTCTTAAACGTTCTGAAATCCATAGGAGTACCTTC
Source organism: Anaeromicropila populeti (assembly GCF_900112775.1). GTDB lineage: Bacteria > Bacillota > Clostridia > Lachnospirales > Lachnospiraceae > Anaeromicropila_A > Anaeromicropila_A populeti. The sequence goes on from NZ_FOYZ01000007.1 coordinate 19,409, forward strand.
TACATTTTCAAATACACCAGTAGGAATCATGGTATCATCTGTAGGTAAAAATTGATTTGAGTAAATCTTCACCTGCTGATCCAATACAGAACCTGAGTTATGTCCTCCTAGATTAAAATAAGAGTGATTGGTCAGATTTACAACCGTCTCCTGGTCTGATACACCTACATACTCAATTACTAACTCATTTTCACTTGTTAACGAATAGGTTACACTTAAATCCAAATTGCCTGGAAAACCCTGCTCCATATCAGGACTTAGTCTTGAAAACTCAATAGAAATCGAACCATCATCTTCAAAGCACTCTACCTCATACATCACCTTATTATATCCAGGTATTCCACCATGTAGATTATTTCCTCTGTCGTTTTGCAGAAGCTGATACAGTTTTCCTCCAAGGGTAACCTTTCCTCCTGCAATCCTGTTTGCATGCCGTCCAATAAAGGATCCTAGTGCTGAACCATTTTCCTCATAACCAGCGACATTCTCAAAGCCAAGAACAACATCCTCTGCTTTCCCATTTCTGTCTGGTACAATCACCTTCGTAATCACTGCGCCGTAATCTAAACAAGTCACAGACATTCCATTATCATTAGACAATGTATAGGAAAATACCTCCTGACCATCCTTTGTGTAACCAAAAAGTTCTTTCTTTGTTAACATAAACTTACACCAACCTTTCTGTTGTATTTACAATAAAATTTTCTTTTCATTAATATCCGTAATAACACCTTCCCTGTACCATTGCTCTCCTGTCATTGATATATTAAATGTCTCATCCTTTATCCAGACATATTGACCATCTGCTTTCTTAATTCGATAACTTAAAATCTTCATCGACTTACTTCCATTTTGAATAAATTCTTTCACTGCACTTTCCATATCATCCCAGTCATCTGGATGAATGATGTCCTTCCACTTAACTTTACCACTATATAGCTCATACATGGTATATCCAAATACGCTGAAATTAGGTGAAACGTATTCAACAGGCCACTTATCCACCAGCTTCCAGCTAAAAATATACAATCCGCTTCTCCAGAAAATTTGATTCAAAATTCCGTTTTCCCTTAATGTTGCATCTAACATTCCCTTGTATTCATTTCGATTTAAAATCAAGGAATACACTCCTAATATGGCTACTCCCTTACCATTTCGATCTATAACCCGCATTCTGTTGGTTTTTACAAAATATTCTGTTCTTCCTATCACCTTCATTGTATGTATCATATTGTATTGTGATATTCCGTCCTCCATAATCTCTCTTTCAATTTCATCTATATACTCACTGGATTCCGGATCCAAAAAGGAATCATTTTTTTTCCCAATGTAATGATTCTGCATGTTAGCATCCAACATAAAATAATGACTAACTGACAAAAAGTTCAAATCCGCATCCTTTAAAAACATCCTGGGAATTTGGACAGATAAATGTTTGACATAAACTTGTTTATACGACTGCTCAAAAAAACAGACAACAATGTGTTGATTATCCAACGGAAAACAATTTATTTCAAAATCAACCTCCCACTTTTCTTCTCCAATACACATCCATTTGTTATAAAATAATTCTTTCCCATAATCCAATATTTCCCGATTAAACCGGATTCTTTCTTGATTTTCCAAAAGCACTGCTACCTCTTTGCTTTTTGCCCCTATGATTGCCTTAGCAGGTTCATTTATAGCGAAAATTTTACCGGATTCATAAAAATAAATCATAGTCGGAAAATCAATGTAATCTACAAACTCTTGAAATAACTTCTTGGCTATTCTCTTCATCTACCAGTACCTCACTTACCTTTTGTGTAAACCCTTTTATCATTATAAACAAGAGAACATTGTTTATCAAGAAAATATTGTTTTATTTATCTATTAAAATCCATGGAGGCAATAAAAATCTGCTGAAATCTCTCCTGTTCTGCCAGTTCTACATGTGTAACCTGCTTTGCAATTTCATTTGCCTCTTGAAAGCTAATTTCATTTTTCAAAATGATTTCTCCGCCAAGCAAAGAACCATTTCCTATATATTCATACTTGTCACTAGGCACATCGGGAAGCAGCCCTATTTTTACTGCTCTTTCAATATTTAAGTTATTACCAAATGCCCCGGCAATAAAAATTTTATCTAACTCTTCTGAACAGATGGACAGATGCTCCAACAACATCTGCACCCCTGCATAAATAGCAGCCTTTGCTAATTGAAGCTGGCGAATATCCTTCTGGTAAACAGCTACCTCAGGACTACTTCCAATAGGCGTAATAACAAATTTTTCTGCTGCCTCATCTTCATGCCCCACCAAGCCAGCTGGCACTATTCTTCCTGTCTCATCCATTATCCTCAATTCCAACATACAACTAACTATATCAATCAGCCCAGAACCACAGATTCCAGTGGCTTTGCCTCCGCCTATTACTTCATAATCAATTTTCCTTTGCCGTACCTCTGCCTTATAAACCGCTCCTGCCTGCGCCTTCATTCCCTGTACAATGTTTCCGCCCTCAAAAGCCGGACCAGCAGCCGTAGAGCACGCATAAAGCTTTCCTTCTTTTGATACTACAATTTCACCGTTTGTTCCAATATCTATCATTAAACAGCAGCCTTCTCTACGCCACATTTTTGTTTCTAAAATGCAGCCTAACGTATCAGTTCCCACATGTCCGCCGATCAATGCTGGTGTCAACACTTTACCATTTTCTTTGATTTCTATCTTTAATTCCTTTGCCAGTACTACTCGTTCTTTTCTTTCATACGTAAATGGAACCTTTGCCAATCCCTCTAAGGACTCATTAAAAGCCAGGTGAATCATGGTTGTATTTCCCATTATCACAATCTCTTTCACTTGTTCCGCTAAAATATGATAAGTTTCTGCGAATTCTCTTATCATCTCCCTAAAACAATCTATTACTATCTCATGCAGAAGCACTTGGTTTTTCTCGCTTATTATAGCATAAGAAATCCGCGCCACTACATCCAGTCCATAACTGCTTTGTGGATTAGTCCTCGTAATAGTATAAATTCGCTCTTCTCTATTATATAGAAAGCTTGCTACTATAGTTGTTGTCCCTAAATCCACTGCCATTACAAAGGTATCTTTCTTTGTATAGGAATGATTTTTCCTCTCTTTATAAGACTTTGTCAGCGAAGTAACGTCTTCTGAATACTGATCTATTATTATGCAGATATCCTGTTCCACTTTCATCTCACAAGCCAAGCGGAGTCCTCTGGTTCTTTCTTCTTCACTTAACAGTTTTAATTCTGCATCTGAAAAGTTTTTATCATTTCCTTTTGAAACCAGCACTTTACATTTTCCACAAAGTCCATGTCCACCGCAGACAAATGGAACTTCTAACTTATTCTGACTCATTATATCCATTAATGAGGTGGACTCCTCTGCATAAAATTTATTCTGAACTGGTAAAACCGTTACTTCCACCATTGCTTATTTTCCTCCATAAAACGTACAAAATTCACAGCTGTCTTTTGTTGCACTGCAATATTGACAAGGTTCCAGACCAATCTTAGCGTTCCCCTTTATACAAATTAAAATACCAACACAGCTTTTTAAAGGATGTAACATGCCATTTGAGGTTGTAATTCCTACCTTAGCCCCCTCCAATAATGAAATAAGCTTTTCACATTCCAAAAAATCCATTCCAAAAAAGCCTGGTCCAAATGAAGGTAATATATGTAAATCTTCTGCTTTGCCATACTCCTGTCTGGCAATCTGCATTAGATTATCTTCTAATATTTTTCTGGAGAAATCTAGACTATATGTTTGAAACATATGTGCATATAATTCATCAGACGGATGAGAAAAGGATGGTTCCTGACCGCATGTTAAGGCATAGGTCATAACAGCAAGCAGCTGGTTCTTATCTATCTCCTTCCATGCCTCGCAATATACTATGGCACTTCTTTGCCTTGCATAATCTTGCATATATAACTGCTTTCCTTCCAGTTCACATCTTCCTTCTTTAAAATCCTGCCTGCTAAAACATGCCATAATCCCTTTTACAGAAGGTAATACCGCCAGATATTCTTGTATTTTCACTGATGAAAGTTTCCTATTAAGATCCATTATTCTTTTGTCAGAAAACATCCGATATAAGGGAAACACAATCTGCTCTTTTAACATATGTCCACTCCTTCTGCTAAAACAAATCCTTCCAGCACCCCGTTTTTTAGGGTGCTTTTTTATGTGCTAGGAAATACGGAGTAATTTCCTGTCACATAAAAAAGGTTATCCAAAGGGGATAACCTTTCTTCATCAACTTCGTTCCAACAATATAACACTTATATCCGTATAAACTTATCAAAATCTATATGAATAAAGGTACACTGTAAACTACCTTTGATTAACAAATTACAACGTTAGTTGCCTGAGGTCCTTTTGCACCGTCGATTACATCGAATTGAACTGCTTGGCCTTCTTCAAGTGATTTGAAGCCATCCATGTTTAATCCAGTATAATGAACGAAAATGTCGTTCCCTGCATCGTCAGAAATGAATCCGAATCCTTTTTGGTTATTGAACCATTTTACGGTACCTTTGTTCATAATAATTCCTCCATAATAAATAAATAATCATTGTGTCCTTCACAATATAATAAGTATACCATTTTTATTGAGTTAAGTCAAACTGTTATTGTGTAACTTCTTGTGACTTTTCATGCTTTATGATATGATTAGTTCATTAACAACAGAAAATGAGTTTTACCATCACTCATTAGGAGGTATTTATATTGAAACTATTAAAGCAGCTCTTTATTTTGTTTTTACTTTGTTTTTGCAGCGAGGCAATTGCTGGTATTCTCCCAATTCCGTTTCCAGCCAGCATTATTAGTCTATTGCTTCTACTTTTGCTTTTACTAACAAGATTGTTAAAAAAGGAACATATTCAAGAAGTATCCGAATTTTTACTTGGCACCATGGCTTTTTTCTTTATTCCAGCTGGAGTTGCTATTATTAAAAATTACGACGCAATGAAACATTCGCTTTTACCCATCTTGATTATTATTTTTATATCAACCATACTTACCTTTGCATCAACTGCCTATACAGTTACTTTATGCATAAAATTTATTGAAAAACGGAAAGGAAAATAACATGAATAGCTTGACAGCAAGTCCATTGTTCGGAATACTTCTAAGTATTTCTGCATTTTTACTTGGTTCCGCCTTAAATAGAAAAACAAAAAGCCCTCTTGTAAATCCTTTGCTAGTTGCTATTTCTTTCATTATCATAATATTGCATAGCTTTCACATTCCCCTTGAGAATTATCAACAAGGCGGCAATATGATATCCCTGTTTTTAGCTCCTGCAACTACGGTACTTGGTTACTCTGTTTACAAACAAATTGAAATTTTAAAAAAATATTTCATTCCAGTTGCCGCAGGCTGTTTTGTTGGCTCTCTTACTTCCATGGGAAGTATCTATCTTCTTTGCCACCTATTTCATTTAGACAGCACGCTTACTTTTTCTTTAATTCCAAAATCAGTAACAACTCCTATTGCTATGGAAGTCAGCAGTCAGCTTTCAGGTATTCCTTCTATTACTGTTGCCGCTGTAGTTGCTACTGGCATACTGGGTTCTGTTACCGCTCCAATCCTTGTGAAGATTTTTCGTATTCAAAATCCTGTTGCAGCTGGAACTGCCATCGGAACATGCAGTCATGCAGTTGGAACCAGCAAGGCAATTGAACTGGGTGAAATTCAGGGTGCCATGAGTGGAATTGCCATTGGAATGTCTGGAATTATTACTGTACTACTGGCACTTTTTTTCTAAGATAAGAGTTTCTACGTAATATTTCATAATTTTTTTAAAAAACCACTACACATTTTTGTAATTTTAATGTATAATAATAATTGTTAAAAAATAAACAAAGATTCTTATATGACTACTATAAAATAAAACTACTACAAATAAGAATAACAATATCACCAACCATTACCTATCACATATATTATAAGAGAGGGAGGTTCCTATATGCCGAATAATCAAAAAATATCCATTATCGGTGGCGACTTAAGACAGTTTTATATGGCTAAAATCCTTTTAGAGCAAGGATATGATGTGTCTGTATACTCCTTAGAAATGCCAGAGGAATTACCTGGTATCAAAAAGTCTCCATCATTAAAAGCTGCGATGAATTTTGGGAATATTATCGTAGGTCCGGTACCATTTTCCAGAGGTAGTATTAATATAACATCAAATATTAGTAATGATGATATGTCGTTAAAGCATTTTATTTCCTGTATTAGAAAAGATCATGTTATTGTTGGAGGGGTCATTAGCCCAATTGTATCAAAGCATTGTAAAGCAAATCAAATTCAATGTATTGATTTGTTGGAAGTGAACGAAGTCAGTGTAAAAAATGCTATTGCAACAGCTGAGGGCGCTATTGTAGAAGCGATTACAAAGAGTGCTGTTAATCTTCATAAAAGCTCCGTTTTAGTTCTTGGATATGGTAAATGCGGAAGTGTTCTGGCTGAAAAATTGCGTGGACTTAATGCCGATGTCACAGTTTGTGCAAGACGGCAGGAATCCTTAGTTCTAGCTGACGCTGTTGGCTATCATACTCTATGGCTGCCTGACTTAGAAGAAAACATTTCCAGCTTTTCTTTTATTTTTAATACGATTCCTGCAAAGATAATAGATAATAACATGCTAAACTCCATTGCAAAGGATGCAATAATTATTGATATTTCCTCAAAGCCTGGATGTATGGACTTTGTTGAAGCTTCTCAGCTTGGTATTAATGCTTCCCTTTGTTTGGGTCTGCCCGGAAAGTATTCTCCAAAAACGTCAGCTGAAATATTATTAGATACATTATTGGCTTATTTGAAATCTGCTTAATAGAGCTTTCAAAGGTAGAAAGAAGTGGTTGTATGAAATTATCCGGTTGTAATGTTGGTATTGCATTCACTGGTTCCTTTTGTACCTACGACAAAATTATGCAGCAACTGGAACATCTCGTTTCGCTTGGTGCAAATGTAACACCCATATTTTCAGATAAATCTCAGACATTAGATTCTCGTTTTGGCCGTGCAGAAGATTTTATGGAAAAGGCTCAGAAGATTACTTCTAACACACCTATTCTTACTATTCCTGCTGCTGAACCGCTGGGTCCAAAGAACATGCTGGATATATTACTTGTAGCACCTTGTACAGGGAACACATTAGCAAAACTCTGCCATGGTATTACCGATACCCCCGTACTAATGGCTTGTAAGGGACATTTACGAAATGATAAGCCTCTGGTGCTGTTTTTATCAACCAATGATGCACTGGGAATTAATTTTAAAAACATTGGAACTTTATTAAATACAAAGCACATTTACTTTGTTCCATTTGGTCAGGATAATTGTACGCAAAAGCCAAATTCCATGGTTTCCCGATTCGATTTGATTGTGCCTTCCCTGGAATCTGCTTTAGAAAACATTCAGCTTCAGCCTGTTATTCAAGCTCCACTTTAGTATAAAGAGAGTGCCATTTCTGTTTACAGAGAATGGCACTCTTTGTTCCATTTATAAGTCAATCTTTATTTGATAATGCTCCAGCCAGTAATTAATTTCAAATAAATAGGCATACATTTGGGGCTGTGCCATTAATTGTCCAAACCATGGTCTGCCCAGGTCCGAACGGCATTCCATCAGCCTGCTGATTGCCTCGTGATGAATTAATTGGTGCAATGGTGCATTCTTATTCTCTAAAATTGGACGCAGTGTGTTTTTTAGCATTTCCTCATAGGCAGGATCATAGGTTTTTGGATAAGGACTCTTTTTCCGCCACAATACCTCTTCTGGCAGTACATCCTTTGCAGCATCACGCAGCAAACCTTTTACCACTTGATTCCGGTATTTAAATTCCCATGGCACGTTATATAAATACTGCACCAGACGATGGTCAGCAAATGGTACCCTTACCTCTAATCCACTTGCCATTGTCATTCTGTCTTTTCGATCTAGTAACGTTGTCATAAACCAAGCTGTGTTCAGATAACTGATTTCTCTCTGCCTCTTTTTTAGCGCCGTTTCCTCCTCTAACTTAGAAACCCTTTTCATTGTTTCGTCATACTGCTCCTGAACATACTCTTCCAATGGAAGCATTTCTAAAATATCTGGTGCAATTATTTCCTTACGAAAATCAAAGTTTTTAGACCATGGAAATGCTTTTTTCTTATAAACTTCTTCATCTCTAAACCATGGATATCCTCCAAAAATTTCGTCTGCACATTCTCCTGATAAGCAAACTGTGTGATTCTTTTTTATTTCACGGCAGAAATAAAAGAGAGAGGAATCTACATCAACCATTCCTGGTAAATCCTTTGCTCTGACAGCATTTTTCAAAAAATTTAGCAGCTTTGGCGTTTCACATTCTAAGTAAGTATGATGCGATTTTATATAATCTACCATAATATCTACATATGGACGATCCTCAGATGGCTGAAAGCTGGATGCCTTAAAATATTTACTATTGTCCTTATAGTCAAAGGAATAGGTATCTAGTACTTTTCCCTGTTTCCTAAGAAAAGATGACGCAACAGAAGAAACAATACTAGAATCAATTCCCCCGGACAACAAAGTGCAGATTGGTACATCAGAAACCAACTGTCTTTCAATGGCATCAAATAATAAATATCTGGTTTTTTCTACTGTTTGCTCATAGCTGTCTGTATGTTCTGATGCAGTCAGGCTCCAGTAGCAGTACAAGTCACGCTTTTCCTTTTCTATATGCATGGCATATCCTGGCGGAATCTCCTTAATTCCTTGAAACACTCCACAACCAGGACTTCTTGCTGGCCCTACTCCAAAAATTTCACACAACCCCTTCTTGTCAATTACAGGACTTACGGAAGGATATGCTAAAATTCCTTTTATTTCCGACGCAAAAAGAAATGTATCTCCCTGTTCCATATAGAAGAGAGGCTTTATGCCAAATCGATCTCTGCACAAGAAAAGTCCTTCTGTCCATGGATTCCAGATGGCAAATCCAAATATTCCATTAAAATGTTCTACACAGGCTTCTCCATATTCAATATATGCTGTTAAGACAACTTCTGTATCGGAGGATGTTTCAAAAAACCAGCCCCGCTTTTTCAAGTTGTCTCGCACTTCATCTGTATTGTATAGTTCTCCGTTATATACAATAACAAAATCCTTATCTTGCACCTTTTTCACCATAGGCTGCCTTCCACCTTCTGGATCAATAACCGCCAGTCTTCTATGGGCAAGGGCACAATGTTTCTTTACCACAACTCCGTCTGCATCTGGTCCTCTGTGGGCAATTACTTCACCCATTTTCCCCACAACGTCCCTGTGCTTATCCATTTCAGTTTCAAATTGTATATTTGAATTAAAATATCCTGCAATTCCGCACAAAAAACAGCACCTCCAAATTCACTCTTATTTATTATACGAATAAAGTGAATTTGTGTGCTGTTTCTCCATTCAATCTTATCATTGTTGTGTGAAAATTATTTTTAGTCCTCGAACTTATCTACAATAATTTGTACAGACAAACTATACTTTCCGCAAGTTGCCGTAATAGTTGCTGTTCCCTTTGATACTCCAGAAACAACTCCGTCCTCTGTCACGGTTGCAACTGCTGGATTACTGGTGGAATACATGATCACATCGGTTGTGTTAGCTGGTGCAACAGAAAACAGGTATTTCATAAATAATGTGTCATCCTCTAAATCATAATATACCGTTCTTGTTACCGCTGAATTCCCTGAGGAAGTGTCCACGTAAATCGGATTGAATACAAAGCTTTCCACAGGAATCTCCTTCACTTCTACCTTAACAGTACCAATTGTCCGAGTTATTCCCTTGTACGTTTCCAAAACCTCTATTTCCGTTGTTCCTACCGCTGTTCCTTTTAAATTGTATTCTTTGGAACTATTACCTACTGTTATTTCTTCTACAGAAACAATGGAGGAATCTTTGCTTTTCAAAGTAAATACCTGCCCCTTATCATATGTGGAGCAATTTTTTACCTGAATTAAAGAAGTCCAGACAACGCTTTTCTGATAGCCTAATTCTGCAATATCTGCTGCTTTTCCAGTGCTATTCAGTGCTGTTACTGTAGGTGCTACAACTTTAATGGTAACACTGCCAACTGTTCTGGTATTTTTCCCAAGCTTTTCTTTAATTATAATCGTTGTTTTTCCAGCCTTTTTAGCTGTAATAGTTCCATCCTTTTTCACTGATACAATCTTAGAATTCTTAGATGTGTAAGCATAGGATGCATATCCATTTTTATACTTTATAAGTTCTGGTGCAAACGTATCATACTGGTTCACAGTTATACTCTTCTTTGCACGCTTTGATGCTGATACCGTTACCTTACATACGCCTATTTTGGTTTTTATAGCACCTGTTATTTCGTATAGAGTAATCTTTGCTGTTCCCTTTTTTACACCTGTCAGCTTTCCTCTGACTGCACCATAACTATTATCCATCTTGACTTTGCAAACCGATGTTTTGCTTGAAGTCATATAATAGGATGCGCCTGCACTTGCATTTTTCACATATACGTAATCGTCTGCACCATTTACCCCAACTGTGGCTGATTTTTTTGCAAATGCAGCATTAGAAACCACAACCATGGCATCTGCTGGCACGTTTGCATAACATTCACCATAAAGACCTGCCACCAAAGTAAGAAGCAGCATCACACTAAACACTCTGAAAATTTGTTTACCTTTCATAACCTTTTCCTCCGCCTCAATTATATTTACTACTCTAAATATACTACATTTTTCCACGAGGCACAATGAAAAAGTTATTTATATAAATCAACATTTTTATTGTAGTAGCCTAGAATTAATTCCACAACTCTGTTATAGCTTTCTACTCCATCCTCTTCACTATTCATTTTTAAATACAGATCGTTAGTTGTACTTGAAATCTCCGCAACCTTTCCTCTAAAGTTATCCCAGAACATACGGTCCTGCTCCAAATCTCTTATAACAAGCTGGCATCTCTCTGCTTTTATCTCCTGATATGCCTCTTTGTTGTATTCCAGCAAATCATTCATACAATAAATATAGGCAAGTAGATACCCACTGTATCGGAACTCTGGACTATCTGACCCGATGCAAGCCAGAAAAGATATAAAGTTTGCTTCGTCCTCTTTCATAAAACCTCTCAGATGACTTAATTCATGGCAAATAGTAAACGGAATATTAAAATCTGGCATATCCTCATTAAATGTAGCTTCAAACGTAAATGGAGAATACATGCCGCATAAAAATTGATATGACATAAATTCTGAAAATATTAGGGGCTTGGGATTCGGATAATACCCTTCTAAATCACCATACACATTCCCCAGTTTTTTCATTGCCTGAATCCCTTCCTGATAATCACTCCGGCTTATATTCAAGTTTCCATTTTCATCTAAGGAAACCTGACTCTCTAATTCATTCAATTGTGTCACAATATGTCTGCACACATCAATTAATAAGCTTTGATTGAGATTATCCGTAGTAATCCCTGCTGTAGCGGCAAAGTCCTTTCGGTAATAATTAATCCCACAATTTTCTGTATAAAGAAAGAAAATGACAGCTATGAATAAAAATAAATTAGCCAGTCCATTTTTACAAATTGCTTTAAAAGTAGTCGTCCTTCTCTTCCATTTCACCAGTGCTGCCACGAAATAACCAATTACTGCAGCAATCAGAAAAATGCTGATGAGTTCTAGCAATGAAAATGGATATAGGGACGTTATCCTTGCAATCATATTCATTGCTGCTAAATATATATATTGGTAATGCCACTGGGCAAAGCCAGGAAAAGCCTTTGCCATAAAGTATGTAGCAATACTAAAGAGCATTAAAACAACACTTATAACTAGTTTTTTATCATTTTTAATCTGCCTCATGTTATCCTCCTGCCTGTAAAATGATGTATTATTTTTTTGATTCTTCCTTATTTTCATGATAACTCTGTTCTACGTTAACGTTCCAGAGGCTTTCCTTATTCTTGTTTCCGCTCTTAACAAGTTTAACGGCTTCCATTGCTGTAAGCATGGAATGATCCATATTGTTGTAGCGGTGCTGTCCATTACGGCCAATGCAGTACAGATTCTCCATCTGATTCAGATAACTTTCTACCTGATCAAACTTGGCATAGGAACCAAAGTACGCTGGATACGCTTTTTTCACTTGTATATAAGTGGAATCTAACACATCCTCCTCTTGAAGAATTCCCATTTTCACCATTTCACTAATGGCAAAGGAAATGAACTCTTCCTTTTTCATGTTCCACATGCTGTCTCCTTCTTCACAAAAATACTCCATACCAAGCCACATTGTATTCTTGTAATTATTCACCATATAAGGTGACCAGTTATTGAATATCTGTAACCTTCCAACCTTCACATCCCGCTCTTGAATATAAATCCAGCAATCCGGAATTCTATCTTCAAAGGTAACCTGCTTTGTATTATTCTTTAGCGCCAGCTTATCAACTAATAGTCCTACCGTAATGAAATCCCGGTAAGGAAGCTTCGTTGCTATATCTGATACCTGTTCTGGAACACTGCTTCCCATTGCCTGTACCAAATCCTTAACTGGCATAGAAGAAAAATAATAATCCGCCGTTTCATTGGAGGTCTCATTTCCACTCTTAATGGATACTCCCTCTATTTTTGTTTTTGCATCATTTACTTTCACTCCTGTAATTTCTGCATTTCGGATTATCTCTCCTCCACGTCTTTCTACTTCAATGGCAAGAGTTTCCCATAACTGGCCCGGTCCGTACTTAGGATAATAAAACTGTTCAATTAAGGACGTTTCCTTTTTACTCTGCTTAATATGAAATACTCTGCAAAAAACATCTGCAATTGCTTTCTTCAAGGATAATCCTTTTACCCTCTGTGCTCCCCAGTCTGGTGAAATCTCACTGGGATCAATCCCCCATAATTTTGCTGTATAATCCTTAAAAAACATTTCATACAAAGGCTTGCCAAAACGATTGATATAAAAGTCAGCCAGTGATTTTTCTTCTCTTTTTTTAATTAATGCACCAATATACCCAAATCCTGCTTTCATGGTTCTTAACAATCCCATATTCATAATGGTACGAGGACTTAGTGAAATTGGATAATCAAAAAAACTTTTTAAATAATAAATTCTTGATACACGGTTACGAACTAACATTACCTGATCATTGGTTTCTGGATCAGAGCCTTTTTCTTCCAGTGGTTTTTCAATATGCAGCAGCTTATCATCCATAGCTGGTTTCCCTTGTACTGGCATCAAGTCAGTCCATAGCTTCATAACTTCCTCATTTTTTGTAAAAAAACGATGCCCCCCTATGTCAATGCGGTTTCCCATGTAATGTGCCGTTCTTGAAATACCGCCTATATCATCACTTGCTTCATAAATTACTGGAACAATGTCCGTTTCCTTCAATAAATAATAAGCAGCTGTTAATCCTGCTGGACCTGCTCCAATAATAATTGCTTTCTTTTTCATTTCTTAACCCCCAGATAATTCATCTTTCCTTTTTCTATTTTTGTATTTTAATTTTACCAAAGCCTGTAGTTTGTCAGCATCGTATACATTGCAACGGATAAACATCCAAATACTGCAATTGCAGCATACATTACCTTTTCCAGTACAATACCGCCCTTTATCTTTTTCTCACAGGCACTGTCTACCAGTACACCGATGAAAATCCCTCCTAAAAAAGCAGTTGGCACAATATAACGGAAATCCATGGTACACCCAAATGGAAATTTCACATTATACCAAATAAAAGAGCACACATAAATCAGCCACAAATAGGGAAAACCTAACCGCACCATCAGATTATCCTTATATCGAATTACTGTATAAATCATTGCAATAAGTGATACAATAATTAAAAACATATTAATACAAATCAACGCCCTTGGAATAAACCCTTTTATCTCGTGTTCAAATTCTCCAAAAATCGAACACTTTACTACATATAAAGGCAGATTACAGTCTGTATGTGGATTAACATAAATCGGATCCAGCAATTCGTCTGCTTTGAATGACAGAAAACGATCCTTAATAGACTCTTCTCCTACATATAAATCGCTTTCCGGAGTAATCATTGGCGTATAGCCAATAGGCTGGTTAAACTGCTTCAAATTCCGAACAGGATACCACAGTGCCAACGGAAAACAAATAACTGCAAATAATGCCAGTTCTCCTATAATAAAGGCCGTCTTTTTGTTTATCCACTTCTTCTCTATTTTTCTGCATGTATACCAATTGCGAAACAATACATATAACATAACTGGCCCTGTAAAAAATGCAATAATCCCACAAGAGATTTTTGTCATCATTCCAAGTCCAAAAGCAATTCCAAGTACTACAATATTCAGCCAGGTCTGATTTTTTAACCATTTTACAGTAAAGAGAACAGCCAGCATAATAAAAAAGATAACAAGGGAATCATTGTTTACTCTTCCTGCAAGTAAAAAAGTATTCGGATGTAATGCTGTTACAGCAACGGCAATGAAAACTCCCTTTTTATTCAGTGCAACTTCTTCACACAATTTTTTCACCAGCAACAGAACTCCACAGGAACCAAAGCAGGAAACAATTTTGGAAGCCTCCACAGCCATTTCCACATCTGTCCTGTTAATAATAAATCCAACAATCTTACCAAATACTGCTCCCATAAAATGAAAAAATGGTGGATGATAAAACTGATAAAAATTAGAATCCGGTAATTTCCCCAAATCGTATATGTATTCAATATAAGCCGCATGTCCACCAAATGTTATGTCCAATGTTCCTATATCGTGGGGTCTTACATTATATGGGGTATAGAGCATATAACCTACCCGCATAATAAAACCAATTGCCATTACCATATAGACTACGTAATTCCATTGAAATTTATTTTTCACGCATAGTCCGATGGTTACAATAATACTAAGCGCCACTCCTGCCTGCATCACCCTTTGAATTGTGACAATATTTGTTTGTAACTGAAAACGATACACAAAACAAAAAATTATGGTAATTGCCGCCAGCATGACACCAAAAGAATAGAGTTCGTTTCCCACACACTCCATCCTTTTATCTTTCGTCTTATTTATAACACCTCTCAACTTTTCTCCAACTTTCTTTGTACATTTTTTCTACTAATGATTAAATTATACCTCTTTTTTTGACTATTTACAACTACAGTTTATGCCATTGACAGGTACATGACTTCCAAATAAAATGTTCTATTACATAAAAAGTGGCTATTCATTTCTGAATAACCGCTTTATTTATATTCCTACTTCCCCCTACTAATTATGTACACAAAAATCCTTCATTGTCTTAACAACTTGTTCTAATTCTTCAAAAATAACAGTATGTCCGCGGAAAGGAATAATAAATAGAAATGCATTCTGCAAACTCTTCCACAAATTGATTCCACATCCTGCTTCGACAATCTGATCCTGGTCGCCTGCAACAATAAGTACTGGTACTGTAACTTCATTTGCCCGTGCCAATTTGTCATATGTACCTGCTGCCACTAAATCCAGATATCCAATACTATCATCCACCTTTGTTTTATTCAGAACATCCAGTAAGAAAACCTTTTGTTCTTCCGTGGTGTTTGCCCCAAAAGCATGAGTGAAAAAATCAGCAGAAGAAAACTCTTCCGCAGGATGGCTTCTCACCTTGTCAACTAAAGGTACATAACCTGGGAAGCCTGCTCCTGAACATAAAATCACCAGCCTCTTATATTCTTCTCGCTGTTTTAATGCCAGTTCAAATGAAATTCCCCCTCCCATTGAATATCCCACTATCGTAATATGATTAGAAATGATCTGGTTTTTTAATAACTCCTGCAAAAATAAATCTATGGACTCTGAAAATTCATCTACTGTTCTTTTCGTCTCACCAGCTGACCCTCCATGTCCTGGTAAATCAACCACAATACAATTGTAATCGGTAAATTGTTCTGCCAACGGAGCCATACCTGCTCCTGTCATAGTTGCTCCATGAATAAACACCATTGTGTAAGGGCTATCAGCTTTTCCCATCTGCATGTATGAAATTTTTTCATTTCCAATGATACATTCCATTGTTCTTTTCCTCCTGTTATTTGTATTTTCTAAACTAATTTGTAATTTAATAATTATTTTTTTCTGATAAAATTAGATTAGCACAGTATTTTTTTGATTTCAACGCATTTTTCTATTATTTTCTTGTTAATTCATTTTTTTACATCGTACAATTAATGTCATTTAAATATTGATTTCTCATCTGCTTTGTTACCTCTGTACTTAGAAAGCTATGTTTACCGCAACTCCTAACAGGCATAATGCCCATGAGGGAATTCGTCAGAAACATTTCATCAAAACCAGACACGTCATCTGGATAAATAATCCGTTCCTCTACTGGATGTGTTTTTATAATATATTGTCTTAACACACCATTTAACATTCCACAGCTTACGGGAGGCGTCATAATTTTTTTATTTCGTACAAAAAATAAATTAGTTGTTGACCCTTCCGTTATCTGCCCTTTTGTATTTATGAAAATCGGCTCATCAAATCCCTTTTTCTTTGCTCTCCGCTTTTCCTTGATGTTGTCTCCATAATTGAATGTTTTGTAATAAGTAAGCTCTGACGTTTCATTCCGCAAAACATTGGTATAGTCCACTGAAAATCCTTTTTCATAGCAATCAGATGTATACAGATTCTGACTTGTGGCATAAATCACATTTTGACTTGAAACCATTATTTTCACCACGTTATGAGGCAGTTTTTTTCCCTTTACAAATTTTAAAATTGCCTCCTCCTCTATTTTCCACTTCATTTCTCCCACTTCAATGTCCAAACAAATCAGGGCATTCTCCATTCGTTCCAAATGCTCTTTTAAAAACAGCGGTTTGTTGTTTTCCACTGCAATTGTTTCAAAGACCCCCAGCCCAAATGTATAGCCCTCATCCAGATAAATCTTCTCCATTCTTTTTTCCTCACTTTGTTATTGCATTTATTAGCGCTTTTGCTTTCTGTCTGGTTTCCTCAAATTCAAACTCTGGGTCTGACTCACAGGTAATACCTCCACCTGTACCCATTAAGTACAAACCGTCTTGATGAAGGGCAGTACGAATTACAATATTAAAATCACAGCACCCATCTAATGAAAAATACCCCATACAGCCTGTATACAGTCCTCTTTCTGATTTTTCCAGCTCATCAATAATCTCCATGGCACGTATCTTAGGTGCTCCTGTAATAGAACCACCTGGCAGAGCCGCTTGCAATAGATCCAGATGAGAACACTCTTCTTTCAATTCCCCCACTACTGTAGAGACTAAATGAAATACGGTGGCATACTCTTCTATTTTAAAATGCTCTGTTACCTTCACACTTCCTGGCTGGCATACCCTGTTTAAATCATTTCTTTCTAAATCCACAATCATAAGCAACTCGCTTTTATCCTTATCTGACTCCAGTAGTTCCCTTTTTAGGCGTTCATCTTCCTCAGGCGTTTCCCCTCTTCTTCTTGTTCCTTTAATTGGACGTGTTTCCACTTTGCCCTTTTCGATTTTAATAAACCGCTCTGGCGAGCTACAGATTACCTGAAAATTTACATAATTAGCATACCCGCCAAAGGGAGCCGGACTGTCCAGGCGCAGGGACTGAAAAACCTCGTAAGGTGGTTTTGTGCTTTTTACGAGCAAACGACGTGTCATATTAGCAATATAAATATCCCCCTCTATAATATAGTCTTTCATTTTATTGACAGCTTCCTTATATTGCTTTTTAGTAAAATCTGACTTTACTTCACTTTTGACAGAATTAGAAGGATTAGCAACCCCCTTTTCAAAAGAAGCCCTTTTTATTCTTTTCTCTAACTGCTCCACCTCCTTCTTTTCTTTTCCTTCTTTCTCTCTTGTCGAAATATAAATTACTTTTTCTTCTAAATCTTCTATAATAAAATGTTGATAGAAACAAAATAATGCTTCTGGAATGAAAAAATCAGGTATATGTCTTGACGGAATGGCTTCTGCCTTTCGCCCATACTCATAGCTGAAATAACCGATTGCTCCTGATATAATGGGCAATGTGGTTCTATTCTCTTCTCGATTTTTATACAAATATTTTGTCATAAATTCTTCTAGCGTCTCTGCACTTTTTTCTCCATTTACATATAGACATTGTCTTCTTTCTTCTATTATTAAGAAGGGGCAGATTCCAATAATAGAATACTTGCCTAAGCTGTTTTGCAGAGATGAATCTAGGAAAACAGCCATAGGCTCTTGATAAAACATTTTAAAAATTTCTTCAGCAGGCACATAAAATTTAAGCTTTTTTACTACTGTACTCATTTTCCTTCCACTCCTGGCAAATTCTAATATAATTATTTAAAAGCACATGTCCATATTGTGTCAAAACCGCTTCTGGGTGAAATTGTACTCCATAAACAGGCATATCCTTGTGACTGACTGCCATAACCACTCCATCCGCTGTCTGAGCATCCACCTGTAGACACTCTGGAAAATCATTTACTGATATAATAAGGGAATGATATCGAGTTACCTGAAATGAGGGTGGGATATTTTCAAACAATCCTCCTCCTTTATGTGTAATAGGAGATATTTTTCCATGCACAGGCTGTTTTCCCTTCTTTATTTCAGCTCCAAAGTGATAGCCAATAAGCTGATGCCCAAGACATACACCTAAGATTGGAACCTTTCCTGCAAATTCTTTCAGCACTTCCTTAGAAAGCCCGCTGTTTTCTGGACTCTTCGGCCCAGGTGAAATCACAATTCCTTCTATCTCTTTCTTTTCTATATTTCTTTTTAATTTCTCTATATCTACTTCATCGTTTCGGATAACCTGTACACAACATCCCAGTTCTCTTAAATATGCTATTAGGTTATATACGAAAGAATCATAATTATCTATCATAATGTACATAGTATTTGTCCTTTATCTACAAAAATTATTCTATTGATGATACCCCATTTTTTCACAAAAAGTCAAGATGGGATTGACATTCTCATTATGTTTTTTTATAATGAATTTATATAAAAGAAAAAGGAAGGATGTTTTTATGTTAAGTGTGTTAAGAATGGAGATTGGAATGTTTTTATAGGTAATGACTTTTAGTCCTTGCCTTATTAAGTTCTGCCATTTTCACACAGCATAAACCATCTTTTTGACTTTTTTTGATCCTTTTATTCAAAAAGTAAGTCTTAAGAGCATGGCGTTATGTCATGTTCTTTTTCATTGATAAAGAATGTGACGTGAACGAACCATACACTTTAATCTGTAATTATATCCTGTGTAATGGCAGTCTTCTAGATAATGAAACTATATTTATATATTAATAGGAGGACTTGTTCATGACAAATCAAGTATTAGAATTTCATATTATAAAACAGCAACTAATGGATTACGCCCACTCTGAGAAAGCAAAGCAGCGTCTGTCTGCATTAGAGCCTTATCTGAAGGAAACTGAAATAACCGCCCGTACAAAGGAAACTACAGATGCCCGAATACTTTTGGATGCTCTTGGTTTACCTCCCTTTGTATCAATGAAAGATTTGGATAACCTGCTTGATCTGGCAGAAAAGGGTTCCATGCTTTTACCAGAGCAGTTGGAATATATTGCTCAGTTTGCATCTGCCTCAAAACGTCTGGCTGATTATTTTAAAAGAGGACAGAACTACGAGGTAGAACTTGCATACTACGTAAACTCCATGGAGGATTTATCTCCATTGCGAGAGGATATTTTTCAATCTATCCGAAATAAGCAGGTAGATGATTATGCCTCTCCCCAGCTAAAATCAATACGAAAGGAACTGGAGCAGATAAACCAGCAGATTCACGCCAAACTGGATTCCATAATGAAAGGGAAAAAGCAGTATTTTTCCGATAGCTATGTTTCTGTAAGAAATGGGCATTTTGTGCTTCCCGTAAAGAAGGAATATAAGCTTCAGATTTCTGGCTCTGTAATTGATACTTCCTCTTCTGGAGCAACCTATTTTATAGAACCTACTGCTATTTCCAAGCTACAGGAGACGCTTTCTCTATGTGAAATAGAAGAAGACAATGAAGTGCGGAAAATTTTATACTCGCTAACCTGCTTAGTTCACCAGTACGCTCCTGCCATCCGGCGGAATATGGATGCTATGGAAACTCTTGATTTTATTTTTGCAAAAGCCAGATTAAGTAGTGACTTAAATGCAGTTCCAGCTAAGTTAAATACACAGCAATTTATTCATATAAAAAAGGGACGTCATCCTTTACTTGCTAAGGAAAAATGTGTACCTCTTGATTTTTCCATTGGTAATGGCATTCGTGGAATCATTATTACGGGGCCAAATACAGGAGGTAAAACGGTTGCCATAAAAACTGTTGGGCTATTATCCATTATGGCACAGTGCGGTCTTCATATTCCTTGTGAAAATGCAGATATCTGTATTACTAATCAAATTCTTTGTGATATTGGTGATGGTCAGAGCATTACAGAAAATCTGTCCACCTTTTCCTCCCACATTACAAATGTTATCCACATATTGCAGCGGACTACTGTGGAAAGCCTTGTGCTGTTGGATGAATTAGGTTCGGGAACGGATCCACAGGAAGGTATGGGCATTGCTATTGCCATTTTAGAGGAATTGAGAAAGAAAAATTGCTTATTTATTGCAACTACCCACTATCCCGAGGTAAAGGATTATGCTCTTCGGACAGAAGGATTAAGCAATGCCCGAATGGCATTTGACCGGGAAAGTCTGAAACCCCTTTACCAACTGGAAATAGGCGAAGCTGGGGAAAGCTGTGCCATATACATTGCAAAACGGCTGGGAATGTCTAAGGAAATGCTTACGACTGCTTATCAAGAAGCATATGGTAGAACTCGTACCCACTCTTTCCATAAGGATGTCTTTTTGGAAGAAACGATTTCCAATGTTGCAACTGAAACTTCCAACTCTGCCTGGGAACCTATCCCAGAAGTAGTTAAAAATCAAACTGATAAAAAAGTGGGAACACATGCCTTTCGTTTTGAAATTGGAGACAGTGTTGTTGTTTATCCACAGAAAAAAATTGGAATTGTATACCAGACTGCAAATGGCAAAGGTGAAATTGGAGTACAGATACAGGGAAACAAGCAGCTGATTAATCATAAGCGGCTGAAACTAAAAGCTTCTGCCAAAGAACTATATCCAGATGACTATGATTTTTCCATTATTTTTGATAGTGTGGAAAACCGCAAAGCCCGCCATAAGATGGAAAAGAAACATATTCCTGGTGTTACAATAGAAACACCTCACTGATAAATATTTTTAGTAAAACATTTTCCCACAAGAAGTTTTGTCTGATACTCCTTGTGGGAACTTTTATTTTTTCAACAACTCCTCCAGTCTTTTCTCGGAAATGCGTGTCACAATTCCTTCTTCACTCCAGTGCTGTCTACAGCCACAATAATTTAACAGTACACACTGGGGTATATACCCTAAATCCTTTGCCTTCCATCCTCCTGACAGCAGATTCAGAACACACGCAATTCCTACAACACCAGTTGATTCTTGTTCTTTTGATACTCTGGTATGATTAAGCTCCGACTCATGGTACACAATTACCGTAACTGCCCCATACTTTTTCCCAATATTCGTTACCCTATGTACTGGACAATCCTCTGTACAGCCGGCACAAAGGAATCCCATCCCTTTCTTTACTGCTCTGCACCCTCCATCCTTTTGTTTCATCATACACGCTGGTAAATAAATATAAGTTTTCTCCGCTTGCAGGAAAGCCTTTCGAAATGCTATATTTAATATCTGTGCTCCCACCATATTTAAGTGATATTCTACTTCACTTCTGGCAGCAAGTAATATATCCTCTCTTCCCTGATAGCTTATCTCGCTTTCTCTTCTGAATCCTTCTACACATGTAGTGTATTTACCAAGTTCTTGCTCACACAGCTTCTGAAACCCTATCGCCTGGGCACTTATACCCCTCATCCAGTTCTCTACACTTGTAGTATCTTTACAAAGGAAATAGCGGTACCAATTCGTTAAGCGCTTTACTTCCTGCTCAAATTCGCCGCTGGCTCTTAACCAGCATAACAGCTTATGAAATCCATTCAGGTTAAAGTCCGGTTCCTTCAGTCTCTCCTTTTCTTTTTCCGGATAAAACAGAAATTCCGTACTGTATTTTCCTTTTAATTTATTGTAGTATGGTTTTTCCTCTCCTGCCATCTTTCGTCTTTCCACTATTTCAGTCAAACGTACTGCCTGATCCTGTTCTAATAAGAAAGCCTGCTTTCCATAGACTGTCCATAAAACCCCCATCGTCAAAAGCTCCAGTTGATATTCCACTGCTGTTCTAGGTTTTTCTATCTGTTCCTTTTTGATAAATTCTATATAATCTGCACTTAACGATCCGAAGAAATATTGTAAATCTGCTATCACCTTCTGCCCAAGCAACTGGATTTTTTCATAAAAAGCATCTGTACTTTCTGATGAAATTTCTAAATCATAGGATATTATTCTTTTTTCCATCTACATCCTCCTGGTCAAAATGTAAACATAGCTTCCTTCTCGCATAGATATTTCAAATTCCTTTTCTATCTGAAAGCCTTCCTTTCCAGCTGTTTTTTTCAAAAAGTCTTTATTGTGGGAATACAAAACAAGAATTCCGTCTTCCTCCAAATGCCCTTTTACCTTCCGAAAAAATCTTTGGTATAACTGATATATCTCTCCTTCTCTTCTCCTGCCTGTTACTGTCGGCATATTCGTAATCACTTCGTTAAACAAGTATTCATGTTGAAACTCAAAAAAGTCTCGATTAATATAGTGAATAATCTGATTCGCCGCCTCTGTATTCTCTCGAGCCTTTTGTATGGCTTCTCCAAAAATGTCCAAACCATACATCGTATTTGCTTTCAATGCCTTATGCCGTTCAATTAACATAGTTCCTACACCACAGAAGGGATCTAGTATCTTTGCCTCTTCTCGGAAATAATCCTTCGCCAGTGCCATAACCAGTGCTGCATTGGTTGGATGAATACTGGAGGCAACTACATTTTTGCGGTATAAAAACCGTTCATCTTTTATGGTAAACAGCTTTACCAGCATATTTAATCTGCCTTCCTTGTTTTCTATCAGACGTATTTCAAATTCGTAATTGGAAGTGGTATTTATTAATTTCCGCTGGGACAAACTTTCAATTTCTGCGGAAAGTTTTTTTGTAAAGGCACTTTTTTTCTCCAAATCCAGTTTTGCCTTTAACTCTATTCGAAAATAAAACGGAACTGTTCCCTGATGTCTCTTTTTTAAAAAATCCATCAGCTTTGAATTTACTATGGTTTCTGCTGCCACACGAAAATTAAAATCACATGTTTTCATTCCTTCTACCATAAAAAGCAGTTCCTGATATATCCTAATTGGCAATACTTCCTCCAGCTTATCGGTTCTGACCATAAGACCTGCATTAAATTCCTTTGTCTGAAATACTCCCAGTATCTCCTTGGTAATAGATATATGATTTCGATTCGTTAATAACACGATATCAGACGGTTCATGAAAACCTGTAAACTTATGAGCTTTCACGCCATCAACAGTAAGAATCAGCTCAGATAACAGTTTCATTTCCTCTCCCGTATGCTTTTTTTGCTCTAATGGAATTTCCTTTTTCCCCAGGCTTTCTAAGCGTTCCTTAAACATAGGAAGGTATTTTCTGTAATCCAATTCCTTCATCGCTGTCAGGTATGCACTTCTCACAAAAAGCGTGGTTTCCTTTTCATATGCTTCATACAGCTGGTCCAGGTATTCCTTAAGTGCTAGATCACCAATTACCAGTGCTGCATTTTTCCGCACTTTGGCATCCTCATGCAATAATAATGTAGGAAGCAACACAAGCTCACTTTTCATGTTAAATAAAAGCGCATGCTTATTTGTTCCTTCCTTAAGTTCTTTTCTTAACTGTATTAAATTTTGGCGAACCTGTATATTATTCATTATATCTTTAAACGTATCACAAATCATTCTGTTCTCCTACCATTCGTTTTACCATAGTTTTTATAGTAACTATTATAGCTTGTCCAAAATGAATTGTAAATATTGTATCATTTTAAAACCTGATTAATTGCCTGCTGGCAAACCTGAACCACTAAGTCCATATCTTGTTCTTCTATAATAAGAGGCGGATTAAAATATAGGACATCTCCTAGTGGTCTTAGCAGTACTCCCCTCTTTAATGCTTCTTTATAAATCTGATACCCGATACGTTTGCTTGAATCAAAAGGCTTTTTTGTTTCTCTGTTTTCTACTAATTCAATTGCATTGATCAAACCGATTCCCCTTAACTCCCCTATATAAGTATGTTCCTGAAAAGTCTCGGTTATAATTTTTCTAAAATATAAAGCATTTTTATTTGCCTTTTCTAAAATCCTCTCTTCCTCTAAAATGTTAAGTACTTCTACTGCTGCGGCGGCTGCAAGGGGATTCCCACAGTATGTGTGACTATGCATAAATGCCTTTCCTTCATTGTAGTCATGGTAAAATGCCTGATAAATTTCTTCAGTGGTTATCGCAATTGCCATAGGCATATACCCACCTGTCAGCCCTTTTGAAACACACATAATATCTGGCGTAATCGCTGCATGATCACAACCGAACATTTTTCCAGTTCTTCCATAGCCAACTGCTATTTCATCTGCGATCAGATGAACTTGATACTGACTGCAAATCTGTCTTAATTTTTTCAGATAAACCGGCGGGTATATTTTCATTCCTGCTGCTGCCTGTACTAGAGGTTCTACTAAAAATGCACAGGTTTCTTCTCCATGTTTTTGAAATTCTGCTTCAACCTGCTGAAAACATTCTGCATTGCAGTTATCCCTGCACTTCCCGTATTTACATCGATAGCAGTCTGGTCCTTCTACTCTTAGGCAATCCAAAAGCAGTGGTTTGTAAATCTGTGAATATAAATCCACTCCACTTGCCGACAATGCCCCTAATGTTTCACCGTGGTAAGCTTCTGTCAATGCCATGAACTTACTTTTTTTTAAATCACCCATTTGATAATGATACTGAAAGCTCATTTTCATTGCGGCCTCAATGGCACTGGAGCCATTATCCGTAAAGAAAAATCTGGTCAGACCCTTGGGAACCTTTTTCGATAGCTTTTCACACAAGGTAATTGCCGCAGGATGAGAGAAATTCGCAAAAATAACATGTTCTAGTTGTTGAAGCTGTGCCTTAACTGCCCCATTAATCCGCTCATTGCAGTGCCCCAAAAGGTTGCACCACCAAGAACTTATTACATCTGCATACCGTTTTCCATGAATATCATATAAATACATGCCTTTTCCATGATCAATGACAATGGGCGGCAATTCCTCATAATCCTTCATTTGTGAGCATGGATGCCATATATATTGTAAATCCTTTTTCTCCCAATCCACTATGATACCTCCCCATATACGTCTAAAAGACATTCTAATGCTATATTTATTTCCTCTGCATTGTTTTCTACACACGCAATAACTGGAACTGCTGACAGTACTTCAATTTGATTTTTATTGTCCTTGTGCATAACATTATCTGGCTCATAACCATTTAAAATGATTCCTTTTACTTCTATTCCTTTCTGGCGGGCATACTCAACGGTCAATATTGTACTGTTTATTGTCCCCAGCCCTGCTGGTGCAACAATGAGAACATCCAAGTAAAGCATTTTAATTACATCCTCCAACATCAGCTTTTTTTCATCCATTCTCAACGGACAGATAATTCCTCCACTGCCTTCTACTGTTATATAGTCATACCTTTCTTTTACTTTTCTAAAATCTTGTAAAATTACTTCTTTTTCAATGGGCTGTTTATGTATAACCGCCGCAAGATGTGGGGAAACTGCTGTTTCATAAAAATAGGAAACCAGTTGTTCTGGCTCCTCTTCGATTCCTGCCATTCGGCACACATATTGTGCATCACCAGGAACAAGCCTTCCATTGCAATACTCCGCACCGCTTAAAGCTGCCTTATAGTATCCGGCACAAATGCCAGACTCTCTTAGTTTTTTTACAAGCAACGCTGTTACATATGTTTTTCCCACATCAGTTCCTGTGGCTGTAATGAAAATCCCCTTACTCATAAACGTTTCACCTCAAATCCCAATTTTTCAAGCATTTTCTTGTCTGCATCTATACTGATGCCTGCTGTTGTTAACATATCTCCTGATATTGCTGCATTTGCTCCAGATAGAAAAACATCTTTTCCTTGTTGGTTTAACAAACCTCTTCCCCCCGCCAGGCGAATACTTGCTTTTGGTAAAATGAATCGGAAAACAGCAACGATTCTTTGTATCTCCTTTGTGGATAGCATAGGATTTTCACCTAACGGGGTCCCAGTAATCGGATTTAATACATTAATTGGTATCGATTGCACCTGAAGCCGTTTTAATTCAAATGCCATGTCAATCCGATCCTCCATTGTTTCTCCCAATCCCATAATTCCGCCGCTACAGATTTCCATCCCTGCCTTTTTAGCATTTTCTATTGTTTCTACCTTTTCGTCATAGGTATGGGTAGTACAGATATGTGGAAAAAACCTTCTGGATGTCTCTAGGTTATTATGATATCTGGTGACACCTGCTTCTTTTAGTTTTACTAATTGGGGATACGTTAAAAGTCCATGAGAAGCACATAGCGAAATCCCACATTTTTCTCTGATTATTTGATAGCTTTTGCATATCTGCTCTACTTCCCTTTCATTCAGTCTTTTGCCTGATGTAACAACTGAATATCGAAAAATCCCTTTTTCAAAAGAATACTGGGCAGCTTGCAGCAGCTGTTCCGTTGCAAGCAAATCATACTGTTCGATATTCTTTACTTGAAAATGAGCAGACTGGGCACAATATTTACAGTTTTCTGAACATTGTCCACTTTTTCCATTTATAATTGTGCAAAGCTCAACTCCATTGCCACAGTAAAACTGCCGAATCTCATCTGCGGCCTGGCTAAGTTCTTGTAACTCTTCCTTTAACAGGGAATCTGCCTGTTCTCTAGTTAGTTCTATGCCGTTCATTACCTTATCTTTTAGTTCTTTTAGCATCTTAACAAACCCCCATTGGTCATATCTGAAATTCTTTTTCCTATCATGGCACTGATAATGCATAAGAGCAGGTCACCTGGAACTGCAAGAACAAAACAATATAGAAACAGCGCCTTCACACCTATCTGCGAATGAATATAATAATTGGAAATGATGTAATAATACAGCATGCCCATGGTATACACAATAATCAGATTTAATAATCCTGCCATGATCCATTTACTTAACCTATTTGTTTTTCCTTTTTCAACCACATAGCCTGCTGCAAAGCTTCCTGCCAGAAATCCAATTAAATAGCCGAAGGTTGGCTGAACAATGTAACCGGGCCCTCCTCCGTTGGTAAACACAGGAATCCCTAGTAATCCAATCAGCAGATAAACTGCTACTGAAATGGAGCCTGACTTTTTTCCAAGCAGCATGCCTGCCAGATTGGTAAATAAAAATTGTAAGGTAAATGGAACTACTGGTATGGGAATTTTAATAAATGCCCCTGCTGCAATCAGAGCAGCAAAAAGAGCACAGAGAATTAGTTCATTTGTTTTGAGAAATGTTTTTTCTTTCATGCTAACACCGCCTATGTAATTATTTTGTCGTTACAGCTGCTTTACTTTAACAATTACATAATATACCACAGAAAAGACTGATTGTAAACCCTATTTATATTTTAGTTAACAATTGACGCATAGTATTTTATTTACTCTTGATTGTATTTCGTTAAAACCTCAAATAAACATCCTCAACTTTACTGGACAACTTTTATTATTATTGCTAAAGTAATATTATGCTTTTAAAAAAAGTAAAGACAGCTCCATTATATTACATAATACACCATTTAAATATGCTATAATTATTTATAATATTTTAATGGAGATGACTATAATTGGGTAAAACACATACAGGAGCTGCTATTGGTAATGCAGGCAAGATTAAAATCAAAAAAATTGACTTGGCTAAGCTAGGACTTATGGGAAGGAAAAAAGTAACAACGTATACTGATTTGAGTCAATTAACAAAGGAGCAATTGAAAACAAAACCCAAATATTCACCTGACATAAAAAAGTGGTTTGATAAAAATATAGATGGTGGCGCTGGAAGCATTTCAATTGATGAAAATGGTATCTGGACATATTATGATTGGGAAGGAAACCATGTTTCTTATCCAAATGGGTATCCTGATTTTAAAAATGCAGAAATTAAACCAGTTGTAATACAGGAAGTGCCTCTGGATGAATTCAAAAATTATGGAACAGATTATTCAAAAGCAGATAAAAAAGCAATGGAAGATAACAAACAACCTAGAAATATAGGTTGCAATTTATGGCATCATCACGAAGATGGTCATACCATGCAAGAAATAAGTGTTACATTCCACAGAAGATTCACTCATAGAGGTGGAATGGCAAAAGCGAAATGTAGGAAGGGAGATAAAATAGAATGAATATAATGGCATTTGGAAAAGCGAAAGCAAGCGAAATTCATGAATTAGAATCTATATTAAAATTACAGTTACCTCAAGACTACATAAAGTTTTTAATGCAATATAATGGAGGAACATTAAAGGGAACAAGTTATACGGTGTTTTGTAATGATTTGAACGAGAATTTATTTGTAGAAGTATTTTATGGTTTTTTAAACACTAATAGTGCAGTTGACATAGTAAGTACCATGAAAGAATTTGAAAGCGACTTAATGGAAGATGTAATTATATTCGCACGTGATAGCGCTAATAATCAGTTTTTTATGGTTGTGGATGGGGAAGATAAAGGTGTCTACTATTGGGATGCTTTTTATCAGTTCGAAAGCACCACAGATGATAATACTATTTATTTTATCTGTGATACATTTGAAGAATTTCTGAATCTTATTAAAAAACAGTAGAATAGAAAACTCTTCTGTACACAAAAACAGGGCAGCGCCCAGGGGATAAAAGAATTTGGACGTTGCTCGTATTGTAATGCAAAGATATCATTTTTTCTGTATAAAATTATAAAAAATGGAAATACTCAAAAGATAAATTGAATTTTCATTTATATTTCATTATATTGTTTGCCACAGTGAGAACAATGTGATCGTTCATTTACATGTTCATCAATACTTATATGTTCACCGCAGTGAGGGCATCTCCTAACAATAAAATCATAAATAAAGGCAATTCCTATTGTACCAAGCCCAATCCATTTACTCCAATACAAAAAAATAGTCCCACAGAATACTATAAGTGCAAATACCAACTTATATAAAATTAATTTTGTTGTAACTTTCAAATAATTATCTCCTAACGGTAAAAGTTTATATGTACATTATACATCTTTTCCTATTTAATTACAATTCTAAACGCATTAAAAACTCCCCCTCCACGGACTCTAACCATCCGCAGAGAAGGAGTATCTCTTACTACTTATTTATTTACTTATTAACCTACTTGAACTCCATTATAAAATACTTTCACACCATTGTCTACAAATCCTGAATATGCAGACCAGTCAGACTGAGCGAAACGAATGCCCATATTTAAACTTCCTGTTCCTGGTGCTAAGCTGTAACCTTCTTTAAAGGAAATTTCAAGGTAATCATCATAGAAGGTTCCTACTACATTTGTTGTATAATTTACATACCATGGTGATACATTTAATTGTAAACCTGCATTATCGCACCAGAAGCTTTGTGCCTTAGTACTTGTTTTTGAATAATAGTAGCGAACTGTTAATTTTGACAAGTCAACACTTTGTGTTCCAGTTGCAGTGATGCTGTATTGTTGGTTAATTGAACTGCTTATTTGTGTAGTAACCTGAGCTTTTACCTGAACTCCCGCAGCACTAGTTGGTGTTGGTGTTACTACTGGTGTTGGTGTTAC
>NZ_FOYZ01000007.1:49444-219718 GCF_900112775.1 Anaeromicropila populeti
ACTGGTGTTGGTGTTACCACTGGTGTTGGTGTTACCACTGGATCATTTGTAAATAATGATGCAGGTAATTCATCTCTGGTAAGTACATATTCATGTGTATAATATTTCTTTAACATATCTAATGAGGTATATGTTTCTGTGTAATCATAAGAACCTACATAAGGAACTACGAATTCTCCACCCCAAGTATTGTTCCAGCTCCATGGAATCTTATCTTCCATTAACTGGTCTGGATCAATTAATACACCATTTTCAGATAAAGTAATAATCTTTGGAGTGCTTGTATAAGCTAATGCTTTTAAGAAACCATTTGCTTGTGAGCTGTAGTCCTGCTTACTTGCATAGATATCTTCACCGATAATATCTACATATTCATCACCTGGATACCAATCAGCTGACTGTCCGTTCCATACCCAGATTAAGTTGTTTAATCCATGATAATTTGTCAGTCTGTCATACATTAATTTCCACAGTTCAATGTAAGGACCTGCTCCTTTTGCTCCCCACCAGAACCATCCGCCGCTAGCTTCATGTAATGGTCTCCACAAAATAGGAACTCCTGCATCTTGTAATTTTTTAAGCTGAACTGCAATTGCATCAATATCACGAATCAAAGTTGTATACTCTTGTGATGTATGATCTGCCATAGCAACAGAAAGGTCATATGTAGTGTTTGCAGTGTAGAAACCGCCCCACTTCTTACTGTCATCTGTAGAAGCGCCAATTGGTGACTGCCAGTGCCAGCAGAAAGTTACAAGACCGCCATTATTCCACCAGTCAATTGCTTTTTCGGTATCTTGTCCAGGATTACATCCTAGAGCAACACGGCTTGGTGAATAATCGCTGAAATCCAAACCAATTACAGCTGGATATTTTCCAGTCTTATTGTAAATTGTATCAATTTCAGTGTATCTTGTTGTATAAGCAAACTGTCCAGACAAAATATTTTTACCATAAATACTTGTTAAATAAGTCATCAACTTTTGTGTTGCAGCAGTAGCATTTGGGTTAATTAAAGTATCTGGAATATTAGTTGGGATATTTAAATCATCTGCTAATGATATTTCTAAGTAGTCAATTAATACCCAGCCCCAACATCTGGTGATACGAATTTTGTTTTCACCAGCTGCTAATTTTACAGTACCAATTGTCTTCTGTTCAAATGCAGCATTTTCATCTAAAATAGCATTGAATGACTGACTACCGTTTACTGTAACTGTTTCTTCCTTATATCCATACTTTGCACAAAATCCAAGATCTAACTTATAACGGCCTGCTGTTGCAGCATTTACCGTAAATTCAATATAAGATCCTGTATCTTTTAAACCGTCTAAGTAACCTGTTCCTGAATAGCCTGACTCTGTGCTGGCAACTTCAGCACCAGAAATATAAGCATCCTCTGCTTCATAGCGCACACCTGCCGCCTGAACTTTGGCACCAGGTACATAACCTGATAACATCGTTACAAGTAAAGCAAGCGTAAGAACTAATGAAAATGTTTTTCGCTTCATATTTTTCATTCTTGAACTCCTCCTAATTTTTATTATAGTTATATTATAATACAAATCAGGTGAGAAATCTTGATTTTTCGTATCGTGTAGTTTTTTTTAGTATATCATGTTAGGTAAATTTCAGTTAACTTCATTAACTCTATAATAGTTTGGATTTATTTTTATAACTTAATTCATATTTATTACACTTTAATTTTAAGCAAAATAAACTTTCATTAATTAGGTTCATCTTTTTACAGTTGATTTCCAGTTAAACTATTTTGTTAATTATAAAGTAAAACACATACACAAACAAACCAATATTTTAGTTTAACAAAAAAAGAGAACTTCCAGGTTTACCCCAAAAATTCTCTTTTTTCTTATCCTATTATTCTTCTTACCGCATAAATAGTCCTATAGTTATAATTTGATATCTTAATTCCATCCTCTGGATTACTGGCATGAACCACCTTGCCTCCACCAATATACATCGCCACGTGATTTACTGTACCATTTCTTGTATAAAACAACAAATCACCTGCCTGAAGCTGGCTCACACTAACTCCTGAACCAGCATAAACCTGCTGGCGGGACGTTCTTGGAATAGTATATCCAAAATTACGATATATCGACTGGATAAAGCCTGAGCAGTCTGCACCGTTAGTCAGACTGGTTCCGCCCCATACATATGGATTTCCAACAAATTGCATTGCATAAGCAGCAATGTCAGAACCTACCGAAGAATATGCTTCTCCATAGGTCTGTTTTATGGCAGTGCCTCCCTCTGTCTGGATCACGTCTGTTTCTTGTTCTCCCAATTGGGCTTGTTGCTCTGCCAATTTTGCCGCCTGTTCTTCAGCAATTCTTGCCTGCTCTTCTTCAATAGAAATGGCATATTCAAATTCATAGGTTAGTAGCACATATTCCTTTGCCACATACCCCTTTTGCCCTTCTGCCTCAATTTTCACCCAGTTCTCTTTTTCTTCCAGTACGTGGTAAACTGTTCCTTCTGGAACTAAAGTCAGACATTTTGACGACTCATCTGCCTTCTCTCTAACCTTCAGTGTCTGAGTGTTCACTGTTGCAATTTTGGTTGCATACTCATCTAGTAATGGTTCTGCTTCCTGTCCAATTGCTAAGTACTCCTTGGCAATATACCCCTTCACGTCTCCGGATGTTATCTTTACCCATCCGTCATCTACAAGTTCTACCGTTGCTGCACATCCTTCATACAGCTTTCCAACAATCTCTCCCTCCATATCAGGCTCTTTTCTAATGTTTACATAATCCGCTGCTATAGAAACTGCAAGATTTGCATATGGTGAAATCTGTACAAAGCTATCTGTCAAATCCACAACTGTCTGACTAAATGCTTCTGCTGACATTACATTTATAGGCAAACCTTCATTGCTTGTAATCGTAGTATTCGTGAAACTGGTTATACTTGCACTTGCTGTTATGTTTATAAAAAATGGTGTTGCCAAACAAAATACGATTTTTAGAATATTTTTTCTTTTCATAGTCATCCTTTACATGTTACATCTTTATTACAATTGTTACAGATTTGTTAACAACTGTATTAAAATTATAGCAGAGGATTCTAATACTGTCAATTTGTAAAAATTAGCAAACTAATTGTTTTGATACACTACTGAGCTTCTCACAGGTTTCTTCAAATTCTCTTTCAGCCGTTGACATCTCTACAATGCCTGCCCCAGCCCGAAGCCACGCATTCTCTTTATTTTGAAATACAGTACGTAATACAAGTGCTGCATCCAACACACCGTTGTAGTCATATGTAATAACACTTCCACTATATAAATTTCTTGGTTCCTCTTCTAAACGTCCGATTGCCTCAATAGACTCTCTTTTTGGAATACCAGAAGCCGTAACTGCTGGAAACAAGGAATTAAATGCGTGCCATGAATTACAGTCTTTTCTCAATTTCCCTTTTAGTCTGGATGCCAAATGCTGTACCGTTCCCCTTTCTAAAACAGACATAAAATCTGTCACAACCACACTGTTTTCCTCACACACACGCTCTAATTCTTCATATGCCAGCTTTACAGAGACAGCATGCTCTGAAATTTCCTTAGAATCTCTAAGTAATTCTTCTTTCAATTTTTGTGTTTCTTCACGATTTTCCTTCATAGCACGGGTTCCTGCAAGGGGAAATGTACTGACATATCCATTTTCATCTACTTCTGCAACTGTTTCAGGGCTAAAACCAATTACTTCAATCCCCTCTAATTTGATAAAATAAGATCTTGCTGGCGTATTCACTCTGCGCCCTGCAATATAGCTGGCTGCCATATCCAAACGTTCTTGTAGAGAAAGCTTTCTTGATAAAATAATTTTATTATACTTTGTGTCCTGAATTTCTCTAACACCCTTTGTTACAATGTCTTTGTAATAGTCTTTTTTTTCTGTAAAAATATAAGGAAGCTCCATTTTTTCCTTTGCAACTCGTTGTTTCAGCTGCTTGCCATCATCTGTTCCATTTATAAGTTCTTTTAACAAATTGGACAAAGTCTGTAACTCCTCTTTTTGCAATGAACGGAGCAGAATTTTCCCATTACAGATTCTTACCTCTGATTTTGGTATAAACATTTTTAGCAGACAATCCTCCTCTGCCTGTAACGGCAAATGATAGTTATAATATGCCAGTCCAAAATTTGCAATTCCATAGGCGCGCCAGCCCTTTATTTTTACACATGAAAATGCCTTTTCCACAGAAATACTTAAATCATTATTTTCCAAAATAATTTCTTCTTTTTCCATAGAGAGTATGGTTTGCTCTGGTGTTGATTTTAGCATTGCGTAAATTCCAAACCCAGCTGAAAGTTCTCCATTATTTTCATAGACTACAAAATTATCATAATTGCTTTGCTCACAAACCTGTACCATTAAAAAATGAGCATCCACATCTGCCTCCAGCTGTTCTTCAAAATAGCATACATCCATTGCCGATTCCTCCAGTTTTTTCTTATCAATTTTTCCCAGCTTTGTGAGAGGCCATGCATCAATACAGCTTAATTGATCAGGCATTTTATATTGTGCAACCCCCATATTCCTTAGATAGTTATGTACCTCATCTATTGTAAGATCCTGATTTCTGGTTATTAGAAATGCACAGCTGCGATGTCCTAAATTTTTATCCGGAATGCCAATTACCACTGCCTCCTGAATTTCATCATGGGTACATAAAAAGCCTTCCACCTCTGCGGGCATGATTTTTTCACCTGCCCTATTAATCTGCTCCCTGACTCTTCCTCCCATCTGTAGATTTCCTTCCCTTGTAATTCTCGCCCTGTCTCCTGTATAATAAAATCCATCCTCTGTAAAACAGCTTTTATTTACTTCTGGCGCCCGATAGTACCCCCTGATTGTATAGGGACCTCTTGCCAACAGTTCCCCATACTCACCCTGCTGTACATCATTTCCCATTTCATCCACAATTTTTATTTCATCTGCATCTGATATGGGTTTTCCCTGGCAGGTACAAACGATGTCCTCTGTGTCCTCAGGAGATGTAAAACATATTAATCCTTCTGCTGTGCCAAATACATTTTGAAGCTTACATTTCATTTCTGTATGTATACGTCTTGCAATGGTTTCTTCTAATAATGCGCCTCCTACCTGAAGTAATGCCAGGCTGGATAAATCGTTTTCATCATCCCACTCCAATACTTCCAAGTATAAGCTGACCAAGGATGGAACCAGCGCCGTAATCGTAACCTTTTCCTTTTCAATAAGAGGAAACACTTCATCTGGACTTGTGCTGTAACTCATTACCACCTTTCCACCTACAGAAAGTGTTCCCAACACTCCTGGATTTCCAAATGCAAAATTGTGGGCAATCGGCAATACCGCCAGGTACACACTGCTTTCGTTCAAGCTACTGGCTCCGGCTGCCATCTTTACATTATACCAATAATCCGTCTGGGTTCTCGGTATTAATTTAGGAATTCCTGTTGTACCTCCTGATAAAAGCAGGACGGCTATGTCACGATGAGATGGTGCCACTAATGCTGTCTTTATCCCCTTGATATCGGAAAGTTTATAGCAACCATCCACATTTCCGTCCACAATTAAATATTTGACGGTTTCTGTTTTATCAACGATTGTTTTTGCCATTTCAACATATTGAAATCCCATATACTCATCTGGAATAATATAGGCAACCGGCTTTGCCAGCTCAATAATTTTTGTTATTTCAGCCTCACGATGGGCTGGCAATACAAAAACAGGAATTGCTCCCACCCTTGACAATGCAAAAAAGACCGTCATAAATGAAATTCTATTAGGTAGCTGCACAATAACACGTTCTCCCTTTTTTATGCCCATTTGTACAAATCCATATGCCATTTCATCCGCTTTCTCATTTAATTCTTCATATGTAATTGTTCTATCGCCTTCTACAATAGCAACTCTTTCTTTATACTTTTGCGACCATTGGTTTAACTGATCTCCAAAATTGGTTTTTTCCCAATACCCAGCATCTTCATACCTCTTGGCAAAGTTTCCATACTCATCCATTGTACTCATATATTTTCCTCCTTGCATACAAACCGGCTTATAATATTTCTTTAGTTAGTTGTAGCTAACTAAAGACTATTTTAATTTTTTTCTTGTCTGTTCTGCAAGTCTGTAACTAACTGTTTTTTCTCAATAGGTGGTTTTTGATAATTTTAATCATTGGTTCATAAAAAACAGGCTGTACCCGCCAGCCTGTTTTTTATTATTATCTATTATTTTATTAATAATTTTCTGCTTTTATCTGGAAATACGCCTTAGGATGTGCGCAAACTGGACAGACATCTGGTGCCTGCTTTCCAAATTCAATGTGCCCACAATTGGAGCACTGCCACATCACGTCATTGTCCTTTGAGAAAACATAACCGCCTTCTACGCTTGCAAGAAGCTTTCTGTAGCGTTCCTCATGCTCCTTCTCGATTTTGGCAACTCCTTCAAAAAGAGCTGCTATATCCTCAAAGCCTTCCTCTCTGGCTACCTTGGCGAATGAAGCATACATATCTGTCCATTCATAATTCTCACCATCGGCTGCATCCTTTAAGTTTGCAATCGTATCTGGAATGGAACCACCATGTAATAACTTAAACCATATTTTAGCATGTTCCTTTTCGTTGGCTGCTGTCTCTTCAAACAATGCTGCTATTTGAACGTAGCCATCTTTCTTTGCCTTTGAAGCATAATAGGTATACTTATTGCGTGCCTGTGATTCTCCAGCAAATGCCGCCATAAGATTTGCTTCTGTCTTCGTTCCCTTTAGTTCCATTTCTCAACCATCCTTTCACTGCTTTATTCTGTTAGTCCTCAATTTTCTCAAAATCTGCTGCTCCATGCTTACAGATTGGACAAATAAAATCTTCAGGCAGTTCATCCCCTTCATAAACATAACCGCATATTTTACAACGGTATCCCTTCTTTTTCGCTGGGGCTGGTGCTGGTTTTATGAACTGCTGATAATAAGCGTAGGTTACAGATTCCCCCTCAGATAATACATCTGCGTCTGTGACATCTGCCAGAAAAAGTGTATGAGTGCCTAAGTCCATGGACGATACTACTTTACAGGAAATATAAGCATTTGTATCCTTCGTTAAATATAATATACCATTTTCACTTCTGCTTTTATCCTCATAGCCTTCAAACTTGTCCACTGTTTTTCCACTTTGAAAACCGAAATGCTTAAAAACTTCAAATGGCACAGAAGTAGTAAGTGCTGAAACATTAAATACTCCCGTATTTTGTATCATGTCATGTGTAAGATTCTGCTTATTAACGGCCACCATAACACGATTAGGTGTTGTTGTTACCTGCATCACTGTGTTAACCACACATCCATTATCCTTGCCAGCTTCACAAGCTGTCAGCACATATAGTCCATATCCTATCTTGTACATTGCCTGTTGATTCATACTTACCTCCTCTTATAACGTAATACTTTTACCAGTCCTATTCCTGAACTTCGAACTGATCTTTTCCCACTCCACAAACAGGGCAAACCCAGTCTTCTGGTATATCTTCAAAAGCTGTTCCTGCTGCAATTCCGCTATCTGGATCGCCTGCCTCTGGATCATATTCATAACCACAAACTGTACATACATATTTTTTCATATTCATTTACCTTCTTTCCTTATTTTTTTACCTGCTATTCATTGTTTCCTTTCAAAGAAACAAGTATTCTATTCTTTAAATCAACCAGCTCGTCCATCTGGGACTCTTTTAAAGCTGATTTAATAGAAAGCGGTTTTTCAAACATTTCTATATTCTTCATTTCCTCTAAAATCTGCTTCATATTTTTATAAGCAGCTGGTGCCCATGAACCATTTTCAATTAATGCTACTGTTCTATTCTGAAAATTATGTGCCTTTAGATCCAACAGAAATGTCTCCATAACCGGATAGACACCGCCATTATACGTTGGTGCTGCAAGCACAAGATGACTGCAACGGAAAGCCTCTGATACCAGCTCTGATACATCTGTATTAGAAATATCATACATTCTGATATTTTTAACCCCTTCCTCTGCAAGTTCTGCTGCCAATATGTTTACCGCCTGCTCCGTATCGCCATACATAGACGCATAGGCAATCATAACCGTATTTTCTTCTGGTTCATAACGGCTCCATTGATCATATTTATTAATAAAATATTCCACATTACTTCTCCAAACTGGTCCATGCAGCGGACAAATTATTGCAATATCCAGATTGGCCGCCTTTTTCAGCAGTGCCTGCACCTGTGCGCCATATTTTCCAACTATGTTCATATAGTATCTTCTGGCATCATCCATCCAGTCCTGCTCAAATAAAATTTCATCATTAAAAATATTTCCATTCAATGCCCCAAATGTTCCAAATGCATCTGCTGAAAATAGAATTTTACTTTCCATATCATAAGTAACCATAACCTCTGGCCAGTGTACCATCGGTGCCATATAAAACTGCAAGGTATGCTTTCCTGTGGATAAGGTATCTGCTTCCTTTATCACTACAGAACGAGAATCTATATCAAAATCAAAAAACTGTTTTATCATTTGAACGGTCTTGGCATTCCCTACAATCTTCATATCAGGGTAAATACTTGCAATTTCCTGCAAGGTCGCTCCATGATCAGGCTCCATATGATTTACAATTAAATAGTCAATGGTTTTTTCTCCTAATAAGCCCTTTAAATTCTCTATAAACTGTCTGCTTACAGCAAAATCAACGGTATCAAATAAAACATTCTTTTCATCCAACAATAAATAGGCATTATAGGATACTCCTCTTGGAATCGGAAATATGTTTTCAAACAAAGCGAGACGCCTGTCACTTGCACCTACCCAAAAAATATCTTCCGTTACTTTTCTAACGCACTTCATTTTTGACCTCCCATCATTTAGTTAATTGTTTCATCTTATAGTATATAGTATGTTAAGAAAAAAACAATATCTAAATTGCAATTTTTTCTTCGGCGCTCCACATTAAGCTGTATTTTCCTTTTTTACAAAGCAGTTCTTCATGATTGCCCTGTTCTACAATTTTACCATTGGAAAGCACCAATATCTGATTTGCCTTCTGTACAATGGAAAGGGTATGTGCAATCATAATAACCGTCTTTTTCGCTTTTAGCAGATTACGAATTGCTTCTTTAACCGCCAGCTCATTTTCAATATCCAGCGATGCAGTCGCCTCATCTAATAATAAAACTGGGCTATCTTTTAAAATTGCTCTGGCAATAGAAATTCTCTGCCGTTCCCCACCAGAAAGCTGATTTCCATTTTCACCCACTGGTGTATCATAACCTTTTTCCATTTTAGAAATGAATCCATCACAATTGGCAAGTCTGCATGCCTCTATAATTTCTGTATCGG
This sequence comes from Anaeromicropila populeti, assembly GCF_900112775.1. Taxonomy (GTDB): domain Bacteria; phylum Bacillota; class Clostridia; order Lachnospirales; family Lachnospiraceae; genus Anaeromicropila_A; species Anaeromicropila_A populeti. The sequence continues at coordinate 58,814 of NZ_FOYZ01000007.1, forward strand.
CAGCGGAAGGTCTGGCATATCGAATATTATTTTTAATCGTATCATTAAATAAAAAAACCTCCTGATCCACCATAGAAATATGCTCCAGCACCTTTTCCGCATGAATTCCTTTTGTAGAAACACCTCCTATTTTTATGTCTCCTGCTATTGGTTCATAATATTTTGAAAGCAAATTTAATATAGTAGATTTTCCTGATCCAGAATCTCCAATTAAGGCTGTAAGCTTTTGATTTTCTGCTTTAAAGGAAACTTCCTTTAAGACAGGCTCATTCTCTTGATAAGCAAAGCTGACATGGTCAAATTCGATGTCGTGGCTGGCTGGCGAAAAAGGCCTTTCGTTTTTTTCTTCCTCTTTTTCATCTATTACCTGGGTAACGTGAAATTTAGAAATCATTAGGTTTTTGTAAGAAGTTAGATCCACAAAAATGGTACTATTTAATTTGCAAGAAAACACTGGTATTATACTTACCATTAAGAAATCAACCACATTTAAATTACCAGTAAGCCATCCACTTCCGCCAATCATAATTGCCAAGGGAAGACAAAGCCATTCCAAAATACTATACCCTGTTCCAATTGGAATTACCATTTTTTCATACACATAGCTGATATCACTGTATGCATACATAGATTTTATTACGGTTTTATTCTTTGTACCGCCGATTCCATACGCACGAAAGGTCTGGATTCCTGTAATGTATTCTGTTATATTACTTACATTATCTGATAAAATCTGATTTTTTTTATTTCCATACTTTTTTACAGAACGGAAGGAAAGCCACAGGGTCGGTATTAATAACAAACTTCCTATTAACAAAACCAAACCTACATTCCAGAATATTACACTAATAAAAACAATTACCATAGTGACCAGTGTAATATTTTTTACAATATCTCCTGCCCTATGTGTTAAAATCGTTTCGTAATTATTAACATCTGCTGTTGCAACGTTGATATATTCGCCTGTCTGGCTTTGGGAAAATCTTGATAATGAAATATTTTTCATTTTGTCACCTAGAAATATACGAATATTTTTACTAACTCCTGCTCCCCCAATCTGTCCCTGAGTATATCCCGTTGTAAAAATTACGAGGCGTACCAAAAAGACCAGAAGCAATATTCCTGTCAATGTTACTAATTTTTTTACGTTCATGGAATCTTCCCACAAAGCCTGCATAGTACGGTAAAGTATCATAAAATTGCAGCCCGATAAAATACCTTCTATTACATTGAATCCAATGGAAAGATAAAATTTTTTATTTTTTTTCATAACCTCTCTAGCCTTCATATGCTGCACCTCCTTCTACTGAATAGGAAATTCCCCTTGCCTCCTCATAATTGTTCCATGCCTTGTGGTAATACTCATTTTTCTCTTTCACTATATTATGACTTCCGAAACAAGTAATCGTGTGATTTTCCACAACTCCCACCCGGTCACACTGTCGTACGACGCCCAGCCGATGTGCCACAATAATTACAGTTTTACCTTTGCAAAGATTATGAATGGCTTTATCAATTTCCACTTGATTTTCAGGATCTGCTGCGGAGGTTGCCTCGTCTAAAATCAAAATAGGCGCATTTTTCAAAATAGCCCTTGCAATAGCAATTCTTTGTTTTTCTCCGCCTGAAAAACGTGAGCCAAAACTGCCTACTAATGTATCATATCCATTGGGCAATGCCATAATAAAATCATCAATTTGTGCTTGTTTTGCTGCAAAACGTACCTGCTCTAATGTAGCATTGCTGCCCATTCGTATATTTTCCAGTACACTGTCCCTGGTCAAAAACGTTTTTTGAAAGACAAAGGACACATTTTTTAATAAAGTTTCATAATCAATATCCTTTACGTTTTTCCCACCAATTTCAATTGCTCCCTGCTGTACGTCGTAGAAACGTGCAATCAGTTCAACAATTGTACTTTTGCCTGCACCAGAGCGTCCTACCAGAGCTATTTTTTCTCCATCCTTTATTTTCAGATTGCAGTTTTGTAAAATATTTGTTTCCCCATCATAGGCAAAGGTTACATTTTTCAAAACAATATCATGCTTTTTCGGAAAATCGTTTCCACCTTCATATGCGGGAATATTTAATATCTCCTCCACCTTCCGCACTCCGTTTAGTACCTGAGCGAAGTTGGAACCAAGTTCCTGTAACGGACGAAGCTCCGTAAGATAAAGTGAACCAATGAAAGCAAATAAAATAAAAGTACTGGCACCAACAGACCCTTTCATAAACCAATATCCCCCAATGGGAACCATAAGGAGCAGACCACATTCAATAATAATGACATATGCAGCATAAGGAGGCCCCATACGCTTTGATATTTCCACCCACACAGAATGTTCATCTTCTACAGCATCCGAATACTTTTTAAAAGAACGGCTGCCCATGCTATAGGCTTTTATGACTTTCATCCCACTTATATATTCAATCATGGTCGCATTTAGACTAGAAATGGAACGGTTAGCACGTTCCATCATCTGATCCGTTCCACGGAACATAACCCCCATTACCACAAAGGACAGAATCAAGGGAACCAATGTGATAATTGCCAGTTTCCAGTTCACAGTACATAAATAAAAAAATACTGCAACTGGTCCAACGCAATAATACACTAATTCTGGTAAATGATGTGCCAGAAACAACTCCAGCTTTTCAATATTTTCATTTAGAACGGTTTTTATTTCTCCTGTATTCCGTTCACTTAAATTCCCTAATGGAACCTTTGCCATATGATCAATTACCATGCAGCGAACTTTATAAAGCGCATTATAAGCACCCTTATGAGAAGAAACTCCTGACATTCCAAAGAAAAAAAACCTAACTACAACAGCGGCTCCAATCACAAATCCATATCTCATTAAAATCTCTTTTGTACAAGTATTGCTGTAGGTATACTCCATAATTTTATACACCCCATAATATGGAACCATAGTGCATAACCCACTAATGAATGACAGCAAAACAGAAAGATATAAGAAGTACTTATCCTTTCCTGCCCATTGCAAAAGTGTTGCCAACTGATCTCCTATTTTTTGTTTCATAAAAACACTTCCTTTCGTTGTCTATTGTACGCAATCATTTTTTTAATTTCTGCTCCATTTGACCGCAAATAGCCCGATTGCAAATTGTTTTTCTATATTGCAGCGGAGTCATGCCAAAGGCTTCTTTAAAAGCCTTCGCAAACTTGCTGCCATTCTCATATCCACACTCTGCCGCTATGTCTAAAACGGATTTTGCTCCATCTGACAGCAGTTCCTTGGCACACTGCATTTTATAAGACCTGCTATAGGCAAATACACTAGCACCATATACTCTTTTAAATCCTTTTTCCAAATCCGTACTGTTCATACCTATTATATCTGATAGCTTCCTCACGGTAATATGCTGATCCAGGTGACTTACAAGTATTCTTCTTGCATTTTTAATTTTTTCGACTGAATCCTTAGGAAAATAAATCATTTTATGATTTTGGTAATCCTCCTCTGTCATTAAATACAAAAGCAATTCCATTACCTTCAGCTTCATTAAATGGGATTGATGCTTTTTGGGCAAAACAAAAAATTCCTTCAAAATATGTTCTACGCTTTCATTTGCATGACTAACTCTACAGGTGTCTGCCATTAAAACAGCTTGAAAAAACATATCTCTACGAAACTCATTTGTACCCAGCATTTGATTCATACTTTGTATTACATCTGGCAGATAAAGCATAATGACAATTCCCTGAAATGGCTTTGCACTAAAATCACAAGACACTACATCTGCCTTACAATGAAACATGGAAATATCCCCATCTGTCATATACGTATAGGTCTGGTTTTTGAAAAGCATTTCGATATGACCCTTCAGACAATAGGTAATCTCTATGCAGTCCTCCTGCACCTTAGCTGTTTTGCAAATGGGGCGGTGGAGCCGGATATCATTAAAAATAATTTCTACTCCTGGAAGAACCGGATAACACGTCATAAGTCCTTCTCCCATAGAAGGAGAAAGCCTGTATAGAATTCCAGACATTTCCATTCTTTCTTGTTGGATTAGCTGTCCAAACAAGGTCTGAGCTGTTTCCATTTTTTTCATTACAATACCACCATCTATTCTTTTATAAACATTTTTTGCAGCTTCTGAAAATGCTCAGAATCAACAGAATAGTCATCTGCCAGCCTTCCGTCTTTGAAATGAAGTACCCTGTTACAGGCAGAAGCCAGAAATTCATAGTCATGGGTAACAACATAAATAATTTTATTCATCTGTGCCAGCTTCTTTAATAAATGGGACACCTGTATCATACTATCGTAGTCAAGTCCACTTGTAGGTTCATCAAAAATCAGTATTTCTTTTTTGCAAATCATACTGACCGCAACTGCCAGACGCTGCTTCTGCCCTCCTGATAAGGTGTTTGGATGTTTATCCTTATATTCATATAACCCAAGCTCTGTCAATGTTTTGGAAACCAAATATGTATCTGGCTCCTTGATACCAAAGGAACATTCCTTATCCACACTTTCTGCAAAAAGCTGATAGGATACATTCTGCATTACCATATAGCAAAGCTTCAGCCGTTGCCTGTCATTCATTCTTTTTCCATTCCAGAAGCATTCCCCGTCATGATTTTTATGAAGTCCGCAAAGCGCCCTTGAGAAGGTTGATTTCCCTGCTCCATTCTGTCCAACGATACCAATGATTTCTCCGTACTCAGCAGACAGTGATACCTGCTCCAGTATCCTTTTCTTTTTATAGGAAACACTAAAATTTTTCATTTCTAATAATGGAAGATTCTTTTTTGGGGTTATCCCATCTGGCTGAACCTGATTCAAATCAAATGCCCGCAGCCCCATACCAGCACATTGCCAAACTGGAATATCCAGAAAATCCTTTTTCTGATAAATATTTTTTACTTCACCATCTTCTACGTATACAATCCGGTCTACAATGTCTTTTAAGTAATACAATCTGTGCTCTGATATTAAAATTGTCTTGTTCTCATTCTTTAAAAAGGACAAGGTATTCTTTAAATCCCCAATCGCATCTACGTCTAAATTAGAGGATGGTTCATCTAAAACAAAAACCTCTGGTGACATAGCATAAATGGAGGCAAAAGCAACCTTCTGCTTTTCACCTCCGGAAAGCTCCATAATACCTCTTTTTCTTAGTTTTTCCATGCGCAGTTCCTTGGTAGTTTCCTCAATGCGCCTTTTCATTTTACTTTTTGACCATGACATGTTTTCAATACCAAAGGCAATTTCACTTTCTGTATCTGTATTAAAAAACTGTGAACGGGGATTTTGAAAAACAGAGCCTACTTTTTCAGCAATCAGGTGCATCGGCGTCTCTGAAATGTTCATTCCATCCACATGCACCTCCCCTGTCAGCTCTCCTTCATAAAAATAAGGAATCAATCCATTTACCAGCCTGGTAATAGTCGTTTTTCCGCATCCACTACGTCCACAAAACAAAACGCACTCTCCTCTTGCAATTTCTATATTGATATTATAAACTCCACCTGTTTGTTTGCCTGCATACTGAAACGTCACATTTTTAATTGAAATCAAGGCTTTATCCTCCCCCTACGCAAGTATCGTACCAAGCAAATACATAGTAAATACAATGGCGCAGACTGCATCAAAGAAATTGAAATGGATTTCTTCTAAACAGGTTCTTTTCTTATCTGTCTCAATTCCTCTTGTAACCGCTGCAGCGGATAATTCATCCGCTACCTTTGAGGCAGATATCACAAGGGGAACGTAAACACATTCTATTGTACGCCCTGGATGAACCAGCACACCTGAGAGGGATGGTGCCACATCTCTCATTTTTATGGAATCTTTAATATATCCCCAGTCTTCTCTTATCATAGGAATATAGCGAATCATTACTGTCATGGGAATTACAATGTTTTTTGGCATTTTCATACAGTTCATTGCTGCCATAAATTCACTAACCTGGGTTGTGCCAACTAATATACCACCTGCCATAATACACGGAAACATTTTTCCTATAAAATCGGTGAATGCAGAAAGCATAAGTCTTGGAGTCCCTGATAAATACAACGCACCCATAATAGAAACACTAACCAATAGCACATATAACATTGCCATGCCAAAACTGTAACGCATTTTTTTATTTAATACACCAAAACATAAAATTAACATTACCAGTCCACATTCGTAGTAAATAGAAGTGGAAAATGAAATTACTAGTGCACAAATTAACAGAATATATAATTTGGTTCTGGGATCTGAATGAAATATTTTTGATTTTTTATTCTGCATATTTTCCCCCTTATACAGTTATTCCTGCTTTTTCAAATTGTTTATTTAAGAGCCATTTTCCAATTAATCCACTTATGAATGCCACCAACAGCGTTCCAATAATAATGGCTGGAAGCATCCACATCTGTCCTGTATTGGTCATAGTATCCAGATAGTCCTGCTCGGTACCTTTTTTAATCATATAACTCATAAACGTATCTCTTGCCAGGAAAAAAGTTGCGTATGGTCCGACTCCCGCTAAAGAAAATACCATATACGCAATAATGTTTAGTCTAATCTTTTTAAAACCACCAGCTGCTGCGATATAATTTGCAACGATGCCCATTAGGATATAGCCAATATCGGTAGTCCAGTGCATTCCTGTTGCAAATAGGATTGCCCCTGTTACAATACCTGTTATAATAAGTGGCCCATTCTTTGGTACTTTGGCAATTAAAAGTAAAAATACTGGTCCTGCTAATAAAGCACTTCCAATTGGTACTGCAAAAGTTAAAACAGGATTTACTCCAAACACTGCTCCTCCAAGCATAATCAGCACAAAACAAAGTGCAGCAAAAATACCTGTCGTAACCATATCCTTTATGGTCATTCCTTTATTATTTTTTTGTGAAATACCTGACATATCATATGCCTCCTTTATGTAATCATTCTGTCGCCATTTTGGCTGTTGCTATTGACAAGATACCTGCTGCGTGCTAGTCTAATACTACAGTTAGTATCTGCTAACTAATTCTGGTTCATTATATACCACGCTATTTTGTTTCGCAATCACTTACAGAAACATTCGTCTAATCGTGATACTTTTTTGCCCAATCGTGGTATTAGGAGGTGCTTAATGAAAAATATTATCACAAGTCTGCATGATCCTCTTTTGATTTCACGAGGCTTTTCATGCGTTGAATCTATGGAAAAACAAAATAGCAAGGAAATGCGCTACCAGCTAAATCCGGAAATGGGAACAGGCCAGTTCTGGTACTATCTGGAAAAGAACTTGTTTTCTATCGTCATACACGACTTTACCTTTTATGAAGATTTTATTTTAGAGTGTCAGCTTCCCGACTATCTGAGCATTACCTATTATCATTCCATTTCTGGTGAAGAACTGAACCCTTACAGGCGCCTCTCTGCTGGCCGTGTCAGAAGCTGTATTGGATGCCAGACCACTTATAAGGCCTTATTTCATAAGAATATCCCCATTCAGTCTGTAGGAATTGAAATTACACCTGAATACTATGAGGATTACTTGCGGAAAAAGTTTCCTGATGAATATATTGATGTGAAAAATTCTTTAATAAATATGGGGGATGCCATTCATTTCCATGAAATGGTGCTTCTTTTGAATCAAATTAGAAATTTTCGTGGTACGGGGGTGGCTGCCAGATTGTTTTATGAGGGCAAGGTGGCAGAAGCAGTTTCTTTAGTTGTGGAGAAAGCCAGATTTTTGGGTGAAAAAGCTTTGGTCAAAGTTTCTAATCAGGATTTAAGAAATATTGAGGTTGTGACAGCTTATATGAATGACCATTTTGCAGGGGATTTGAAGCTGGAACAGCTTTCTCAGATTGCCTGTATGGGAACCACGAAATTAAAGACGACTTTTAAAGCAGTCAATAAATGTACCATTACCGAATACATACAACACAGGCGCATTAGCCAGGCAGAGCAGCTTTTGACCAATACTGATTTGAGTATCGGCCAGATTGCACAGATTATTGGCTACTCCAGTGCCAGCCGGTTTTCAGAATTATTCCGCAAAAATACTGGACAGCTTCCAATGGAATATCGGAAGCTGTCCAGCAGTTCTGGGAATTGTTTTTGAGGGATTGGAAGAATTTTTAGTCTAGGGTTATGTTTTTAAATGGAGTTTATAATATTCAGTTCCAGTTCGGCGGTAGCCCTTTGATTTTCCCTTTTTTATCCAAACAACTTCTACATTTTTTTGATAGATCCGATACTGTACGAACCTTTGTACAAGCCAAACATTTTTTTACTTGTTTTTCAAAATCACCATAGTAACTATTTTGGAACCTTTGTAACGCTTTTACTTCTAGCTCTCCAACAATAAGACTGTCATTTTCTCCACCCTTTATCTTTAAAATGTCTTTAAAATCAGTTTTATATGGACCCGTCACTCTTGAATCTCCATATTTTGAAGTATTTGCTTGAACAACTAAAGTATGTAAATCTCTAGCAGCTGATTCCACTATACTAGAAAAATAGTTTGTATCCCTATTTAATTGTGGCACACACAGAAAATCCACTTCACCCTTCATTATCAATCTGGAAGCAATATCTGTAAATTCAAAACATAAAATTGTACTAAATTTTTCCTTTCCGTTATTTACCATATAATATGTAGGTTTGGAAGGATTTTTACTAACATATCCTAGCGCGGCTAATTCCATTCTTTCTTCTGGCGCATAATAATTTTTTTCTCTAATTAATGGAATCATATTTTTAAAGTATGTCTTTCCACATGTACTTGCAATAACACAAACGGTATTAAAAACTCTATCATTACAAGCAATATATTGAAGTCCTGTAACAACTGTGATTCCATATTGTTTTGAAAAATTACCAATATCGCTGAGCCATAATGCTGGCATATAAAATTCTGGAAATACTAAATATTTTACCTTTTCTTCTTTTGCAGCATTTAAAATTTTGTATAAACTCTGTTTCTTATTAACAGTTATCCCCTTTGCCGGATGTAATAATATATCAATAACTTCATCCTCATTAATTTTTGTATTTACCAAGCCCACCTTGGTATTTTTCTTATCACATTGTTCAGTTATAACCACATCTTTTCTAGCTATATTTAATTCTTCAAAAATTTTCTCTTCGTCATAAATTATAGGATTTGGTATTTTTTCACTCAAACAATTCATTCTTACATAACGGTTAAATATTGAATCATTATCATCTCGCACAAACTTATTGTTACTTCCGATTGTAAAGTAAAAAACGCAAAAATATAGCTCATGTAAATGAATAAATCTTGGTGACCAGCATATTTTTTCATCATCTAACTTAAATATTTTTTTTCTAATTGTTACATCTGATAAGATAGCATTTAAGTTCATATTGATTAATGGAATTTCATTAATACTATCATCCATAGAATAATTTATTAGTGGAAATGAGACCATATTATGACTGAGCATATTTGCCTGTCTTATCTTACGACCTAATATTTTATGCTTTTTCAACTTTCCCCTGTCATAATCCAATGCAACAGCCAACCCAATCGAAATATCTAGTTTAAGCAATAACGAACGTTTCAATTTATTTAATATTGTCTGCTTCTTTTTTGAATATATTTCATCCTCTTCAATATAATCAAACGAAAGAGTTTCTATCTCTTTTTTGACATTAAGATAAAACGTGTTTGCCCTATCCTTGTCTTTACATAAAATTAATAATTCAAAAATTGTTCTCCACGTATTTGAAAATTCAACTGCCTGGCTTCCCGAATAAAAATTAACTATATCTATTAAATAATTCACCATATACTGTTTATCATAAGATGCATTTTTTAAAATTCTCTTTAAACCATTAATGAATAATGTTGCATTATAATTATCACTTTCCATAAATTCAAGATTTCTTATTTTCATGGAATCATCAGTAGAATTCATAGTATAAGCTCTGCCATTAAATGAATCACTTAAAACATCTATGTCTGGTAATAGATTTGCTTCACTTGAATTTCTTTTGATTTTTTTATAATACACATCAAGAAGAATATTTTCTTTACCTCTTTCAAAATAAAAACAATTGACCTTTTCACCTTGCAATTTGACTGATGGTTCTACAAAAAATTCATATTCACCCTTTGTATTCTTGGTATTTAATATTCGCTTCTTGACTAGGATGTTTTCAATTATTTCTTCCGTTGATATATATTCTATTGGACCAGTTCCAACAACTATAAGCATATCATCTACATATCTTCCATAATACTTAGGAGAAAGACCTTTTTTTATACTATTGTCAACCCCCTCAAGTGCTATATCCCTCAATATTAATGGACTTATTAAACCAATAGGGAATACAGACTTTCCCACTGATTTCTTAATTCCTTTTTTGTACTTAACAACTAATTCTGTATATTTAGTATATATATCACTTATTATTGATGTAATAAATTCGATTTTGGTGTATCGTTCATCATTATTAAATAATTTAGCAAAATCTCTAAAATCAAAGTCTATATAATAATAAAAGCTTTTCAAATCTAAGCTAATCATAACCGTATTTTCATTTTTACATGTTTCCATGGCTGAATCTATTGCTTTATTTCTCCACTTTGTATAACATTGAAAGTAAGGTTCGAAACAACGATTAGATTTAAAATCTATTCCTGCAATCAAATCCTCTTCCTTGTTAAAAACCCCTTTTTTAAATTGACCTGCATGAGAATAGATGAAATCTCCCTGGTGTTCTGTATATATTTTTTTTACAAATAGAGTCCACATTAAATCTAGAATTAACAATTCCACAGGTAACTCTATTGTAAAATTCACCTTGGAAATTTTTTTATTCTTATCTACATTTCCACGTATAAGCCCTGTATCGCTGTTAATACTCTTAAATGTTTTCGGCAAAACACAAAATTTTACCTGCTTTTTCAATTCTTCAAAATACTCGCGGTTGTCCTCGAATAAGTTCTTCGCTAACATTTCCAATTTATCTTTAAATTTCTCATCTGCTTCAAATTCAACTATATTCATTTTTATATACAACAATGTCTTATCATAATAATAATATGATTTGAGTTTTTTGTAAGAGCCTTCCACCATATAACGTACATTTTGCAAATTATCAAACATCTGTTTCACCTCTACTCCATCCAATCTAACATCTGTTCATTCAATTGTTTCTTTACTACCTTCCAATTTGAATAAAACTGATCCATATATGCCCTAAACTCATCATTATGATTTTTTACATATAGATGAACTAGCTCATGAACGATTACATAATTCAAACATTCTGGTGTCTTTTCTTTTCCACTTCCCCAATACTCATAAGTAACTCCCTTCTACTCCTTACCTTTTAAGTACTTTTCCATGTCTTTGTCAAATTCCGATATATACTCTTTATCTTGCCTCACTCGAAAAATCTGATATGCGTCATCTACTTTTTGCAATGCATCTTTATGCGATATCGCACCCTTCCCTTCTAGTACATTTCTTCGGTTATTTTTTAAGAAGTTGTCCGTTTCATTTAGCCAATCCTGCATACTCATTAATTCTTCATCTTCTGCCATTAACTCAGCATAGTCTATAAACATAGTCACTAGACGGTTTAATTTTTTTATTTCTTTTTCATTCAAATAATTCTTGGCAACAATCACATCACGCTTTAAAATCTTTCCATCAGGAGCATCTTTCCATGTAGTTAATCCCATAGTTGGATGTTCTGCATCTACTCTTTCACTAATGAGTTCCGCTGCTGTTTTTCCTGTAATTGCATAATGCAGTTTGTTTTGAACAAAGGCATAGAATTCTTTGGTTAGATTACTATTTTTATCATAGTCATAGCTGCACTGTTCAAATATATCTGCAATTTTCTGATAAGCCCGTCGTTCACTTGCACGAATTTCTCTGATTTTTTCCAATAATTCATCAAAGTAATCTTTGCCAAACGGCTTACCATTTTTCAGCATTTCATCATTTAAAACAAAACCTTTTTGAATATATTCTTTTAAAGTTTTGGTTGACCACTGGCGAAAACGTGTTGCTTTTTTTGAATTCACACGGTACCCAACTGCAATAATCGCATCCAAACTATAAAATTCTAATTCTCTGTTTACATTTCGATTGCCTTCTTTTCGAACTACCGAGAATTTCTCGGTAGTTGAATTTTTTTCTAATTCTTCCTCTTTATAAATATTTTTCAAGTGTAAGGAAATATTGTCCGTAGAACAATCAAAAAGTTCTGCCATAGATTTCTGCGTTAACCAAAATGTTTCATCTTTGAAATAAACATCCACATACACATTGCTATTGTCCAAGCTATAGAGTAATATTTCTGCTTTATATTTTTCTATATTTCCCATACGCCCTCCTATAATAATCGAATCCTTCCCGTTAATAATTCCTGCATTGTTCTTTTCAAAATTCAGCTCAGGTTTTTCAAAAATTGCAACTAACCCTGTTAGTTTATCAACTGCTTCTTTCTCTGTTCCCAAAACATCACTATTGAAATCAGCAACATCAATTACACCTTTTAGTTCACTAGCTTCAGCAAGCGTACTGATTACAATGTTTATTTTCTCTCCAATATTTGGATTTCCTTACTACAATTATTATATCTCTAAACTGTCATATTGGCAATCAACTTTCGACATTCTACATATGATTTGTGGGAACTAGTGCTAAAGACAAGGTGGTGAAGCTGTTTCTTGCGTTGTAAATAAAGCCAGATTGCCCAGTTCATCGGCTATACTAGTGCCAGCCGGTTTTCAGAATTATTCCGCAAAAATACTGGACAGCTTCCAATGGAATATCGGAAGCTGTCCAGCAGTTCTGGGAATTGTTTTTGAGTTCATAATTTATCCAGTTCTAATGCAGTTCGCATTAATCATGAAGCATCTGTAAATACAGATCCAAACGCTCATTGATATATCCTGTAAACATCTTTTCCATAACCGAAAGAGTATGCTTGGTATGGTATTCATCAAAAGCGTTATAATATGCTATTCGGTCGGTGAATTTTATATCAATAGGAGGAAAACCTGCCTTCATCAGTTCAAGATTGACAAGCAGACGTCCCGTTCTTCCGTTTCCGTCAATAAAAGGATGTATACCCTCAAATTCAATATGAAAACGAGCAAGCTTGGTTACAATATGCTCCTTGCTGTCTGCATAATCAATCAGCAGCTGTTCCATTTTCGGTGCAATTAGATAAGGCTGTACAGGTTCGTGCTTTGCCCCCATGATGAGAACTGGCACACGACGATATACACCTCTATCATCTTTCTTATCTGCAAGTACAAGAAAGTGAATCTGTTTTATAATACTTTCGCTTATTGGTACATTTTCCTTAACAAGCTCGCTCACAAATTCAAAGGCTTCCTTATGACCGACAGCTTCCATATGGTCTTTAAGTGGCTTTTTGTCAATCGTTAGTCCTCTGAGAACTATAGCTGTTTCCCGAAGTGTAAGGGTATTTCCCTCAATAGCATTTGAGTTGTAGATGTATTCAACAACAAACTGTTCTGTAAACCTTTCCACTTCGCCCTCAGTCAAAGGACGTCTGCTGTCAAGTTCTTTTTTCTTCCTATCTAACATATCAAGTTGGCTTTCAGCTGACTTATATCTTCCATCTGGAGGTTTTACAGCATCAATAGGGATTTTCCACCCTCGCCCCTCTTGATATGCTCCTTGTATTTTCCCCTCAGAACACAATGTTCTTATTCTTCTATCCGAAATGCCCCATTTTTCAGAAGCTTGTTTGACAGTCATAAACATAATGATCCCTCCAATATCAGTATTATACCACTTTATCGGAATAATAACAATTATTTCGGAACAATATCATTATCATACTCCTTTAACCTTCTAGGCATGACGTACTTTTCCGTTACCGAACGAGCCGATCCAATTAATTCACCAATGTCTCCCCATACCTGGCACGCCGTAAGCTGATGCTGGGCCAAGGCACTATCCTTTTGATTCTCGACAATTTTCACTCCAAAATCATGTAAAGAATGTTCAATACCTTCTGCCCAAACAGTTTGAAACACATCACGGTAGGTCAGTTCCTTCACAGGCATAACCGATTCTGCCACTGGAATGTCCAAAATACGACCCTCCCCGTACAAATCCAGTGTTCCATCTGCACTATGAGGAACATGCATACGAAGATTCCAGATTACAGAACCATGGGAATCTGTCATCATAAGACTTCCTGCATCTGTTCCCAATATAATGCGGTGCAGAAAATGTGTGTTGTTATCAGGCTCTTCTGTATTAATTTGATTTAATACCCGCAGGCTGGTGGAAATCCCTTTTATTTTTCCTGTCAAGGAGCAAAACATATCCTCCTCCGAATAAATGCTTGCTTTTTGAAAAGACCATGGACGGAATCCACCTACTGCCAAGCCTAGTATATCAATTAACGGAAACAGTACATGCACACTACATGCCGCATCAATATAGAGAGGCTTGCTTTTCGCCAGAATTTTGCGGGCCGCCAAAATAAAATTGCGACCTGTCTCAATATCTTTATAAAAAGTATTAATTTTATAGTGACACCCAGACTCTCTGGCAATTTTCAGACAATTTACTAAATCATTATAATGTACAGGATGCTCTTGTATCACATGAATTCCTTTTGCTAAAAGTTGAGAGGCAATTTTTGTACCTTGTCCTCCTACAACTGTAGAACGAATAACCACACAAGCAATATCCACTTCTTCTTTTGTTATTTGGCTGATGTCTGTAAACAGAGGAACGTTATATTGTTTTGCACAATTGACTGCCTGTTGACTGCCTCTGGAAAAAATTCCAACTAATTTATATTTGCCCTTTAGCCTTTCCAGTCCTTTTAAATATACCCTGCCAAACTGAGTTCCACATACAATGACTCTTAATGGTTTTTCGTTTCTTATCATAATACCCCTTCCTCTGCTGCTTCCTCCATACTTTCTGCATCAAATGGTATGTCCATCAGCTCCAAACTGGTTATTACCTTTTCCTCTTGTAATCTTTTCACCACTTCAACTGGATTTAACATTTCAAATGCCCAGAGCGTTCCATTTTCCAGAGCATTTTTAACAAGAGCCTCTGCTGCACAAACTGCAACCATAGCACTAATTCCTATACTATCCTTGCTTCGGACTACAACCCGCTTTCCAATCTGCCTTCCATTTACTGTTCCATACATTTCAATCATGATGGAGTACCATGTTGCTTTTCCCTTTATCGCTTTTTCGGCTGCCTCATTTATTTCTTGAACACTTTTTTCCAGATTGTACTCTGAATAATCCACCATTTGACTGGCACACGCCTTCAAAATCAGCTCATTGATCCATTTATCTGTCATTACATTGAACCACTGGGCTTCTTTCAACCCTAATCTATGAGCCACCCGAGTAATTTCCTGTGTAAAATACCTTTGTTTGTAAACCGTTTCAGGAAAACCTGGTATAAACTCTTTTTCGTTTCTATCCATCTTTTCCCGTACAATTTGTCCCTGATTCCAGTAAGCATCTGGAATTCCAAAGCCTCCAATTGAGCTGAGAATGATATCCGCACATCCATTTTTACTTCCTGCCTCTCTTCCCCCCGAGTATGCCCTCATACTCTCCACCGCATCAAACCCTTGTTTGGACAGCCAAATAGGAAGCAGGCCGGAAAGTCCTGGAAGACTTCCCGCTGAAATAATAAATTTTCCCTTATCATCTATTTCCATCTGCTTGAGCTGTGCTTCTAGAAAGTCTGCACCAAAGGCATCTACATAACCAGCTCCTGCCTTCTGGGCTACTGCTGCCACAAGACCTCCTATCATATAGGTGGGACCTGCACAATTTACAATTACAGTACATCCCTTGCAAAATGCTTTCAACGACTCTTTGTCATACAAATCAACCTGCACATAGGAAATATGTTTGCCAACTGCATCCAGCTTTCTTCTTTGCCCTCCCCGAACAAAATAGGATTTACTTAGCTTTTCACAAACAAGTCTTCCTACAGCACCACCACAGCCTACTACGCCTACTACTGGACTGCTCATAACTTACTTCCTCCCATAATAGCATCTGCCAGGGAACTTACATATGGCGGAATCACACAGGTTCCATGATTTCCTTCCACTGTCCTAACAACAAAGTTACTTGTTGTCATACTTCGTATGTATGCTTCTGTTGTTATTTTCATAGGTGGCAAAAAAGAAGTTGTTTTATCTGCACAGCTTAATACCAATGCGTCGCCATTGTAAACACAAGGCTGATATTCCCATACTGCTCTTGCTGTATGCTTGAAAATCCGAAACATTAGTTCCATCTGCTGTAATTCCTCCTCCGAAATTTTTCCTGTAGAAGTGGCAGCTGTCAACATTAATCCTTTTAACCGTTCTTCGTGTGATTTTTCTGCCAGTTTTCTGTAACAGGCAGAAACCTCCTCAAATGGTTCTCTCAAAGCACATAATGCTTCTGTTGTAATAAAGCCATGATTTTTCTCTGATAAATCCACTAATGCTTCTCGTAATAATTCCTCTCCAACGGTATGACCAGCTTGGTATGCATCTGACCCTAGAAAAAGCCCAAGGGAACGTTCCATTAACAAATCACTGTCTAGCATTGTTTCATTTGGAAGTGTATCAATTGTAATGACTTGTTTGACCATTTTACCTGCATCCTTTAGTCTTCTGGCACACTCCATAGCTGCCAGACCACCAAAACAATATCCAATTAACTCATAAGATGTGGCTTCCTTCTCAAGCAACACTTTTGCATACTTTTGTCCTAGATTTGCAATCAGCTGCTCTGCTGGTTCCTCCAGAAATGCAGGGTAATCTGTTATTTGAAAGCCTGCTATTGCTTCCTCTCTGCCAAAACGATTTTCCAAAATCGAAAGTAGTGGCTGAAACTGAGTCAATGTACCGATTCCTCCTGGAAAAAGCACCTGCATTTTTTCAGATGAATTTTTTCCCTCTGCTAAAACTACAAAGGACTCCTTCTTCATATCGCTTTTCCTCCCATTAAAATTTGTACCAACCCTTCCACATTAGGCGGCATAATACAAGTTGCGTGATTTCCCTCAATTTCAATCACCTTAAAATCTCCCAAAATCATTTTTCCCAGAAAATCTTCACTTCTTTCTTTCATTTCAGGCAAGAAGGACGTTTCTCTGTCCTTACAGCTTAAGATTGTGACATCTCCTGCAAATGGCTCTGGTGTATACTCCCACACTGCCTTTGATATATGGCGAAATACATCATACAGCAACTCGAAGTTTTTCAGCTCCGTTTCGGATACCTTTCCATTTATTTTATCTACCGTTTTCACAAGCTCCTGTAACCGTTCCTCGTGTTCCTTTTCAGAAAGCTTTTGATAACAGTCTGCTACCGGTTTCAAACTGCCTGTCAAAGAACATATGGCTTCTGTTGAAATCCATCCTTTTTGCTTTGCTGATATTTCCTCTAACGCCTCCTTTAACAGTTTATCCTCTATTACATGTCCTGCTTGGTAAGCATCTGCTCCAATAAACTGGCTAAAGGATTTTTCCATTAGCACTTCACTATCCAGCATTGTTTCGTTGGGAAGGGTATCAATTGTAATAACCTGTTTTACCTCAGCACCTGCTTCTAGTAAATTTCTAGCCGTTTCCACTGCTACTAATCCCCCAAAACAATATCCTATTAATTCATAAGAAGATGCTTTCTTTTCTAAAAGAATTTCCGCATACTGCTGTCCCAGACTTCTAATAAAGGTTTCAGAAGGCACCTCTAAACATTGTTCCTCTTCCACGATTTGAAAGCCTCCAATGGTTTCTGTTCTATCTGGATCATTTAACAGGTATGGTAAAATGTTATTAAACTGAGTAAGCGTTCCAATTCCCCCTGGAAATAGAACCTTCATAGCATTTTTCTCTGTATTTCCCTCTGCGAAAATAACAAGTGGATTTTTTCTCTCCGCCTTACTTTTCTCTGTATCCTCAATTTCCGTATTCCCATTCCTGAATTTTTCAGCAATTTCAGCAACTGTTGGTGTTTTCAGCATTTCCAGCATCAGCTTATCCCATAGCATTGATTTTGCCTCTTCTAATGTTTTCTGCATTTTAGCAACTACCTGTGCAACTAATAGAGAGTCTCCACCAATTTCAAAAAAGTTGTCATTACGATTTATCGTTTTAAAATTCAGAATTTCTGACCAGATGTCTGCAATCCTTTCTTCCAGCTGATCCTTAGGCGGTTCTGACAAAATAACGGTATCCGTAAGAGTGTTATCCAATCGTTCTTGCAGTCTTTTTCTGTCCACCTTTCCGTTTTCAGTTAGCGGAAGCTTTGAAAGAATTTCTATTCTTCCAGGAATCATATATTCGGGCAGTTTAGACTGAAGATAGGTTTTTAGTGTATCTGCTTCTAAGGACACTTTTTCCTTATTTAATCTATTGATATAAACAGCCTGTCCTGCTGCCTCCAAACTATCATTGTGGCAAGGATAGCTATAAATCAAGTCCATGCCCGCATCTGCAAACATTCTGCCCCACTGTTCTCTTCCCATAAACACCTGATCACTGCCTGCTCTCAAATCCGTAAAGCCATGCAGTCCATCTTTAAACTCCATAGAGGTTAACAGTGCATGATTGTCTCCTGTTGCTTCAATCATCATTAGCATTCCCCCTGGTACAACCAGTTCCTTTAAGGATTCCAGTACAGAAGGCGCATTTTTTGAATTATGCAGAACATTGGCGCAAATAATCACATCCCAGGACGAGGACGTAAAACCTTGTTTCCAGTTATCCTCATTAATGTCATATAAACCATAGCTTACCCACGGATACTTTTCGTAGCGGTTTCTGGCTTCATTTAAGAAGAAGGTTGAGATATCTGTAAAATGATATTCTACCTTACTGTTATCAAGTGCCGGAATTAATTCTGCACTGGTTCCACCTACTCCAGCACCCACCTCTAATATTCTGACTGGGTGGCCGTCTTCCTTTGCTTTCTGCTGCTGTCTGACAAAACATAAAAGACCTTCCTTAACAACCGTATTTAAACAATGATTGACCAAATTATTTTGATAGGCGGCTAATGCTACATCCAGCTTTCCTTTTGGGAAGAACAAATCCAAAGGATCCTTCTCTCCATTTAGCAACTCTGGCAATAGATCACTGGACTGCCTCATATAATGAAACAATGTTTCTCCATATTGCAGCTTATCTTCTACCTTTCTCCATTCCCTCTGGCTTTCCAATGCCTGTTCCTTTGTATATGGCTGGCTCACTAGAGCATAGTAATCTGTTGCTGCATCTTTTTTCAAAAAACCATCTTCACAAAGTGCTTTTAACCATCTTTTTAAAAGCTGATGATATTTAGGAATAATATGCATGGTATTAATTATTTCTGATACACTATGCTGATCCGTACTGCTTGTGAAAAGTCCTGCTTCATAAAATGTACTCATGATATCTAAAAGTGTAGTCTGGTCTGCCAGACGAAACCACTCTGTTAGCAAAAACGGTTCTATTTTTGCTGTCTTTTCTTCTATTGCCTGATTACATACCTGAACAATCTCCTGATCATTTACTCTATAATAATCTGGCTCCTGTTGATTCTGGGTCTGCACAAAACCAGCCAGCTTATAATCCAAAGGACTACTTCCATATTTCATAACTGCTGCCATAGATACATCTGGGTGATTCTGCAATACACTTTCAATCTCACTAATCTCGATTCGATGCCCCCGTATTTTTACCTGTGTATCCTCTCGTCCTAAGAATTCAATTGTTCCATCTGGCCAGTATCGTCCCATATCTCCTGTATCGTATAACCTTTCCTTTGTGTCTGGATGATATATAAATTTAGAGTTGGTCAAATCCTCATCATGCAAATATCCTAATGCCAGTCCCTCACCTCCAATATACAGGTGTCCAGTGACCCAGTCTGGGCAAGATTTTCCCTGCTCATTTAAAATATAAAACTGTTGATTCGCTATTGGCTTCCCATACGGTATACTTTTGTCGTTATCCGATACTTTGTCTACGCTATGATAAATTGACCAAATAGCGGCTTCCGTTGCACCTCCTAAACTAATCAAAACTGTATCGGGATACTTTTCTCGGATTGTCCTTGCTAATGGAACTGGTATCCAGTCTCCTGAAAGCAGAATCACTTTGAAAGGAAGCTTTTTTTCTACTGCCTTATCCTCCATACAATTGATAAGCATCTGCATCTGAACTGGAACTGAATTCCAGACAGTGACTTGATGTTTTAACACCAGTTCCAGCCAGTGCCCTGGCACTCTCCGAAGTTCTTCATCTGGCAGCACCAGTGTGGCACCTGCCAGAAACGTACCGAAAATATCATAGACCGATAAATCAAATGCACAGCTTGCCAATCCAAACACCTTATCTTTTTCTTTAATATGAAATTTCTGATTGATATCTTCTATTGTATTCCATGCTGCCCCATGAGAAATGACTACTCCCTTAGGTTTTCCTGTGCTTCCTGATGTATAAATTACATATGCGGGTTCTGATCGTTCTGTCTTTTCTCGATTCCACTCTATTCCCTCTTTTTTCTCTAGCTGCTCCACATAAATGTAGCTTGCTGTATCTGTTACACCACCTTCTCTCTCTTTATTTGTTATCACATACTTCGCCCCAGACTCCTTTATAATCCCCTGGGTTCTCTCCCGTGGCTGTGATACGTCAATGGGAAGATAGACTCCTCCTGCCACCAGAATTCCCAAAATGGCTCCTATCTGCCATACACCCTTTTCCAGAATCACTGCTGTAACATCACCTTTTTGACACCCTGCCTTATATAGCGCCTTTTGAATCGTTCCTGCATAATCTCCAAGTTCTCTATACGTATAAGAGTTCTCTTTACTAATCAGTGCATATGCGTTAGGATGTTGTCTGAGCTGATTTAAGAAACCATCCTGAAGCAATCCCTTTGAAAGGGGACATGCTGTATCATTTACCTGTTTTCTGATTTTAAGAACCTGCTCTGGAAGCTCTACCACATATCTGTTTTCCCATAATGCCTGGTTTGATGCAAGCTCCTCAATAGCCTTTGCAAAAGCTGAAAAAGCTGCTTCTATCATTCCATCTGGAAAAACTCCTTCCCTCACATCCCAGTTAACCAGTAAACTTCCATCCTGCTCCAGTGCTTGACAATCAATCCACACTTGGGGTGTCTGGCTTATTTTATAAGTAAGCTCTGCATCCCTCATATACTTTTTATTCTTATCGTTTACACCAATTGTACTTGTATATACAACAGGAATTATGATATTTTTATTTCGCTGCCTAGTCATTTCTCGAAGAAGCTCTATACCAGAAAACTCTCTATGCTCCAAATCACTCCACAATCGCTCTTGTATTGCCTTTACCTGTTGGATAAAGGTTTGGCCTTTTTCAGGTGAAATTTCCAACACATCTACCATTGTAAAATCACCAATTATAGAATTGATTTGATTATGTAACTCAGGACGGTTTAAGATAGTTAAGTTCATGGAAAACTCACTTATTTTTGACCACCTTCCAATTGTTTCTGCATACGCTGCCAAAATCACAACAGAAGGAGTTACTTTCAGTTTCTTTGCATTCTCACATAAAACACTCCATTTTTCTTTTTCCAGGCAGGTTTTATATTGGACAAATCGCACCTCTTTTTTGTCTGGCTTTTCTATTACAGGCAGTTCTGGTCCCTCTGGAAGTTGATCTATTCGTTCCATCCAATACTGTCTATCCTTTTCTAGTTTTATTTTATTAGAAGGTCTTGCTTTTAGTTCCTCCTGAAACAGCATGAAATCACGAAAGGAAATTTCCAGCTCTGGTAATTCTGTTTCTGGCTCATAATAAAAATGATCCAATTCGTTTAACATAATATTAATACTGACAAAATCTGCAACCAACATATCAATTGAAAAATGCAGAATACTTTCTTGATCCGTTGTAGTTAAAACAAAGTCAAACAGCGGCCACTGATCGGGCTGATACTGCTTATGGGAGAGTTGATTCCGTACCCCCTCTATTCCTGCTTCTACTTCCTCTCCACTACATCCCTTTAGATCATGATAGTCAAGTTCAGGCAAAGTTACTTCTTCTAGTACCTGCTGATACCCCTCTTTTCTTACAATGGCTCTTAACATATCATGGCGTTTGATTACCTGATGCCAGGCTGTTTCTAGCCGCTCCTTCTCCATTACAGGCATTGTCAGTTCCACATAAGCGTGACAGCCTACATTACCATGTTCATATACACTGTTCCGCCCCACTAAATAAGCAGTCTGAATGTCTGTCAGCTCAAAGGGCTGGTATTGATTTTCTTTATCTGCTGTTGGGGTTTTTGCATTCTGCTTTTCATAATATTCTATTAACTTTTCCTTGTATTCTCCAAGTTCCTTCTTTCTCTCCTGGGTCATTACTCCCCCAGGTGCCCGAAATCGCAGCTGCCCATTTTCACTCCAGAACTGAACACCCAAATCACTATATTTCTCAATTATCTTTTCTATTATCACAGTATTCCCTCCTCTGTATCGGTATCTTCTTCCCACTGTATTTTTTTAATTTCTTCTGCCAGTGCAGAAAATCTGGAGTACTCAAATAATTCCTTTATAGAAATTCTTCCCTTTAAAATCATTTTACTATCCAGCAGTCCAATTACCCGCATTGCTCTCAGGCTATCGCCTCCCAGTAAAAAGAAATCATCTTCCCTGGACACCTTTTCTACACCTAGAACCTCTGCCCATATTTCTGCAATGCTTTTTTCCAGCTCATCCTGCGGCCCTACATAGTTTACATGCTCCTTTTCTTCTTCTGCCAAAAGCTTTATCACTGGTTTTTTATCTATTTTTCCATTAGCACTTAGTGGTATTTCATCCCAGACGCAAATTTTTCCTGGTACAAAATAATCAGGCAGATGCTTTTGTAAATACTGCTTTAGTTCCTCTCCATCTGCAAAGGATTCTTTTAATTCTTGATCTTTTATCGTAACAGCAGCGGACAGAGTAAGTCTCTCTTGTTCAGCAACAACGACTACATTTTGAATAGCTGGATGCTCACGCAGGACTGCTTCAATTTCTCCAAGCTCAATACGGTGTCCCCTGATTTTCACCTGAGAATCCTCTCTTCCTAAAAACTCTATTGTTCCATCTTGCCAGTAACGTCCCAAGTCTCCCGTACGATATAACGGCTCACCTGTTTTTGGGCTGATTACAAATTTTTGATTTGTCATAGCAGCATCCTTCCAGTATCCTTTTGCCAATCCGGCTCCTCCAATGTAAAGTTCTCCTGTTACCCAGTCAGGACAATCCTCCATCAGTGAATTGAGAATGTAAAACCTCTGGTTAGTCAGTGGATATCCATACGGAATACTTATCCATTTCTTGCCTACTTTCTGAACTTCAAAATAGTTGGACCAAATAGAAGCCTCCGTGGCCCCTCCCAAACTGATCACCCTGGCTTTATCAAAATACGTTTTGATTTTCTCTGGTAAATCAACGGGTATCCAGTCACCGCTTAATAGCACTAATCGTAAATCTGTTTTCTCAATTCCCTCAGTGTCCATCAGATAATCGGTCATAATCTGCATAAAGGCAGGGACTGTATTCCAGATGGTAATCCCTTTCTCTCTTAGGTACTGCTTCCAGGATACTGGATTTTTTACTTCCTCTTCCTTAGGTATTACAGTGGCTGCCCCTGCTGACAACATACCAAACACATCATATACAGACAGATCAAAATTTAAATTGGACAATGCCAGTGCCCTGTCTTCAGTGCCTATGAGAAAACGCCTGTTTATATCTAAAATGGTATTAACTGCACCTCTGTGGCTTATCATGACTCCCTTTGGCATTCCTGTAGTTCCTGATGTATAAATTACATATGCTAAATTTTCTGGTTCATTACTGGCTCTTATTTCCTGTACGGCTGTTGGTTCCCCTTCCATCTGATCTACATAAATATATGAAAAGCCTTCTCCTAACACATCCTTTTCTTTTAACCAGGATTGCGATAAAATAACCGTTGCCCCACTGTCCTCTAATAATTTTGTTTTTCTTTCCTGTGGATTTCTTGCATCCACTGGTAAATACGCTGCTCCAGAAAGTAAAATTCCCATTGCAGCCACTACTTGCTCCCAGCCCTTTTCCATAATGATGGCAACCAGGGAATTTTGGCTGACACCCTTTTCTTTTAACAGACTGCTAATCTCATATGCCCTGTCCAGTACTTCCTGATACGTTAGGATTCTTTCTCCACAAATTACCGCCGCTTTCTCTGGATATTTTCGTACAGCCTTCAAAAATAACCCATCTAGCGTCTCATTGCTGATTTCTTCACCTGTCTCATTTACTTCCAGACGCTCCCTGCTTATTGGAGCGGAGATCAGACAAGACTGTGGTGATTTCCATACATCTTCCTCCTGAGACAGCTTTTCCAACAGGCAGTTATACGCTTTAAACATTTCATCTAATACTCCAGGATAAAACAATTCATCTACCGAATCCCACATTAATACCAACTCTTCTTCTTGTTCAATCACCTGATGATCTAACCAAACCTGTGGTGTCTGAGAAATGTTGTATACCAGTTCTCCAGGCCATGCATTTTCCTTCCACTGGTGAATTCCCAACCCACTTGTAAAGACTACAGGCATTGTTACTCCTGCCCCAGTGCTTTCTCTTTTTGCCAATTGCCGTTGAATTTGCACGCCTCCCACATACGGATGTTCCATATCTCTCCATATCTGATGCTGAATATTCTTGGCACGCTGTTGAAAAGTTTCTCCCTTTTTCTGGTCAACTTCTAGTAAAGTTAATGTGGTAAAATCTCCAACCAAACGATTTACCTCTGAATGCAATGGTACTCGGGTAAATTGTGTCAGGTTAATTGTAAAATGCTGATTTTTACTCCACATGCCAAGCACCTCTGCATAGGCTGACAATAAAATTCCTGATGGTGTTATTCCGAGGGCTTTGGCACGCATTTTAAGTTTTTCCCACTGGTTTTTTGATAATCTTCCTGTTCTGCGGTGGAACTTCTGGTTTTGAAGAGTAGATGGCTCCTTTGCCAATGGTAATTCCGGAGCCGCTGGAAGTGTATCCAGTCTGCTAAACCAATATTCCTCATCTTGTTGATACCATTTGCTTTCTTTCATTTTTTCTAAGGCAATGACATAATCCCGAAAAGACAGCTCCAACGGAATTAATTCCTCCTGTTCATTTCGATACAGCCTTGTCCATTCGTTTAAAACATGGAACATACTCCACCCATCAAAGACCAGATTGTCAAAGCTGATATGCAGACGGGTTTTGTTTTCACCATAGCAGGAAGCCTTTATATCAAATAGCGGCCATTCCCCGGCAGACAGCATCTGATGAGACATTTTCTCACGCTTTTCTTTTAACCTTTTCTCTGTAACCGTTTGTTTCTCCCCTCTGATATCCATAACTTCAATACGGTATTCTGGTACCTCTTTCAGAATCTTCTGTGTTCCATCTGGCAGTATAATGGCTCTCATCATTCCATGGTGGAGAATCAGTCTTTGCCATGCCTCATTTAATTTATCCAAGTCCAGATTTTCTCCGTCCAGTTCAAAATAACAGTGGGTTGACACATTTCCCAAGTCATACACTCCACTTCTGCCAATCCAGTATGCATACTGAACCTCTGTCAATGGAAATGGAAGATTTTCATTTTGCGGTTCTGGAATTACTTTTGGTAACTTAGCAGTTCTTTTCTTTAAAGTTTCTTTTTCCAGTTTTGCATTCTCAATTATGACTGCCAATTCTTTTATGGTAGGTTTTTCAAAAATAGCCCCCAGAGAAATCTCCACCTGAAATTCATTTCTGACCCTTGTAAGAAGTTTTGTGGCAACTAAAGAATCACCGCCCAGTTCAAAATAATTGTCGTATAAGCCGATGCTTTCTCTTCCGAACAATTCCTTCCACTGCCTTGCCAACGCTTTTTCAATATCCGTTTCTGGCAGCACCCTGCTTCTTACTGTAGTCTTATTGTTATGACTGCCCTGAAGAGATTTTCTGTCAACTTTTCCATTTGCAGTAACTGGTATTTTCTTTAGAGCATGATATATTTTTGGTATCATATATTCTGGCAGTTTATTCTTTAAAAAGGATATGAAGCTTTCTGCCTCTACCACATCTAATCGTTTTTTTATTTGTCCTATGAAAAGGTGTCTTCCGTATGCGGCAGCTTTCTCTGTAAGTGCTAAAACATCCGTCACATTAGTAAAACCTGCATTTTCTAATTTATCCATCCAGTCTGCTTCTGATAACAGTGGCTTCCATTCCTCTTCCAGAAATCCTGCTGTAATTTTTTGCAAACTGTTGTTTCTCGTAAGCTCGGCGACAAACAGCAAACCTTCTGGAGCCAGCAGGGATGCTGTCTGTTCCACTGCCTTATTTATGTTTTTACATCTATGTAAAGAGTTTATTCCAAGAATGCAGTCGTATTGATTCTGTTCAAAGCCCTGTTGGTGTAAGTCTTTTTCCAAATCCAGCAAGCTGTACTGAACAAATGAATATTCCTGTAATTCTTCCTTTGCCTCTTCTATAAAAAACAAAGAATGATCTATGTAAGTATATTCTATTTCTCCCTTTGGAAGACAGCTTAACAGCGACTTTGTAACCGTATTGTTTCTCGTTCCGATTTCCAGAATTCTGATTTTTCCTTTTGCTTTTACGGCAGCAGCCAGCATATTCTGTAACATTTTATTTTCATACAAGCTTCCTGGCAGAATTTCCAAAAGGTTTGTTGGTGCTATTTTTAAATGCCTGTCATAAAATAACCCTAATGGATTAATTTCTCCTCTTAATAAGCCACAGCTTTTTTCTCTGATTTTTTCAAAATAGGTTATCAATTCTCCTCTCTGGTTATTCCATTGTTTTGCGTTGTTTTCATCGGTCTGATTATAGCTATATTTCCCCTGCCCCTGTGGAATAAGAATCTGGGCATTTGCCAGACTATCCAGCCACTGCTTCACCAGTCCGCTATATTTTTTGTCTATTCCACACCTTTTTACTATACCTTCTGCTGATAAAATTTCTCCCAATTCGCCAAAGGCACCTAATTCCATTAATGTGGAATGCATAAGCTGTACACACATGCTTTCTGCATAGCTATAATAGGCTTCTGCGTCCTCGACTGGTACTTTTTCACACGCCAGAACTTCCTCTATTTTTTCTTCCGTTGGACATACTAGTTCCCATACTCTGTCTGTTTCCTCGGAATTTTCCTCTGTCTGCTTAAATAAAGTGGAGTTTACCTTTTCTTCTGGTACGAAAAATGCAGATAAATATTTATTTTCCTGATCATCTCCCGACACTACTGCAACCGCCTCACGCACCTCTGGATGCTGTCTCATGGCTGCTTCGATTTCTCCTAATTCAATTCTGTGTCCTCTGATTTTTACTTGATAATCCTTTCGTCCAAGAAATTCCATGTTACCGTCAGCCCAGAATCTCCCCATATCTCCTGTCTTATACCATCGGATATTATGCTCCACTACAAATCGCTGTTGTGTAAGGATTTCGTCCCCAAAATATCCTTTTGCCACACCAGCACCACCTATCCAGAGTTCTCCTTTTACCCAATCTGGACAATCTCTTCCCAAATCATCCACCACCCTGTATGCTTGATTGGATAATGGTTTGCCATAAGGAATAGAAACCCAGTTTTCTGGAAGTGGCAGAGTAACAGTAAAATAATTTGACCAGATAGATGCTTCTGTTGCTCCCCCCATTGCAGCCAACTGGCACTTATCTGTCAGATTTGCCAATCGTTCTGGTATATCTAGTCCAATCCAGTCTCCTGACAACATCACTGTTTTGAGAGGCAGTCTGGTGTTTTTCTCTCCCTCTGCTGCAATCAGAAGCATGTCCAAAAGAACTGGAACAGAATTCCATATAGTAACTTCATATTTCTTTATCTGCTGAAGCCAGTAGCCTGCATTTTTTCGTTCCTCCTCTGGCAGCAATACAAGTGTTCCTCCAGCCCCAAGACAGCCAAATACATCATATACGGATAAGTCAAAATCCAACGAAGATACGGCTAGCAGACGATCCTTATGACTTACCTGATACTTCTGGTTGACATCCTTGATTGTATTCCATGCCCCAAAATGACTAATTTCTACTCCTTTTGGCTCTCCTGTGGAACCTGATGTTAATATAATATATGCGGTAGACAATGGTGATACGTCTGGGTACTCTTCTGTTCTACTGTATGTAAGAGCTTCTTCTATATAAAGAAGGGTTGTATTATCTGGCCACTCTATTTTTTGCCCATGCTCTCTATCTGTAATAACATATTGAATGTTCAATTTATTATGAATTATCTGTCTGCGGTCAGAAGGCTGTTGTATACTAACTGGAATATAGTAATTCCCCACCGCCAAAGTACCCAGTACTGCAATAATCTGATGAACCCCTGCTGGAAGGCTGATTGCCACAGCTTCCCCGTTTGTAATGTTCTGTTTCAATAAAAATGCCGCTAACGAACTTACTTTATTTTCCAAATCACCATAAGATATTTTTGCTCCATCCTTACTATCAATGAGTGCTACATCAGATGGATACTTATAGGCATTTTCTAAAAAATCTTCATGAATGCAGCTTAATGTGGAAGGCAGTGTTATTTCTCGTTCCCTTTCCTTTCGAATTCTTTGTGCCTCTGGAAGCAGATCGTATTGCTTGCTCCAATCACTCTTATCTTGAACCAGCCAATGCAACAGCCGTTCAAATGCTGAAAACATGTCATCAATTAAATATTCTGGAAATAATTCTTCCACAACGTCCCAGGTAAGCATTAATCCGTCTTCACTTTCATAAGTCTGAAAGTCAATCCAAACCTGAGGTGTCTGGGAAATCATATAGGTAAAATTCCCTAAGACATTTTTGAATTCTTCATTAATCAGTGGCATTCCAAGATTACAAGCAAATACTACAGGTGCAAAGCTTTGCTGGCCTCCATGGATTTTTGCCATATCTCTCTGAACCTGCACCCCCGAATAGGAAGAATGAGCCATATCCTGATAAAACTGCGTCTTTATTTTGTACAACATCTGCTCAAATGTATTGTCTTCTCTACAATCTACCTCCAGTAACAGCAAAGTAGTGAAATCCGCCACTACGTCTTCCATTCCTTTTATATCAGTATTCCGGTTAAATAACGGGATATTAATTAAAAAGTGCTTATTTGAACTCCATCTTTCTAATACTTTAGTATATGCGGTCAGTAAAACCATTGCTGGCGTCACTTGATGTCTTGCTGCATGATTTTGAAAAACTTCCCACTCTGCTCTGTTTAAATAGGTAATTCTTCTATGAAATACAGGACGTTTTATTTTATCTGGCTGCTTACTTAATGGTAATTCAGGTGCCATAGGCAGACTGGAAATTCTTTTGCTCCAGTATTC
Source organism: Anaeromicropila populeti (assembly GCF_900112775.1). GTDB lineage: Bacteria > Bacillota > Clostridia > Lachnospirales > Lachnospiraceae > Anaeromicropila_A > Anaeromicropila_A populeti. Next base: position 88,204 of record NZ_FOYZ01000007.1, read on the forward strand.
TTTTGCACCTTCTACAATTGCTTTTTCCTCCTCTTTTTGTTTTTTCAAATACTCTGCAAAGTTCCAGTTTTTTGATTCTTCCGACAGTTCCTTTCCTGCATATACAGATGTCAAATCCCTTAGTACAATTTGAAAGCTCTGCACATCTGCCACTAACAAATCAATATCAAAGTGTATTCTTGTTTTTTCTTCTGGAAGCAGACTAAGCGCAAGCCCAGCCACTTGGCCAATTTCCACCTGTAAACGTCTATGTGACAGGCTTTCTCGTATGTCCGTTAATTCTTTTTCTAACTCATCCTTTTTCTTATTTTTTAAATTATGGATCTTGATATCTTCTGAGTAAGTCTGTTCCATAATTTCCTGCTGTCCATCCTCAAGAACCTTCATTCTCAACATTTTATGATGCTTTCTCAATAGATTCCATGCCTCTTTTAACTTTTCTGGTTCTACTTTTACCCCATCAAACTCAATATATGCATGGCAGCCACCACCACCTAGTGGTTGATCGTCTCTCCTTCCTACCCAGTAAGCATATTGTACATCTGTTAACGGAAATGGCTTGTATTCATCCTCTTCCTTTTCTTGTTCTGGCTTCTTAACCTTCGATGTTTTACTGAGATTTTCATTTATTAGCCTGCACCAGTTTTCTAATGTTGGCATTTCAATGAGCTGGGCAAATGTAACCTTTGCTCCTGCCTTTCTCCACTTACTTACCAGTCGCATGATCTGCAACGAATTTAGTCCCAGCTCAAGCAAATTTTGATTATCGGCAAATTCCCTTGAAACCGATAGTGCACTCTTAATCTGCTCCTTTATTTGCTCATATTCAAACACTACATCCTTATTTTTGCTATTCATTTTTATTCCTTTCTTTTCTAGTTGTACTCTGATAAAATATGTAAAACTTCCTGTAAAACAAATTTTTCCTGCTCCTTTATAAAAAAATGCCCTCCTGAAAAAGGAAAACAAATAAGATTAACATTAGCGTACTCTTTTTCTTTTCCCATTATCCACATACTGGATTTATTATTTTCTGAAAATTCCAATTTTACAAACTCCTTTCAAAATACTGCAACTAGTTAGTTGCAGCTAACTCTATACTGTATATTATTGCATTTTTATTTTAGTTAAATCAATGGAATACATGATAGAAAATACCAGTAACTTTTATTGAGAAATATTCTTGTTTGAATGTCCTTTAGAAAAACAAATTAAAAGTTTGAATTGAAAGAATACAGCAAAATGCCAGTCCTCGTTGAACTGGCATTCTCATTTTATTGTAATATACTTAATATGCTGTTTGCCTGCTGATTTGCCTGGGCAAGCATACTTTGCCCACTTTGAAGTAAAATACTCTTTATTGAATACTGCACCATTTCATGTTCTATATCCAAATCCCGTATTCTGCTTTCTGCCGCCTGAAGGTTCTCATGTGTATTATCGGTATTGGAAATCGCATGTTCCAGCCGGTTCTGATATGCCCCCAGTCTGGAACGCACCTCGGAAACCTTTTTATTTGCATTGTCACAAAGGGTAATAGAGGTCTGAGCATTTTGAAATGTATCTGTCTTAACCTTATCCAGCCCCAAGTCTGCGGAGGACATGCCCTCAATGCTCAGGTTCATTGTCTGCCCCTGATTTGCACCTATCTGCAAATTCAGTCCTCCCTGTGCTGCACTTCCGCCTCCTGCTGTGGGACCGCCAGATACTGTATTAGGTGACACCGTATAAATATAAGTAAGCTGCCCTCCTGTGCCTGAAATCGTCCCGCCATCTGGTGTCTGTGCCATACTAACTTCCGTTAGTGCTGACTTTGTATTTGCTTCAAAACAAATATCATAGGGAGAACCATCAAATGTTAACGCATAGGAATAAGAGTCTCCTTCCTGCATCGTTATACTGGCTGGATCTGCCACAACATTTCCATCCTTATCCGTAACAACCCAGGTACCTGTCAAAGTTGTGCTGGTTCCATTGTAATTTACGCTAACCGTAGAAGTAAGTGCATCACCGCCTTGTAGGTTTTCTCCTACACTTACCTTTGACGGCGGAATAATATTTCTTGTAAAACTGCTTGCATAATGTTTTACATTCCCCGTACTGGTTCCTGTGATTTTCCCCCAGTTTTCTATCACCCCGCCACTTTCGCAGCCTGCATTTCCGTTTATAGTTCCTGTATTACTGATTCCATTTGTTCCCGTACTATTAATATCACCTGTAATAGTTCCGCTGTTTACTACGTTAATTCCCTGCATATTCATGTTAGCAGTTCCCGTATTCACCAGCGTTCCTGCCCCAGATATTTGGTTGGCTGCTGCATTTCCACTCAAGGTTAGTGTAGAACCTGCATTTAAAATAATTTCCTGACATTGTATGTTTTCAGCACTTATCTTTGCCTTTACGCCAGAATTTACAACAACATTGGTTCCCGCATTACTTCCCGTAAATGCAAATGTACCATCTCCTGTGATGGTAATTGTGTTGGTTCCTGCATCATATTCAATCCCATTTATATTTGCAAAGTCCACATTGGATAAATCCGATAAATTTATTATTGTACTAGACGGTCCAGAGGTTCCTCCCACTGGTGGTGCTTCTGGCGCCTCGGCAACTGCTTTTGTACCACTTGCTGTAGTAGCACCTCCTGAAAACACATTTACTTCTGAAGGATATAGGTTTTTCACCCTATCATTAGTGGTGTTCAATTTAAATAAAGCCAAATCTGTAATTGAAGCATCTGCCAGTATATTGGTTTCTGCCAGATTTCCTGTAATAATACTGCCTCTGCCTGTCCCTATTGCTGACATTAAATTTCTGACAAAATCGTACGCTTCCGTATCATTTTGCAGATTTGTTGTAAAGTCTGTATACCCTGAATACTTGGTATAATCCGCAATGGTCTGATCCAATGACTTACCACTCACTAGGGATTGCAATATTTTATCATCACCTGCTGCAATGGTAGAAGCATTTACGGTTCCGCCTCCCCCTGCCAAATATCCCAGATACATACACGCTAGATATCCTGTTGCATAATTGGCTTCGTTTGTATTAGTGGTTAACCCACTGAATGCAGACTGAATTTGTGCATCTGTAGCCGCAGCGGTAATACCTAATCCATATTTAACCCAGTCTGAACCTCCTGAGGCTGTCTGAGCCATACCTTCCTTAAACCATGTTGGATATGCAGTTACAAATGTACTTCCATTATACCCCAACATACCTGCTGTCACCGATTCATCCATGAATGCATGTACCATTTCATGTGCAATGGTAGCTTCCAGATCTTCTCTGCTGTCATCTGTTAACTCCCCAGCAGTAAAATTCAACGAATTTACATTTACCGCTAATGTAAATGATAAAGTAGAACCAGAACCACCTACAGTTGCTCCACAAGAAACGTATGCTAACGTCGATGTAGTATCTGAATACAGCTTTAATCCAATTCCAACAGATGACCCTGCTAAATAGCCCAGTGCACCTGAATAGGTATCCAGAAGAGACTGTACTGCCTGTGGCACAATTTCTGTTTCCAAGGTATCCATAATATCCGTTCCATATGCTGTTGATGTACTACTTCCAGCATTGGTCTGGGTTGTAACATAATCGCTTTCCTCTGTAAAAATCAGTCCTACTTCATTTTCTCCAATGGAATCCACTGCTTCTGCCAGTGTCAAATTATATGCTTCAGGATGATTTGCCAAAGAAACCAATGGGGTAGCAGCAGTCGTACTCGCTTCTAAATTGCCATTTAAAAGCTTCATTCCATTAAATTCTGTCTGCTCTGAAATTCTAGTTACTTCGCCGACAAGTTCTGTTATTTCATCTTGAATAGATGTTCTGTCTGCCGTTACGTTTGTATCATTAGAGGCCTGTACTGATAATTCCCGAATTCTTTGTACTACGCTCTGTACCTCTGACAAAGCACCTTCCGCTGTCTGTATTAGTGATATGCTGTCTTGCATATTCTGGGATGCCCGATCCAGCCCCCGAATCTGGGCGCGCATCTTTTCAGATATGGATAAACCTGCTGCATTATCCGCTGCTTGATTAATCCGATAACCTGATGACAATTTACTAATACACTTCTGTTGCTGGCCAGCTGTTATCCCTACTTGCCTGCCACTATTCATTGCCGATAAATTATGTTGAATAACCACTTATTTTACACCTCCATGTGTATATAAGTTAGTCCCAATGACCAACTTCCTCCATATTTATTTTTTGTCCACAACGTGGACAAAGCATGGTATCTTTTGTTAAAATCCGAACTGGCTTATTACACATGCTGCATTTTCCGACAAGCTGAATTGTTTCTCCTGAATGTAATTCATAGGTAAATCGAAAAGTAGTCCCAAAACGCTTGCAGTCTTCACACAAATATGGCACATTTTCTACTTTAAAAAGCTTTACAAAACCACTTTCATACGCCTCATTAAATGTTTCGACATCCTGTTTTTTCAACAACTTATTAATAAAGTTTCGATTATGTGCATTTAGTCCTTCTCCTATGGAAAAGGTCATATCCAACCCACAAGAACAATTTGCATTGTACATTTCACCCATCTCTTTACCTCTCTTCCTGCAATCTGGATTCTATCTTTATATATCGACTTATTATTCTATAAATCTTATACCGCTACTATATTCTTTTATTAAAACTGTAACAACTTTATATACTTAATTCCAAACAACTCTCATAGTATTATAAGGAGGTGGCTAGATATGAATTCATGTGAACTTGTTACTTTTATTACAGCACTTGCCTGCGCTATTTCAAAATGCTATACCGAAGAAGAAGTTGCTATTCTGGCTGCTGCAATAACCCAGCTTGGCGATACTCTGGCAACAATACTGACACAGAAAGAAATTTGTGAATCAGATGCAGAAATTTAATTTCTGCATCTGATTCAAAGAATACTTCTAGTCAATTCTATTAACAATACCTTTGTAAAAATATTTTTGTACAAGGAGGCCAATTATGAGTAAAAAACAAACAAGCACAGGGAATAAGAATAATTCAGGAAAGGGCAATGGAAATTCTGTCATTAATAATACTGAAAAGAATACTTCTACAAATAATTCTGTAAGTGGTGATACTTCTTCTTCCACTGGTCATAAATTTAAATAAAGAATTCAAACACAGTGTGTATTCCACACACTCTCGTGATTTTAATCAACTATATGGAACACATACTTTGCAGCGCCTTGGGTGTGTGGCTGTCCATTAGCCACAATATTTCTTCCCCAAAAGTGCGCATCATCCTGCACCCTGTTTTTTAGGGTGCTTTTTACGTCCACAGAAAAGACACACAGCATTAGTAAACGGGCATTCTCCTAAGACTGTAGTTTCTTCCTATTAATACATACCTATTTGATTTAACACTTTTTCTTATATCTATACATTGTCAAAATATCTGAATGCCTATATTCTTCTATCTTTACATAGCCCATTTTCTCATAGAAATGATGATTTCGATAACTTTTGAATGGAGTTATTAATTCCCACTCAGACGCTTCTGGAAATTCATTTTCAATAAACTTTAAAGCCATTTGCCCGACTCCTAAATTTTGGAATTCAGGAATAACACTTAATACCCTAAGATAAAAGTTGTTGTTCTCTCTTTTTCTAATAATAATGTCTCCAATTATTTCTTTGTCCCGAAGTATTTTATATACTCTTGCTTCTTGAATATGATTTAACATAGCCTGTTCTGTTTCATTATACGCTGGACATTCTCCATACTTGATATAATCGTCATAGAAGCTCTGATTTTGAACATTGATAATTTTATTCGTATCATTTTCATTTGCCAATTCAAAGTATATACTCATAATATTCCTCCCGATAAGTTTAGTTTTTTATTAACTCATCTATAAAATTTATAGTCTGATAATGGATGCTAACTTTGAATCACATGAAGTTTTTACAAGAGCTTTTTCATCTCTTTACGGAATACATCCTTTAAAATACCGAAAAAACAGAAAAGAAATTTGTCTTGTAGGAATGAATTTTTACCGCAAGCTTATAAAATCAAAAATAAACATTATTCTGTTAGAGCATGCACCGTATAGCTTTTGCCGACTATCACATAAAAAAAGAACCAACCCCGAGAGTTTGATTCCTTTTTCCCATATCATGCAGTCGACGGGACTTGAACCCGTACCCAGTTAACCCAGACTAGATCCTTAGTCTAGCGCGTATGCCAATTCCGCCACGACTGCTCACTTAATAAGAAATATCATGCTTAATTATACTATCATTATCTTAAGAAAATGTCAACCAAAAAAATAAATTTTCCATGTTGTGTTTTCTTCAAAAAGTCCCAAAAATTGCGTAACTTTATTACTTAATTTATATGATTTTACTTGCGAAACACTGTTCTTTTTAGTATGATAAGTACTGTATACTGCATATGTGTTGCTAAACAAGGGAGGGATAAAATTGGCTGTTCATTTTCAAGAAAAGTGCATAAAAAAAGCCGCAAGACGAGCCGCACACAAACTATTACTACCCTTAACCCCCAGTGACTTAGAAAAAATCCGGGCATTATTTATTGATGTCAAACAAACGGAGCTGTCATTAAAAGATTTAGAATTTTTCCCTAATATTACAATATGTTATATTTTCAGTACCAAAGGATGGTTTTTTCAATTAAAAGATGACAGTTCCTTAAAGTGCCTTTCCAAATTAGAAATATTATCATTGGCAAACTGTACATATAATGAAGCTGCCCCATTAAATCTGCCTGATATAAAAACATTGGCTCTTGAAAACACCTGTTTTAAAAACCTGGAATTTCTCTCTTTGCTTCCAAAATTGGAAGACTTGAGCCTTTCTGGCAGATCGTTTCATAACATAGATTTTTTAAAAGATTTGAACTCACTGACCTGCTTAGAAATTGCCCATACCTGTATAAAAGACATTACCCCTTTACAAAATTTCACCAATTTAAAAGAATTATATTTTGAAGATAATTCTATTACTGATTATTCCATCACCAGAACGTTAAAAGAACTGGACCTGCTTTCAATTGATGGAGTTGAAATTCCAAAAGAAGAGTTTCTAAAGCAGACTCATTAATTATTTTTGTTTACTACAGGGTACTATTTTGTTCGCAGAATATTACCCTGAATTTTTTTTATGCACCTGGCAAACAGCTGTATTAACTACGCTGGGATTATCTATAAGCTGACCTCTATAATCAAACCTTGAACCATGGCAGGGACAGTCCCATGATAACTCATCTGGATTCCATGAAAGCATGCAGCCCAAGTGAGGACACTTTGTATCTACGCTGTATACTGTTCCATCATAATCCTTATAGACACCAACTTTTTGATTTTTATACGTCACAATTCCTCCGCATCCCATCCCTATATCCTCTGTAGCTCTCTTGGGCAGGCAAAATAATTGCAGACATAAGTTTTTGGTTACTGTTTTAATCTCCTTTTCCAGTCCTGAAACAGCAGTTGTGGAATGTCGTCTAGGTGAAAAAACCGAATTTCCTCTTTCTTTTCCTACGATATGCTCCCTTAAATACTGTGCTGCAAGCATTGCCGTACTCATCCCCCACTTATTAAAACCTGTTGCAACATATAAATGCTTTGTTAGATTTGAATACCTTCCTATATAAGGGACTCTGTCCAATGACATACAATCCTGGTTTGACCACTGATACTCTGCTTCACCTTGGGGATACCAATATTTTGCAGCTTGAAACAACTTTTCATATGCGCCCCCTGCTTCATTTTCTCCCGTTCTGTGGCAAGAGCCTCCAAGCAAAATATAATCTCCATACCTCCGAAACGAAAAACCAGTCTTAGACTCATCAATATACATCCCCTTCTGAATTCCATTTGTCTCACGAATTCCTAACACATAACCTCTTTCTTGATGCATTTTCAGAAAATAAAATCCTGGTATATTGAGAACTGGATAATGAGTTGCCATAATAATATCCTTTCCTGAGACTTGAAACAATTTATTTCGATCCGAAGAATACACTTCAAGCAGATTATCCTTTAGAAAATTTACGACCTTTGTATTTTCATATATTGTCAGTTCCTCTGCGATGGCATTAATAAATTTTAGAGGATGTATTTGCAGCTGATTAGGTAACTCGACGGCACCCTCTACTGAAAATGGCAAATCTAAATCTGCTGTAAAGTTTACTGGCATACTTAGTTTTTGCATTGCTTCATATTCTTTGTATATCATCTTGTTATTAGTGCGGGTATATACATAATTTGAGGTTTGTTCCATATCGCAGCAAATATCTTTCTCCTTAATTAGTTGAGCATATTCTTTTACTGCATTCATATTTGACTCGGCATACTGCTTTGCTTTTCGATAACCAAACTTCTGAATCAAATAGTCATAAATCAGATTATGAGCAGCCGTAACCTTAGCTGTCGTGTGTTTGGTAATGCCACCTCCAATCTGTTCAGCTTCTAATACAACAACCTTTTCTCCTGCCTTCTGTAAATAATATGCTGCCAAGATGCCCGTCAATCCGCCTCCAACTACTACTATACCTGTATTCAGGTTATAGGAAAGACTTCCTCTTTTTTTATAATTTATATGTTCCTCCCAAATACTATTACCCATTTTCCTGCTCCTTTTAATGCCAATAATATTTTAGTATTTTAAAAAATGTATTTTGCTATTCATGGATTTTATACGATTTTTCCAAAAAGTAATAAAGAAGTTCCTACAACTACAGATTTAAAAAGAAGAATTAACTAATCACATTAAAAAACTCCCCGAGTTGGGCTCGAACCAACAACCCCACGGTTAACAGCCGTGTGCTCTACCATTGAGCTATCGAGGAATACATCGATATTTTAATACCATTTTATTGAAATGTCAAGACCTATTCCATAAAATATTACTTCACTTAAGCATACTAATTACAAAAATCAACCATACTAGTATTGCATAATTAGTGCCTGTAAGACACTTCTATGTAATAATTAAATGAAAAGAGGTACTTTATGAATTCAGCTCAGAACAAACAAAACACCCAAAAACCTCTACCACCATCCACTTCAAAGGACTCCATTCACAATGGACCAAAAAACAGTATACCGGATCATTTCATTCCAAGTGGAATAAATCCAAATAACAATGCTTACTTTGCAGAAAGAAATAACCCACTCTCCAGCAAAGGTGATTCTGCATCCTCTGATGATTCGGATAATTTTAATTCATAAGAATAGAAAAAGTATTGCCTGCCACTGGTAAGCAATACTTTTTCTATCTTCTATTATAACTAAGCAATTTTTGACTTTGCAATTTCTGTTAATTCACTAAAGCCTGTTGGATCGCTAATAGCCATCTCAGCTAAAATCTTTCTGTTGATATCAATATTAGCTAATTTTAAACCATACATAAATTTGCTATAAGAAAGGCCATTCATTCTTGCAGCAGCATTGATACGAGCAATCCATAATCTTCTAAATTGTCTTTTTCTTTGCTTTCTACCTGCAAAAGATTCTGTTAATGCTCTCATAACAGATTGTTTTGCTACTCTATATTGCTTTGATCTAGCTCCTCTATAACCTTTAGCCAGTTTTAAAACTCTATTGTGTTTCTTTTTTGCGTTCATACCGCCTTTAATTCTTGCCATCTTTTATTCCCTCCTTATCACCAAAATTATAGATATGGTAATACTTTCTTCATTGTCTTAACATTTGTTGAATCAACTAAACCAGCTTTTCTTAAATTTCTCTTTGTCTTAGAAGATTTTTTAGTTAAGATATGTCTCTTATAAGCCTTACTTCTTTTTAATTTTCCAGTTCCTGTTACTTTAAAGCGCTTTGCAGCCGCTCTTTTTGTTTTTAATTTTGGCATAGTATTTCCTCCTTACTGAATCCAAACTACTAATCTATTTATGTTAACGTTTTTCTGTTAAAAACATTATCATACTTCTTCCTTCTAGCTTTGCCGGCTTCTCAACCATTGCAACATCCTCAACACGTTCAAAAAACTTATCCAGAATCTGCCTGCTCATGCCCATATGAGCCATCTCTCTACCACGGAAACGAAGTGTTACTTTAACCTTATCTCCCTTAGTTAAAAACTTTCTAGCCTGATTTGCCTTTGTGCTTAGGTCATTTTCATCAATATTCGGAGAAAGACGAATTTCTTTTACATCGGTTGTTTTCTGCTTCTTTTTAGCTTCTTTTTCTTTTCTCGCCAATTCATAACGGTATTTACCGTAATCAATTATCTTACAAACGGGTGGTTTTGCTTGTGGAGCAATCTTTACCAAGTCAAGATTTGCTTCTTTTGCCAGTTTCATTGCATCCTTGGATGACATAATTCCTAATTGTTCGCCTTCTTCGCCAATCAGACGTATCTCCTTATCCCTGATCTGCTCATTAATCATTAATTCGCTAATAGTCCTGCACCTCCATAAGGTTTTAAAATTTAATTGCTACATAACAAAGTGTGTGTTCCACACGTGTGCATCATCCTGCACCCTGTTTTTTAGGGTGCTTTTTTATGTGATAAGAAATGCGGAGCAATTTCCTGTCACATAAAAAAACGTGAACAGCATAAGCCATCCACGTTACAAGTTCACACATTTATCAAAGATATGCTAGCAGACAATGTCATACCAACATCATCATCTTGTATTATAACCCAAGTCGTTCTTCTTAACGCTAAGGTGAGAGTGGATACTCTGCTTCTTATTTTCACAACATGAATAGTCTAACATGAAACAGAGCACCTGTCAACCCTCTTTTTATTTTTCTTCCTTCACTTCAATTTCACGAATTTCTCTGGTACGAATTTCCTTACAAATTTCATCAATAAACTGATCCAATGGCTTTTGTCCTTCATCTCCCAAATAACGGCTTCTGACAGAAACCAATCCTTCTTCCTCTTCCTTTTGCCCCACAACCAGCATATAAGGAACACGATCCAATCTAGTTTCACGAATCTTATAACCGATTTTCTCTGCTCTTTCATCTACCGTACAAAGAACACCATTTTCCTTCAGCTTTGCTTCTACTTTTTCTGCGTACTCATGATATTTTTCAGAAATAGGCAGCACTCTGACCTGTTCCGGACAAAGCCATGTTGGAAGCAATCCGGCATATTTTTCAATCAGCCATGCCAGGGTTCTTTCATAGCAGCCCATACTAGTTCTATGAATAATAAATGGACGTTTCTTTTCTCCTGAAGCATCCACATAATACATATCAAATTGTTCTGCCAGCGCAAGATCCAACTGAATGGTAATCATGGTATCTTCTTTTCCATATACATTTTTCGCCTGGATATCTAACTTAGGACCGTAAAAAGCTGCTTCTCCTTCTGCTTCTACAAAAGGAATTCCCAGCTCATTTAAGAATTCACGCATCATTCCCTGACTCAGCTCCCAATACTCTGGAGAGCCGATATATTTTTCTGTATTATTTGGATCCCACTTTGACAATCTGTAAGTTACATCTTCATGCAGACCTAGTGTCTTCAGGCAATACATTGCCAAGTCTACACAGCCTTTAAACTCATCACTAATCTGTTCTGGTGTCATAATAATATGAGCCTCTGTAATGGTAAACTGACGAACACGAGTGAGTCCATGCATTTCGCCTGATTCTTCGTTTCGGAACAAAGTAGAAGTTTCACCGTAGCGGATTGGCAAATCACGATAACTTTTCTGGCTTGCTTTATAAATATAATACTGAAATGGACATGTCATTGGACGAAGTGCATAAACCTCTTTATCCTTTTCTTCTTCTCCGAAAACAAACATGCCTTCCTTGTAGTGATCCCAATGTCCAGATATTTTATATAAGTCACTTTTTGCCATATACGGAGTTTTAGTTCTTACATAACCTCTTCTTTCTTCTTCGTCCTCAATCCATCTTTGAAGAGTCTGCATAATCTTAGCACCCTTTGGCATAATCAAAGGAAGTCCCTGGCCAATCACATCTACCGTTGTAAAAATTTCCATTTCACGTCCCAGCTTATTGTGATCCCGCTTTTTCACATCTTCCAAATATTCCAGGTACGCATCCAGATCTGCCTTTTTTGTAAATGCTGTTCCATAAACGCGAGTCAGCATTTTATTTTTCTCACTGCCTCTCCAATAAGCACCAGAAGAAGAAATCAACTTAATAGCCTTAATTCCTTTTGTACTTAATAAATGAGGGCCTGCACATAAATCTACAAATTCTCCTTGCTTGTAAAAGGAAATTACAGAATCCTCTGGCAAATCTTCAATCAGTTCTACCTTGTATGGTTCGTTTCTATCTTTCATAAACTGGATTGCTTCCTGCCTTGGAAGGGTAAATCTCTCTAACTCAGCACCTTCCTTAATAATTTTCTTCATTTCTGCTTCTATTTTGTCTAATGCTGCCCTGTCAAATGATTCACAGTCAAAATCATAGTAGAAACCAGTGTCAATAGATGGTCCAATGGCAAGTTTTGCTTCGGGATATAACCTCTTTACTGCCTCTGCCAATACATGTGAAGTGGTATGACGATACGCTGCCTTACCTGCATCATCATTAAATGTCAAAATGCTTAACTCACAGTCTTTCTCTACCATCGTCCTTAAATCTACAACCTCTCCGTTCATTTCGCCGGCAGTTGCCATCCTTGCAAGACCTTCACTAATATCTTTTGCAATTTCATAAACTGACATTGGGTTCTCATACTCTTTAAAAGAACCGTCTTTTAAAGTAATCTTCATTTCTTTTTGCTCCCTTCCAATTTTTCAGGAACGTATTAAGACATCGAAAAAAAGCCCGTTCCCTTCGACTTTTCTTCGAAAGGGACGAGCTATATAGTTATAGTCGCGGTTCCACCCTTGTTCCCACTTAACTTTATAATCATTTATAAATAAGCTGGGCTCTCATTTTCAAGCACTCTCAGAAATCTTCACTCTGATTCATGCTCTCTGATTATAACGGAATCATCGGACCGGATTAGGGCCACTCAGAGGTAGTTTTCAAATGCTTCCCAATAAGGCACTTACACCAGCTATGCCTCTCTCTGTATTGTTTCACATCCTACTCTTCTCTTCAACGTGTTATTATTTCATAAGTTCATTATATCACCCTAAACTCATTTGTCAATATACCAATCATTTCTCTTACAATACCACTTCCATTACATAATCATCCATTACAAAACCACTTCCAATGTCTGCAACCTGTTGTCGTATTATTTCAAACCCTAATTTTTGATAAACTGAAATGGTGTGCTCATTATATTTATTTACTGTCAGCCAGATTGCTTCCATGCCCATTTCTACACTTGTTCTCTGCAAAAATGAAAATGCTTTTCTGGCAAAACCTTTCCCACGAAAATCCTTGCGCAAATAAAGCTTACTTAAGAAAAGTTTATTATCCTCCTTCTTAATACCAGTATATCCAATCTGTTCCCCTTCTGCCTCAAATATAAAATACTGGTACCCCTGATTTTGAATCTGATCTGTGATTGCAGCAACAGACTGAAATTTTTCAACCATATAATCAATCTGTTCCTTAGACAGAATACACACAAAAAACTCATGCCACACTTCGTTTGCAATCTCTGCCAGCTTATTTATCTCGTCCTCTAAAATAACTGGTTTAAAAATAATATCCATATCCTCGCCTTCCCTACTCTGTGCTCCCTCTTAGACTTAACTCATCTACTCTTTTTGCTACATATAGATCAGTTGTTTCGTCTTCTTCACTTACCTCATCTACTTCCTGCATCTGAGCCTGTCCTGAAGACTCATCTTCTTCCATTGTAGCAGCTACTTTTTCTCCATAAAGGAACTCTCGCAAAGCTGCAATATTCTTTTCCTGATCCATGACCAAAACGGAACCACAATTATAAGACTCTCCATAATAGGCATCATCCAACGGAATTCTTAGTGTTTCCAGCTCTGTCGTTCCCAAAGTTGCAACTGTCTTAACATATTCAATAATCTCTGTCTTAGTTAGGTTTGTTGTAAAACATTCCAGCATATCATTGGCAATAGACACCATTTCAACCACATTTTTAGTTTTATATTTATTAAAAATAGCCGTAAGAACCGCACGCTGACGATAAGTTCTTCCGAAATCATCCCTCTCACCATTTGAAGTAGTTCTATATCGGACACGGCAGTACCCCAGTGCCTGATTACCATTTAATGTTTGAAGCCCAGCTTTTACATACCGATTAGCTGGATCTGAAATATAATTGGTTGTGTTTAAATAATAAGCTTCATTATTCGTAAGTTCAATTTCAACACCACCAAGTTTATCAATAATATTTTCAAAATTCGAATAATCAACTCTTATATATCCGTCAATTTGTACTCCAAAATTCTGCTCCACTGTTTCTGTTAGCAAAACGCCCCCACCGTTATGAAAAGCAGCATTCAGCTTATTATTTGCATAACCTGGAATCTCCACATAAATATCTCGCATAAGCGAAGTAAGCTTTAATGATTTCTGAGCCGTATTAATTGTAGCAATCATCATCGAGTCGGATCGTCCTACGGTATCGTTCATAGCTTCTTCTCCAATTAGTAAAACGTTTATTACTTCATCCTCAACCTCTGGCTGAAATACCTGAGGTGTAGGAGTAGGTTTCAAAGCCAGCTCTTCCTCTGACAAATCCGACGGCTGCTGCGTTACCTGCGTTGGATCTTCATAATTGATCCGATTTATCATATGATTTGCCAATACCGCCGCCCCTGCTGTCAAAAGCAAAACAAACGAAAATATGCCAATTAAAATCTTAATTCCTTTTCCCATCTTCTTTTTAGGTGGTTTTGATTCCTCAAAAGGCTCATCCTCTTCTTGAAGGTTTTCATCTTTTCCTTCTGATACCTTTTCTGCTTCTGAAAGATTATCCTCCTCAAGCTCTTCTTCCTGAATATCCTGAGCAGAATCCCCAAACGGCCCAACTAAAAAGCGTACTTCTCCTGTAGTGCTGTCTTCTACCTTTACTTCTTTCTCTTCCTTCTTATCCAGATTATCACCATTCTCGTTTCTTACCATGTTTTCTCTTACCTGCTTGGCAATATCTGAATTTACCTCTGACAGCCAGTCATCTTCCTTCATTTTCTTTTCATCCATATCTGCACCAACCTATGTTTTCCATCAAACATAACCTTCCCTGTCTGACATTAAATGTTTCTTACTAACTTATCCTTCACTACTGCTACCGCCTCTCTGACATAATAATGAATACATAGAATTTTGTCTGTCGGAGCATTCAACCCCTCTATTGTACCAAAATTCTGTTTTTTTGCAAGTGCCATTCCTCGGTAAACATGAAAACTATTTGTTACAATAATCGTCGTTTTTTCTGGTTCAATAAATACTTTGCTAAATGTTATATTCTCGTACGTATTTTTAGATTTATCTTCTTTTATAATTCTTTCTGGGCTAATCCCGTTCTGTACCAAATATCGAAACATTGCCTCGGCCTCTGAAATATCTTCTCCTTCACCCTGTCCACCAGAAACAATTACCTTCGTCAACTCATTTTTCTCCAAATACTCAATAGCAGTATCCAATCTGTATTTTAATGCTTTGGAAACTCTTTTTCCTTTTACTTGTGCCCCCAAAACAATCATATAATCTGCATTTTCACTAGGTTTACTTCTGGCACTTGAAATAATTACAGCCTCAATAAACAAAAACAGTGCTAATCCTGCCAAAATAAATAATTCCGCACCGTATAATAAAGGCTTCGGTACCATTACCTGTTCTTTCTTTAATACCATTAGAATACCCATTACCACAAAACACATACTTCCCAAAAGCACCCAAAACAATGCAAAATCTGCTTTTATTCCTGCGTAACTAATAATAATAATAAAATAGAAAAAAGAAATAATTCCCAGTAATCCAAATAGAAAACTAATTATATTCAAGTTCTTAAAGCACCTTCTTTTATTCATTTCCAATAAACACCTGCTCTTTTTTCAATACATCTCCATATACAGACAATATGCTTTCGGCATACTGTTTCGTTGAAAATCTTTCAGCCGTCACAACTGCATTATTTTCAAATTGAGACTGGTTTTCTGAAAAGAGAATATGATCTAATGCCTGCAAAAATTCTTTCTTTTCTTCAAAAAAGTATCCATTCTCTCCATCCTTTAATATTCCTTCTAAACACTCATCTTTTCTTGCAAGCACAGGCAATCCCACTGCCATTGCTTCAATAAATGTCAGTCCCTGGGTTTCACTGGTGGATGCACTTACAAATACATCTCCCAATTCATAATATTTAACAATTTCATCATAAGGTCTTTCTCCAAGGAACAAAATTCGTTCCCTGCATTCATAATTTCCAACCAGTTCCTGAACCGCCTCCATCTCGGGACCATTTCCCACAATTACAAATTTAACATTTTCTCTATTATTAAAATACTCTGGTATATACGCTAATAATTCCTCCAGATTTTTCTCCTTGGAAATC
This sequence comes from Anaeromicropila populeti, assembly GCF_900112775.1. Taxonomy (GTDB): domain Bacteria; phylum Bacillota; class Clostridia; order Lachnospirales; family Lachnospiraceae; genus Anaeromicropila_A; species Anaeromicropila_A populeti. The sequence continues at coordinate 104,639 of NZ_FOYZ01000007.1, forward strand.
CGCCCAATATATAAAATAATCTTTTCATCCAGCTGGATACCTAATTCCGCTTTTAGCTGTCTTATCACTTCTTCTGAATACTTATTTTTACAAAAATTACTTAAATCAATACCTGTAGGTACAATAGAAATTCTTCTTTTCACATGGTAATTCCGCAAAAGTTCTTCCACCTTCTGAGTTGGAACAATCACCTGCTCTACTGTGTTGCAGCAGGCCTTTGTAAATACTCTCGCAAATGCCCTTGCTCGCTGAGCCAATAATTTATTTTTCACTACATAGTGCGTATAGTCCTCATAGATTGTATGATATGTATGTACAAGAGGAAGTTTTAATTCCTTTGCCATAATACGTCCAAATATCCCAAGAGAAAATTCTGTATGTGTATGAATAATATCTAAGTCCAGTTTCTTAATTTTAGATGCTATTTTATGCTGATAAAATAACCCGACTCTACGTTCTGTTATTAAAATACACGGCAGGCTATGAACCCTGTATACATTTTCTTCTGCTTCTGGCGCATCTGGAGTGGTGGTTGTAAATACATAAACATTATGCCCTGCCTTCTCCAGTTCATTTTTTAATACATAAACGGATACAGCTACGCCATTCAGTTCTGGATAGTAGGTATCAGTAAACAAACCAATATTCATTTTCTTCGTCTCTCCTATTATATAACAAAATATCCCTTTCTACCCTTTTTATCTCTTTCTATACTATAGAAGATTTTTAAAAAAATGTAAAGTAGTTATTCTAGAAAGTTTTATTAAGTTTTTTTGAATATGAGTTGTGTTAAAATAAATTATGTGATAAAATATATTTTGATAACCAAAGAAATACTGTTTTATATGGTTATATGGCATTTTCCAATTGGCCGCAAGCACCAATTGGCATATTGTGTTTGCAATTATTAAATATGCGTGAGGTTAATAAGATGATTATAGAACCTAAAGTGAAAGGCTTTATATGTACTACAGCTCATCCACTTGGCTGTGCAGAAAATGTGAGCAGACAAATACAGTATGTAAAAGAACACTCAAAGATAGCAGGGCCTAAAAATGTTCTTGTAATCGGCTGTTCTACTGGATATGGTTTGTCTTCCCGTATTACTGCTGCTTTTGGATGTCAGGCTTCAACTCTTGGTATTATGTTTGAAAAGCCAGCAACTGAAAAACGAACTGCTACACCTGGCTGGTATAACACAGCAGCATTGGAATCTATGGCATCAGCAGAAGGTTTGTATGCTAGAACAATTAACAACGATGCTTTTGCTCCTAATGTGAAACAGGAAGCAATTGATATAATTCGTAAAGATCTTGGGCAAGTTGATATGGTGATATATAGTATTGCAGCTCCAAGGAGAACAGCTCCAGACGGCGTTACATATCATTCAACTTTAAAGACAACTTCTGAAAGCTATACGAATAAATCCTGGAATTTAGTTGACGATACCATTTATCAGGTTACCATTAACCCTGCTTCTGAAGAGGAAGTACTTGCAACACAAAAGGTTATGGGTGGAGAGGACTGGAAGGACTGGATTACTGCTTTATCTTCTGCTGGCGTGTTAGCACCTGGCGCTCTTACTATTGCTTATAGTTATATTGGCCCAGAAGTAACACATCCTATTTATTTTAATGGGACGATTGGTATGGCAAAGAGGCACTTGCATAAAACTGCTGAAGAAATTACAAAAGAATTTCAAGAAACCGGTATTCAGGCATATGTTTCTGTGAACAAAGCTCTTGTTACTCAAGCAAGCTCTGCAATCCCTATTGTACCTTTATACATTGCCCTTTTATACAAGGTAATGAAAGCTAAGGGATTACATGAAGGCTGTATTGAACAAATGCAGCGTATGTTCCAGGAAAAAATATTTGGAAATGACGGTATTATACTTGATAATAATAGATTAATCCGTATGGATGATTATGAAATGAGTTTGGACGTTCAAGAAGAAGTAAAACGGAACTGGGATATTGTATGTTCTGATAATTTAAAAGAACTAGGTGACACTACTGGGTATTGGGATGATTTTTACAATATGTTTGGATTTTATTTAGAAAACATTGATTACTCCCAGGATGTGCCTATGATGTAACTGACATCATAGTTTATATTGCTTTCCAACCTATCAAATTTATTATATTTTATAAAATCGCCTTCGAATGAAGGCGATTTTCCATTTACATCTACTCATTAAGTTGTTTTTTAAATTCTATAATATAATTTTTAATTTTCTCAATATTATATTCCGCATCTTCCATCAACTGGATAAAATGAGAACCTACAATGCAACCATCAATTGTATGTTTTACATTTTCCACATCCTTTGCAGTTTTTATACCAAATCCCATCATAACTGGAATATCTGACTGATTTTTAACTTCTGCCAAATAATTTTCTACATTTTTATGAAATCCACTTGCTTGACCAGTAACACCCATAGAAGAAACACAGTAAACAAATCCTCTTGCATCCTTTAAAAGCATGGGAACTCTTTCTTTGGAAACTGGCGATACAAGCTGAATTAAAACTGGACTTTTTTCATCTCCAAGATACTGTTTCAACTCACCTTGTTCCTCAAATGGAAGATCCGGAATAATCAATCCGTCTATCCCTATTTCCGAACAGGTGTTTACAAATTTTTCTACTCCATAATGTAGTATTGTATTATAATACATCATAAATACAATAGGTATTTCACAACTGTTTCTCAATTCCTTTACCATATCAAAAACTTTTGTCAAATTGGTTCCCTTTAAAATGGAGCGATAGGACGCATCTTGAATAACAGGTCCATCTGCAACTGGATCAGAAAACGGTATTCCTAATTCTAAAATATCAGTTCCAGCTTCCTCTTGTGCCTTAATAATTTTCTGACAGCCTTCCATGTCTGGAAGCCCTGCCGTCATATACGTGATAAATGCTTTTTCCTTCTTTGATTTCAACTCTGCTAATTTTGCTTCAATTCGATTCATTCTTCACACCTCCCAGATTTCTTATTTATTCAATGCTTCTTTATTGCCTGTCAAATATTCTTGTATGGTATGACAGTCCTTATCTCCACGTCCTGATAAGCATACCACAATAATTTGATCCTTTTTCATTTCTTTTGCCTGTTTAAAACAATGTGCTAATGCATGGGCACTTTCGATTGCTGGAATAATACCTTCCAGCTTACATAATTCTAACAATGCCTCCATCGCCTCATCATCTGTAATTGACACATATCTTGCCCTTCCACTGTCTCTTAAATAAGCATGCTCTGGTCCAACACCTGGATAATCTAATCCTGCTGAAATAGAATGTGCCAGCTCCACATTTCCGTCCTCGTCCTGTAACAAGTAGGATCTCATTCCATGTAATGTTCCAGGAATACCAAGAGCCATTGCACTGGCATGCTTTCCTGTTTCGATTCCAAGTCCTGCTGCTTCTACTCCAACTAATTCTACATCCTTATCCTCAATAAACTCCGCAAACATACCAATGGAATTAGATCCACCTCCCACACACGCCATAACGGAATCTGGAAGCCTTCCTTCCTTCTCTAAAATCTGTTTCTTAGACTCCTTGCTGATAATACTTTGAAAGGTTTTTACAATTTTAGGATATGGATAAGGTCCCACTGCCGATCCGATTACGTAGAAGGTATCTTCTGCTTCCTTAGCCCAGGTACGAATTGCCTCATTCGTGGCATCTTTTAATGTTTTACTTCCGGAAGATACACTTAATACACGGGAACCCAGCATTTCCATCCTCAACACATTGAGTGCCTGACGGCTTATGTCCTCTTCACCCATATATACTTTACATTCCAAATCAAAAAGTGCTGCACCTGTTGCTGTCGCTACGCCATGTTGTCCTGCACCCGTTTCAGCAATTACTTTTTTCTTTCCCATTCTCTTTGCTAATAAAATCTGACCTATTACATTATTAATCTTGTGGGCACCAGTATGATTTAAATCTTCACGTTTTAAATAAATCTTTGGTCCATATTTTTCGGTCAGCCGGCTTGCAAAATATAACGGCGTCTCCCTTCCAACATACTCTTTCATGTAATAATCAAATTCCTTCCAAAATTCTGGATCCTGAATTGCTTCTTCAAACGCCTTATCTAGTTCCTCCAATGTGTTCATTAGTGATTCAGCCACATACTGTCCACCAAATTCGCCATAATATTTACTCATTTTTTCACACCTTCCTATCTATTTTCATTGATTTCTGACTGCTTTCACAAATGCTTTTATTTTGCTTTCTTCTTTTCCAATACCACAATCCTTCTCAACTCCTGAACTGACATCTACAATATCCGGTGATGCTGTCTCAATGGCCCTTCTTACATTATCCGCATTTAATCCACCTGCCAGCATTATTTTTTTATTATGTTTTACAATTGTATCAAGTAATGCCCAGTCGAATTTTTCTCCATTCCCTGGATTTTTTCCATCAAACACATAACCGCTGATTTTATCCTCAATATGCTTTGTAAACTTTTCCATCTGGATTTGCGTATCCACATTAACTGCACGTAAAATTGGAATAGAGCTATGTTCCAGCCCTTCCATATCCATAGTTCCATGTATCTGAATCAAATCAAAGCCAGCTCGTTCTATCTCTTCTATCTGTGACTTTGCAGGACTTACTGTTACCGCTACCGTCTTTATTTCAGGAGATAAATTCTTCATAATTTCCCTTGCCTGGTCTATGGAAACACATCTCTTACTTTTTGGATAAAACAACACAAAACCTGCATATTGTATTTTATATTTTACAAGCAGCCTAGCATCTTCGTCATTTACCAGTCCACAAATTTTAATTTGAGGTTCCAGATTAACACCTCCCGCCATTATAAATATTCTTCCATTCAGATGCCAGCTCTTTTGGATTTAACGCCTCCATAAATGCTCTGCCAATCAGCAGTGCGTTGACATCACACTTTTTCAAAAACTCAATGTCTTCTGCTGTCGTAACACCACTCTCCGAAACCAGCACTGGCCTGTTTCCCTGACATTCCTCACTAAGAAGTTGGGAAAGTCTCTTTGTTGTTTCCAGTGTAATAGTAAAATCTTTTAGATTCCGGTTGTTTATTCCAATAATTTTTGCACCAAGAGAAACCGCTCTTCGCATTTCCTCTTCATCATGTACCTCTAACAACACATCTAATTCTAACTGGTTAGAAAGTTCATACAACTCTTTCATTTGATCATCTGTTAAAATAGCTGCAATTAAAAGAACTGCATCGGCACCAATTACTTTTGCTTCATAAATCTGATAGGGATCAATAATAAAATCCTTACGGATAATCGGAAGGCTGGAGATTTGACGAATTTCCTTTAAGTACTCCACACTTCCCATGAAATGATCTTCCTCAGTCAAACAGGATATAGCATCTACAGACTGGTTATACTGGTCAATCCGATCGGTCAGATCCAATTTATTGTCAATCACTCCCATACTTGGTGATGCCTTTTTAAATTCACCAATAATAGATAGCCCATTCTTTGCCAGTGCCTTATGAAAAGAAATTGATTTTCTGTTCGTGTTTATTGCAAGCTGCTTCATCTGTTTCTCATCAATCTTTTCCTTATGCTGTACCAAACGCTTTTTTTTATCTTCCACAATTACATCTAGAATCATAATTTCACCTCACCTTATATTCTGCCATTTACAAAATTCTCTACGATTCTTTTGCCATGCTCTGTATAAATAGACTCTGGATGAAATTGCAGCCCTACAACTGGAAAGTCCTTATGACGCATTGCCATAATCTCACCATCCTCTGTTTTTGCCATAACATTCAGGCTCTCCGGCAATGTATCTTCCAAAACTGCCAGGGAATGATATCTTGCTATTTTAATTGGGGAGGTAATCCCTTGAAAAATACTGCCTCCATCATGATGAATTGTGGACTGTTTTCCATGAAGCACCCTTTTTGCATAAGAAACCGTCGCACCAAAAGCTGCACCAATACACTGATGTCCGAGGCAAATTCCCATAATTGGTATTTTATTATAGAATTCCTTTACTACCTCCATACAAATTCCGGCTTCGTTTGGGCTCTTTGGTCCAGGTGATAATACAATCCGATCTGGCTCCAGGTCTGCTATTTCTTCAATGGTTATTTTATCATTCCGGACAACCTTAATGTCTGGTTCAAAGGTTCCAATATATTGATATAAATTATAAGTAAAAGAATCATAGTTATCAATTAGTAAAATCATGCTTTTCCCCCATTTCTTATAAATTATCTTCTGTTACCAGTGTTTTGGCAAGTGCCATAACCTTGTTGCAGCACTCATTGTATTCATTCTGTGGAACAGAATCTAATACAATCCCTGCTCCAGCCTGTAAATAAACATTTTTTCCTTTTTTTATCATAGTTCGTATTGTGATGCAAAAATCCATATTTCCATCAAAGGATAAATAGCCTGTTGCTCCGCCATATAAACCACGTCTTGTATTTTCAAGTTCATCAATAATTTCCATTGCACGTATTTTTGGTGCCCCACTTAATGTACCAGCTGGCAGAAATGATGCAACTAAATCCAACGGATGGCTTTCGCCTTTTTTTCTTCCCTCGACCAGTGACACAATATGCATTACATGGGAATAATTCTGCACATTCATAAACTGGGTGACTTTTACTGTTCCAAACTCTGAAATACGTCCCATATCATTTCTTGCTAAATCTACAAGCATAACATGCTCAGCTCTTTCTTTTGCATCTGATAATAAATCATCCTTTAAAAGTTCATCCTCTTCTGGATTTGCACCTCTTTTTCTTGTTCCTGCAATCGGACAGGTATACACCTTATTCTCCAGCTGCTTCACTAACATTTCAGGAGAACTGCCAATGACTTCAAAACCGCCAAAATTGAAATAATAGAGATATGGAGAAGGGTTCAGCTCCCTCAACGCTTTATATAGAATAAATCCTTCTTGTTCTGTTTCGATTGTCCACCTTTGGGAAAGTACTGTCTGAAAAATATGTCCTTCGATAATATACTCTTTTATCTTCTCCACTTTTTGACTGTATTCTTCAAGTGTGTCTGATTTTTTAATAATTTTCCCATCCAGTCTCAGTGCTGTCTGCGCTTTCTGTTTAACTTCTTCATAACCCTCCGTTACTGCTTCCACAAGTTCCTTAGCCATTGACATCCCCAGCTCTCTTCCTGCTTCAGAATCCTCCTCCAAAACGACTGCTGTCAATGTTTCTGCCACATGATCGATTACAAAAAATTCTTTTGTATACATTAAATAAATCGTTTCAATTCCAATCTCATCGCTATTATCATCTGGAATATCCTCTGTATAACGTACAAAATCATAACCCATATTACCAACTAATCCGCCTATAAATGCTAGTTCTCCATCATCTTTTGTTACCTGAAAATTGCTGTAATATTCCTTCAACAAAAGAAATGGATTTCCTTCCTTCACTTCTTTTGTGCCATCTCTCTTTTCAATTACAAGCTGATTTCCTTCCGAATGAATGATTTCAGCTGGCTCTTTTCCAAAAATAGAGTATCGGCCATTATTTTTATCGTAACTTTCTAGTAAAAAACCTAGTTTGTTTCCTACAAATCCTTCATATAACCCAATCGTTGTTTCGTTTACAATACTGACTGTTTTTCGATATGCTCTTAATTTTCTCATAGTAACTCCTCTCTTTCTCAATCAATTAGAAATCGTGTGTTCCACACACACACTTTGCCACAAACAAAAAAGTCCCTAATAGACTGCATAACACAGACTATTAGGGACGAACGTATCGTGGTGCCACCCTGCTTTCTATCACGAACTGGCTCTTTATCCCAGCAGTTCTAGTTAATTAAACTGCATTCTATAAAAAAGCACAAAAAAAGTATTCTCCAAACCGGAAAATACCTGCCACCAATTCATATGATAACTTTTTCGATACAGAAAAAATCGATATCTACCTCTATAACGTGAGGACACGGCCACAGCTACTTACGCTCTACACGGTTCACCTGGCATCTCCCAAACCCATTCCTGACAGACTTCCATACCGGTTTCCACCCTCCCGGCTCTCTGCAATGTACCTTCTGAAAGTACTACTTTTGATCGCTGATTTTCTATTCATCTTTATTGACTTAATGATATCATTCTTTTATTTGTATGTCAATTACTTTTATTAATAAAAATATCACTGGCACATTACGCAATCTAATGATATACTTAAAACGACAGTATTAGAAATGAGGAGATAGCGTGTACAAAAAGAGAAAACGTATTATTATTATCACTTGCATAATATTAATTTTTCTAGTGATTTATTTTAGCATTAGCTTATTTTTCAAAGAACGGTTTTATTTTGGTTCTGTCATTAATGGTGTGAATTACTGTGGAAAAACTGCTGATGAGGTTGAACGGAGCATTAATGAAACTGTTCAGACTTATCAACTTACAATAGAAGGGCGGAATGGACTGATCGACTACATAAGTGCCGAAGATATTGATTATCATTATATACCAGATGGAACCATTGAAAGACTTATGGAAACCCAAAATCCTTTTAAGTGGCCCATTGCCTTATTTGGAATGAATGACCTGGAAATGCATATTGAAGCTGGCTATGATTCTGACTTATTATCAGATTTGGTGAATCATTTAGTTTTTCTTCAGGAAAAAAACAATATACCACCTGTTGATGCTTATATTAACTATAATGACACCGAGTATACTATCATTCCAGAGGAAACTGGTGCTTACATTACCGAGAATGCCTTATATCAAAGCGTAAAACAGGCTGTGGAAGACGGCGCAGAACATTTATCTCTTGAGGAACTTGATATTTATGCTGTACCAAAGTATACCCAGAATTCTCCTGTGTTACTTCAGCTTACCAAAAAACTAAACACTTATCTGAATGTGGTAATTACCTATGACTTTGATGACCGCAGTGAAATACTTGACCGCGTTTTTATTAAAGACTGGATGTACGTTACCTCTGATTTTGATGTGGATTTCAGCCTTGAGAAGGTCAGGGAATATGTAGACTATCTTGCCCGTACCTATAATACTTTTGGCTCAAAAAGAGAATTTATTGCTCATGACAATAGTCAGCTTACAGTCAGCGGCGGAGATTATGGGTGGCTAATTAATCGAGCTCAGGAAACAGAAGCTATTGTTGAAATTATTAAAGAAGGTAAAAGTGTAACCAGAGAACCTGTCTATCAGCAAGTGGCTGTTTCACGGGCAACCAACGATATTGGCAACAGCTATGTTGAGATTGACCTTACCAATCAGCACCTTTGGGTATATAAAGAAGGCAACCTTGTCATTGATTCCGATTTGGTCAGTGGTAATATTAGCAAAAATCTAGGTACTCCAACTGGAATTTACCAGATTACTTACAAAGAACGAGAGGCTACTTTAGTTGGTGAGGATTATAGTTCCGCAGTAAAATACTGGATGCCTTTTTACTACAATGTTGGAATGCATGATGCCAGCTGGCGTAATGAATTTGGCGGGGACATTTATAAGACAAAAGGCTCCCACGGCTGTGTTAACCTCCCTCCCAAGGTTGCAAAGATTGTATTTGAAAACATTGAAAAGGGAACTCCTGTCGTTTGCTACAACGGTAAATTGATTAAAAAAACTGCTGAAGAAAATACAAGTAATTTAAGTAACAAAAAAAATAATTGACATTTCCGAAAAAATATGTATACTTTTGTTATATCGAAGGCGATAACCCATTATGTTTTAATAACATAAAGTTATTCGCCTTTTTTTGTTTACAAAAAGAACCTAAGAAGGGAATGTATTATCATGGAAATTAGTTTAGCAAACAGCGCATTTATTATAATGTGCTCAGCATTTGTCTTTCTTATGACTCCAGGATTAGCATTATTTTATTCTGGACTGGAAAGAAGAAAAAATACTTTGAACACCTTAATGTCCTGTTTCTTTATTTGCGGAGTTGGCTCTATTCTCTGGGTAGCGTTTGGGTATTCGTTATCCTTTGGAACCGATCACGGTGGATTCATTGGCAGTTTAAGCAATGCTTTTTTTAACGGAGTTGGTGCCGAACCAAATCCTGCTTACTCCAGTACACTTCCAGAAAGCCTATTTGCTGTATTTCAAATGATGTTTGCTATTATCACACCTGCTCTTATATGTGGTGCTGTAGCAGGAAGAATGAAGTTTTCTGCACTGTTCATTTTTATCACTGCATGGTCTATCATTGTATACTATCCTTTAGCACATATGGTGTGGGGCGATGGTGGATTTATAAGAGAGTTAAATTGTATTGATTTTGCCGGCGGAAACGTAGTGCATATCAGTTCTGGTATTTCAGGGCTTGTTGCATGTATTATGCTTGGAAAGAGACGCGGATTCGGAATGGTATCCTATAAGCCACATAACATTCCATTTGTGATTCTCGGTGCTGGTCTTCTATGGTTTGGCTGGTTCGGATTTAATGGCGGAAGTGCTTTAGCAGCAGACGGTTTAGCAGTTCATGCCATTCTTACTACAAATACTTCAGCAGCAACAGCCATGCTTTCATGGATGCTTCTAGAAAGAATTATACATGGAAAGCCTACTGCTTTAGGTACAGCTACAGGCGCAGTTGTTGGTCTTGTAGCAATTACACCAGGTGCTGGGTTTGTATCCATTTGGGCTTCCATGATTATTGGTGCATTAGTCAGCCCGATCTGCTATTTTACTATGACAAAGATAAAGGAAAAGTTTGGATATGATGACGCACTTGATGCTTTTGGATGTCATGGAATCGGCGGTGTCTGGGGCGGTATTGCAACTGGCATATTTGCACAGAGATCCATTAACAGCACAGCGAAATGGGATGGTCTGTTCTTTGGAGAAACCAAGCTATTTGTTGCACAAATTATAAGTATTGTTATTACTATGGTTTTTGCAGGCGCTGCAACCTTTGTTATTCTATTTATTATGAAAAAATTTATGAGTATTCGTGTTACTCCTGAAGAAGAAGCACAGGGACTTGATATTACAGAACACAGTGAATCTGCATACCCTGCTTTTACAGGTTTAGATTAAACTAATAAAAATTGAAAAGAAGGTGATTACATGAAAAAAATTGAAGCCATCATTCGTCCTGAGAAACTGGAGCCATTAAAGACAGCATTGCTTCAAAGGGAATTCAACGGTCTTACTATTAATCAGGTACTTGGCTGCGGAAAGCAGATGGGATTTACAGAATCCATTCAGGGAAATACCATAATGCTGAATACTTTATCCAAAGTTGAAATTCGTATTGTTGTACCAGATGAGCGGCTAGCTGAAATTATTGAAACTATCACCTCTGTTGCTGAAACTGGTGAGTATGGTGATGGTAAGATTTTTATATCCGATGTATTGGACTGCATTAGAATCCGTACAAAAGAACACGGTGACAAAGCACTGTAACATTTTTTATCATGTACTTTCAAAAAAGTTTGACTTTTATTTTTTTCTATGTAGAATTATAATAGGTAATTGAGGATATAATTATTATAGAAAGGAAGTAGAGTACATGAAAAAAATCATTAAGTTTCTATTTACCGCTTTTTCTCTTGTTGCTGTTGCTGGCAGCATATATTACTTTATGAAAAATGGTCATAAAAGGAATGATACTGATTTTGATGATTTTGACGATTTCGATGATAATGAATTTGGTGAACATCCTAATCTCTCAAATGATTCAGACAAAAACTCTTCAAATGCTTCTGCTGAAAGAGAATATGTTACGTTGAATTTGGATAATGTGAAGGAAACTGCTTCTCAAGTAGCAGATAATGTGAAAGAGGCAGCTTCCCAGGTGGCTGGAGATGTAAAAGAATCTGCCTCTAAAATTGCCGACGAGGTAAAAGATTCGGCCTCTATTATTGCAAATGATGTGAGGATTTCTGCTTCTATTATTGCCGACGAAGTTAAGGATTCTGCTTCTAAAATTGCTTATGATGTAAAAGATGGCGCAAAAGACATCATTTCACATGTTAAAAATTCAGAAGAGGATACAAATGTTACCGTAATAGACTTAGACGAAGAGATTTCAGACAGCACAGAACAAGATAAAGAGAATATAGCAAGTATGTAATAAGAAGACAGATTCAGTCAAGCTGAATCTGTCTTCTTGCTTTAAAATAAAAGTCATTCTATTTTGTCATGGTATATAGTTTGCTGTAAATGCCACCTTTTTTCAGCAGTTCTTCATGTGTTCCCTGCTCCTTAATTCCATCTTCGGTCAATACAATAATATGTTTTGCATTACGTATTGTGGTTAACCTATGTGCTATCACAAACGTCGTTCTATTTTTAGCTAACTTTTCTAAAGACTCCTGAACAATTTTTTCACTTTCATTATCTAATGCAGAGGTTGCTTCGTCAAAAATCAGAATAGACGGATCTTTTAAAAATACCCTGGCGATACTAAGGCGCTGCTTCTGGCCCCCTGAAAGCTTAATTCCCCTTTGTCCTATATACGTATCATATCCATCTGGCAGTTCCATTATAAAATCATGGGCATTGGCATTCTTTGCAGCCTCGATTACCTGCTCCCTGGTTGCTTCTAGCTTTCCATATCGTATATTATCTATTACAGTACCTGCAAACAAATAAACATCTTGCTGCACAACACCTATATTTTTTCTTAGTGATTTTAATTGAATATCCCGAATATTTATTCCATCTATTTTAATCTCACCTGATGTAGTCTCGTAAAATCTGGGAATTAAACTGCACATGGTTGTTTTTCCTACACCGGAAGAACCAACCAAAGCCATGTATTCTCCTGCTTTTACCTTTAAGTTAATATTTCGGAACACTTCATTTATAGTATCCTGATATTTAAAAGCTACGTCTGAAAACTCAATATCCCCTTTGGGATTAACTAACTCGATGGCACCCTTACTATCTATAATATCAGGCTCAATCTCCAGTATATCCATAAACCGGTTAAATCCCGTAATTCCATTTTGAAATTGTTCTGTAAAATTTATTAACTTTTGGACTGGTTCAATCAGGTTATTAATATATAGTAAAAATGTAATCAAATCCGCCATGTTAATGGTATCCTTGCTAATGAACGCAGCCCCTCCAATAATAACAGCAATATTTAATAATGAAATAAAAAAACCAAGTCCTGCATGAAAATTTGCCATATTTAAATAACTGCTTCTCTTACTATTAACAAATCTGTCATTACCCATTTTGAAATGTTCTATTTCCAGTTCTTCGTTTGCAAAAGATTTCACCACCCTTATTCCTGATAAGTTATCCTCTACCTGTGCATTTATTTCTGCTACCCGTTCTCTGTTTCTCTTAAAGGCCGCATGCATCTTTTTTCGAATAAACATTGCAAACAAAACCATAATAGGAATAAATGCAAATACAACCAGTGTAAGCCACGGATTTACATTTAATAAAATAACAAAGGCGCCTGTTATTTTGATAAAGGATATCACTACATCTTCTGGTCCATGATGGCATAGTTCTGTAATATCAAATAAGTCATTTGTTATTCTTGACATAAGCTGGCCTGTCTTTTGATTATCATAGAAATTAAATGACAACTTTTGATAGTGCTCAAATAACTCATTTCTCATGTCATATTCCATATAAGCACCCATCATATGGCCTTTATAGGTAACAAAATAATTACAGACAAATTGAATTACGGCAAGTCCAAGCATAATCAGTCCCAGCCTGGCTATGATGGTAACAGCGTCATTACTGTTATAGTCAGGTAATACTGTATTGGTAATATATCGAATAATTAATGGGTTTACTAATGTTATGCCTGCCACAATGAATGCACAAAACATATCTAATAGGAACAATCCCATATATGGCTTATAAAAAGAAAAAAACTTCTTTGTTCTATTATTCATTTTTCATCCTTTCAAGTAAAAACAAGGCCTACAACAGATATTACTCTGTCATAGACCCTCACATTATCTTCAGAAAATAATTATCTAGATAACTTCCTAGACATATCATACATGTACTGATCAATATCCTTTGTCATTGAAAGTGCTTCTTGAATATCAAAGTCTACAAAACTGCCTTCTTTATATCCAACCACTCTGTTTGAGGCACCTTGACATAATAAATCTACTGCTCTTGCTCCCATCATAGAGGCATATACCCTGTCCTTACACGTTGGACTTCCGCCACGCTGAATATGTCCAATAATGGTAGCTCTTGCTTCCATACCTGTAGCAGCTTCTACCTTTTTCGCAAGTTCTTCGGATCGTCCAATTCCTTCCGCATTTACAATAATATAGTGCTTCTTTCCTTTATTTCTTTTTTCAATAATATTATTGATAATTGCCTGCTCGTCGAAATCATATCGCTCGGTAATTAAAATCTGCTCTGCTCCATTTGCTATACCGCACCATAATGCAATATATCCTGCATTTCTTCCCATTACCTCAATAACACTACATCTTTCATGTGAAGTAGACGTGTCACGGATTTTATCAATTGCTTCCATCGCTGTATTAACAGCTGTGTCAAAGCCAATGGTATATTCCGTACAGGCAATGTCAAGGTCAATTGTTCCTGGAAGGCCAATGGTGTTAATACCTAAATTAGCCAGTTTTCTGGCACCTTGAAAGGAACCATCTCCACCAATTACAACTAATCCATCAATACCGTGTTTTTCACAGATTTCTGCACCCTTTTTCTGCCCTTCCTCAGTTCTGAATTCAGCACATCTTGCTGTGTAAAGAATAGTACCGCCTCTTCCAATAATATCAGCCACACTATATGCGTCCATATCGAAAATATCTTCTTCTAACAGACCACTATAGCCTCTGCGGATACCCTTCACCTTTTTTCCATTCGCTAATGCTGTTCTTACAACTGCACGAATCGCTGCATTCATACCTGGTGCATCTCCACCACTTGTCAAAACACCTATTGTATTTATTTCCTTTGTCATTTTTATACCTCCACACGAATTATATATAGTAAAAAATAAGTAAATCATTGTTAAAAAATTCACTTATCACAATACATGCCCTGCAAAAATTAATCATTTACCATTTTACCTCTAAATTGTATTATTTTCAATACTCTTTTCAACAACTTTTATATTTTCGTCAAAAAAGTCATTTTTTAATCTATCCAGTACTTGATTTTCAACAGTAATGCCGTATTGCAATGGTAATTTCTTCTTAATTTTTTCCTCACGGCAATAAATCATTACCTCTTCACTGCCTGGAAACTGTTTTAATATCTGCAACAGATGGTACTCGTTATCTAAAAATTCCTGCTTATTTTTAAATTGAATCCATACTTCCTTGGGAATCTGGGCAAACCTCATTATTTTCTGTCCGATTAATTTGGCTGGCTTATCTTCTTCTACTGTAACCTTCCCTTTTATAAAAAGCTTTTCATCCTCTGTCAGATATTCTTTATACTTTTCATATACTCTTGGAAACAATATTACTTCAACAGCTCCAAACAAATCTTCTATCATAACAAATGCCATCATATTATTATCTCTAGTAGACTTAATTGTCTTGGAGACCATCATACCTCCAATTGTTTCAAAACTGCCGTCCTGAACTTTAACATATCCCGTTTCATCTAAAGCAAAATCGGCAGATGTTTTCGTTATATTTTTTGTCCACACACTTTCATACTTTTCCAGCGGATGTCCACTTACATAGATTCCTAAAACTTCTTTTTCAAATGCAAGCAATTGTTCCCTTTCAAACTCTCCTACATCAGGAAAAGCAATTTCATTTTCAAAACCATCTTCCTTCCCTACAAAATCAAACAAGGAAATCTGGCCTGTCATACTGCTTTTCTTCTCCTGGTTTACAGAATCAATTACCTGAACATACACCTGCATCTTCTGCTTTCTAGTTCCTTCTAAACTATCCAGTGCACCTGCCTTAATAAAATTCTCCATTGTCCTCTTATTCACTTCTTTTCCTGACAAACGCAGTACTACATCTTTTAATGAAGTGAATTTACCATTCTGCTCCCGCTCCTCTACAATAGCATGAATTACTGGTTTCCCAAGACCTTTGATTGCCGATAAGCCATAACGGATTGCATTCCCTGAAACGGAAAAAACTGCTTCTCCTTCATTAATATCAGGCGGCAAAATGGGAATCCCCATCTGACGGCAGGTTAGTATATACTCAGAAACCTTGCTGGTATTATCGATTACAGAAGTCATAAGAGCCGCCATATATTCAACTGGAAAATAATATTTTAGATATGCCGTCTGATAAGACACTACTGCATATGCTGCTGCATGAGACTTATTAAATGCATATTTTGCAAAATCTGTCATTTCATCGAAAATCCGGTTAGCTACTTCCTCTGATATTCCATTTACTACACAGCCTAATACACCTTCTGCTTCATTTCCATAAACAAAATTCTGACGTTCCTTCGCCATAACAGAAGCTTTTTTCTTTGACATAGCACGACGAACCAAATCACTTCTACCATAACTGTAGCCCGCTAAATCCCGGACAATCTGCATAACCTGTTCTTGATAAACAATACAGCCATAGGTAGGCGATAAGATTGGCTCCAGTTCTGGGCAATCATAAGCAATGGTATCCTGTTGGTTTTTTCCTTTAATGTACTTTGGTATAAAGTCCATTGGACCTGGACGATATAAAGAAATACCCGCTATAATGTCTTCAATACTTTCTGGCTTTAGCTCCTTCATAAAGCTTTTCATTCCTGCACTTTCCAGCTGGAATATTCCTTCTGTCCTGCCTGTTCCAATCAGTTCAAATACCTTTTTGTCATCATAATTAATATTATAAACTGATAGTTCTTTTCCGTCAGTCAGCATTTTTCTGTTAATCAGCCTTACTGCATTTTGAATAACAGTTAAAGTTCTGAGTCCAAGAAAATCCATTTTTAAAAGTCCCAATTCTTCCAGTGTTGTCATGGTAAACTGGGTTGTAATTGTATTATCCGATGCTCTTGATAAAGGTACATATTCATCTACTGCTTCTTTGCTGATTACAACTCCTGCTGCATGCATAGAAGTATGACGTGGCAGCCCTTCTAAACGCATAGACATATCAATCAAATATTTTGCTTCGTCTTCTTGATCATATAGCTGCTTTAATTCCTTATTTATCTTTAATGCTTTTTCAATTGTAATTCCTAACTCCGTTGGAATCATTTTGGCAATCGAATCTACATATGCATATGGCAAATCCAATGCTCTGCCTACATCTCGAATTACCGCCTTTGCTGCCATGGTTCCAAAGGTTACAATTTGAACCACCCGGTCACTTCCATATTTTTGCACTACATAATCAATCACCTCTTGCCTTCTTTCAAAACAAAAGTCAATATCGATATCTGGCATTGTAAGCCGCTCAGGGTTTAGAAAACGTTCAAACAAAAGATTGTAACGTATCGGGTCAATATCCGTAATTTCCAGGCAATAGGATACAATACTACCCGCAGCGGAGCCTCTTCCTGGACCTACCATTATACCATGATCCTTAGCATACTTTATAAAGTCCCACACAATAAGAAAATAATCCACAAATCCCATACTATGAATCGTTTCTAATTCGTACTCCAGTCTTTCTGTTAGTATATGATCTGGATTCTGATAACGCCTGGAAAGTCCCTCAAAACACTGCTTCCTTAAATACTCCCAAGCTGTATAGCCCTCTGGCACATCAAATTTTGGAAGCTTATAATTACCAAATTCAATTTCTACATGACATCTACTGGAAATTTTCCATGTGTTCTCCAGTGCTTCCTTTGCATATGGAAATAATTCCAGCATTTCCTCTGGTGATTTTAAATAAAATTGTCCACCCTCATATTTCATCCTGTTTTCATCTGAAACCTTTTTCTGCGTCTGAATGCACAATAAAATATCGTGGGGTGTCATATCTTTATCGTAAATATAATGAATATCATTTGTAGCAACCAGTCCTATTCCCGTTTCCTGGCTCATACGTATTAACTGCTGATTCACCACCTGCTGTTCCGATAATCCATGATCTTGTAGTTCAAGGAAAAAATTATTCTCTCCAAATAAATTGTTCAGCCGGACTGCCTCTTTTTTCCCTTCTTCATAAAATCCTTTTCTCAGCTGGGTTGCTACTGCTCCAGCTAAACAGGCACTTAAAGCAATAATGCCTTCATGGTATTGTTCCAGTACCTCATAATCAACTCGCGGTTTATAATAAAAACCCTCTGTAAAACCTTTTGAAACAATTTTCATAAGATTGCTATAGCCTTGATTATTTTCTGCCAGAAGAACAAGATGATTATACCTTGTTTCACTTTGCCCTGCTTCACGGTCAAAACGAGAATTTGGAGCCACGTAAACTTCACATCCAATAATAGGATTAATTCCTTCTGCTTTCGCTGCCTTATAAAAATCAATTACACCGTACATTACACCATGATCGGTAATGGCAATGCTGTCCATACCAATCTCTTTCGTGCGGGTTATCAGTTCCTTTATTTTACTTGAACCATCTAGCAGACTGTACTCAGTATGTACGTGTAAATGTGTGAAATTCATATCGGTTCCCCTTTCTCTTATCTCATTATATCATTACCTTGCTTACTTACTGAATCCGATCCTTTACAATCTGAGAACCTGCCCAGTCCAAATCAATACAGCAGAACCCGATCTCCTCTTCATCTATATACTCAGGAATTGTTTCACATAACTCCTCATATATTTTCCCTGAAACCGCTATGCCATCCGGTCTATCTCCCTTCCTGATGGTAAATTCAAAGCTGCCGTCTTCTGCTATCTGATAGAAAAAGATGTCCGTCAGTTCTGGTTCCTTTAAATGAATCTGCGCAAATAACAGCAGTTTTAATATTTCTATTATTTTATCCTGTAATCTTAAATCTAAAACTCGAATTTTCTCTGAAAATTCTTCTATTGTTCTGCAAATACGTTTTGTATATCCATCCAGCTTCCAGTCTGATTCATCCAGCATGGTTTCCACACCCTGCCCCTGAAGAAGGACAATAATCTTTTTATCCTTGTCCACATAAAAGCAGGGATACACCAGTTTTTGAACCTTTCCACACTGGGGACATTTCCACTGAAAAATGGACATATCCTTCACCTTTTCCTTTTGAACTGGTTCTATTCGATGTACGATACTGTATTCTTCTTTTCTGCCACATTGTGAGCAGACTAGTACAATTTCCTCTTTATTATCCATAATTATCCTCTTATTTATCATGCTATCATTTACTATTCGTACTAAAATCATATCCCTTTTACACTTTACTGTCAATTCTTCTGTGTATCTTTTGTAAAATCGCAAGCCTGTTCTCCTGCGTGTTAAGATTTTTTTAATATATTAGTCAGAAATATTTATTACTTTATTTTATCATATATGTTACTTTGAATTATATATATTAATTTAGGAAAGAGAGGATATTATGAGAAAAATAACGTATATTTTATTTTTAATTCTAATTTCATGTTGTCTATTTGGATGTTCACCACAAAAAAACGCCGAAACTACACCCACCTCCAGTACCCCGTCTGCCACACCAGAATCCAAAGGCTCTGACTTTCGCCAAAGAGCATTACAAGGTGAAATCGTAGAGATTCCCTCAGGCAGTTCTGTAGATTTGGATGGTGATTCCAAGGACGAAACCATTGAACTTCTTGTCCCAGCTGATGACGAAGAAAGCTATTCTCTTACTGTAGGTGATTACACTCTGGATAACTCATGCTATGGTCTGACTGGAAAAATATTTCTTGCTAATTTATACGGTAAAGATTTATTTGTTTTAATTGGTGAATATGGTCCCAGCAACGATGATGCCACCTATATTTATAGCTATATAGGTCATGTTCTTACCTATCTCGGAGTTTGTGCAGGACTTCCTGACGTATTTGAGATTAATTCAGATAACACTTTTTCTACTACTGTACGTGGGAATACCTTACAGACATGGTTTCATAGAGCGACCTATGTCATCACCATGTTTCAGACATCTGATACGCGTGATTTTGAGTATATCGGTTTTTCCGAAGTACCTAAAGGCATGTATCCTGTCGGTACAATGGTTTCTGCTAATATTGAGATTCCTGTTTCAAAATCAAGGTATGACCAATCCATTGCATTTGACATACAGCCTGGCGAAATTGTAATGTTTTCGGCTTCTGATGATTCTGACTGGATCTATGTTACTACCTTAGTGGATAGAAAGAGTGGATATATTAGAATAGGCTCTGATACCAATAATCTGGTTGTGGATGGAACCGAAGTAAGTGGTGGTGACTGCTTTAACGGACTTTGCTATGCAGATTAACTTACATACCCTATGAACGAAAAAAGTCATCCCGTATTTTATTGGATGACTTTTTTAACTTACCATAGCCGATTACTATTTGCTGCTTAAATATTTCTCAATATTCTCCATGGCTTCTTCTTCATCTGCCCCAGATGCTGAAACTATCACTTCTTCACCTGCTGCTAAGCCTAAACTCATCATTCCCATAATACTTTTAGCATTCACCTTTTTTTCTTCACATTCTACATAAATAGCACTTTCATATTGACTGGCAACTTGAACAAGTATTGCAACTGGTCTGGCTTCTAAACCAGTTGGAATCTTAATCGTAATTTTCTTTGTAACCATACTTCCTATTCCTCCTTCTGTTCCCTCAAACTATCAGCAATTTTACTGATTTTTCTTAACCTATGATTAACACCTGACTTCCCTATAGGTGGATTCAGCATTGCACCTAATTCCTTTAATGACATGTCAGGACGTTCAATGCGTAATGTTGCCACATCCTCAAGTCCTTCTGTCAACTCACTCAATCCAATGGTATCACGTATAAATATAATGTCCTCAATCTGCTTTGTTGCTGCAATTACTGTTTTATTGATATTTGCTGTTTCACAATTTACCTTACGATTTATGGAGTTACGCATTTCCTTTAAAATTCTAACATTTTCCAAGTCCATAAGAGCCACATGTGCTTCCATGATATTCAACAAATCAACAATTTGTGACCCCTCTTTTATATATACCACAAAATACTTCTTTCTTACAACAATTTTCGAGTCAATTTCAAAAAAATGAATCATTTCACTAAGCATTGCCGCTTTATCAGGAGACATAGTTACTATTTCAAAATGATAAGTCTTGGCAGGATCACTGATTGAACCTGATGCCAAAAAAGCACCCCGGATAAATGCCCGCTTACAGCAGGTATTTTGAGCAACCAGAACACTTGGTAATAATGATTCTGATACACGGATTGAATCATCCACCAGCTTTGTAGCAAGAAGTATTTTTTCAACATCAGCCTTTGTTCTTACCAGTACACAATAACTGTTATTTTTCCTTAATGCCACATTTCTTTTTACTGAAATCTCTGCTTTTACATGAAATGTATTCTTTAATAAAATAAAATATTTTCTAGCAACTGTCAAGTTCTCTGTTGTAATTTTTATCTGATGTCCTCCAGTATTACTATTTGTAATCTCACCAGAAAAACTGATAATTGCAGCTAACTCTGCTATACAACAATGTCTGGCACTAGGAACTTCTCTTGATATTTCTTCTTTAACCTTTAACGAAAATGACATTTCTAAACATCCTTTGCAATATCTCTATGTTCTACCTTAAGCCCATAACCATATTCACCTAGTTTATCACCAATCGCTCTTGCAATTGTAACAGAACGATGTTTTCCACCAGTACAGCCTATTCCAACTACTAGCTGGTTCTTCCCTTCCAAAATATAACTTGGAATAAGAAACTTCAGCATATCCTCTAGTTTGCTTAAAAAAACCTCTGCTTGCTCTGATTTCATTACAAAATCGTATACATCTTGCTCCTGACCTGTTTTTCTTTTTAATTCTGGTACATAATAAGGATTTGGTAAAAATCTCACATCAAATACAAGATCTGCATCTTGCAGAATTCCGTACTTAAAGCCAAATGAAACAATAGAGATAAAAAAGTTCTGATACGATTCGCCTTTTACAAAAATTTTATCTATCTCTGTTTTCAAATCGCGAACCAACATTCTGCTTGTATCAATAATATAATCTGCTCTTGTTTTTAAAAACTCAAGCTTCTCTCTTTCCAGTTCAATCCCTGCATCAATTCTTCCAGCACTTATTAATGGATGCGTTCTTCTTGTTTCTTTATAACGTTTCACCAGTACCTCTGTATTACAGTCTAGAAACAGAATTTCTGGCTTAACTTCAAATTGTTTTAATTGATTTAATATTTCGTCCAATTCCTCTAATGCCTGTCCGCTGCGGATATCCACACCAAGAGCTGCTTTAGATATAGCTTTTCCATGTAGTCCTTCCGCTATTGCCATCCCATCCTGCTCTTCTTTCCTTCCGCCAATTGTCAGCTTTGTCAACACTGGAATCAGTGGAATAGGAAGATTATCTACACAAAAGTACCCTGCATCCTCTAACATTTTTAAGACTGAACTTTTTCCCGCGCCAGACATGCCCGACACTATGACAAACCTCATCCTTTGTTTCACCTTCTCTGCAACACCTAATTTTCTATAAATTCACCAATTAACCTTACTTCTGGCTCTAAGTGAACACCAAATTTCTCATATACAATTATATCTACCTTGTTCATTAATTGCACTGCATCATAAGCTGTTCCATTGCCAACGTTAATCATAAAACCACAGTGCTTATCCGATATCATCATATCTCCCACTCGAAATCCTTTTAGTCCTGCGTCCATAATTAACTTGCCCGCAAAATTCCCCTCTGGCCTCTTAAAAGTACTTCCTGCACTAGGGTATTCCAGTGGCTGCTTTTCCCGACGTCTTTGATTAAAATCCTGCATCTTCTGTCGTATAGCTGACTCATATCCATTTTTAAGAGAAAAAACTGCCTCTATTACAATGTAGCCTTCCTTTTGAATGATGCTTTTCCTATAAGACAGTTCCAACTGTTCTCTGGTTAAAACTAGTATCTCACCTTGTCTTGTCATAACTTTTGCACTCACAATACAGTCCTTTATTTCTCCATCATAAGCGCCTGCATTCATTGCAACTGCTCCTCCAAGAGTTCCAGGTATACCTGCTGCAAACTCAAGCCCAGTAAGAGCATTTCTAGCAGCTTCACCAGAAAGCTTTGACAACATAATACCAGCTCCAGCTGTAATTCTTTTCGTTGCTCCCTCCCATGGTTCTATCTGAATCTTGCTAAACTGATTCTGCATTTCGATTATTACACCACGAAAGCCATTATCTCCAACTAACAGATTGCTCCCATTTCCAATTACATAAAAAGGAATCTCATATTCATTACAGACTTTTATCAATTCACTAAGCGATTCTTCCTTTTCGGGAGAAATAAAATAATCAGCAGGTCCTCCTATTTTAAACGTCGTGTGTTTTGATAACGGTTCGCCCTTTTTGATTTGACTTTTTCCTATCACCTGGGACAACTTTGTTTCAAATTCCTGATACACTTTTTACCTCTTCTATGATTCATTTATAAGCCTAATATATGCTATGATTCTATATTTATTCAAGCACCATTTTTGCACAACCAAAAATGCCTGCGTCATTTTCCAATTTTGCCAAAAGAAATTCTTTATTTTTTAATGCAAACATTGTGTTCTGCTCATAATATTTTTTAACAACAGTTGTTAGGATTTCACCTGCTCTGGATACACCGCCACCAATGACAAAGGCATCTGGATCTACAACTGCTGCAATATGAGAAGCAGCCATTCCAAGGTAATAACCTAATTGTTCTACAAGAACATTTGCTAATTCATCACCCTCTTTTGCACAATCGAATATTGCCTTTGCTGACAAATATTGAACCTCTCGGAGCATAGATGGCTTTTCTGAAGTAATTAACAGACGTTTTGCTTCTTTCACAATACCAGTTGCCGATGCAAACTGCTCTAAACAGCCTCGTTTCCCACAGCCACAAGTATCTTCTTCTTGATAATTAACAGTAATATGTCCAATTTCTCCAGCAGCGCCCTTTGACCCAGTCAAAATTTTCCCACCAATAATTACACCACCACCAACTCCTGTGCCTAATGTAATCATTACAATGTCCTGGTAACCTTTTCCGCCGCCTTTCCACATTTCTCCAAGTGCAGCAACATTTGCATCATTTCCAACTTTTACATTGTCAATACCTGTCAGATTCCTCACCTCATCTGCTACATTAAAGACTCCCCATCCAAGATTAGCACATTTCAATACTGTACCATCCTCTTTGATTGGTCCTGGAATTCCAATACCTATACCAATTATATCTTCCTTCTGAATGCCCATGGTATTCCACTTTTCTAAAAGAGAGGCAGCAATATCACTTAAAATATAGGAGCCTCCTTCATCCTTTCTAGTAACAATTTCCCAATTATCTTGTAAATTGCCTTCTGTATCAAATAAACCAATTTTAACTGTAGTACCTCCTACGTCAACTCCCATGCAGTATTTTCCCATACGAATCCACCTTTCTAAACCTACCGTTCTATTTATTTTTTCATTATGTTATTTGTTACTCTGTTATAAAGCTCTCTGGCTGCATTATAACCCATCTTTTTCTGTCTGTAGTTAACTGCTGCGGACTCACAGATAACGGCTAAATTACGCCCTGGGCGAATAGGAATAGAATGACACACTACTTTATTTCCCAAAAATTCTGTATACTGCTCTTCTAGTCCCAGACGGTCATATTCCTGTTCCTTATTCCATTCCTCCAGCTTAATGACTAAATCTATCGATTGAATATTTTTTACACTTTCCACACCAAAAAGTGTCTTTACATCAATAATTCCAATACCCCTCAACTCAATAAAATGACGTGTAATATCTGGTGCAGTACCAATCAATGTTTCATCGCTTACTTTTTTTATCTCCACAACATCATCCGAAACCAAACGGTGACCACGTTTAATTAATTCCAATGCTGCCTCACTTTTACCAATTCCACTTTCCCCCATGATTAGTAATCCTTCTCCGTATACATCCACCAATACTCCATGAATGGATATTCGAGGAGCCAGTTCAACTTTCAGCCATCTGATTACTTCTGCCATGAAGGACGAGGTTGTCTTACTGGTTTTAAAAATAGGCACACCATACCGGGTACTTAATTCTACAAATTCAGGGGAAATGTCTAAATTTCGACACATAACTATGCAGGGAACCTTTGCTTGCATAATTCGTTCCATCATAGCTACACCATGGTCTTTATCCATTTTCTGCATATAAGTATACTCAACCTGACCGATTATTTGAATCCGGTTAGCATCAAAATAATCAAAAAAACCAGCCAGCTGTAAGGCAGGTCTGTTGACATCAGATTGTGATACTTTAATTTCGTCTATATCAACCTCAGGAGTACAATTTTCCAAATTCATTTTTTCAATTACTTTTGATAAATCAACTGTATATGACATATATAAAATCCTTCCTTTCTTGATACATTCTATAAATCCATCTTTAGCCATTCTAACATATGTCCTTTTGCTGCGCAATAACAGGAACTTATCTAGTGAAAAAACTGATACACCTTTTGTGCCACCTGTTCGTTCATGGATGGAACTTCCGCCAGCTCCGAAACCGTAGCCTCCCGAATTTTCTCTACTGATTTAAAATATCTTAGAAGTGCTTTTCTGCGTACCTCTCCCACACCCTCGATTTCGTCCAGCACCGATTTTACTTGTGCTTTCCCCCGTAAAGAGCGGTGATATTCAATGGCGAACCGATGAGTTTCATCTTGTATTCTGGTGATTAATCGAAATACTTCACTATTTTCTGTAATAGATAATTCAACATTATTATAATACAATCCTCTGGTTCTATGGTTATCATCCTTTACCATACCACAAACCGGAATATTTAATTTTAATTCATCTAACACCTTTAATGCAATATTTACTTGACCCCTTCCGCCATCCATAAGTATGAGCTCTGGAAACTTAGTAAAACTTCCTAATGATTCATCCTTATGATTCCTTCTTAACTCTTCCCGCTCACGAATACCGTGCGCCAGACGGCGAGTCAGAACTTCATACATACTGGCATAATCATCTGGTCCTTTTACAGATTTAATCTTAAACTTCCGGTAATCTGCCCTTTTGGGTTTTCCATTCTCAAAAACCACCATAGATCCAACAGATTCAAAACCATTTGTATTGGAAATATCAAAGGATTCTATTCTATTTAATCCTATCAGGTTCAATATGTCTCCAAGCTGCTTTAACGCTCCTTTTGTTTTAGCCTCTTCTCTCTGTATACGTTCTGCATCCTTTTGCAAAACAATAGATGCATTCTTGATAGCCAGCTCAACAAGCCGTTCTTTCTCCCCTTTTTTAGGAACCTTAATCAATACCTTCTGCCCTTTTTTTGTGGTAAGCCAGTCTGCCAGCAACTCTCCTTCCTCAATCTCTTCTTGAATATAAAGTTCCCTGGGAATATACGGAGTTCCTGCATAAAACTGTTTGATAAAAGCAGTAATTATTTCTACATTTGTTTCTCCAGAAATATTTTTAAAATAGAAATGCTCTCTGCCTATTAATTTTCCACTTCGAATAAAAAAAACCTGCACTACTGCCTCATCTTTTGTCCTTGCTAGTCCTACCATATCCCGATCTGCCAGTTCAGAACTTGTAATCTTCTGCCTTTGAGCAATATGTCTGACACTATTGATTAAATCACGATACTCTGCGGCTTCTTCATATTCCATTCTTTCAGAAGCATTTTTCATCTTCTCTTCCAGCATGGACAATATTTCACCAAAGTTTCCATTCAAAAAATCCAGTACCTGACCAAAATTTTTCCGATACTCTTCCTTGCTGATATACCCGGCACAAGGAGCCTTGCATTGGTGGATATCGTAATATAGACAAGGCCGTTGCTTCCCAATATCTTTTGGTAGATTTCTTGAGCAGGTCCGGACACAGAATATTTTCCGGATTAGTTCGATAATATCCTTTACGGCAGTCATGCTTGTATATGGTCCAAAATACTTCACCTTATTCCGTTCTTCCTTTTTTGTCCGCTCAATCTCATAAGCAAGCATAATTCTCGGATAAGCTTCTCCTAAAGTAACTTTTATAAAGGGATATCCCTTTCCGTCCTTTAGCATCGTGTTATATTTGGGACTGTGTTCCTTAATTAAATTGCATTCTAATACCAGTGCCTCCAACTCAGAGTCTGTTACAATATATTCAAAATGATCAATTAATGAAATCATCTGCTCAATTTTTGATGTGACATTCCGGCCTGCTTGAAAATACTGGCGTACCCGGTTTTTTAAGTTGACCGCTTTTCCAACATAAATAATCTGATCTTGCTTATCATGCATTAGATAAACCCCTGGACTATTGGGCAGTTTTTTCAATTCTTCTTCCAAATCAAACATTTGCTATCCTCCGCCAGCTCATTTTATCTTACATAAATTTTTCTATTACATGGGCAACTCCATCGTTATCATTGGTTAATGTAATATAATCTGCTGCTTCCTTAACAATTTCTTGTGCATTTCCCATTGCCACACCCATACCTGCATATTGAATCATTGTCAAATCATTAAATCCGTCTCCACAGCTAATCATCTGTTCTTTTGTCATTCCCAGGTGCTCCAAAAGCCGCTCTAACGAATAGGCTTTATCAATATTCATTGGCATAATCTCCAAAAAAAACGGCTCAGAACGGAAAATGCTCAGTCGGTCACCAAATCTCTCTTTCATTTTCTTTTCTACCTCTGCCAGATACATTCCATCCCCTGTCATAATACATTTATTTACCGGGCTATCTACGTGGCTAATGAGGTTGTCCACACTTTTCACTGATAGATGGTTAATTCGCCCTTCCAATTCAATGTATTCATCCACATGAAATCCTATCACTCCTTCTGTGTCATAGGTCAGCATTCCTACTTTGTATTCCTTTGCTGCCTCAAACAATTCTGGTAACAGTTCCATTGGCAATGTCTTTTCATATATAGTTTTTCCTGATTTGCAATCTAATACCTTTGCTCCATTATATGCCAGAATAAAACCCCCGTATTCATCCAGCTTTAACATTTTTGCAAGATTCAGAATACCTGGTGTAGGTCTTCCAGAAGCCAGTACAACTCTGTGTCCTCTCTCCTGAATCTGAAAAATCGCATTTAATGTCCTTTCCGAAACTTTCTTTTCAGATGTTGTCAATGTTCCGTCAATATCTAGTACTAAAATCTCGTATGCCATCCTTATCTCTCCTTTTCTTAAAACACTGTTGATCGAGAATAAAGACCGCACAATTGCACGGTCTTTTTTACTCAAATCAATCTACCTCTTTGATTCCCTTAAATATTTCCATAAATTGTTTTCCTGTAATAGTTTCCTTCTCATACAGGTACTCTGCAATTCTATCCAAAGCCTCTGTATTTTCCAGGATCATTCTTTTTGCCTCACCATAGCATTCATTAATAATGCGCATTACTTCCTTATCTATTTCCGTAGCAGTTTCTTCACTGCATGTACGAACCGATCTGCCATCTAAGTACTTGCTTTCAATTGATTCTAAGCTAACTAAACCAAACTTCTCTGACATACCATAATGGGTTATCATAGCCCTGGCTATTGCAGTTGCTCTTTCAATATCATTAGATGCCCCACTTGTGACGGAATGAAATTTAATTTCTTCTGCTGCCCTTCCTGCACAAAAGGTGGTGATTTCCGCCATCATTTCTTCTTTTGATTTTAAGTACTTCTCCTCCTCAGGTGCCTGCATTACATATCCTAAAGTTCCCATTGTTCTAGGTACAATTGTAATCTTCTGAACAGGCTCTGTATCCTTCTGGAGAGCTGTTACTAATGCATGACCCACTTCATGATAGGCAACAATTTCTTTTTCCTTTTTGCTCAATATTCTGTCTTTCTTTTCTTTACCAGCAATTACAACTTCTACTGCTTCAAATAAATCGTTTTGTGATACAGCCATTCTACCGCCTTTTACTGCCATAATCGCTGCTTCATTAATCATATTTGCCAAATCAGAGCCCACCGCTCCTGATGTTGCCAGAGCAATTGCATCTAAGTCTACGGTATCATCCATCGATACATTTTTTGCATGTACCTTCAGTATTTCAACCCTTCCCTTTAAATCAGGACGATCTACAATTACTCTTCTGTCAAATCGACCCGGACGCAATAATGCTTTATCTAAAACCTCTGGACGATTTGTTGCTGCTAAAATAACCAGACCTTTTGAAGAATCAAAGCCATCCATTTCAGCTAATAACTGGTTTAATGTCTGCTCTCTCTCATCATTTCCTCCTCCGGAATGGGAATCTCTGCTCTTTCCTATTGCATCGATTTCGTCAATAAAAACGATACAAGGTGCCATTTGCTGTGCCTGTTTAAATAAATCCCTTACTCTAGAAGCACCTACACCAACAAACATTTCAACAAAGCTTGATCCTGATAAGGAAAAAAATGGCACATTAGCTTCTCCAGCAACTGCTTTTGCTAATAATGTCTTACCTGTTCCAGGAGGTCCAACTAACAATGCACCTTTTGGCAGCTTCGCGCCTATTTTGGTGTATTTCCCTGGATTATGCAAAAAATCAACCAGCTCAGTTATCGAATCTTTTGCTTCATCCTGCCCAGCAACGTCTTTGAAAGTAACACCTGTTTCTTTTTCTACATAAATCTTGGCATTGCTTTTGCCAACTCCCATCACTCCGCTGCTGCTTTTGGAAACCATACGGAATAAAAACCATGCTACTCCCCAAAGCATTGCTATTGGAAAAATATACACTAATACAAATTCCAAGATACTGGTTCCCGTATCTTGAACCTCTGCACGGAACGTAATATTTTTTTCTTCCAGCTTAGCAATAACCTCTCTGTCCAATCCAATTATTCCCGTATAATACGTTTTTTCAAATCCAAACGCACTTTCTGCCTGCTTCTTTGGATTGATTAAAATTCGATTGCTCTCAAATACAACTGACTTTATCTCTTCCTTATCTATCATATCGAGGAACTCACTATATTCCACCTCAACATAACGTTCCTTTTCGATTTGATCATTTATATAAGAAATCCCTACAATGGTTAATAACGTAATAATAAGGCCTAAAAAAATCCCCATTCTGCTGTTCTTGTTATTCTTGTCATTATTATTTTTATTATTGGTATTCCTATTTATATTGCTTCCGTTATTCATATTCGACCTCCTTTGCGCTAAACCCATTATAAAGGTAGTTTTACCATAAATCAATATGCTATTATCTTAACTTTGTCTAAAATTTTTATTTTTTATGGGTAGATTTTTTATTTTCAAAGAGTTATAATGGAACAGTTAATGTTGACAAAGAGCCATTATAACTATAGATAGGTAAACAGCCAAGGAGGAAAAGAAATGTCTGTGAAATATGTCTTTGTAACAGGTGGCGTAGTTTCTGGATTAGGAAAAGGTATCACTGCTGCTTCATTAGGACGATTACTGAAAATGCGTGGTTACAATGTAACGATGCAAAAATTTGACCCTTACATTAATATTGATCCTGGTACCATGAATCCAATACAGCATGGAGAAGTATTTGTTACGGATGATGGTGCGGAAACTGATTTAGATCTTGGCCATTATGAACGTTTTATTGATGAAAGCTTAACCAAGCAGTCCAATGTTACAACAGGTAAGATTTACTGGTCCGTTTTGTCTAAAGAACGAAGAGGTGACTTTGGTGGTGGTACAGTTCAAGTAATCCCCCATATTACGAATGAAATTAAAAGCCGTTTTTATCGCAATGATGGCTGTAAAGATACCCAGATAGCAATTATCGAAGTTGGTGGTACAGTTGGTGATATTGAAAGCCAGCCATTTTTAGAATCTATTCGCCAGTTTCAGCATGATGTTGGTCATAAAAATGTTATTTTAATTCATGTTACTTTAATTCCATATTTAAAAGCTTCTGGTGAAATCAAAACAAAACCAACACAAGCCAGTGTAAAAGAACTTCAAGGAATGGGAATTCAGCCTGATATTATTGTTTGCCGTACTGAGGTAGGATTATCACAAGGAATTAAAGACAAAATTGCTTTATTCTGTAATGTGCCTTCTAACCATGTGATTCAAAATTTAGATGTTGAAACTTTATATGAAGCTCCACTCGCCATGGAACAGGAGCATTTAGCTGATATTGCATGTGAATGTCTGCAACTAGACTGTCCTGCTCCTGATTTAGCCGAATGGGAGGACATGGTACATGCTTTGAAGAACCCTGAAAAAGAAGTTACAATTGCCCTTGTTGGTAAATATACACAATTACATGATGCTTATATCAGTGTCGTTGAATCTTTAAAGCATGGTGCAGTAGCTCATAATGCAAGTGTAAATATTAAATGGATTCCTTCTGAAACAGTAACAGCTGAAAATGCTGCTTCTATTCTTCAGGATGTTCATGGTATTCTTGTTCCTGGAGGATTTGGTGACAGGGGAATTGATGGTAAAATATTAGCCATACAATATGCCCGTGAGAATAAAATTCCATATCTTGGACTTTGCCTTGGAATGCAGCTTGCTATTGTTGAATTTTCAAGGAATGTAATTGGTTTTCGTGATGCACACAGTGCTGAATTAGATCCTGGCACAACTCACCCAGTCATTCATTTAATGCCTGAACAGGATGGTATTGAAGATATTGGTGGTACTTTAAGACTAGGTTCTTATCCATGTATACTGGAAGAAGGTACAAAGGCATTTGAAGTATATGGTAAAAAAGAAATATTTGAGCGCCACAGACACCGTTATGAGGTAAATAATTATTATCGTGAAGATTTAGAAAAAGGTGGTTTAACGTTATCTGGACTGTCTCCTAATGGCAGAATCGTTGAGATGTGTGAAATATCCTCTCACCCATGGTTTGTAGCCACACAGGCTCATCCAGAATTTAAGTCCAGACCTAACCGTCCACATCCACTGTTTAAAGGATTTATTGGTGCTTCCATTGAACATATGGAAAAATAGAATTAGAATGTTAAAAATACAAGGTTGCCAGATGAAATGGCAGCCTTATTTTTAGTTTGAAGTGTGTTTCTTTACTATTACAAATTAGCATAACAACTTATTCATCATATATGAATTCTTTAAAAATAAGCCCTACATTTGTTTTCCTATGTAACGAATGGCAACCCTGCATTATAAATTTCCATGTTGCCACATAATCACCAGAAACCTTTATCTCTGGATTATTTATATAAAGTATAAATTCCTTTTCTCTATCTATATACTGATCTGAAAACTGCTCTGCTAGCTGTACTTTTCTATTTTTATCAACTTCCTCAACTATATTATATAGAACATGCTCCAAATTTCTGGAAAAGTAATATATTCTATAATTTAATTTGTACACTATACCATCATTCTCTTTATTTGGTATTTGCTTAATAATATAAGTCTTTTTTATTAAAAAGGATAAAATATCTCTTTTTCTTATATTTCGAGCAATCATCCGATTTCTATCTTTTGCATAAATAAAGTCCAAAGTATAACTCGTTACCTGATTCTTTGATTTTAATACCTTTTCTGGTGCAACCCCAGCACCATCCATATCTGTTAGCTGAATGATCTGCAAAATATCACTTGCCGTTACTTGTGGATTCTTTTCTAAAAACTTGTCAATTTTGCTAATTATAACTGAGTCAATATTATTTTTCCCAATATTCTCGTCTGCTGTTATATCTGTTTTTATTATTTCAAATTTAATCCTTTCATGTTCAAAAATAACTTCAAAAATAGTCTCCAAAGCTTCTACATCTGATTTTCCTTCCACTAAAAAAAGAACTATTTTCTTTTCCCTCAATCCTCATTCCTCCCAGACTTTCTAAATGCTCGTTTAATTTTTGCTTGACTTGTAGATTTGTAAAAATGTTCTTCTGTTCCCAGATAGATTTCCCTTAAATATGATAACCTTTTATTTTGAGTATTTTTAATATATTTAAGTCCACCATAACAATTTTCTGAATCTGTTGTTGTAAATATTAACGATTCGTTGTCCAATACCTCTAATGGTCTTAAATTATGTGAAGTAAAAATCATTTGTCCTTGAGCTGATTCCTGCATTATTTCTATTAATTGTCCTAATAAATATTCAAAAATACCCGAATCCAATTCATCTATTATTAAACAAACAGATGCTCTATTATAACAAGCTATTATTGCATTGCATACTGAAATAAGTTTCTTAATACCAGCCGATTCACATTCTAAAGGTATTAGACTTCCATTTCTTTTTGTTGCAAGTTCAAAGCTAACGCCAGGCTCTCCATTATCCAAAAGTTTATTTTCCACATTACTTACTTGTAAAACTAAATCTGGAATTAAGGCACTGATAACTGCATTCGTCTGATTAACAACTTTTTCAAATACAATGAATAACTCTTTGGACAAAATAGCTTTTTTTTCAATATCTATTGATAACTGCCCTACTAATTGACTAGATTCCTTTTTCATATTTAAATGAAATACCATTTTAGATAAATTCAGATCTATTAAACCCAGATCCTCATTTTGAATTACAATTAAATCTTTAGTTGCATAGTCTACTAGGCTATTTATTATCTCATAAACTTCTTTCAACTCTATTATTTTAGAAAATACTTCTCCCACAATTTTTGAAAATATAATAGATTTATTGTGAGATATTCCTGTTTTGTCATCATATATATTGGCTAACTCTTGTGCCATCTTTACACGAACAAAATTATCTAAATCAGACTTTAAAAGATCCGTTATCTCTTTTTGTCTAAAAACTAACTCTCTATCATCTTCATCATAACTCAAAATCTTTTTGTTTGATTTCCATATACCACTTTTACAGACTGCACCATAGAGCTTTTCTTCTGTTAAAACAATTCTTTTATTATCTTCCTTTTTAATTGCAAAAGAATACTCTATATTATACTTATCACTTCCTCTTTCCACGTAAAACCAAAATCCTAATCTCGCTTCATTTTTACTACTTTTTATATATTTATAGGTATTAGGTGGTAACGTATCTCCCACAAGAATATTTTTAAGCATATACATAACATCTACAACTGCCGTTTTTCCTGAGCCATTTTGTCCATATATTCCTAATATACTATTTTCTCCTTTATATTCGTTGTTCTTGCTGTATTTGGATAAAACAATTGTACCATTTGTAACATTTTTTATATTATTTATACTTATTTTTTGTAATCTGACAAAATTGCTTTCCATTATACTACCTCCAATATTTTAACCAATACTATTATATCACTTTATTATACGAAAACAACATGAATTTGTTAAAAAAATTAACACTTTGTTCACATTACCCCCAATAGCATTCTTTTTCCTTCTCTGTTAATTGTTCCACAAACTCCTTCTTTCTCCTTAAAAACTGCTCTAAATCTGCCAATATTTGAAACAGCACTGCCCTGCTTTCAAATTCCATCCTGCTCTTTGGCAGTTCATCTTGCTTATAAAAGGCTTTTAGCTTTGCCAGTTCATCTAATAAAGCAGCCGCATTATTAGATTCGTGTAAACTTTCTGCAATGTGCTTCAGAAGAAGGGCGATTCCCTCTGCCTGCAATGGAACACCCGATAGCATTAAAATATGCTGATATATATTTTTCAAAATGTCTACTTGTTTTTTCCGCATTTCCATATATTCAATAAAATATTTGGTATCGGCAAAAAAATGGTTATTCATATTTTCAAATGCCTTTTTTGTTGCAGTATGAATCAGCCTTTCCAATGGGATAAAGCAGTCATCGGTATAGTTACCTTTATCAACCTGCAACACATAAAATGCCATTCTATCTAAAATAGCTTTAAAAGCTGTTTCAATTTCCATTTGACTTCTTCTGATATCTTTTATATTTCTTGGATTATAAAGATTAAGAATAACACCCATTCCTGCACCAACCAAAAGAAGCCCCACCTCATTTTGTATCAGTGAAGCCTTCATATTGCCCTGTGCCAGAAAATGCGTGGCAAGAACAGCATTCATTGCAATTGCATCCTGTACGTTCAATACATCACATATAAGAATAAAGAGAAATATAAAAATTCCAAATGAAACACCTTGATATCCAAACACATAAAAAATAATGCTGCAAAGAAATAGCATGATGAGAAAGGCGCCCATTCTTTTTAGCACAAGATAAATTGTTTCCTTCTTTGTATCCTGAATTGTCAGAAGTGTTATGATCCCTGCCGATGGGGCAAATATCAAATTACATTTATATGCAATCAGAATACTTAAAGTTGCCCCTACTGCTATTTTTAGAAACTTAAAATACTTTATCATGCTTCCCCCTTGTGTATCTGACTCTGTTTCACATATCATTAGTATTCATTAAAAAATCAACTGCGTTTATCCATTTGATTCCCTCAACTTTAAAAGTAAGCTCTTTGTCAAAGGAAATTACCAGTTTTACAAAATTATCACGAATAGCTTTTAACGATGCCAGTTCTTTTTCCACTGTTGTTTCACTATCCAGCAAATCCACAACTTGTATATAAATTCTTTCCATTTCTTTCATTGCTACAAAGTCAATTTCCTTTGCATTAAATTTTCCAACATAAACCTTATATCCTCGCCGCAATAGTTCTAAATAGACTGCATTTTCAAGTAGCGCTTCTCTTGTCAATATCTGATATCCTAAAACCCCATAACTGATTCCTGCATCACACAAGAAATATCTTTCCAATGTTTCCAAAACCCGTTCTCCCTTAATATCATATCTGGGGGCCTTATAAAACAGAAAGCTTTCTTCCAGTACCTTTACATAGCTGTATACCGTATCCATTCCCAGCTTCTTCCCCTGACTTTTCATAAAGTCACAAATACTCTTCACAGACATTGTTTTGCCGATATTCTGCACCAGATACCGGACAATCTCTTCCATTAAAACAGCATCCCGAATTTTGTTTCTCTGAATTACATCCTTTAACATGACATATGCATAAATACCTTTTAAATGCTGGCTTACTAACTCTTCATCCGAACTCATCCAATGAACTCCTGGAAACCCTCCATACTTTAAAAATCTTAAAAATAAATCATAAAACATATCTGAATCACAGTACTTTTCCCCACAGTCCACTTCTAAATATTCAAGATATTCCCAAAAACAAAATGGATAAATCGGAATCTCCACATATTTATCCCTCCATTCTTCCAACACCCTCATTTGCCCCGTCGAACGTGTTACATATATCTCACAATCTATATTTTCCTGAAGCCTAAAAACAGCATTTTCCCAATCTTCAACTTCCTGAATTTCATCTAATAAAAAATAGTATTTTTCTTCCTGCTCCTCTGCCTTGTTTATCAGATACTGAAACAGACTTTCTGCGTCTTTGTCCATATACTGAATGTCAGCCTCAAAATTAATTGAAATAATATGATCTGGCAAAATTCCTCCTGCTTGTAATCTGTCTGCCAGAAGTGCCAAAACACTGCTTTTTCCCGTTCTCTTAATACCAACCAGCATCTTTACAAGTGGCGAGTCAAAATGCTTTTCTAATAGGTCCATATAATGTGGTCTCTGAATCATGTCGATCCTCCTGATGATGTTATATAGTTATAATAGAACATTTTCATTTATTCTATTCTACCTTAAAAGCAAATACCAAAAATAATTTTAGCACTTTTTCAAAAAGCTCCCTGCCATAAGAATACAAAATTTAAATTTTATTATCCTACAGCAAAGAGCCTCCTCTTTTTATTTTATACTAAAAATTATTTTTAATTCAGTTTATTTTGCAGCTACTACCGCATTCAAGATTGGTTCATTTGCAGTTCCTGCTCCTGCCTGAAATCCAAATGTAACAGATTCTCCATCTCGAATAACTTTATTCCAGTCTGGATTTGAAATAACATAATGACTGGCATCCTGACTAACAAGATTAGCACACCATATTCCACTTATTTGTCGATTATAGTCAAATGCAGCAGTCCATCCATTAGTAATGTCTTCACCACTTACATTTGTAATGGTAACGGATACGACACAACCATCACCCCAGTCAGATGAATAGGAAGCGCTGATTGTAAACTTTGGTTTTTGAATGTCAAATGTAATTTCTGTTACATCCGTATTTACCGCAGTAATATCATCATAATAAATGGTAGATTGCAATGGAAAAGTAATATTTTCATTAGGAACTGCATTTACCCATAAACCAAATCCGTCAATGGAGGATGGATCAAATACAGCATTTTTATCATCACGGCCAACAAATTCGCTAAATGGTATTGTAACCAGAATAGGTGATGTACAATCTTTATACTCATCATAAAGATTCAAATATACTTCAAATACATTGCCTCCACTTGTGATTTGAATGACAGTCTTCTGGTTTTTACCATCTGGAAGTGTCCAGAACTGAATTGCATTAGCATCTGCCCAAGAAGTACCAAGAGTTCTTGTCATTCCTGCATACCCATTTTCTACTAATGTATAGTTAAATGCAATACCAAATTCTCCATCACTTTCCTTAAACGTACCTGCTTCACTTGTCAGTATTGGATTACTTACATTTCCAGCACCCTTTTGTGGTGTCCATACACTCTTCATCTGCTCATTATATCCATAATATGATTCAAAACTATCTACAGAAAGTGGTGATTCCACAATTTCAGGCATATTAAATTTTGCATTTACTACAGAAACAACCTCACCCTTCACCAACAGTTCAATTGTTCCTAATGCATGTGGCATCTGGGCAATTACTTCTGCTGGTAATTGGTATGAAACATTTACTGTCTCATCTGTTGTCTCGTATAATCCTGTTTCTGCACTTAATTGAGTCAGTACATCAGCCCCAGCATTTACAATAATGTCATCTGTGTTATCTGCGGTAATTTTGAACTGTACATCTGTAGCGGCTGGTACACCTGTAAATGCAGCATCAATATGAGCTTTTAATTCATAACCTGTCGTTCCATCTATATCATCTACGTTGTTACCAGAGTAAGGAGAAATGATATACCCACTGACATCATCCTGTTCAATTGATGTTTCAATTTGTTTATAGTCTCCTGTCTGCTTTGCAAACACAGTGCTGTCCTGATTATAAAAATCAATAAAGCTGTCCAACATCTCATGTCCATGCAGTGTATCACCATCTTTCG
Source organism: Anaeromicropila populeti (assembly GCF_900112775.1). Taxonomy (GTDB): domain Bacteria; phylum Bacillota; class Clostridia; order Lachnospirales; family Lachnospiraceae; genus Anaeromicropila_A; species Anaeromicropila_A populeti. The sequence goes on from NZ_FOYZ01000007.1 coordinate 142,747, forward strand.
AAACTACAAATGGTGTGTAGAAACCACTGTTCACTCCAAAGTTTGCCCAAACAAGGAAATAGCTTGCTTTTGTGTCCTTGACTGCTGCTAATACCTTTTGATACCAGTCCATTACCTGATTACCTGATTTTAATAGTGCAGTTCCTTCGCCATTTGCCACACCTGTTTCCGTTACGGCAAACAATTTATTATGTGCAACAGCAAAGGTTTCCACTATATCAAGTTCGTTTGCAAAGTTTGCGAAATAACTGTCATCCATAGTTGGATTCTGATGGTACATATCAAAACCGACCATATCAACATAATCATCCCCCGGATATCTAGCTTCATACTCTGCTGTTGACTGTGCTTCACTGCTTGGTCCATATACATAAAGGAAGTTATGAACTTCTTTTGTATCTCTCAGATAATCCACTGTATAGCGGTATAGTTGTTTATATGCCTCTTCATCACAAGAAGATGAGCCCCACCAGAACCATGCACCTGTGTTTTCGTGGAATGGTCTGAACAAAACAGCAATATCATCCTTTGCCAATTCCTGTGCATACTCCGCTATTAAATCTAAGTATGCTGTATAATATTTATTATACTCTCCACCAGGCATAATATTTTCTACAACATTGCCTGTTAGCGTATTTGGTGAATATCCTGACAAATTATAAGAACCATCTGATAAATATCCAACTTCATTTTGATTGGTAGATCCTTCTACATGATTTTCCACTCTGTCTTTAATCAGCTTGAAGTTTGGCATATGAGCTGATAACGTAATAATAGCACCTTGATTGACTGCCTCACGAGTAGATTGTGCACACAATGCAACACGCTCACTCTGTGTCATATCCCAGCTTCCTAATTCAGCTCCTGTTAAAGATAACGCATCAACTCCCACAACACCTGAAATGGAACCTGTAATGTCTTTTACATCAGAACTCGTAAAATCAGCGCCCTTTGTTCCTGCTTTATTGTTAGTATCATTTTGGTGGCCGAACATTACGCTGGAAGTATCCCCATACGCCTGCAAATACGCATATAATTGAGCCACATAATCTTCTGCTTTATCATCTGCCAGGTTTACAGAAGGACTTACGGAAACAGTTTCTCCATTTGCTGTAACGGTATTTGCCGTAACCTGAACCGCTGCCTCATCTGTCCTAGCCGTTAATGTAGCATCTACATATCCATCGGACTCTTTTGTCTGCTTAAATGTAATATTATCTAATAAAACACTTCCATAATAGTCAGTACTCTGTCCAACGATCCCCAGAACAAAGTTGCTAATCGTTCCTTCTGTACCTACCAGGTCAATTGTTACTTTTCCCTTCTTAAACCCATTCACAATTACTCCGGTATCTTCAATTTTTGCATTTTGGTCAATTGACTCTCCATTGGAACAGCTTGCGAATAATTTTATTGCCATAGAACCTGTAGTCTTAGCTGCTTCATCATAATAAACATCCATCACAATCTGATTATAGCCTGTCATATCCAGCGGACTGGAAAAATTATAAAATATTTTAGGTTCGCTCCAACTCTCTGTAACATTTTCTCTATAGTCCAATGCTACACCTAATAAATTATTTCCATCTATTGTCCTTGGATCAAGAGAAATTGTACCCGTATAGCAATATGCATCTGAAGTGCTGCCTGCCGTAAATCCAGAAACATCATCCATCGTTAGTACAAAGTCCTCAACCTCTGGAACCTCTGGCTGACTTTCAGCTGTAAGTGCAAGATTGTCAATAGCAACTGTTCCATTTAAGTTACATGCGTAACCAATTAAATTAATTACTGCGGATTTGATTTCCATAGAACCGTCGTAATCAGCAATACTGCATGATCCGTCTGCTCCATAGCAGGTCGCTTGGCTAAATGGAAATGTAACCGTTGCTTTGCAGTAGCCATTACCCATGTCTGTAAAGCTGCTCCATGAAAGCTCTGGTATTACATCACATTGTGTCCACATCCAGGAATCACCTAATTTGAATACTCCCTGAGCCTTTATAACTCCTTCAAATGCTGCATCCGCTGGCACTATTACATCAAATGTATAGTCAGAACCCTTTTTTAAGGTTACACCAGCAAAAGGCGTTGATAACTCATGGGAAATCTGATCCACACCCCAGTCTGTTGCACTTGTGAATGCTGCATCTGCTGAAAGTGCCATATCTCCAGCTACTTCAGATGCTCCATCATATCCGTCAAAATTATATGTAAAATATGTATCTGCTTCTTGTGTAACTTCCGCAGAAAATTCCAAATCATCTATATATAGATTTGAATTCAAATCACATGCATATCCAATAAAGTTTAAAACAACTTTTTGAATGTTTTGTCCCCCTGTATAATCTGCATAGCTGACTGCTTCATCAGCTCCATAGCAGGTTGCCTGGCTAAATGGAAATGTTACAGTTGCTTTACAATATCCATCTCCCATGTCCGTAAAGGAATCCCAGGTCAGTTCCGGAATCAAATCGCATTGAGTCCATACCCAGGAATCGCCTATCTGTGCTACACCCTGCACCTTGAGTGTACCCTGAAATGCTGCATCTGCTGGTAAAATCACATCAACTTTCATTGTCGCATTTTTCTCCAGGGTAATTGCTCCCAGATTATCTGTTGACAAAGAAAATCCTACACTATCTGTTCCCCATTCTGTTGAACTAGTGAATGCGGCTTCTCCAGCCAGCATCATATTATCATTGACAGACACCGCTCCTGTGTAGTTATCAAAACCGCACGTATAATATGCTGTCTCTGCCGCTAATACCTTATATGCATTTTTCCACACTGCATATTGTGTTCCCTGAACAACCATTGCCGTAGAAAGTGCAATGGTCAAGCCCCTCTTAACTCCTTTTCTCAATTTAACCATTTAATTCCCTTCCTTTCAATTTGATAAAAGTATGCATACCTAGCACCATTTAATCATAGCATAAAATATTATACTTTCCTATCTGTTTTACCATTATGTAAACAAAAATATGGTATTATGAAATTATAGAAAAAGAGCAGTCACATAAGACCCTCCAAAGTCTTATCACAACTGCTCTTTTTACATTGTTCTGATTTAATTATCCCATGATAACTGTTACTGAATGTTCTTTTCCGTCTCCCACAACTGGAATAACATTACCTGCAACCTCAGAACCATCCACAATCATTTTCACAACTCCTTTTGAAACATGATTAGGATTTTGAATCTCTATTTTAAATACATCCCCTCGAAATTCTCTTGTTACCTTAAAGCCATTCCAATCCTTAGGAATTGCTGGATTTACCATCAACCCATCATAATCTGGCTGAATTCCTAAAATGAACTGTGAAATGGCAATAAAGTTCCAAGACGCTGTACCTGTCAGCCATGAATTTTTAGCCTCACCAAAACGCTTCGCATCTTTACCAGCTACCATTTGTGGATATACATAAGGTTCTGTTCTGTGAACATCACTTACATCTTCCAAATATGCTGGAGCAATTCTTGTATAATAGTCAAATGCCTTATCTCCGCGTCCGACTACTGCTTCTGCACACATAATCCAAGCATTGTTATGGCAGAAAATACCTGCATTTTCTTTATAACCTGCTGGATAAGTAGAAATCTCACCATATTCTACAACATACTTTGTAAAAGCAGGATTATTCAATACCAATCCATACTTTGTACCCAATTTTTCTTCTACAGAATCTAATGCTTCAATGGCTTTTCCATCTTCTATACCACAGCTGCCCATTACACAGAAACCTTGAGATTCAATAAAAATCTTTCCTTCTTCGCATTCATCACTACCAATTTTTTTACCAAAATCATCATAAGCACGAATAAACCATTTGCCATCCCATCCGTCCTTCATGATAACCTGACGCATCTTAGCAACCTCGCTGTCTGCACGATCAGCCTCTTCCTGTTTTCCGATTTTCTCCATCAATCTTGCGTATAACTCACCAATGTATGTGAACATACCAGCAATCATAACAGATTCTGCAACCTTGCCATCCTTACTAGTTGTTGTCTGGAAGGACTCCCCTGGTTCAGTTGAGAAACAATTCAGATTTAAACAATCGTTCCAGTCTGCTCGTCCAATTAATGGTAAGCCGTGAGGTCCCAGATTATTAATTACATGATCAAATGATCTCTTTAAGTGGTCTGCAAGTGGAGTTGCCTTACTCATATCATTGTCAAACGGAGTCATAACATCTAAAATACTATAATCTCCTGTTTCTTTCACATAAGCAACTACTGCAAGAATAAGCCAAAGTGGATCATCATTAAAATTACCACCAATTGCATCATTACCACGTTTTGTTAATGGCTGATATTGATGATATGCCCCACCACTTTCTAGTTGTGTTGATGCCAAATCAATAATTCTCTCTCTTGCACGATCTGGAATCTGATGTACAAATCCAAGAATATCCTGATTAGAATCGCGGAAGCCCATACCCCTTCCTACACCTGATTCAAAATAAGAAGCACTTCTGGATAAATTAAATGTAACCATACATTGATACTGGTTCCAGATATTTACCTGTCTGTTTAATTTATCATCCTCAGATTCTAAAATGTATTTAGACAGTAATTTTTCCCAGCTTTCTTTTAACTCTGCTAGTCCTTTGTCCGCATCAGCAACTGTTGCATATTTTGCAATCATCTCTTCTGCTTTCTTCTTATTAATAACTCCTTTTGATTCCCACTTGTCCTCAACTGGGTTTTCTACATAACCTAAAATAAATACAAGTTCCTTTGTTTCACCTGGCTCCAGGGAAATTTCAACTGAATGGGATGCACATGGTGACCAGCCATCTGCTACCGAGTTAGTTGACTGACCTGCTACTACTGCCTTTGGCGCATCAAATCCGCCATATGTTCCAATAAAACTTTCACGATCGGAATCAAATCCTGCAATTGGGGCATTTACAGAGAAAAATGCATAGTGATTTCTTCTCTCTTTGTATTCTGTTTTATGATAAATAACAGAACCCTTTACCTCTACTTCACCTGTACTAAAGTTTCTTTGAAAGTTACGATCGTCATCATCTGCATTCCACAAGCACCACTCTAAAAACGAAAATAATTTCAAATTCTTCTTACTTTCACCTTCATTTTTAACAATAACTTTATGCACCTCACCATTAAAATCCATAGGTACAAAAAAAGTCACTTCTGTGGAAACATCATTTCTCTTTCCCTTAATAATAGTGTAACCCATACCATGACGGCATTCATAAGAATCAAGTTCTTTCTTGGCAGGTGAAAAACCAGGTGACCAGAAATCCCCTTCGTCATATAGATAATAGTAACGTCCTCCGCCTAAGTCTAAAGGAACATTGTTATAACGAAAACGAGTGATTCTTCTTAACTTCGCATCCTTGTAAAAGGAATATCCACCAGCAGTGTTTGAAATTAATGAAAAAAACTCTTGAGAACCTAAGTAATTAATCCAAGGATAAGGTGTAGTAGGAGTCGTAATTACGTACTCTTTACGAACATCATCAAAATATCCAAACTTCATTGTTATTCTCCTTTAAAATAAAAATTGTATCCACGAAAACTTTCGGAAATATTAGAGAAAAAAATTGTTCGTGATTTATATTAACTATATTATATAATACCTGTATTCCATTTTCAATTAGTATTTATGACTATTTTGCAAAAAAATAGTTGTTCAAGTTTTATAGTTTTTATTTAAAACTCTTACTAAACCCTTTTCGAAACATTCTGGTTTATTTTCAATTGCTTGACAAATTTCTTTTTTCATTATACCATTATAAAAATTGGAAACCATACTATACAAACGATTTTGGAGGCTTACTTAATGAAAGAAAAAACTATGAAAATTGGCGAAGAACCTATCTTCGACGTTAAAAAGCTTGGTGTATCCCGAATTCTTATTTTAGGCTTACAGCATGCTTTTGCTATGTTTGGGGCTACTGTGCTGGTTCCTCTTATCACAGGTCTTAGTGTTTCCACCACTTTATTTATGGCTGGTGCCGGAACTCTGTTGTTTCATTTAATTACAAAAGGAAAGGTTCCTGCTTTCTTAGGTTCCTCTTTTGCTTTTCTTGGCGGCTATGCTGCGGTTGCTCCATTAATTGACGACAAACTTCCTAATACCGAGATGCTTCCTTATGCTTGCGGGGGTGTATTTATGGCCGGACTGGTATATGTAGTTTTAAGTGCATTTATTAAACTTTTTGGAGTTAAAAAAGTAATGCGTTTCTTCCCTCCTGTTGTCACAGGACCTATTATCATTTCCATCGGTTTGATTTTAGCGCCAACTGCCATTGCAAGCTGTCAAAAAAACTGGCCTCTTGCTATTATTGCTCTAGTGGTGATTATCATATGTAACATATGGGGAAAAGGAATGGTAAAAATTGTACCTATTATGCTTGGGATACTTATCTCTTATCTAGCTGCCCTGCTAATGCGCCAGGTGGATTTTACCAGTTTAAAAAGTGCAGATTTTATTGCCCTTCCACTTCATATGAATCAGTTTGCCAAATTTGACATTAGTGCAATTATTACCATAGTTCCTATTGCTTTGGCAACTATGATGGAACACATTGGAGATATTTCAGCTATTGGTGCTACTACAGGAAAAAACTATATTGAAAAACCAGGTCTTCACCGAACCTTGTTAGGTGACGGACTGGCTACCAGTATTTCAGCCCTGTTTGGGGGACCTGCCAATACTACCTATGGCGAAAATACTGGTGTACTTGCCCTAACTAAGGTTTATGATCCATTGGTTATGCAGATAGCTGCCGTTTTTGCTATTCTTCTATCTTTCTCACCAGTTGTCAGTGAATTAATCCGTTCTATTCCAACTGCAATTATTGGAGGTGTTTCCCTGATCCTTTATGGTATGATTTCTGCGGTGGGAATCAGAAATATAGTGGATAATAAGGTGGATTATACAAATAGCAGAAATTTAATTATTTCAGCAGTAATTCTTGTCTGTGCATTAGGTTTCAGCCAAGTCGGCGGTATTAGTTTTCAAGTTTTCGATGTTACTATCACACTGTCTGGTTTAGCTATTGCTGCCTTGTCTGGAATCATACTAAATGCTATTTTACCTGGAAACGATTATGTATTTCAATCAGCAGAAACGAACCAGTTATAATGCACAAATATTTTATTTTCTTAAGTAATCTATTTGTTATTTTTATTGAAAGAATAATTTTTTTTAATTTTTTAATTGACATTGAATGAATTTCATGTATAATAGAACCATCAAAAGCAAAGACGTTTCTTGAAGAGGAAGCGTCTTTTTTTTATAACGAGACACAAAAAGCTGCTTCGTGCTTTTGGTTTCTCTACCAGTTTATCACAAAAAAAGTATTCTAGGAGGAGGTAATATTTATGAAAAAGCTCGAAATTATTATTAAGCCTGAAAAGCTTGAAGATCTAAAAATGATTTTAGATGAATGCAAGGCGAATGGTATTATGATTACCAATATTATGGGTTATGGTAATCAGAAAGGGTATAAACAAGTATATAGAGGTGCTGAATATAATGTAAATCTCTTGCCAAAAGTAAAAGTTGAAACAGTTGTTGACAACCCAATTGCTGAAACAATTGTTACAAAAGTTGTGAATGAAATAAACACTGGTAATTATGGTGATGGAAAAATCTTTATTTATGACTTAGAAGATGCTGTTCGTATTCGTACAGGCGAACGTGGTACAGAAGCTCTATAAAAAATTGCGAATATCATTTTATATAAATTATCATATAATTATTTAATAATTATCAACGGAGATAATGGATTGTCAGTTTGCACAAACATTATGCTCCGTTTTTTTGTTACACATCAACATAATAATTTTAGGAAATAACAACTAAAGGAGGACTTTTTATGGAAAATTTAGATCTTCAGACATTGGCAGATATGCCGTTATTAATTAATATAGTGTGGACTATGCTTGCTGCCGTTTTAGTATACTTTATGCAGGCTGGTTTCGCAATGGTAGAGGCTGGTTTTACAAGGGCCAAAAATGCTGGTAACATTATTATGAAAAACATGATGGACTTTGTTATGGGTTCTCTTTTCTTCTTTATGATTGGGTTTAGCTTAATGTTTGGTGACTCTATAGGTGGTTTTCTTGGTGGTTCTGGATTCTTTAATCCAACCTCACTGGCTGATGAAGCTGGTATGTTTAACGGATTGCCAATTGGTGTATATATGATTTTCCAAACAGTATTTTGTGCAACTGCTGCTACTATCGTTTCTGGTTCCATGGCAGAAAGAACTAAGTTTTCAGCTTATCTCGTATATAGTGCATGCATCTCTGTATTTATTTACCCTATTACAGGTCACTGGATTTGGGGTGGTGGATGGTTATCCCAATTAGGTTTCCATGATTTTGCTGGTTCTACAGCAGTTCATGCTCTTGGTGGATGGTGTGCCTTAGTTGGTGCCAAAATTCTTGGACCTAGAATTGGAAAATACAAAGACGGAGTGCCTCAGGCTATTCCAGGACACAACCTTCCAATTGGTGCTTTAGGTGTATTTATCTTATGGTTCTGCTGGTTTGGATTTAACTGTGGTTCTACAACTGCTGCTACAACAACACTTGGTGATATTGCCATGACAACAAACTTAGCTGCTGTTGCTGCAACTCTTGCTACATTAATTTTAACATGGGTTCGTTATGGAAAACCTGATGTTTCCATGACATTAAACGGTTCTCTTGCAGGTCTTGTTGGTATTACTGCTGGCTGTGATGTGGTTTCCTACTGGGGCGCAATTGCTATTGGTCTGATTTGTGGTATTTCAGTAGTGTTTGTAATTGAATTCGTAGATAAAGTATTAAAAATTGATGACCCTGTTGGTGCAACTGGTGTTCACTGGGCTTGTGGTATTATCGGAACTTTATTAGTAGGTTTCTTCTCCACAAGTGAAGAAGTTGGCTTAGGTATATTCTACGGCGGTGGCGAATTATTCTTAAAACAATTAGCTGGTGTTGCTTCTGTTGGTGCTTATACCCTTGTTGCTGCATTTATTATCTTTACTATTATAAATAAGACAATTGGCTTACGTGTAAGCGCACAAGAGGAAGAAGATGGTCTTGATATTCACGAACATGGTTGTTCCGCATATACTGACTTCCCTTCAAAATAAGTTGTTTCATAAGTCTTAATGACTTGACATATATTTTGTAATACCCTTAATTAATCTAACAAAAGAATCCTTGTGTCTGACAAGGATTCTTTTGTTTTATAGTTTTTTTAGAATAATTATATTTCATAAAACTTTAAAATGTGATAAACTATTCACTAAAGTATTTATGTAAGATAGATAAAGGATGAGAAGGTAATGACAAAAAATAGTACAAGTGAACCAACGAATACTAAACCAGAAGTGCAGGATCTGACTAGTCCGGACAGTTCTAAAAAGCCTACTGCTTTAGAGGATGACGCAGACATCTATACCAGGCGTAATGTACCCGTTTCAGAAAAGCAAAAATGGAACGAATTGAATCGTTCTCAAAAATGGCAGTATTTTAAAGATTATTATTTACTGAAAGTAATTGTCACTGTTATAGCCGTTGCTTTTCTATGTAACGTTCTATGGGAAACGTTTGGACCACAAATTGACACTGTATATTATGGAGCTGTTTTATACGATGATATTGATGATGAAAAATTAAAGGAATTGGAAACAGCATTTAGCGAGTATTTGAACATTTCCACTAAAAAGCAGAGGGTGACAATTGATGATAACTTTAATTTTACCAATAACTCAACCGCTCTTTCTGGTGAAGAAAAACTTACTACTTATATGTATGCTGAACAAGTAGACACCATTACGGTAGGAGCAGAGGAATTTGCTGCAATGTCGTACAATGGCATATTTAAGGACTTAGATGTGATTTTACCAGAAGACTTAAAAAGTGCTTTATCTGAGTATTTTGTAACTGGAACAGTAGAAGATTATGCCGATACAGAATTTATTATGGGAATTGATTTATCCAAATGTGAAAAATACCAGTCTCTTTCTCCTTATGTGGAAAATCCGGTTATTGGAATTGCTTATAACTCACAGCATGTGGAGAACACCATTGCATATTTAAGATATTTATTTGATTTAACAGAAGATTAAAATGACTTAACAGAACCTGCACACTAAGAAAAAACCACAGTCTTATTTAACTGTGGTTTTATTTTTTATTCATTATTTTTTAGAAATATATCCCTGAGCTTTTAGTAATTCTGCGCACAGCACTGCACCGCCTGCTGCCCCTCTCACTGTATTATGAGATAAACCAATAAACTTATAGTCATATACAGAATCTTCTCTAAGTCGTCCTAATGTTACACCAAAACCATTTTCATAATCCACATCCAATGCCACCTGTGGGCGATTATCTTCTTCAAAATAGTGAAGAAACTGCTTTGGAGCACTTGGAAGTTCTAGTTCTTGTGGTAAGCCCTTATAATTCTTCCATGCTTCAATGATAGCTTCCTTAGAAGGCTTCTTTTCAAAGCTTACAAATACAGCGGCTGTATGGCCATTTAAAACAGGTACACGAATACATTGTGTTGTAATAACAGGTCCGTCTGCTTTTACAATAACACCGTCTTCAATGTGTCCCCAGATTCTTAATGGTTCCTGCTCACTTTTTTCTTCTTCCCCACCAATAAATGGAATAATATTACCTTCCATCTCTGGCCAGTCCTTAAAATTCTTTCCAGCTCCTGAAATTGCCTGATAAGTTGTTGCTACCACAACCTTTGGACCATATTCCTTTAATGCATCCAATGCTGGTGTATAACTTTGAATAGAACAATTAGGCTTTACTGCAATAAATCCTCTTGTTGTTCCAAGACGCTTCTTCTGATAAGGAATAACCTCATTGTGCTGTGGATTTACCTCTGGTATAATCATTGGAACGTCTGGTGTCCATCTATGAGCACTGTTATTTGAAACAACAGGTGTTTCTGCTTTTGCATAAGCCTCTTCAATTGCCTTAATCTCATCCTTTGTCATATCTACTGCACTAAAAACAAAATCAACTGTTTCACAAACAGCTTCTACTTCATTCACATTTTTTACAACCATCTTTTTAACCGCTTCTGGCATAGGTGTTGTCATCTTCCAACGGTCTCCCACCGCTTCTTCATAAGTCTTTCCTGCACTTCTTGGACTTGCAGCAAGAGTCACAACTTCAAACCATGGGTGATTCTCAAGTAGCGCTATAAAACGCTGTCCTACCATACCAGTTGCACCTAAAATACCAACTCTTAACTTGTCACTCATCATTCTACCTCTTTCTCATAAAATTTTGCGTTCCGGTCAACCATAAACAGTTTACAAACAAATATATTTATGTGTTTTTCTCTCGCGAACATTTGTCTTTCTGTTAAGTATATTACCTTGTTTTATTAAAAAAAGCAAATAAAAAATACATAAAACTTAAATTTTGTTACATTTGAATAAGGTCATATAGTATAACACAATGATTTTGTATATTTCGACTAAATCTTTTATTTTATATTTCTGATTTTTCCTTACAAAAAATATATTGTGGGATTCCATTTAAATACGGTATTTTTGTTTCTCCAACAATTAATGGCATTAAATATTCTCTCATTTCCTCTGTCACATTATTTCCATCTTCTGAAATCCATTTCAACGGAATTTTTCGCTCAAAATTTGCAACCTGATTCACTGCCACCGTATCAATTTCGATGGCATATGGCTGACTTGAAACTCTTTTCATCGTCACCATCTGACTGTTTTTCCCTTCCAAAACAAAGGAAACACCCTTTTCACCTAGTAGAAATGCTTCTGAAAGATCTGTCTCTGAAGATAAATGACTTGCACAGCGCTGTAATACATTTAATTCAATGGAACGCACCTTGCATCCAATTGTATCCTTAATTAGGTTTTCCAAATATTTTCCTGTCCCACTAAGCATCACATGGCCAAATTGATCCTGATCCATAGAGCGGGATGATATATAAATCCCCTCCTTATCTTTAATCCCCTCTGATACTGCAACAATTACCTGTTTCCTCTGCTTTAGCTGTTCTTTCACATCCTGCACAAATCTAGCAGTAGAAAATGAATACTCTGGCAAATATATCAGGTGAGGTGCACTGCTGTAGGTGGTTCTTGCAAGCACACTGGCAGCAGTCAGCCAGCCTGCATTACGTCCCATTATTTCAACAATTAGCACACTTTCCATATTATAAATAGAGGTATCATGTGCCATCTCTAAAATTGAAGTTGCAATAAACTTAGCAGCTGATCCAAACCCTGGTGTATGATCAATTTCCATTAAGTCATTATCAATGGTTTTTGGAATTCCCATAATTTTAATATCATAGTTCTGGCTTTCTGCATAGCAGGACAACTTATCAACCGTATCCATACTATCATTCCCACCAATATAAAGAAAATACTTAATATTATACTTTAAAAAAAGCTGAAAAATTTTGTGATAGGTCTCCTGATCCTGATCAAATGGTTTCAATTTATGACGACATGATCCCAAATACATAGACGGTGTATACTTCAACTGATCTAGTCCTTCTTCTCCCTTAAAAACCTGGGAAAGCTCAACCAGTTCTTCCTTAAGTAAACCGCTAATTCCGTTTCTTGCCCCATAGATCTTATGAATTTCATCCCTTTTTAATGCACAACTAATTACCCCTGCCAGACTGGAATTTATTGCTACCGTAGGTCCTCCAGACTGTCCAACTAACAGGTTTCTTTCTTCCATTATCATTTCCTCCATTACACTCTTTATAACACATCCATTTTTACTTCTTAATCCCATTCCATCTGCATATCCAAAAATGCTTTCATAAGCACTTGTAAATCCTCATAAGTCTCAATCTCATTCACTTTACTTCTTAGTTTTGCCGAATTTTTATATCCTGATGTATACCATGCCACATGCTTACGCATTTCTCTGATTCCTACATATTCCCCTTTGAATTCTGCTTGCAACTTCCCGTGGCGCAAAATCATATCTACCACTTGCTTCCCATCCGGTCTTTGCAGATGCTCTCCTGTTTTAAAGTAATGCTTTATTTGCTGAAAAATCCACGGATTTCCCCTTGCTCCTCGTGCAATCATAACTCCGTCACATCCTGTATGCTCTAGCATTGCCTTTGCATCCTCCGGAGTCACCACATCTCCATTTCCAATCACAGGTACTGACACCGCCTCTTTTACCGCAGCAATACTGTCCCAGTCCGCTTTTCCGCTATAGTATTGTTCCCTGGTACGTCCATGCACCCCAATTGCTTTCGCTCCGCTATCCTCTAGACGCTTTGCCAAATCCACAATTTTACAGTCCTTTTCTCCAAATCCAATTCGTATTTTTACGGTAACAGGCTTTTCAATGGCTTTGGTGACAGAAGAAACAATCTTTCCAGCCAGTTGGTGGTTTTTCAAAAGTGCAGAACCTTCTCCATTGTTCACAACCTTAGGAACTGGACAGCCCATATTAATATCTAGTATATCAAAATTACGTTCTTCTATTTTTGCCGCCATAGATCCCATTATATCTGGATCTGCTCCAAAAAACTGCAATGCAACAGGTCTTTCCTTTTCCTCTACCTCTAACAGCAATCCAGTATTTTTATTATTATAGTAAATCCCTTTTGCACTGACCATCTCCGTGTAAATTAAGTCAGCACCCATTTCTTTGCATAACAAACGATATGGCAGGTCTGTTACTCCTGCCATTGGTCCAAGAACTAAAGTTCCATTAATATTCACATTTCCAATCTTAAAACTCATTGTCATTACCTTTTATTTTTATCATAAATTATTTTTAGTCCATGTAATGTTAAATCTGGGTCATAAATCTCAATTGCATCTGTTTCATCTGCAATAATTTTACCCAAACCACCTGTAGCAACTACTTTCATATATTCCAGTCCAAGCTCTTCTTTCACCTTACGGATAATATATTCTGTCTGTCCAATATAACCATATACTAATCCAGCCTGCATACTTGTTATAGTCTCCTTAGCCAAAATGGACTCTGGCTTCTTGATTTCAATCTCTGGAAGCTTTGCCGTCTCTCTCCAAAGAGCATTGGCTGATATTTTAATTCCTGGACTGGTCACACCCGCCAAAAACGCACCATCTGCTGAAATAATATCGTAGGTGGTTGCCGTTCCATAATCAATCACTAAAATTGGTCCGCCATATATCTCATACGCAGCAACTGCATCCACAATTCTGTCTGCTCCTATTTCAGAAGGATGTGCTGTAACAATTCGAAGTCCTGTCTTTGTTCCAACCCCAACCTTTACTGGGTTTACGCCTAAATATTTTTTTATCCCACTTTCAAAGGAATACATAATATTGGGAACTACGCTGGAAATAACAACTCCTTCAACCTTTGATGTTAATCCTTTTACTTTTAAAGCTTCGCATATGAAAATTCCATATTCATCTGATGTTCTGGGTATATCTGTTGTCATACGGAATGTTCCAATCAGGTTCTCGCCTTCAAACATTCCAAACGTAATATTTGTATTCCCTATGTCAATAGTAAGTATCATACCATTTCATCCTCTACTTATTTCTTATCCTGATTCCATATCTTATATTTATTCATTCACTTCATAATCTACACAGGCTCTGCTTAACTTAACCTTAGCTATAAAAGCTGCAACCTCCAAGTGTTCCGGATGATTCTGATATACCTGCAAATCATCTATGGTTTCAAAGTCACACACCAAGCATAACGTATAATTTGTAGCATCTGCCTCTCCGTCATTAATCCCTACTTCCATACGTTTCAGACAATCAATCTTATCCTTCAGTGCTAATAACTTGTCCTTTGCCTTTACTGCGTTTTCAATAGCAGATTTGCCTTCACTTTCTTTCATAAACTCAAACAAAACCACATGTCTAACCATATTATTTCTCCTCTCTATGGACTTCTGTAATATCTTGTTTCAAAATAAATGCTTTATAGTAAAGTTCAAGGGCTTCAAAAAATTCACTCTTTGTCCGCTGAAGTTCCTTTATCTTTAACCCACTTCCAATTTCATCATATAACAAGTCACCTTCATCTGCTGTAACAGACAAGATTAGTGTTCCCTCCGCGTCAAATTCCATGGTTAAAATCCCACCAACATCTGAAGTAAACATAACACACATTATTTTCAATTCTTCCTGTATAGCGGCAGGCAGCCCTGCATATGCTTCATTTAAATAGAATTTCTCTTCATATGCGCTGGATGCACATAATATCTTACTGTTATCACTCATAGCTGGTTCCCTTTCCTACACATATCCATATAATCCTCTTACGGACACTTCGCCTGACATCACTTCTGTAATCTGACCTGCTGCATCCTTTACCAAAAGCCTTCCTTCAGAATCAATTCCCAGTGCTTCCCCAGTAAATGTATGATTGCTGTCTATTATTTTAACTTCTTTTCCTCTATTGATCAATAATAAATTGTATTCTTTTACAAAATCCCTCAAATCCCCATAATTACAAAATTTTTCATAGTGTTTTTCCAAATAGAATAATATCTTTGCAGCAATCTGGTTTCTCATATAATTTTGCTTGCCTTCAAGCTTTAACGAAGTTGCCACATGACAAATATCATCTGGAAAAAAATCTGCATTTACATTAATCCCCATTCCGATTATAACATAGTGAATGTAATCAATCTCAGAACTCATTTCTGTTAGTATCCCACATACTTTTTTTCCATTCACGACTAAATCATTGGGCCACTTAATCCTACAGTCTAAGCCTGTACAATCTTTAATTGCCTCTGCTCCAGCTAATGCACCAAGCAGAGTCAGCATGGATGCCTTCTCAGGAGCAAATTCCGGCTTTAAAATTAATGACATCCAAATTCCTGTTCCTTTAGGAGAAACCCAATTCCTTCCACGCCTTCCTTTTCCCGCATTTTGCTGCTCAGCAAGAATAACCATGCCGTGGCTCTCATGAGCTTCAGCATGGCGTCTTGCTTCCATGTTAGTTGAATCTATTTCATCATAAAAACGTACTTCTTTTCCAAATATTTTTGTCTGAAGTAATGATTTCACAGCCTCAGCTGTAATCAAATCCGGATACTCTATAATTTTATAGCCTCTGTTAGGAACTGCCTCTATCTGATATCCCTCTGCCTTTAGCTGATTGATTACCTTCCAGACAGCAGTTCTCGAAACTCCCAGGCTGTCAGACAACTGTTGTCCTGATACTGATTCCTGTGTGTTGGTTAACATCTTTAGAATTTTTTCTTTCATACGTCTTTACATAGCCTTTCCACATAAAATAGAATCTATCTTTCATCTAATCCTGTATAACTCTTATGCTTTGCTACACTCTTATATCCTGGTCTGATTATTTTACCTGCATTGATTAATTCCTCTAATCTATGGGCAGACCATCCAGAAATTCTTGCAATTGCAAAAATCGGAGTAAATAATTCTGTTGGAAGACCAAGCATATTATATACAAATCCACTATAAAAGTCTACATTTGCACTAACACCCTTATAAATCTTACGTTCCTTGGCAATGACCTCTGGTGCCAGTCTTTCTACCATAGAATAAAGTCCAAATTCCTGATCCATTCCTTTTTCCTTTGATAGAGTTTCCACAAACTTTTTAAAAACATTTGCTCTTGGATCGGAAATAGAGTATACTGCATGACCCATGCCATAGATTAACCCTGCATGATCAAAAGCCTTTTTATTTAACAAATCGGACAGGTATTGTTTTACCTCATCTTCATCTTCCCAGTTTTTTATTGTAGTCTTCATATCTTCAAACATCTTAACAACTTTGATATTAGCACCACCATGCTTTGGTCCTTTTAAGGAACCAAGAGATGCTGCTACAACGGAATACGTATCTGTCCCTGACGAAGATACCACATGAGTGGTAAAGGTTGAATTATTACCACCTCCATGCTCCGCGTGTAAAACAAGAGCTAAATCAAGAATCTTTGCCTCCAGCGGTGTAAAGCTGCTGTCAGGACGCAGCATATGAAGAATATTCTCCGCAGTGGAATACTCCTTCATTGGAGCATGAATAAACAAACTATTTCCATCGTGATAATGACTATACGCTTGATAACCATATACTGATAATAATGGAAATAATGCAATCAAATGCAGACACTGGTTCAGTACATTTTCAACACTTGTATCATCAGCGGCATCATCATAAGCATAAAGCGTCAGCACACCTCTTGCCAAAGTATTCATCATGTCCTTACTTGGTGCTTTCATAATAACATCACGCACAAAACTGGTAGGAAGCTCTTCCCGATATTCCGCCAATAATTCTTCAAAAACTGCTAATTCTTCTTTATTTGGTAATTTCCCGAAAAGCAGAAGATACGACGTTTCTTCAAATCCAAAACGATCTTCCTTTATAAATCCATCTACAATTTCTTCTATATCAATTCCATGATAGAAGAGCTTTCCTTCGCAAGGAACCACTTCACTATCTACAATTGTATAAGAACGTATCTCAGAAATATCTGTAAGACCTGCAAGTACAGCCTTTCCATTAATATCCCGAAGTCCACGCTTTACCTCATACTTCGTATAAAGTTCTGGATCAATATGAAATTTTGTTATACACTGTTCTGAATATTTCTTAATTAATTCTAAATTTTTTTCACTGCCATGTAACATATAGTTCTCCTTTCAAAATAGGTGATTTCCAGTTCCAAAATTACTCCCGTTCACGGATTTTTCATGGGATACACTACTCATAGCAAAAGTTTAATTTCCTAACGTAGCTACCATTACCGCTTTAATTGTATGCATCCGATTTTCAGCTTCGTCAAAAATCACATCTGCAAACTTCTCAAACAACTCTTCTGTAACCTCATACCCTTTTACGGCTGGCAGACAATGAAGTAAAACTGTACTTTCCTTACCAGTCATTTCAAACAACTCTTTATTTACCTGGTATGGCTTCAGCATTGCTATTCTCTCCGCTGCCTTGTCTTCTTCTCCCATGGAGCACCAGACATCTGTGTAAATAGCATCTGCATCCTTTACTGCAAGCAAATCCTTGGTTACTGTTATTTTACTATTCCACTGTAATGCATACTCTTTACATTGAGCAACTAATTCATTTGATGGCCATAATGCCTCTGGAGCAAGGATTGTAAAATCAATTCCCAGCTTGGACGCACCAATCATCAGACTGTTAGCCATGTTATTTCTTCCATCTCCTACAAAAACTAATTTCAATCCTTCTAGTTTTCCAAACTGCTCCTTAAGAGTTAGAAAATCTGCTAGAATCTGAGTAGGATGATACTCATCTGTCAAACCATTCCACACGGGAACCTTACTGTATTTTGCAAGCTTCTCAACTGTCTCCTGCTTAAATCCTCTGAATTGTATTCCGTCAAACATTCTTCCTAGAACTCTCGCAGTATCTTCAACACTTTCCTTATGTCCTAATTGTATATCGTTGGTTCCCAGATATTCTGGATATCCTCCTTCATCTACACAGCCAACCGTAAAAGAACATCTCGTTCTAGTGGATGGTTTTTCAAAAATTAATGCAATATTTTTCCCTTTTAAACTGTTTCCAGTAATTCCATGCTTTTTCTTATCTTTTAAATCTGCTGCCAACTCTAATAAATACCCAATCTCTTCAGATGTAAAATCCTTTAAGGTTAAAAAACTACGGCCTTTTAAATTCATATATACCACTCCTTGTATATTTATTCAATAATGATACTATTTATACAATACTCTGAATTTATTATTTCGTCAAGTGAAACTAAAAAATAAGGCCCAATAAATATTATTAAATATCTATAACATAAAAGATACCTACTTCGTTAAGAGTAGGTACCTTACCTAAGCATTCTCAAGTTATGCTTACCTTAGTCATCCTTTCCAACTTCAGTAAGTGACTTAACTAAACCAACCATCCCCTGAATTTCAGAAGGAATAATAATTTTGGTTGCTTTTCCATCTGCTGCCTTTGCAAATGCCTCCAAAGCTTTTAATTCTATTACACCTTTGGCTGGATTAGCATCATTCAGATAACGGATACCCTCTGCTTTTGCCTGCTGAACCTTTAAAATCGCCTCAGCTTCACCCTCCGCCTCTCGAATCATGGCTTCTTTCTTTGCCTCTGCTCGAAGAATAGCTGCTTCTTTTTCTGCTTCTGCTTCCAAAATAGCGGATTGTTTCTTACCCTCTGCTACCAATACGGTAGACTTTTTCTCACCTTCTGCAATCAAAATAGATTCTCTTCGTTCTCTTTCTGCCTTCATCTGCTTCTCCATTGCATCTTGAATCGCAGCTGGTGGAATAATATTTTTAAGTTCAACCCTGTTCACTTTAATTCCCCATGGATCTGTTGCTGTATCAAGAGAAACTCTCATTTTTGTATTAATAATCTCTCTGGATGTTAATGTTTCATCTAACTCTAAGTCACCAATAATATTTCTTAAAGTAGTAGCTGTCAGATTCTCAATTGCCATAATAGGATTCTCTACCCCATAGGTATAAAGCTTTGGATCCGTAATTTGAAAATAAATAACAGTATCTATTCTCATGGTTACATTATCCTTTGTAATAACTGGCTGCGGTGGAAAATCCACTACTTGCTCTTTCAATAAAACCCTTTTAGATACCCGGTCTACAAAAGGCCATTTCCAGTGAATACCCACATCCCAAGTTGCCTGATATCCTCCTAATCGCTCTAGTATATACGCGTGTGCCTGTGGCACAATCTTAACACAGGATGTAATAAGAAGTAAAATAACTACTGCAATAATAATACCTGATACTAATGCTGCTCCTGGCATATTTTTTCCTCCTTTATTTATTTTTTAACTTTTACAATTAATTTAACACCTTCTACTTTAACAACCTCAACCTTACTTCCAGTAGATATAACCTGATTTGTCTCAGAACGTGCTGTCCATTCAAGCCCATTTATCATAGCGGCACCCTTCTCAGCAAAATTGTCTATATCCTCCGTCACCTTTGCATCCTGCCCTATCAGACTCATTACATTGGTTTTTGTCCTTTTTAAATTAAACTTTCGTGCTACATAAGGTCTTACTGTTAACAGAGAAGCAAGGGAAACAACTATAAACACCATTAGCTGTACATAAATATTACCTCCCAAAAGAGTAACAACAACTGCAGCCAATGCTCCACAGGCAAACCACACTGTTGCCAGCCCAAGTGTTGCTATTTCAACTATAATAAAGACGGCTAGTGCAATCAGCCAAATATAAAGATACATATAATCACCCCATATCTTTTAAATGCTACCCTTATTTTACTTCATATAATTAGTTATTACAAGCAAATTATTCATTTAATATTCTTACAAAAGCATGAAACAAAAAATTTTTTGTCATTTCATCTGTAGTATCTGCATATTTTTCTTTATTGAGCAAAAAATTAGAATAGCTTATTACAATATATAATACAGCAGAGTCACTTATGAATTTATTTACAGGTTTTTGAATTAACTTTTCTGCAATTCCTGCTTCCATTACATTATCAATGATATCCTGATACGCTCCACACTCTAAAACCTGCCCTTCCAGCTCTATTTTAAATAATTTGCCAATCTCCTGGGGTTCCTTTTTTCGGTATCCGTTCTGATATGCCGCCTGAAACAGTACATATCTTTTTTCAAAGTTTTCCTTAATCCAGTTAAGTCCACAATCGATTTTATTGCGAAAAGATTCTCCATTTATAATTACTTTACGTAATTTTTCCAGACCTACAATCAAATCATATGTCAGCGCTTTAATGATAAGATCCTCTTTCGTATCAAAATACTCATAAACCGTTCCTTTTCCTACTCCTGCGGCCTGGGCAATTTCTGCAACGGTAATACTTTTTATATCCTGTCTTTTATTACACACTTCAATTACACCGTCAAATATCATAAATACTTTGGGAGGTAAATTTTGCTGCAAATTATACAGAGCATTTTCTATTTCACCTGATTTACTCATCTTCATCCTCCAATAATACTAAATCCTGCTCACGAAGAACCTTCATCTCTTTTCTGTTTAAGATATCATATAGCACCGGAATTACAAACAATGTTGTTATTGTTCCATAAAGCAGCCCCCCTATTGTAACAATTGCAATAGGCTGCATCATGTCCGAGCCCATTCCTACACCCACAGCCATTGTAGAAAGACCTAGAATTGTAGTAAGCGCTGTCATTAGTACCGGACGCATTCGTGTTACACAAGCTTCCACAATAGCTTCTTTTTTTGTAATCCCCTCTTGTCTAAGCTGATTTGTATAATCTACTAACACAATACCATTGTTTACAATAATACCAGAAAGCATTACGAAACCAATCATACCAATTACACTTATTTCATTTCCTGTCATCCATAAGCCCAGGAATCCGCCTGTAAATGCCAGTGGAATAGTAAATAACACAATAAAAGGTGATCCTAAGGACTGGAATTGGGCAACCATTATTAAATAAATAAAAGCAACTGCCAGCAACAGCATTTTCCCCAGTTCTCCCAGGGAATCATTAATATTTTCGTTTTCACCATTGTACTCTATTTCATAGCCTGATGGCACTTTATAATCCTTAAATGCCTTTGTAACCTCTCTGGAAACCAGCCCCACATTATATCCTTCCGCTATTTCAGCAGAAACTGTAATATACCTCTGCTGGGAAGCCCTGTTAATTTCTGAAAATCCTACAGTATCCGTAATTTCTGCAATATCCTTTAGTTTTACCAGTTTCTTTTCTCCTTTAGCATCAGTTACTTCAAATTCATGGGTACGGATGTCGTCTCGAACCAATTCTTTTGATAAATCCGTATCTACAAGTACAGAATAGGAGTTTCCGTCAACACTCAAGGTCGTTGCTTCCGCACTATCTGCCAGCATTGTCTGGATTTCCATATATGCCTGTGCAACTGTCAAACCTTTCAACATTGCCTTTTCTTTGTTAATCACGATTCTAAGTTCTGGCGCAGGCTCCTCTAATCCACTGCTGACATCTGCTGTTCCTTTAATAGTAGCCAGCTTTGCCGCCACATCCTCTGCAATACTACGAAGTTCGTCTAGCTCCAGACCCTTAATCTGTATCTGTATGCCAGTACCACCTAAAACACTTAAGTCCATGGAAGAACCACTTACTGTCAATTCACAATCAAAAGCTGCACATTTTTCTTCAATTTCCTTTGCAATTTCCTGGCTGGTACGCTTTTTATTTTCCTTCAGAATCACATACATATCCACTGCATCTGTGGATGCATCGTTTACCGAAGATAGTCCTAAAGAGGAAGCCTGCCCCAATGAAAACATTGCCCCTACTACATCCACTTCCTTTATCTTTCTGATTTCTTCAATAACCGCATCGGACATCTTAACGGTATCTTCTTTTTTACTACCTTCTGGCATCTGCATTGTTACTGTAATTTGCGTACTGTCCATATCTGGCATAAATGCAGTTCCATTACTCACTGCCCCAAAAATACTAATTATTAACAGTCCTATAATACCAACCAATACAATCGGTTTCCATCTTAATGCAGTTCTCAGAAGCCTTTCATATCCTCCTACAAATAATTCAAAAAACTTGTGCTGTTTTTCTTTTGTACTCTTCAATAAGCTGGATGACATTGCAGGAACTAACGTTAATGCTACTATTAAGCTTGCTAATAGTGAATAGCCAATTGTTAATGCCATATCCGTAAACAATTCTCTTGTAATTCCTTTTACAAAAACTATAGGAAGGAATACACAAACCGTTGTCAACGTAGATGCAATAATGGCTCCTCCAACCTGGGCTGCCCCATTCACCGCCGCCTTGGCTGCGGAAATTCCTTTACTCCTTAAACGGTAAATATTTTCAATAACTACTACCGAGTTATCCACTAACATTCCCACCCCAACTGCAAGTCCTGATAGGGAAATAATATTTAATGTTACTCCTGAAAAATACATTAGTACAATGGCAAAAACCACACTAATTGGTATAGAGCAGGCAATGATAAAAGTCGGCTTTAAATCTCTTAAAAATAGAAGCAAAATAATAACAGCTAAGATACCTCCCATAATTAAATTATTTAAAACTGAATTTACTACTAAGTCAATATACATCCCCTGATCCATTAAGTTATTTACATGAATATTTTCATTTTCATTCATTATATCTGTAAACTTTACATTAATTCTATTTGCCACTTCTGCTGTTGAATACGTCGTCTGCTTTTGCATAGAAAGAATGATACCATTATTATCATTGACTTTAGCATAAATATTTTCCAAATTATCTGACCAGAAAACATCTGCTACATCCTGCAACGTAACTGGTTCCATATCTTCTATATCTAAATCAAACAGTATCAGGTTTTTCATTTCCTCTTCATCTTCAATTTTATTTCCAACCCGTACCATATAATCGGTTCCATCTTCTGTTACATATCCTGCTGGCATTGAAAAATTTTGCGCCTTCAAAATCTGCTGAATCATATCCGTAGTAATTTTGTCCTCTATTGTTGCCTGAGATAATGCATCTTCCTTAGTATCATCAAATTGATCTAATTGATTCGTTAATTCCTTCTCCCCAGCTTTTAATTCACTTTCAGCTGAATTCAACTCTGAAGAAACCGTACTTTTTGTTTTTGCCAACTCTTTTTCTTTCTCATCAATTTGAGTCTTGCCCTCTTCTAATTGCTCCTTTCCAGCGCTCATCTGCTGTTTCGCAGAAGCCAATGCTGCTTTTCCCTCTGCAATTTTAACCTTTCCTGATGCAATGGCCGTCTTTCCTGTTGCAATTTCTTCTTTTTTTGTTGCAATTTCTTTAAGACCAGACTCCAGCTGTGCTTTTGACTCTTGCATTGTTGTCTGAGAAGCAAGGGCATTTTCCAACCCAGTGCTCACTTCTGCTAACTGGCTGTTTAAGGTAAGTAGTGCCGTTTCTTTTTCTTCTATCGTTAATTGTGTACTATTTTCTGTATCCTTAATTGTTTGTTCTAAATTTGATTTGGTTGTAGTTAATTGCTCAATTGTTTCTGTTAGTACTAATTCCTGTTCCTTAATCACATCTAAGGAATCATTCGCTTCCTTTTCATTTGCTAACAGCGTTTTTTCTCCTTCCAGCAAAGTTTTTTCCTGCTCATTTAACTCTTTTTCAGATGCAAGCAGCTCGTCTTCCTTTGCTTGTAATTCTTCTTCACTCTTAGCAAGCTCTATTTCCTTTTTTAATAACTCCAGGCGGGCATCTGTTATTCCTTGTTCACCCTGTATCATTCCTTCTTCAAATTCTGCTTTTTTCTGATTCAGTTCTTGTTTTCCTTCTGAAATTTCCACTTTAGCATCGTCCAGCTTATCTTTTCCGTCCTCTAACTGTTCTTCCACATGGTCTTTCAGTTTTTCATTAATACTATCAATTTTATCTTGATTAATCACAACATTTAACTGCTTTTCATACATTCCCATTGGTGTCACACTTGCTACACCTGCCAATGCCTCTAGTTGAGGAATAATTTTATCCTCTGTGTACTGGGTCACTTCCTCTGGTGTCATGTTTTCACCATCAATTGCCGTAACCATGACAGGCATCATATTGGGATTGATTTTAATAATCATAGGTGCTCCCACAGAATCACTCCAGTAGCCTTCTATCAGATCCAGCTTTTCCCTGACATCCAGTGAAACCGAATCCATATTCGTTCCATCCGTAAACTCCAGCATTACCATAGACACGTTTTCGCTGGAGGTAGATGAAATTTCCTTGATATTGCTTACAGTAGCCATAGACTGCTCAATTGGCTTTGTCACTACTTCTTCAATTTCCTCAGGACTTGCACCAATGTAGCTTGTCACCACCACTACATAAGGTAAATCAATGCTAGGAAGTAAATCTGTTGTCATTTCTGTAAACGATACAAATCCTAGAATTAGTATTAATACAACAGTAACAACTACAGTATATGGCTTTTTTACACTAAACTTTGATAACATATTTCTCCTCCTTATTATACAGACTGACCAGTCAGTCGGTTTTGTTTTATAAAAAGTGTGTGTTCCACATACTCCCGCGGTTCTAATCAACTATACGGAACACACACTTTGCCGCGCCTTTTGCTGTGGCTGTCTTTAGCCACAATATTCTTTACTAATCAATTTTCTCTTCTTTCTTGCCGATATACCTCGTAAAGCATAACGGCGGCTGCTACTGCTGCGTTCAGAGATTCCACCTGTCCACACATAGGAATCCGAATCAGCTGATCGGCTTTTTCTGCGACGGCATCTGAAATACCTCTCGCTTCATTCCCTACTATAAAAGCAGCTTTTTTTGCATAGTCCACGTTATCATACTCTTGATTTCCATTTAAATGAGTGGCATAAAAAATAACTCCTTCTAACTGGGCTTTCCTGATTGTTCCTGGAAAATCATCTACGTAGACATGGGGAACCCGGAAAATAGAACCCATCGTGGATCGAACCACCTTCGGATTATATATATCTACAGATTCCTTACTTAAAACAATTCCTGTTACACCAGTTCCCTCTGCGGTTCGAATCATCGTACCAAAATTCCCTGGATCTCTTATATCCTCTAGAAAAAGCAGTCTACATGCAGGTTTGCTAATAAACTCTTCTATGGTACAGGATTTTACAGAACAAACCCCCATAACACCCTGAGGGGTTACGGTATCGGCTATCTCCCGAAATACTTTGTCTGTCACTACCTCATAGTCCAGTTCGTTCAGTGCTTCTTTATTGACTATTTTCCATTCCTCATGCAGCTCATCTGAAAAAAATGCCTTTCTGATTAGTCCCAGTTTCCTGGCTTCCTCAAACATTTTTATGCCTTCCACCACAAAACTGCCTGTTTCTCGTCTTTCCTTTGCGCTTTTCAATAACTTATTAATATTTTTAATTTGAGCATTATTTGCACTGCTTATCATACTTAACTCCAATTACTTTTCCATTTTACTCTTAAAACGGTTCAGTACTTCATTTTCACCAATTACTACTAATGTATCATTTTTAGAAATCACTTTTTCTGCTGACGGATTAATATCTAAAGTATTCCCTTTTTTCACACCTATTACATTAATTTTATACTTAGCACGTATATTTAATTCCATTAGGTTGTGACCATCCCATTCCTCTAATGCATCTATTTCCATTAGGCTAAATGTAGAAGAAAGCTCTACCGCGTTAAAAAAGTTACCCATTACCAAATTATGTGCAATGCGTACTCCTGTCTCCTTCTCTGGAAAAACAACTGCATCCGCGCCAACCTTCTTTAATATTTTAGCATGTAGTTCATTTTGTGCTTTAGCCAAAACGTATGGAATCCCTAACTCCTTTGCCAGAATTGTTACCATAACGCTTGCTTCTAAATTCTGTCCAATGGCAACAACTGCCCCATCAAAATTACTAATTCCCAGACTCTCCATTGTCTCACTGTCTGTAACATCTGCTTTTACTGCATAAGTCACAATGTCTGCCATTTCTTGAATTTTTTCCTGTGTATCATCTACTACCAGCACCTCACAGCCGCTTTCCGCTAAAGTAACTGCTACGCTTCTACCAAATCTTCCAAGTCCAAATACAACAAATTCTTTCTTACTCATCATTATCCTTCTCTCTTCCAAAATTAGCCAACTATAATTCTTTCCTCTGGCAGTCTAACCATCTTAGGTTTTGACTTCTTCACATTAAATGTCAACATCATAGTAATAGGACCAACCCTTCCTATATACATGGTAGCTATAATAATAAGCTTACCTAGCGTTGACAGCCTTCCCGTTAACCCTCTGGTCAATCCAACCGTTGCAATTGCAGAAGTTGCTTCAAAAAGAGTATCTAAGAAATCAGCCTTTTCGACAATTAACAAGAGCATAGTGGAAAGCATAAGCCATCCAATAAAAATTATAACTACAGCAAGCGCTTTACGTATATATTCTGCACGTATTTTGCGGTGAAAAATCTCTGTATCTTCCTTTCCCCTTATAATGCTCATTGCAGTAAGGAGTAAAATACCAACGGTTACTGTCTTTACACCACCAGCAGTACCAGACGGTGAACCACCTACAAACATTAAAAGCATAAATAGCAGGTTACTGGAGTTTGTAAAGTTTTCTTGCGGAATTGTTAGAAATCCTGCTGTCCTGGTTGTTACAGACTGGAACATTGCTGCCATTCCCTTTTCCCACCAAGGAAACCTTCCAATTGTATTAGGATTATTCCATTCAAAAATTAAAATAAATACAGTACCAGTTAAAATAAGAATTGCTGTAATACACAATGCCAGTTTTGAGTGTAGTTGAAACTTCCGGAGTATTCCTCTGATTCCTATTTTATCCTTCTCTTTCATCTTGAATATCCGTATTACATCCCACCAAACTGGGAACCCTATACCACCTATTACAATCAATGCCATCGTTACTACATTAATCAAAACATTCCGACAGTATGGTACAAAACTGGATGGTCCCACCAAATCAATTCCGGCATTACAAAAAGCAGAAATTGAAGTAAAAACAGATACAGCAATTCCTTTTATAAGTCCGTGCTCTGGAATAAACTGAAAGGAATATAAAAGGGCTCCTGCTAACTGTACAATAACTGTTCCTTTCATAACCCGCATGGTGAGCTTAACCAAGCCTCTTAAGGTATCCAGATTATACGCATCCTGAATTAATAAACGATCCTTTAAAGTAATTCTTTTCCCCATTATGAGAAACATGGACGTAGTAAAGGTTACTACACCAAGACCACCAAACTCCATTAATATAGCAATAATTATTTTTCCAAACACACTCCAATGGTCTGCGGTTACAACTGTTGTTAATCCCGTCACACAAATAGCAGTTGTTGTTGTAAACATAGCATCAACCAAATTGGTTCCCTGCCCACTATTAGATGAAATAGGCAGCATCAGCAAAATGGTTCCTGCCAAAATTGCAACAAAAAAACCAATTGCAATGGTTTGCGTTGTCGTAAAAATACTTTTTTTCACCCGAAACACTTTTTTCTCCTCCCAACCAATACTATGCTTCTTGCATTTTGCTCAGCTTAGCTGCTTGGTCTGCGGCAGTTAAGTTGTCAATTATTTCTGATAAATCGCCATTCAGAACTTCTTCCAGTCTGTGGGAAGTAAACTTGATTCTATGATCCGTTACGCGCCCTTGTGGGAAGTTGTACGTTCTTATTTTTTCAGAGCGATCCCCTGTACCAACCTGACTCCGTCTTGCCTCTGCCTCTGCATCGTGTGCCTTCTGTTGTTCCATTTCATATAATCTGGAGCGCAATACTTTAAGTGCCTTATCTTTATTCTTAAGCTGTGACTTTTCGTCCTGGCATGAAATTACGATTCCGGTTGGAATATGAGTCAATCGTACCGCTGAATCAGTTGTATTGACACACTGTCCTCCATTTCCAGAAGCACGGAAAACATCGAATTTACAATCATTCATGTCCAGCTGTACATCTACCTCTTCTGCCTCTGGCATAATAGCCACAGTTGCTGTTGAAGTATGAATCCTGCCGCCTGATTCCGTAACTGGAATACGCTGTACACGATGTACACCACTTTCATACTTCAGCTTAGAGTAAGCCCCTGCTCCATTGATCATAAAAATAACTTCTTTAAAACCACCAATTCCATTTTCATTTAAATTCATCATATCAACCTTCCAACGGTTGCCTTCTGCATACATGGAATACATTCGGAACAGCTCAGCTGCAAATAAGGCAGCTTCATCTCCTCCTGCTCCACCACGTATTTCAACAATAACATTTTTTTCATCATTGGGATCCTTCGGAAGCAGCAATATTTTAATTTCCTGTTCTAAGGTAACTACTTTTTCCTTACATTCTGCAAGTTCTTCCTTCGCCAGTTCCCTTAATTCCTCGTCACTTTCCTCATTCAGCATTACCAGGCTTTCTTCAATTCCATCTTTTGCCGCTTTGTACTCCAGATATTTTTCTACAATAGGGCTTAAATCGGTCTGTTCCTTCATTAATCTGCGAAATCGCTCCTGATCGTTAACTACTGTAGGTTCATTTAATTCATTCAAAATTTCCTGATGTCTTTGAACAATATCCTCTAATTTATCAAACATGCTAATTCTCCTCTTATTTCATTTATCTCAAAAAACCAAAAACAACCCTGTCTAAGGAAGCTAAATCCCCAATGACCGAAACCCTTTCAAATCCAGACTCTTCCAATATATTTTTAACAGCCCTGCCTTGATTATAACCAATTTCAAAAAATATCATGCCGCCCTGCTTCAGATAGCCTGGTGCTTCCTTGGCTATCCT
Source organism: Anaeromicropila populeti (assembly GCF_900112775.1). GTDB lineage: Bacteria > Bacillota > Clostridia > Lachnospirales > Lachnospiraceae > Anaeromicropila_A > Anaeromicropila_A populeti. Next base: position 172,017 of record NZ_FOYZ01000007.1, read on the forward strand.
TCTATAATAATATAACCCATCTTCCTTTCCGTCAAGTGCCAACAAAGGTTCATGTTCCTTTACCTCTGGCATTAATGTGGATATCACATCTGTCTCTATATAGGGCGGATTAGCCACAATCAAGTCAAATTTTTCATCAACCGCCTGAAACAAATCACTTATTATAAATGTAACAGAAACCTGATTTTGCTCTGCATTTTTTTTTGCTGTCTCAAGTGCACCTGGAGAAATATCTACTCCTACAGCGTTTCCAATATCACCCATTTTCTTCAGGCTAATAATAATGCATCCCGATCCTGTGCACATGTCCAAAACATGCTTTCCACGGCAATGTTTTAAAACCTCTTCCACCAAAACTTCTGTATCCTGTCTTGGAATCAGCACTTGCTCATTCACTTGAAACACAAGTCCCATAAATTCCTGGGTACCTATGATATATTGCAGTGGAATTCTTTCCGCTCTTTTTCTTACACACTTCTGAAACTCTTTATAGTGTACCTCTTCTGCCTCTTTTTTACAATTAAGCAAATAGGTAACCCGGTTCATTTTTGTACAATAAGAAAACAGGTACCAGGCATCTAGTGCTGCCTCTTCAATTCCTGCATCTGTCAGACAGTCTGTACCTTCCTTCAAAATCTCTTCATAAATTTTCATACTTCATAATTCTTTCTATTCTTGCTTTTCAGCATCAAAAAAGCGATCCAGTGCCATCAGAATTTCGTCTTCTTCCTCTTCAATCTCATCTGGTTTTGGTTCCATGTAGCCTGCTTTTAACACTGCCTTCTTTTCTGCTTCAAGATCACTTTTTTCATTTTTTTTATCAGCTGCTTTTTTCTTACCATGACTTATTTTCTTATTGCTTTTTGTCTTAGGAAATTCCTTTTCCAAAAAACTTTTCCAATCAAATACACCCTCAACTGATGCTATGGCCACTTCAATCATAGAATCATCTGGTTCTCTTGTAGTAAGATTTTGCAGCCATAATCCTGGCTTACTCAAAACAGTCATAAACTTCGACTCGTTCTTTCCTGCCAGCCGTATAAATTCATATGATACGCCTGCAATTACTGGAACTAATATAATACGCATTAAAAACCTCAGCCACATCTGCTCTACTTGAATACACGTAAAAAATATAATGCTAAAAAACATAACATATAGTAAAAAGCTAGTTCCACAACGCTTATGCTGTTTAGATTGTTTTCTTACGTTTTTAACAGTCAGCTCGTAGCCCTGTTCCAGACAGTTTATTGTTTTATGCTCTGCTCCATGATACATAAACACTCTTTTTATGTCATTCATTCTGGATATTATTACAATATATGCAATAAAGATTGTGAGCCTCATAATTCCTTCTACTACTGCCAGAAGTAATTCTGACTGAATCTGCTTTTCTAAAATGCTGGCTATAAAAAATGGAAGAATCATAAACAACCCCACTGCAAAGCAAATAGCGATTACTATGGTAATTCCCATTATAACAGCTTCCGCTTTCTCCTTAAACACTTTCCCCAGTGCTTTGTCCAGCTTACTTTCTTTTACTTCCTCTTCTTCAAAATAGCCTGCTGACACTGTCAACGTTTTCATCCCTACTGCCATTGACTCAATAAATGCCACAACGCCCCTTAAAATAGGCATTCCAAGAAATTTATACTTCTTTGTGGCACTAACATACTGATTCTTCTCTACTACTATTTCGTTATTTGGTTTTCGGATAGCAACGGCATATTCATCCTTATTTTTCATCATAACGCCTTCAATTACTGCTTGTCCCCCAATGCCAGACGGTTTCATTTCCTCACCACTTTCTTAACTTCTATTGTCAGATTATCTTTATCTTACCAAACTTAGCCTTACATTACAATAATATCTTAATTATATCGCATCCTTTTATTCTTCGCAACAGAACAAAGTGTGTGTTCCACACACTCTCGCGATTTCAATCAACTATAAGGAACACACACTTTGCCGCGCCTTGTGGGTGTGGCTGTCCTTTAGCCACAATATTCCTTGCCCACAAGTGCGCAGCATCCTGCACCCTGTTTTTTAGGGTGCTTTTTTATGTAATAGGATATGCGGAGCAATTTCCTATTACATAAAAATAGGTTGAGATTTATTAACCTCAACCTACATTTAATTCGACTAATTATCCTGCTTAATTCCATATCTACGATTAAATTTATCAATAGCTCCACGCGCAGCAGCAGCTTTTTGTTGACCTGTATAGAAAGGATGGCACTTAGAACAAATTTCTACGTGAATATCTTCTTTCGTTGAACCTGTAACGTATTCATTTCCACAGTTACAAATAACCTTTGCTTGATAATAATTAGGATGGATTCCTTCTCTCATACTTTCACCTCTTCTTATATTTATCGGTTCCAACCGATCATATCATATGATTTCTCTTGTATCATATAAATAGCTTTTTAATTATAGCATAGGAGAAATTTATATGCAACACCCTTTTTCTATATCAATTTAATTTTTTTCACCATATCAATAAATTCATTATTATTCTTTGTTTTCACAAACAAATCTATAATTTTTTCAACCGCATCATCAGATTTCATACTATTTAATGCTTTTCGCATCAAATAATTAGCCTCCAGTTCATTTTGGTTCAAGAGCAAATCGTCACGCCTTGTACTGGATTTTGGCAAATCAATGGCAGGAAAAATTCTTCTCTCTGATAAATTACGATCTAGAACTAATTCCATATTTCCTGTACCCTTAAATTCCTCAAATACTACATCATCCATTCTGCTTCCTGTGTCTACCAATGCTGTTGCCAGCACAGTCAGGCTTCCACCTTCACGCATACACCGGGCAGCGCCAAAAAACTTCTTCGGCATATGAAGGGCAGCTGGATCCAAACCTCCTGACAACGTTCTTCCACTAGACTGAACTGTCAGATTATATGCTCTTGCAAGTCTTGTTATACTATCCAGCAGAATAACCACATCCTTCTGATGCTCTACAAGACGTCTTGCTCTTTCAATTACCATTTCAGAAACACGCTTATGATTCTCTGGAAGTTCGTCAAACGTAGAATAAATTACCTCTACATTTTTACCTTCAATAGATTCCTTCATATCTGTCACTTCTTCTGGTCTTTCATCTATTAGTAAAATAATCAAATACATCTCTGGATGATTCGTTGTAATCGCTTTTGCTATTTGTTTCAGCAATGTGGTTTTACCTGCCTTAGGCTGGGATACAATCATCCCTCTTTGTCCTTTTCCAATAGGGCTGATAACATCTACCATTCGAAGCCCCACACCACCGCCTGCATATTCAAGATGTATTCTTTGATTAGGATAAATCGGCGTTAAATCTTCAAACTTTTTTCTTCTGAGAGCTTCACCAGGATGAAAACCGTTTACTGACTTCACATAAAGTAAAGCGCTGAATTTTTCATTTTGGTTTCGTATTCTTGTATTTCCCACCACAATATCACCTGTTTTCAGATTAAAGCGTCTGATTTGTGCTGGAGACACATACACATCATTTTCACCTGGCAGATAATTATCACAGCGTATAAATCCATATCCGTCTGGTAAAACTTCTAAAATTCCTTCTTTTGTTTCACCGCTATCTAACTGCTCAATCTCGCTTGGCAATCCAGATGGCCTGCTATCTTCTTTTCTAAATTCATCTTTTTTAAATTCTTCTCTTCGGAAACCATCTGTTCTTTTCACATTATCTCTCTTCGGTTCTTCCCTTTTGACCAGTTCTTCTCTTTTCACTGGTTCTTCTCTTTTGACAACCTCTCTTCTCACATCTTCTCTCTTTGCTTCTGTCACCCTGAATTTATCTTTTGGCATGTCTTGCTTTTGCCCATCAGCTTTCTCTTCTGACATGATAGTATTTTCTGTTTGTATGCTATCTTTCTTTTCAACGTTTTGTACAGTCTGCATAGTTTCCGAAGTTTCCTTGTGTTGTCCTTCATCTAACAGCAGAAGTTTGTCTATTAATTCTTGTTTTCTCATAATACTTACATTTTTCAAGCCATTTTCCTTAGCAATTTTTCTTAGTTCTACTAAAGAAATTCCTTCATATTTATTACTCATAAATTTAACTCCTTCTTTATGGATACTATTGACAGATTTGTTTCAGAGCAAAGATGTTAAAAAGATACAATTATGTACACCATAATTATACACTACAAATTCCATACTGAAAAGCCTCTCTTTCAAATTTTCTTGATTTACACAAATTGTAGTGTTATTATTAAGCATAGCTATTACAATATTCCAAATACTAGCACAGGAGGATTACTATGATAAACGAAAAAGCACTTGCATTACATGAAAAATGGAACGGAAAACTAGAAACAGTTCCAAAATGTACCGTTAAATCTCGTGAAGATTTAGCTTTAGCATATACTCCAGGTGTTGCTGAGCCATGTAAGGTGATTGCAAATGAACCAGAAGCTGCTTTTAAATACACGATAAAATCAAATACTGTAGCAGTCATTTCTGATGGAAGTGCCGTTTTAGGACTTGGTAATATCGGTCCATATGCTGCTATGCCTGTTATGGAGGGCAAAGCCGTCCTATTTAAAGAATTTGGCGGTGTTAACGCATTTCCCATTTGTCTTGATACTCAAGATACAGAAGAAATTATTAAAACAATAGTAAACATAGCTCCAGCATTTGGCGGAATTAACTTAGAAGATATTTCTGCTCCCAGATGTTTTGAAGTTGAAGAACGACTTAAGAAGCTTTTAGACATCCCTGTTTTCCATGATGACCAACACGGTACTGCAATTGTTGTATTGGCTGGTACTATAAACGCTCTTAAGGTTGTTAATAAAACAAAGGAAGACTGCTCGGTGGTTGTTAATGGAGCAGGCTCTGCTGGAATTGCCATTACAAAACTACTTTTAACCTATGGTTTTAAAAACATTACAATGTGTGACAAAGTTGGTATCCTTTCCAAGGATACACCAAATCTTAACTGGATGCAAGAGGATATGATGAAAGTCACAAATTTATCTAATAAAACTGGTTTATTAAAGGATGCATTAGCAGGTGCTGATATATTTGTCGGTGTATCTGCACCAGGTATTGTGACAGAAGATATGGTAAAATCCATGAACAAAGATGCCATTATTTTTGCAATGGCCAATCCTGTTCCTGAAATCATGCCAGAATTAGCAAGAGCAGCTGGTGCAAAGGTTGTTGGTACTGGTCGTTCTGATTTTCCAAACCAGGTAAATAATGTGGTTGCCTTTCCTGGTATCTTCAAGGGTGCACTGGAGGGACGAGCAAAACAAATTACTGAAGACATGAAACTTGCTGCTGCTCTTGCAATTGCAGGTTTGGTACCAGAAAACGAACTTAGTGAAAATAACATTCTCCCAGAAGCATTTGACCCAAGAGTTGCTGATGTAGTAAGCCAGGCCGTAAAGGAACATATTAAATGATTTTTTGGGATGAAAAACGCTATTACTCACTAGATTACTTTTTAAAACATAAATACGGCGAGAAAATATATAAAATTTCATTAAATTGTAATATGGGCTGCCCAAACCGGGATGGAACCGTCGGAACTGGCGGCTGTATCTTTTGCAGCAGCGGTGGTTCTGGAGATTTTGCTGGCCCTGACACTGTTTCTGTATCTGCTCAGATTGAACATGCTGTTTGCAGAATCCAGTCCTCTCAGACCGGAAAATACGCAGGAACTAAATATATCGCTTATTTTCAGGCCTATACCAATACCTACGCACCCATTTCCTACCTGCGACAAGTTTTTATGGAAGCTATTATGTATCCATTTATTGTAGGACTCTCTATTTCTACTCGCCCTGACTGTCTTGAGGACGAGGTTTTAGTTCTCTTAGAGGAACTTAATAGAATAAAGCCTGTCTGGGTAGAACTAGGTCTACAGACTTCACATGAGATAACTGCTGCATTTATACGCCGCGGTTATCCTCGGTCTGTTTTTGAAGAAGCTGTTTTAAAGCTTTCTCAACGAAAAATCGATACGATAGTTCATGTGATTCTTGGTCTTCCTAATGAGACCAAAGAAGACATGCTTAGAACGATACAATATATTGGTTCCTTTCCTGTACAGGGTATAAAACTTCAGCTTTTACATGTACTAAAGGGTACTGACTTAGCAAAACATATAGACGATTTTCATATTCTGACAATGGATGAGTACGTTGACTTAGTAATTTGTTCCTTAGAGCTGCTTCCAGAAAATATAGTCATTCACAGGCTGACAGGTGATGGACCAAAGGATTTATTATTAGCACCTCTTTGGAGCCAGCGCAAGCACAAAGTACTAAATACCATTCATCAGCAGATGAAAATTCGTGAAACCTGGCAGGGACGTTTGTATTCTCAACCTTAGAAAGGATGAAACGATTTGCAATCTGATTCACTGACACTATATAAATTAATTATTCTTTATATTTTAAATAAAGTGGATTTTCCACTTACCAATGCTCAGATAACGAATTTTATTTTGGATAGGGAATACACAAATTATTTTACTTTGCAGCAGGCAATTTCTGAAATTAAAGATGCTGAGTTAATTATTTCTGAAACAATCCGCAATAGCTCTTATTTTAAAATTACAGATGCTGGCCGGGAAACACTTCATTTTTTTGAAGCTGATATTGCAGAAGGAATTAAATCTGACATTAATTCTTATTTAAAGGAGAATAAATATCATCTACGGCAAGAGGTCTCTATTCTTGCTGACTATTATGAAGATAAAAAAAATGAATTTTTAACCCGTTGTTTTGTAAGAGAACAAGGTAGCAAAATTGTTGAGATCAGCTTAAATGTTTCAACAGAGGAGGAAGCTTCTAAAATTTGTGACAACTGGAAAAAGAAAAGCCAGGAAATATATGCTTTTTTAATAAAAACATTATTGTTAGATGAAAATCAATGACCGATCAAAAAAGCTTTCCCAGATTCCTATTTTCTGTGGAAAGCTTTTTATATATTCTGTTCTATTATTTTAAATCAGGCTCTGCTTTTCTTTTTTGAAAGAACATCAAAGGTTACTGCTGCCAGTAAAACAACACCTTTAATTACTTTTTGAAGGTTATTATCAATTCCCATGATAGACATACCGTTATTAATAACACCCATGAAAATTGCTCCAATAACAACTCCGCCAACACTACCAACGCCACCATATGCCGATGCTCCGCCAATATAACAGGCTCCGATAGCATCCATTTCATAGTTTGTTCCTGCCGTTGGAGCCGCAGAATTAAAGCGGGCAACGCAAATCAATGCTGCAACTGCACTTAAAAACGCCATGTTTACATATGCTAGAAATAATACCTTATTTGTATTAATACCACTTAATTTTGATGCTTTTTCATTTCCACCCATTGCATATAAATAACGTCCTGGAACTGTCTTTGTAGTAAAATATCCATATATCACCACAATAATGGACAGTAAAATTAAAATAGTAGGAATTCCTTTATGATTTGATAAGGAAAAAGCTAATGCCATTATCACAATGGTGATAATAATTATTTTGGTAAGTGCTGCAATTCCTGACTCTGTTGCATATCCCTTTTTTATATTTTTAGCTCTTGAAATTAATTGAATGGCAATATAAATAACACTTACTACAATACCTAATACAATGCTTAACACATTGACTGAACCACCAAAAATGTCTGGAATAAAACTGTTAAACAGATTTAGATAGCTATTAGGAAATGGAGATACAGTAAGTCCTCCCAAAATCATTAAAGCCACACCACGCCATAGCAGCATACCTGCTAATGTTACGATGAATGCCGGAATACGTAAGTAAGCAATCCAAAAGCCCTGTACTGCTCCAATCAAGATCCCAACTGCCAGACAAATAATGATTGCCGCCCACATATTCATGCCTTTGTTTACAATTAAAGTACCTGCCAGTGCACCAATCAGTGCAACCACTGATCCTACGGATAAATCGATGTTACCTCCTGTCAGGATACACATAAGCATACCAACCGCTAACACAACAACATATCCATTTTGCGATATTAAATTAGTTACATTTTGTGGAACAAGTAAGGTTCCACCTGTTTGTATTGCAAAAAACAAGGTTACTACAATAAGTGCAATAATCATTGTATTTTTTTTCATTAATTCTTTTGCTCTATCCATACCTATACCCCTTTACTAGAATTTAATATTTGTCCCATAATAAGCTCCTGTGTTGCTTCCTCTTTCATTACCTCTCCTACTATCCTGCCTTCATTCATAACGTAAATCCGATCAGACATACCTAATAGTTCTGGTAACTCAGACGAAATCATTAATATGGTTTTTCCTTCTGCCGCCAACTGATTAATAATGCAATAAATCTCATATTTAGCACCTACATCAATTCCGCGGGTTGGTTCATCTAGAATTAATACATCTGGATCTGCAAACATCCATTTGCTTAACAGAACTTTCTGCTGGTTTCCACCACTAAGATTGCCCACTGGCTGTTCTAGGGAAGTACATTTGGTTCTTAATTTATCAATAAACAGATTTGATGCACCTACTTCAAGATTTTTATCAATAATTCCGTGAGTACTCACCTTATCCATTTTTGCCAGAGTAGTATTGATACGAATTGGATTAGATAAAATCAATCCATCTCCCTTCCGGTCTTCTGTCACGTAAGCCAGTTTATTGTCTATAGCCTGCCGGGAGCTGTTCAAATTAACCTCTTTTCCATTTAATAATAACGTTCCAGAAATATTGGTTCCGTAACTTTTTCCAAAAATACTAAGTGCTAACTCTGTGCGCCCTGCACCCATTAATCCAGCAATCCCTACCACTTCACCTCTTCGAATTTGTATGGATACATTGTCTACCACTTTGCGGCTGGTATCTAGCGGATGGTAAACATTCCAGTTTTTCACTTCCAAGCTGATATCGCCCGGTTTAATGTCCGTTCTCTTTGGAAAACGGTCCGTCATTGTTCTTCCAACCATCCCCTGAATAATGCGTTCCTCACTAAAGCTGTCCCTGCTTTTATCCAACGTTTCAATGGTAGAACCATCTCGTATAACGGTAATCTTATCTGCCACATACGAAATTTCATTTAATTTGTGTGAAATAATAATCGACGTAACACCTTTTCTTTTAAATTCCAACAGTAATTCCAGAAGCTTCTGTGAGTCAGCTTCATTTAGTGAAGCTGTGGGCTCATCTAGAATAAGAAGTTTTACATTTTTAGCAAGTGCCTTTGCAATTTCTACTAATTGCTGTTTTCCTACTCCAATATCTTTAATTAATGTTTTCGATGACTCATTCAGCCCAACCGTCTGTAGCAGCTCATTTGCCCTTGAGTAAGTAGTTTCCCAATCAATTTTAAATGTCTTTCCACGTTCATTTCCAAGAAAAATATTCTCTCCAATTGTCATATATGGTATTAATGCTAACTCCTGGTGGATAATTACAATTCCTTTTTCTTCACTATCCTTAATTACGTTAAATTTACATTCTTCACCACGATACAGAATCTGTCCTTCGTAACTGCCATATGGATATACCCCGCTTAATACATTCATTAGTGTTGATTTACCAGCTCCGTTTTCACCAACTAATGCATGGATTTCTCCCTCTTCGACCTTTAAGTTTACGTTGTCTAAGGCCTTCACTCCGGGGAAGCATTTGGTTATGTTTTTCATTTCTAACAATATTTCAGCCAAGAAAATCCCTCCTCGATCCCCCCAAGAAACATACTTGGAGAATTTCTTTGTGACGATACGGGTGGTGCAGTTTTATTTTTCTGCAACACCCGCTTTTTATAGTTAACTATTTTAATTGATCTTCTGTGTAGTATCCGGAATCAATTAATAATTCTTTATAATTTGAAGCATCTGCAAACACTGGTTCACAAAGAAATGTAGGAATAATTCCTGTTCCATTGTCATATGTTTCTTTATCATTTACTGGAACCTCTTCGCCCTTAACAATCGCTCCTACCATTTCTACAACTTTAGCTGCTAATGTACGTGTATCTTTAAAGATTGACATAGATTGCGTTCCTGCAAGAATATTTTTTACTGATGTGATATCACAATCCTGTCCAGTTAAAACTGGAAAGTTCTCGCTTGTATATCCTGCATTTACTAGTGCATTAGTAATTCCGATTGCACAAGAGTCATTAGAGGAAAGAACAACATCTAATTTCGTACCATTAGCATAATAAGCAGTAATAAGATTTTCCATTCTCTTTTGCGCTTCTTCTGTTGACCAGTTTAATGTAGCAACCTCTTCAAACTTCTTCTGGCCTGAAACAACATTTAATTTACCACTTTCAATATATGGATTTAAAACATCCATTGCACCGCCAAAGAAGAAACGGGCATTGTTATCATCTGGTGAACCAGTAAATAATTCAATGTTAAATGGTCCTGCCTGATTATCTAAATCTAGCTGTTCTACAATATATTGACCCTGAATTGTTCCAACCATGTAATTGTCAAAAGTTGCATAGTATGAAACTGCGTCTGAATCCATAATTAATCTGTCATAAGCAATTACAGGAATATTCTGGCTCTTTGCATTTGCTAATACAGTACCTAATGATCCGCCATCAATAGAAGCCACTACCAATACATCACATCCACCTGTAATCATATTCTCAATCTGTGAAACCTGAGTTGCAATATCGTTATTTGCATATTGTAAATCAACATTGTATCCTGCTTCTTCTAAAGAAGCTTTCATGTTAGCACCGTCTTGATTCCAACGCTGCAAATCTTTTGTCGGCATTGCCACACCAATTTTCTTTGCTCCATCTTTAGAAGAGGATGATGACGTTCCTTTTCCACAGCCAGTTAACAAGCTTGTAACTACTACCATACATACTAAAAGACTAAGTATTTTTTTCTTCATAAATGAATCCTCCCATACATTTCAATCTTAATAATCTTGCTACTATGAATACTTTCTTTGTTACAACTAGATTATAGCAGAATGGAAATAGGACTAACTTGCTATGTACTGCATTATTTTTATATCCTTCACAAAATTGTGCGCAATAAAAAACACTACAACAAAAAAATGCTAATGATAGGACAACAATATCCTATCATTAGCATCATTTTAATTCATCAGCTCAGGAACGTTAAGATATACATCCTCCTTTTGCTGAAAACCACCTTCAATAATTACCGAATTCATATTCTCTTTTGTTACTGCAATAGGCTCCAGCTTAACATATGGCACATCATATGTTCCATCGTTAATAACCTCTTCTGCCTCAACTGCTTCATTATTTGCTAATTTCACCACATACTCTGCTGCACTTTTTGCTAACTTATCAACTGGTTTATACACTGTCATTTCCTGTGTTTCCTCTACAATTCTCTGACATGCTGCCAAGTCTGCATCTTGCCCTGTTACAACTACCTTTCCAGCCAGACGATTTTCTGAAAGTGCCCGTACCGCCTGACTAGCCAAGTCGTCATTCCCACATAGTATTCCGTTTATATCTGGATTTTCTATTAACGCTTCATTAACTGCTGCATAAGCTTCCTCTGCCTGCCAGTCATCTGCATAAGCACTATAAACCACCTTCAAATTCTTATCCTCTATATATTCATAAAATCCCTCTTCCAAAAGTGTTACATTATAATCTGTCTTAGGACCAAAAACAGTAATAATATTTCCCCCATCGGGAAGGCTGTCTGATAAAGCCTTGCCCATTAGTCTGCCTACCTCTTTATTATCAAATGAAATATATAAATCAGCTCTGGCATCACATACCAGACGATCATATGCTACAATTTTAATTCCTTCACTCCTTGCCTTCTTTAACACATCTGTACAGGCTTTTGCGTCCACAGGAATAATTACAATGACATCTACTTTTTTATCGATCAAATACTTAATTTGTGAAATCTGCTTTTCTACATCCCCGTTAGCAATTTGGACATTCACCTCCGCACCAAGCTCGTTTGCTGTGGATACAAAAACGTCCCTGTCCCTCTGCCATCTCTCAATTACAAAGGAATCAAAGGATAGTCCAATCTGAATTTTACTTTCTTCGACATTCTGCTCCTTACTATCTTCTTTCTCTTTACTGCATCCCCCCAAAGCAATGACTGCTGTAAAAAGAATGAGGATTGCTGCAATTTTTTTCACCATTATAATCCCCTTTCCCTATATTCTGTAGGTGTCACCCCTACTTGCTTTTTAAAAATTCGGCTAAAATAATTGGGATCGCTATACCCTGTATCCATACAGATATTTTTTATACTTAAATCAGAATTACGCAGCAGCTTCTTTGCTACTTCAATCCTGATATTAGTCAGGTACTCAATAAAATTCTCTCCTGTTTCTTCCTTAAACAATTTGCTGAAATAATACGGGCTGATATCTACGATTCTAGACACTTCATCCAGTGAAATATCCTTTTTGTAGTTTTCTTCCATGTACTCCTTCGCTTTTAATATAATACCACTGTTTTGCTCCTTCCCCTTTGAACCGATCATTTGGCAGGCCTCTGTAATCTTTTCAATATACCACTTACGCAGCAGTTCATAATTAGCTGTCTTTGTTACCGTATCCAGATAATCCTTTCGATATCGGAAGTAGTATATCATTCCTCCGCATAAAAATGCTTTCTGCTCTGCAAACAAAACAAATTCTAATACCTTTAACTTAATATCCATTTCACAGTCAGGATAGTTATTAATCATCCAGTCAAAAAAACGATCTGCCTCTGTTCTGGTTCCATCTAAATCTCCCTTTTCAATCAGATGAAATAACCGTCTCTCGGTATCTATTGGGTAATCCTTCTCATATTCACACCCATTTTGTAGATCACAAATATGAACTACACGTCCTTTGCTGTCATGTACTGCCTTTAAAGCTTCTTTATAAGATTCTATTACTTGATCTAGCAAGGTAACGGAACCTATTCCTATCTTAAATTGTAAATCGATTTTCTTCCTTAATTCTCTTATCAGTTTTCGAGCTTTTTCAATTAAATGAATTCTTTGGTCGTATTCCAACTGAGGGGCTGCATGGGGAAGAAATGTGACAATTTTATTAACCATAAGTGGTCCTACAATACAAGTAAATTCTTCCTTTAGACTATCCTTTATCACAGGATAAAAGGATTGTGCCTTAACACTTACACCAACAGGATTCGTAAGGACTCCCTCTTCCAAAGAGTCACCAAATTCTATTACTAATATCATGCCATACTCTTGTCCAATTCCCAGTAAATGCGGAAAATTTGTTTTCTTTAAATCTTCTCCTGCAATTATAGCATATATAAAATCACTTTCCAAAATTGGCACTACAATTTCTAGTTTCTCACGAATCATTAAGTCATTACTCCGCTTTTTTCGTTCGTCCTCAATCAGCTTCATTGCCTTCTCAAGAGTCTTTACAATAACGGTATGATTAACTGGCTTTGTTAAATACTCCAGTACTCCCAGATTAATTGCTTCTTTTGCATAATTAAATTTATCAAAGGCAGTCATTACTATAAAGACAACTCCACTGTTTGTTTTTCTGATTTCTTTCATGGCCTCAATCCCATTGATTCCTGGCATCTGTATGTCCATAAAGGCAATATCTGGCTTGAAGTTTTCTGCCAATTCAATTACTTTTCTTCCTGTGTCAGCATGCTCAATTTCACACATTCCTGGAAAATTTTTATTAATAATAAACCGAAGGGAATCGATTACAATTCCCTCGTCATCCGCTAACATTATCTTATACATATCTTCTCCACCTGCTAAAATACTGTTTTATCCTATCTTGTTTTTTGCTGTTTGGGGAACCAAAATAGTCACTTTTGTCCCCTTGTTCATCCCTTCACTTTCTATTTGTAATATCTCCTCCCTTTCATAATACAGCCGCAGCCTGTTTATTACATTCCCAAGTCCAATCCCGTTGGAATCCTTTGTTATATTACGTTCATTCAAGGAAGGCATTTCATTTAGTTTTACATGCATAATCTTCTCTATTGTTTCCTGCTCCATTCCCATACCGTTATCCAAAACTGCTATATGAATCATATTCTCCCTGCAAAACACCTGCATCCGGATTTCACCTTCATAATCAATTTCCCGTATCCCATGATTTACAGCATTTTCTACTATTGGCTGTATAATCATACTGGGAACACGCACATCCAGCAGGGTTTCATCAATTTCCTTGTAAAAATGAATTTTCCCAGAAAAACGTACATTTAGAATATAAATATAGCTGTCTACTAATTTTATTTCATCACCTATGGTTGAATCCTGCTGAATACTTTTCATATTGAACCGGAAAAAATCCGCCATGTTCTCAATATAACTACAGGTTTTATCTGCCCCCTCCATCATTGCCAGCTGTGCTCCTGCATTTAACGTATTAAAAAGAAAATGTGGATTTATCTGAGCCTGCAAATATTTAAGCTGTGCGTCCTTTAAATGATTTGTCATAATCAGCTGCTTTTCATGCATTTTACTTTCCAGCTCCATGCTCTCCTTAATCTTTATAATATACTGATGGATACTCACTATCATATTATTAAATGCTTTTGTTACAATCTCAATTTCGTCAGAGGAATCGGACTGCACTAAATCTACTTCAAAATTTCCTTTCGCCACCTCATGAGCTGCCCGTGTCAGCTTAGTCAGTGGTTCTGTTATACTTCGGGTAACAATAATAATTAATCCCACATTAAAGGTTGTAATAAGCAGCAGCACTGCAATGCTAATTATTTCCAATACTCTTAATGACATCAGCAGCTGCTTATAATTCCCCGAATTATATTGAAACTGCTCATTATTTAGACTATTAATATACGTATTAATATATTGAAACACTTCTGTAGCTTTTTCATAATTAACCATGTATCTTTCTATATTCCGTCCACGCTTTGCCTTCACAGCTTCCTCTGTAATTTTCAAATATGTTTCTGACATACTTTTAATATTTTTCTGCATCATAATCATATCATTATCCATAATTTTATGATTTAGTGATTCAATGAGAACACGATAATTCTGCTGACCCAGGTAATAATTTTCAAGAGAATCTGAGCTTTTTGTATTCAGGTACTCATATACATAGTTTTGTACATCATTCAGCGAAGTTAACAACTCATTTAGACTTACATTACTATTATATACCTGGTCAATTACCCCCATAGATCTATTAATGTTGTAATACATATACATGTTTGCCAAAAATACAATGCAAGAAGAAATGGTAAATACCATTACCAGTCTCCTTCTTATCGTAGTTCTTTTTTTTTCTCTACGCTTCACTTATTCACCTGTATCACTTTCTAAATAGTTCTTTACATTATCTGAATCAATAATGCTGACGTCAACAGAATAATAAACACTGACATGCTTTGTTTTATTATATTCCACCAACGCTTCCACACAATATGCCCCCATTTGCCTTGCATCAAAGGTCATCGTAGCATGTATAATATTTTTTTCAATTGCATTGATAATAATTTCAGAATTATAGTAACCAATAATTTCAATTTCTCCAACTCTATTGTAATCGACAATTGCCTGATACGCACTTAATGTATCTGATGCTGTTAGACAAACCAGGACATCTGGAGCATTTTCTGCATCCATTAATATTTTCCTGATATCCTCCTCAGAACTAAAAGTACTTTGTGTATTTATAATTTTAGAAGATACCTCCACATTCTTTTCCCTTACTGCCTCAATAATACTGGAGTAAATAACGGACTGATTTGTATTTGAATTATCTGAACTTACCAAGACAGTTATCTTATGCTTCCCTTCCTCAATTAGTTCTAAGACCTGCTTTCCATACATTTGCCCCTGATTGTAACTATTAATTCCAATGAAACTTTTGCGGCTGCTCTGGGGTGCATCCATTATTACTGTTATAACGGGAATTCCCGCCTTATCTGCCTCATTAATCAATTCTACAATTCTTTCATCTTCATTTGGTTCTATTATAATACCATCTACCTGTGCAGCGATGGCTATTTTCATTAAATCATACAGCAAGTAGTCAGCAGATAAATTACTTCCCATTTTTTCCACATAAATATTCTGAGCTTTTCCTGCTTCTAATGCACCGTTATATATGGCTTCCCAAAATAATGCATCTGCTTTTTCAGAAATCAGTGCATAATGGTACTGATATTCTTTATAGCTGCCATTCTCTTCAATTCCAATCTCTGAAATCTTATAGTTATAGAAAGTCATTCCAATTATTATAATTACTATCCCCGCTAAGATACTACTGACGGCTGCTAACAGAATAACCTGATTCTTTTTTTTACTAAGCATCTAATCTTCCTCTATTTTCATTTCTGATTGTTGTTTGGAAAAAAGAGCTTGCTGTCCGTTACACCAGAAATAGTTTTCATTTACTCCAAAAATGTAGTACGCCAGTGGTCCTGCATTTTTACCATTAAAATATATATATAGTGCTGGGCATAGCCCCCTGTCACTTCTATTAACGACATCATACTCATAAACCTCTTCCCCATAGAAATCTAAATATGGTATAACCACCCTGCATCCCTCTTCTGTAATAATAAGTTCCTCATCCATCTCTGGATTATACCATGTCCCTTGTAGATTTTCTCGATTAATCTCTGCAAAATCTCCTACCACTGTCCATGTCTTTAATTCTGCCTCTTCCTCTGTATCCTCATATTCCGTTTCCAACACTACAGAATCCCTGGTGACTCCATATTTCCCCTGCCCTTCTTCCTGATAAAGCAGGCTATTTTCTTCACTCAGCTGATAGGTTACATAATAATTACTAATATCCTCTAATGCTTCTACTGTAACATTGATATGAATCAGGCCATTTTCCCTCTTTAAAAATTGAAAATCTGCTTTTCCCTCTGAGCTGTTATATTGTTCCTTAAGCTCATTATATATTTTAATAGATTCTCCAAAAGTAAAAAATTCTTGTTTGTCTATCTCCACCGCCTTATATTCATGGAATCCCTCCTGATCCACATAAAAATAGTAATTTTTTATGCTGTGCCCGGTATAAAAATCATCACCTTTTAGGCAAAGCATATCATAAGAGGAACAAAGCACTTGAAAATCTGTCCCACTGACTTTCCCAATCTCGCCTCCTGCCGTCCATACTGTTTTACAAGTTTTATCCTCCACCCCTAATAAAACAGACTGGTTCTCTGTTGCATAAGTCAAATCATAGCGAAAATATTTATGGCTGCCTAATAGTAGTGCTCCTGTCTTATTGGGATCAATATAAGACCATTCTAAAGCTCTTACTACACCATTACTGCTTCCAAACCAGATTTCTGCATAATAATTTAAATAATCTTCCTTAGATGTTCCTTTCTCTGTAAATACATAAAAATATTCGTTGTTTGAATCCCCATCAAAATCATCTGTAAAAATTTCAACAGTATAATCTTCATATTCCTTATTTTGAGAATAAATTTCTTGCAGCAATTTCTCTTCTGTTGGAACTTCTTCTGATTTCTGCTCTGGTTCTGGTGTTAATGTCTGCTCTGCTGCATCCTCTATCTCCTTTGTCACAGTTTCCTCTGTCACATTCTCTGTTTCTATCACACTTTTGTCTTTTGCATTCCCACAAGAAATCAGCATCCCCGAACAGGTGCATGCCAAAAATATATAAACTAGTAATTTTTTCATATCAGTCTCTCCCTTTTCTCCGTTCTTCCTTCTATTTTCTCACATTGTCTAAATCAATGCAACTCTATTTCATAGTCTATGCAAACTGACAATCTGCTTTAGCTGAAATATAACAGGAAAGGGTGTAAACCTTTCGGCTTACACCCTTTCTAACATGATATCTTTTGCATAATCATATGAAATAATTTCTCCCTGCGCAGTTTCTTTATACCCCACCTCTTCATGTGAATAATTGGATATCTCCGCAGAACCAAAATTAACAAATCTATCATAAACACGTGTCATAACATCCATTTCCTCATGAGACAGTATACTGATAAAATCATGAGTAACTGGTGTCACATAATGCTTTTCATAACCATTTACAAAATTAATATTTATGCTAATTATATTTTGTGCCTCCATCATTCCAAATAAGACATCATAATATTCTGGAACTGGACCAAATGGAAGATGAATATATCGAGTTCCTGTAATAGAAACACCATTTTCTTTGTAAAAAATCATATCTGAATAATTTAGCAACTTCAATAACTTAACTTTCAATAACCCCTCACATTTGTTTGCAAAAAACAATACAGCTGCATAAAACTTTTCATAATCGAAACTTTTAAATCCATTGTCAATGCAAGGTTTCTTTTGAAAAAATACATCTAAAAACCTTTTTTCAATTCTTCTTTCCTTTACACCTTCTAATTCGTCTAGTCGTTGCAATAATTTTTCTTTTTGAACATGATTTATTCCTACCTCATTATCATTCAAATACGCACGCATATTCACAGGCTCTCTTAAAAATATCAACATGCTGTTATGGGCTTTATCCTGCAATGAACCGTTTTCGTAACGATGTATTGTCTTATCTCCGTTACCACCCCATTACTTCCTTGACTTTTTCAATCAGCTTTTTCGACATTTTATCCTGCGTTATCCAACTAGGATGCCAGTCAGCACCTATACCATCCCTTTCCTCCTGGACATCAAAAACAAGGGTATGAACTTTCTCATCCTGTGTTTCTTTTCTAAAACGGTTTACCGCATTTTCAACTGCTGGACATAAATCCTGTCCCATAGCCCCCAATGCACAGATAATCTCCGCCTCTAAATTTTTACTTCTCACCTGCTGCAATAATTCATAATAGCCAAGTTCAAATTGTTTCACTCTGTCCTCTATTCCTTTCGTATAACTTGCATCATTGGTGCCCAGATTAATCACGATTAACTGTGGTTCAAACCTTGTATGATCCCATTCCTCATAATCAGTTTTCCCCAGCTGTCTTTCCATTCCACCATCAGTATACCTGTATAAATCAGGCATCAGCCATTCACTTGTATTTGGTTCATCCAAATCTGTCCACGAAGATATGATACCGATTCCACTCCATGAAACAAGATTAAAATCAGCATTAAAGTAACGTGCTGTCTTTGCTGCATATGCTTCCCATGCATTTTCCTGAGCTGTATGAAAAACATCCTTATTCCATATCCCTTCCATTCCATATCCGCAGGTTATAGAATCTCCAATAAACTCTATCCGCCTTTCCTTTCCCTTTGTCGGAGTAATCTCACCAGTTCCCTCCACAATAATTTCCTTAATACCAGCTTTCGCAAATGCCACTTCCGACATTTTTACTATTCTTATTTTAATTGTACGCTCTGTATCAGTTTCATACAATGTATAGGTATTCTCCGCTTTTTCAAGTGGAAATCTTTTCTCTGGTGTCACATTGTCATCCACAAAAACTGCTACCCAGGCCTTAAATCCTTCATCCCATTTTTCCCGATCGGTAATAAAGACTGCGCTGACACTTGTACCTGTAAATTCAAATTCAATTCCTGAACAGGAATAATTCATATAAGTTACCTGATCCATTATCTTTGTTCTTCCCAATATTCTTACATTACTCTCATTTACCTGAAAACTACGTTTCATTTCATATCCTCCTCGTATCTGCTCTATTATTGGCATAAAATTATATTCTCCCACCACTATTATACCTTGAACAATACGGGAAAAGCCATGTAATATACCTTCTTTTTTTTGTAGAAAAAAGATTTGCCCAAAAGCATTTTATCCTACTGGTTTTATACTTTACAGGCAAATCCTACTAATTTTTTAGTTCTCTTCTTTTCGATACCTTTTAAATCCTGGATGCTTTCCTGTCACACCATAATTTTTTCTCATATCAATCAGTCGATCTACATTATCCTTTGAGATTTCTTTTTCTCCACCCAGAAGATGCGCCGTTAAACTGATTTTTGCATATAGCTCCAGCGTTTCCATTCTATAATAAGCTGTAATAATATCTGCACCTACTGATAAAGCCCCGTGGTTGGCTAACAGCAGCACATCATGTTCCTGCAAATATGGTGCAATTGCCTCTGGTACTTCATAGGTTGATGGGGTGCCATATGGTGTAACAGGTACAGAGCCAATAGCGATTACCGTTTCAATCATAGTATACCGATCCAAATCCACATGTGCAACCGCGTAACCCGTTGCCGTTGGAGGATGCGCATGCACTACTGCCCCTACATCCTCCCGTTCTTTATAACAGCGCAGATGCATTTTTATTTCAGAAGAGGGCTTATAACCTTCCAAACCATCTATTACATTTCCCTCATTATCAATCTGAACCAGCTTTTCAGGCGTAATAAAACTCTTACTGATACCTGTGGGAGTAGCAAGAAAAGTACCATCCTCCAATCTTACAGACACATTTCCATCATTCGCTGCCACCCATCCTAGCTGCCACATTTTATGACATACATCACACATCTGCTCTCTGACTTCTAAATACTTCATGTATTAAATCCTCCTAAATTTTAGTTACATAGCTTGTATTACCTGTACATACCTTTTATAGGCCTGGTCAGCCTCATCCATTTGTATATTTTCATATCGTATCACTTTGGAAGAATCCCTAATTACTTTTCTCAGTTCTTCCAAACTTCTGATTTCCATTAGAGTAAGCAGCTGCAATCCAACATTTCCAAGTGCTGTTGCTTCTGCTGGGCCTGCATGAACTGGGCAGCCACAGGCATTTGCCGTCAACTGACATAACAGTCTGCTGTTGGTCCCTCCACCCATCATGTATATTTTCTCATACTTCTTGTTGGTACACTGTTCAATTTGTTCCAGTGCAATGCGATATTTAAAAGCAATACTTTCATTAATACACCGGACAATCTCACCTTCCGTTTCAGGCACTTCCTGGTTTGTCCGAATACAGTACTGCCGAATCCGTTCTGGTATATTGCCTGCTGGCACAAATTCTGGTGCATCTGGATCAATAAAACACTTAAATGGGGTAGATTTTTCAGCCATCTGCTCCAGCTGGGAAAATGTAAACATCTTTCCTTCCCGCTCCCATTGCCGCTTACTCTCCTGTACCAGCCAAAGACCTATAATATTTTTTAAGAAAGAAGCTTTTCTCCCATAGCCGCCTTCATTTGATAACTCACACTGCTCTGCTGTCTTTGTCAAAACAGGTTGGTCCAGCTCTGTTCCAAAAAGCGACCATGTTCCACAGCTTATAAAAATAAAATCCTTTTCTTCTGCTGGTACCGCCGCCATTGCACATTGGGTATCATGCCCTGCTACCGCAATTACTGGCACCCTTTTCACTCCCAACATTTCACTAACACGTTCCGAAAGTTCACCCACAACCGAACCAGTTGGTATAATGTCTGTAAAAATATGCTTTGGAATCTGAAAGCAATCTATGATTTTTTCAGACCAGACTCCTCTTTTGGCATCCAGCAATTGGGTTGTTGTTGCAATGGAGTATTCTGTTTTTTGAATTCCAGTCAGCATATAATTAAGCAAATCCGGCATAAGAAGAATTTTATCTGCACGCTGTAACACATCTGCTCTCTCTTCAACATAAGACAATAACTGAAAAGCCGTATTAATTTCCATAAACTGATTACCAGTAATTCCATACAATTCTTCCCGTGTCATTCTTTCCAATGCCCTTTTTAACATACCCTTTGTACGGCTATCTCTATAATGAACAGGATTTTCTATCAGCTTTCCTGATTGATCTAAAATCCCAAAATCTACACCCCATGTATCCACAGCAATGCTATCAAAGTTATAACTGTTTTTTGCTTTTAAAATTCCCTGCTGAAGCTCATAAAACAATCTCAGTACATCCCAATATAAAGTTCCATTTACCTCCACAGGATCATTGGAAAAACGATGGATTTCTTCTAAACTGATTTTCTTCCCATCAAAGCTTCCAATCATTGCTCTTCCACTAGAACCGCCTAAATCAAATGCCAACACTTGCTTTTTTTTCTTCATGCGCACCACCCGTCTGCTATTTATACAATGGACCATAAGTCTGACAGGCTCTGTAATCCTGACCTTCTTTATCCATACCAAATGCATTCCATGCCGCTGGGCGGAATATTTTTTCCTCTGGAATATTGTGCATGCAGACAGGTATCCTTAAAATAGAGCAAAGGGTAATTAAATCTGCACCAATATGACCATAGCTGATGGCACCATGATTTGCCCCCCAGTTATTCATTACATCATATGCAGAGGTAAACGCACCTTTTCCCGTTAATCTTGGTGCAAACCAGGTACAAGGCCATGTATAGTCTGTTCTTTTCCACAAAATATCAGATATCTCATCTGGCAGATTCACCGTATATCCTTCTACCAACTGCATCACTGGTCCTAATCCCTTTACAATATTTAAACGTACCATGGTAACAGGCATTTCACTTCTTGTTAAAAATCTAGAAGAAAAACCTCCCCCACGAAAATAGCCGCTGTCTGCTGCATTCCATGTAGTTGCTTCTAAACATGCCCTTTGATTTTCCTCTGTCATTTCCCAGAAAGGCTTAATTACTCCGTTTCCTTTTTCATCCTTTACCTCTCCACAGGCATCAATACAGGCAGCACCTGAATTAATTAAATGAATAATTCCGTTTGACTCCTTCGCAACACCCTCCAATTCATATCCAGTTGCTTTTTTTACAGCCTCTGGACTCCAATAGGTACGGACATCTGCAAAAATTTGAGCTGTATTCGATAAAAGCTTCATAAACAGCATCCCAACACCATTTAGTGTATCATTTTCTGTCGCCAGTATATAAGGCTCTCTTGCACCATTCCAGTCAAAAGAAGAATTCATCATAGCTTCTGGAAAGTCACAATTTGGATAAAAGTCTGTCCATTGTCTTTGCCCCTGAAAGCCACCTGCTATTGCATTATGTCCCAGCATTTCTTCTTCACAACCAGCTGGAAGCTTGGAATTCCCATTATACAAGTCCTTAATAATACACATCATTTTAACAAGAAACTCCCAGTCCTTTTCCTTCTCCTCCTTGGACTTTTGTGCATGTTCTGGATTTTTATCAAACCCTTCCTTACAATATTCTTTTGTCCAGGCAAGTGCTTTCTCATATTCCTCATGATCATAAATTTCTTCCGTCATTCTGCGGATGATTTCTACTTCATCTACTGATTCTACTCGCATCCCCAAATATTCTTCAAAAAACTCAGAATCTATAATGGAACCTGCTATACCCATACAAATAGATCCAATTTGTAAATAGGACTTTCCCCGCATTGTTGCTGCTGCAACTGCTGCTCTTCCAAATCTTAATAATTTCTCCTCCACGTCCTTTGGTATTTCCGTTTCCTCCGCATTCTGCACGTCACGTCCATAAATACCAAACGCAGGAAGCCCCTTCTGCGCATGTCCAGCTAACACTGCTGCTAAGTATACCGCACCTGGTCTTTCTGTACCGTTAAACCCCCATACTCCTTTAATTGTCATAGGATCCATGTCCATGGTTTCTGAACCATAGCACCAGCAAGGAGTTACCGTCAGGGTAATATCTACACCCTCTTTTCTAAATTTCTCTGCACACGCTGCTGCCTCTGGAACACGCCCAATGGTGCTATCTGCAATTACTACTTTGACAGGCTCGCCATTGGAGTACTTCAAATTCTCTGTAAATAAGTCTGCTGCTGCCTTAGCCATATTCATGGTTTGTTCTTCTAAAGATTCTCTTACCTTTAACATACCTCTTCTTCCGTCAATTGTAGGACGGATTCCAATAACAGGATATTCCCCTATTAATCTGTTTTTAGCCATTTCCCATACCTCCAACACATAATTTGTACTATAATTATACTATTAACTATTTGTGAATTCTTGTGCAATAATAACAAAAAGTATAAGGATATTCACCTTATGGCAAAAAAATAGCTTCACCAGATTACTCTGGTGAAGCTGACATAACTTACTTACTGATAAATCCCCACTTCCACACCAAACTTATAAAAATATTGCGTTACATTTAAAATAGCATGTTTTACGCAAAGATTGCCTGCTGCGTAATATGTACTGTTATTTTGTGCCAGATTAGCAAGTGACTTAGAATACACAGCACCTGCATGGAGTAAATCTCCTACTGCCACTGCCTTAGCTTCTGTATATGCAGAGGCAGGCAATGTATTTCCTGGTATGATAAACGAGGTTCTGTTAGCATCTACATATTCTTCAAATTCTGTATGATTACTGTTTATTGCTGTTAAATTGGATGCGTGATGGGGTTCATTTATATCAGATACATAATGACTTCCAATTCCAATATACTGGAAAGCTAACGAAATATTTCCACTTCTATATGCGGTAACCGCTTTGTTATAGTAGGATACTCCACGCGTTTTAGCAGTTGGTGACTTTTGTCCAAGCCAGTTCTTTCCTGTACTTGGATCGTAAAAATGTCCTGCGAAGGTAAGGTAATCTGTTTCATTTCCTATCACATCAGGCCAGTCTGTATAATTCCTTAAAATCGTAAGATATTGTGTTTCATTAAATTTTGAAGTTCCTTGATCCTTTGCCAGAATTAAAACTGCCGAATTCACTATGTACTGGTGGGTATGATTAGGACCATCACTGCAAAACAAAAGTTCAATTTCCTGGCTGTCCACCTCATCTAAACTTAGACTAAATGCTTGTTCTGCCGCAGCCTTAACCACTGCATTTTCCAGCAACACCTTTACATCCGTTGTTTCACCTTTTTCCTTTGCTGACACCATCATACTATTGGCCAGCAATAAACTTAAGCATAAAATCATACTCAGTATTTTACATACATTTACCTTTCTCATAACTTCCTCCTTCTTTGTCCTTTCCTTGTTACCCTTATATTATACAATATCCTTTTATATTTTCAATTATATTTGCAAAATTTTACATAGAACTCCATTAAATTTTACATTTCTATTGTGAATACAAAATATTTTATGTTATAATTAACAAAATAATAATCAGGAGGCAGCTATGCAGTTTTTAGACTATAACGAATGCCGGCAGCGAGGTACCTTTGATTTCCCTATTGAATATCACTATGTAGACAGCACACATCCTCAGTATACTATGCCTTATCACTGGCATATTGAATATGAAATTATTCGTATTTTAGAGGGTACTTTTATGATTACCTTAGATGAAAAAGAAATGACTGCTGAACAAGGCGATATTCTTTTGATAAAAGATGGCGTTCTCCATGGCGGAGTACCCAACAACTGCTGCTATGAATGTATTGTATTCGATATGAAGATGTTAGTAAAAGAAA
The DNA here is from genome assembly GCF_900112775.1 of Anaeromicropila populeti. Lineage (GTDB taxonomy): Bacteria > Bacillota > Clostridia > Lachnospirales > Lachnospiraceae > Anaeromicropila_A > Anaeromicropila_A populeti. Next base: position 197,245 of record NZ_FOYZ01000007.1, read on the forward strand.
ATGATATCTGTAGTCAATTTATTCACCAGATTACAGAACACCAGACTTTACTACACTCTTGTTTTAAAAACTCTGCTGCAAATAAGAATCTGCATTTCTTTGCAGACATAATATTTCATTCCATAAGCCAGAAGCCACCAGGGTATCAGCTGCTTGCCAAATCAGGCCTTTATGGTTTTATAGGATTTCTATTTCAAAACAAACTGTATGATCAGAATACTTATGCAGGTATGACAAAGCAAAACCAGATTAATGCATTAAAAAAAGCACTTACCTTAATTGAACAATCTTACTCGAGTACACTTACACTAGAAGCGCTGTCAAAAGCAGCTAATATGTCACCAAAGTATTTTTGCCGCTTTTTTAAAGCAATGACACATAAAACTCCTATCGACTATTTAAATTACTACCGCATAGAGCGAGCGGCTTATTTAATTGCCACCTCTGACCTTCCTATCACTACCGTATCCTATATTTGTGGATTCAATGATTTGAGTTATTTTATTAAACTCTTTAAACGCTATAAAGGAAGCACACCAAAGAAATATGCTACCCATTCTATGAATATGCTTCCCTGATAGTTATTTAATTTTCTGCCTCTTTACAACATTTTTTCTAGCTGGCTGCTATCCGTAATCGGCTCACGGCAGACATATTTTTCACAAATATATGCTGTTGGTTTTCCCTCAACTGATTTATAATTTGAAATAAACGGAATTAAATCACATATATCATCCTGTTGTCCCGTCACTACAACACAACTGCTAAATGGGCTGAATTTCACCTGAACCTTACTTATCATTTTTTGTAATTCTTTCTCGCCTTCCTGTCCTGCAATTATAATTTCTTTTCCCTCAGACTGCATATACAAAATGGCCATAAGTGAAAATGCATATCCCTTCGGATAGCTTTCGATCCTGTTTCCAAATACATTCAACAACTGGTATGCCTTTCCCTCCAGCTCCTGCTGCCCTGTTATCCTGGCCAGACGCAAAAAATTTAACGCCGCAACAGAATTACCTGATGGTATAGCCCCATCATAAATTTCCTTTGGTCTAATAATTAACTTCTCTCCATCACTTCCATAGATAAATAAACCGCCCTTTTCATTATCCCAGAAAAGTGAAATTAAGTCTCCATTCAACTTTAATGCTTTTTCCAGATAATTTGACTTAAATGTTGTTTCATAAAGTTCTATCAGCCCCCATATATAAAATGCGTAGTCATCTGCATATGCTAAAAATGCAGCTTCTCCATCACGATATCTTGCCAGCAGCCTGCCATCCTCACGAAATAGCCTGTTTTCCAAAAATTCCACTGCCTTTTCAGCTGCTGATGTATATTTTTTATCTCCAAGAACTCGTCCGCCAATTGCCAGTGCCGCAATCATCAAGCCATTCCATGCGGTTAATACTTTGTCATCCTTGTGAGGAAACACTCTTTCCAATCGTTTTTGAAACAGCTTTTCCCGGCTTTTTATAATAAACTCTGATTCCATTATATTTAATGGTGTTTTCATTAAATTAGGGATATTTTTTCCTTCAAAATTCCCTTTTTCCGTAATATCAAAATACTCGCAGAATTTAATACCTTCTTCTTTTCCCAAAACCTCAATGATTTCATCCATTGTCCACAAGTAAAATTTTCCTTCTTCACCTTCTGAGTCAGCATCCTCGGCAGAATAAAAACCACCTTCCTCTGAAGTCATATCCCTTAATACATAACAAAAAATTTGCTTTGCAATCTCCGCATATCTATTTTCCTTCTTAATCTGATAGAGTTCTAAATACGCGATAGCAAGTAATGCATTATCATATAACATTTTTTCAAAATGAGGTACCAGCCATTTTCTATCTGTGGAATACCGGCTAAAACCAAATCCAATATGATCAAAGATTCCACCTTGATACATAGCATCTAATGTTTTTTCCACCATATCCAATGCCTGTTGGTTTTTTGAGTGATACCAATATCTTGTGAGAAAATATAGATTATGTGGAGATGGAAATTTAGGTGCACTTCCAAAACCTCCAAAAATAGAATCAAAATCATTTCTATACTGCTTAAAAGCCTGATCTACTATATTTTGCTCAATTTCTTTTTTTATAAGCAGCTGTGTCTGTTGTAGCACATTCAAAATCTTTTTACTAGATTCCATCAGATATTCGGGGTTATTATCCCATGCACTTCTGACCCCTTCCAGTATTGATAAAAAACCTGCCATTCCCATTCTGCTTTTCTTAGGAATATAAGTTCCAGCAAAAAAAGGCTCCTTGTCTGGAGTTAAAAAAAGCGAAAGAGGCCATCCCCCACTTCCAGTTAGAGTTTGACACACTTCCATATAAATATGATCAATATCTGGTCTTTCTTCTCGATCAACCTTTATAGAAATAAAATGTTGATTTAAAAATTCTGCAACCTCTAAATCCTCAAAGCTTTCCTTTTCCATAACATGACACCAATGACATGTACATAAAAAGAACCAACGTCAGCTATACCCAATAGATAAGAAAATCGGTTTATTATCGTTTTTCGCTTTTGTAAAAGCCTCTTCACTCCACGGATACCAGTTTACAGGATTATAGGCATGCTGTAGCAAATAAGGAGACTTTTCATCCGCTAATCTATTGGGCATTATTTTTGTTCGGTTCATAGCATCACTTCCTTTCAAAGTAGCATTTGTATTTATTATAACTACAATAACCACAAATATACATAATGACAGAAGGTAATACAACTAACATAAACAAAATTCTTTATAATGCTATTGTTTGATCTCCCACCTCAACAATCTCTCCATCTTCTATTCTTACTGCCAAACCGGCATCAATATCCCAGGTACATTCAAAAATAAATCCTATTTCCTGAGTATCTTTCATTTTAAGAATTACAATTTCAATTGGAGTTACCAATGGTTTCATATCAAGAGAGCTTTCTACATAAGGTGCCAGTTCGTCGGCTTCATCCTCCAGCATATCTCTATACTCATCCACAACTGATAAATAAAATTCATAAATAGCTTTTTCAATTTCTTGCACTATTTTATCTTTATTCGCTAAATAATTCTTATAAGCATCTCTTTGCGTTTCAAGAATTTCTTTACCTTCGCTTCCTGAAACCACTAGTGTCACTTCACTTTCACTTCCCCATATGTTAAATACTTCTTTTCGTCTCCAGCCATACTGAAATGCTAATTCACCAAAAACTTTATCGTTCATAAAATCATCCTTTCCTTTTTATATTACATTCCCCAACTCCACCCAAATGCATAAATATTGGTGTATTGATAATACTAGGTACTAATTGCATAGTTTTTGTATCATTCAGTTCATGCCAGATATACTTATTATCCTGTCTCCATTGTTCTATGTCATCTTTTGTCCAATCTTTTCCATCTTTTTTTTCATCCGTCCATTGCTGAGCTAATTTCTCATCCGCCTGATAAAAATTAGAAGACCTGCTGCTTGTCATATTATCAATCTCAACCTCACCAACTGTAAATTGTGAAAAATCAGGCATTCCATTTTTATACTCTATTCCATTTACCCCTTTTTCCTCTAGTAATTTTTTTACCCTTGGATCTCTGAAACAAACGTAGAATCTCCTCTTTCTCCCGTCCAAACTCCGTTATCGCTTAGTTTTGCTGGTGTCCTCTTAACTCTTTGATCTAATGTACTATTTTTAGGTGTTACCATATATCCCTTTGTAAACTTAGTACTCTTTTTCTCATTATTAGTTCTTTTATTCATTAACCCCATTTTTGCTAATGTTTTATCTTTGTCATCTTTCGTATTTACTTTTCCAACCTTACCACCAATCGTAACTTTCCCCATATGAAATCACTATTCCTTTCCCTCTTTCAATCAATTGGTCTTGTTACTTACATTGTATATTTATTTGGAATGTTTTTCAATTATATTTTTACGCAACTCTTAAAAATTAATATATAAAAATCCTGTTTTCCACGAAAGGATAAAACAGGATTTTTATAAGTTCTAATTTTCATTGCCATGAATGCTTTCCTCCGAAAAGGCCTCTAAGGAAGCTTGAATATATTCATATATTTCATCCCTTCCGTCTTTACTCAGCGCTGAAAAAGGAATGATTGGTGTTCCTTCTATTACATTTAATTTTTTTCTTATCACTGCCATTTGTTTCTGCCTTTGAGACCTGCTGATTTTATCTGACTTTGTGGCAATGATAATCGGATTAAATCCATACCGCACTGCCCAGTCATACATATTTTTATCATTTTCAGATGGTTCATGCCTGATATCTACCAACAAAAAAATCAACCGCAGCATTTCTGATTTCATTAAGTACCGGTCAATCATCTTTCCCCATTTTTGCTTCGTTTCCAAAGAAACCTTGGCATATCCATACCCTGGCAAGTCCACAAAGTACAATTCACTATTAATATTGTAGAAATTGATTGTCTGTGTTTTCCCAGGCTGTTGGGACGTTCTTGCATAAGACTTTCGGTTCATTAATGCGTTAATCAAAGATGACTTTCCCACATTAGATTTCCCTGCAAAAGCCACTTCCATCTTATCATTTTTAGGCAAATCACTTGTAATTCCGATTACTGTTTCCAAATTCACATTTTTTATATGCATTTTGATGACATCTCCTTATAGCTATTGAATCATTACAGAGGAAATCACCTGATCCATAGTTTCCACGTATTTTATCTGTATGTTCTCCAAAATTTCCTCTTCTAATTCTTCAACATCCTTCTTGTTCTTAGCTGGCACCAAAACCGTATTAATTTTTGCAGCCTTAGCAGCTAGTATTTTTTCTTTTAAGCCTCCAATAGGGAGCACCCGGCCCCTTAAAGTAATCTCTCCTGTCATTGCAACATCTGCTTTTACCTTTGCATTGGTAATTGCAGACAACATGGCAGTTGCCATAGTAATTCCAGCAGAAGGTCCATCCTTTGGTACAGCACCCTCTGGTATATGAACATGCATGTCATGCTTTTCAAAAAACTCTGGCTGAATGCTAAAGCGATCACTGACAGAGCGAATGTAACTAATACCTGCTTTTGCAGACTCCTTCATTACATCCCCCAGCTGTCCCGTCAACTCCATTTTCCCCTTACCAGGCATTATGTTCACTTCTATTTGCAGTGTATCACCACCTACACTAGTCCATGCCAGGCCTCGGGCAATACCTACTTCATCCACTTCATTAGCAAAATCAACCGTATACTTTACATTTCCCAAATATTTGTTCAGGTTATTCTCATTAATTCGAATCTGCTTTTTATCTTCTTCAATAATCTCTCTGGCAGCCTTTCTGCATATTTCTCCGATTCTTCGTTCCAGATTACGTACACCAGCTTCTTTTGTATAACCCAAAATAATTTGTTCCAATGCTTTAGACGAAATACTCATTTGCTTTCTGCTCAAGCCATTTCGTTTAATTTGTTTTGGCACAAGATGTTCTTTTGCAATATGCAGCTTCTCATTCTCTGTATAGCTGGATACCTGAATTACTTCCATACGATCCAATAAAGGCTTTGGTATTGTTTCAACTGAATTGGCAGTTGCAAAAAACAAAACCTCTGATAAATCAACTGGTACCTCTACATAATGATCCACAAATTTGCTATTTTGCTCGCCATCCAGCACTTCCAGCAAGGCAGATGAGGTATCCCCTTTATAGTCGGAACTTACCTTATCTATTTCATCTAACAGCATTAATGGATTTTTTACCCCAGCTGACTTTAGTGCTGTTACAATTCTTCCAGGCATGGCACCTACATACGTTTTTCTATGTCCACGTATCTCTGCTTCATCACGAACTCCACCCAGACTTATTCTAGTGTATTCCTTATTCAGTGCGTTAGCAACGGACTTTGCAATAGAGGTTTTTCCAGTTCCAGGAGGTCCCACTAGACAAATAATAGGACTGTCACCCTTTCCTGTTAAAGAACGTACTGCAAGAAAATCTAAAATTCTGTCCTTAACCTTAGTCAACCCATAATGCTCTGAATTCATAATTTTTTTTGCATTCTTTAAATCATTACTGTCTCTTTTGGATTTATCCCATGGCAGATCCAGTAATGTCTCGATATATCCCCGGGATACTGCACTTTCTGCTGAACTAGATGCTATCGACTTAAATCGGTTGATTTCCTGCTTGATTTTATCCTTCACTTCATCTGATGCCTTTAGCTTCTTAGCACGCTCCAAATACTCTTCTGCCTCACTTAGCGTATTGGTTTCTCCAAGCTCTTCCCTTATTACCTTCAATTGCTCACGCAGTAAATACTCCTTTTGATTCTTATCAACCTTTTCCTTTACCTTGCTTTGAATCTCCTTACGGTATTTAAATAGCTCAATTTCCTCCGTAATTAAAATACAAATAAACTCAAATCGATCCGCAGCATAAATTAAATTCATAATTTTATGCTGATCCTTATAATCCATCAATATATTAATGGCAACCTCGTCAACTAACTTGGTCAGGTTTTGTATCTCCGTTATTTTCTTTAAGATTTTCGTTTCAGATTTATTTGTTTCAATACAATAAAGCTGGAATAACTCCTTTAAATGAGCCATCATCGCTTTTTTTTCAAGTTCTGACAAAACATCTAAACTGTCATCCTGTAAGCATTGAACCTGACCATTAATATATTCTACGTCTTCAATATATTCTAATAACTGGGCTCTTTCTACACCTACAACCATTACTCTCAGTACACCATCAGACAGCCGAATTACCTGCTTAACCAGCGAAATAGTTCCCATCTCTTCTAATTCATCTTTCTTAGGTAATTCAATATCTTCATCCTTCTGAGTCACAGCAAAAACCATTTGATCCCCCAGCATTGCCGCTTCTACTGCTTTTATGGTAATGTCCCTATTAATATCCAAATGAATCATCATACCTGGAAGAACTGTCAAATTTCGCAATGCCACCACTGGTATGTTTCTTTTGAAATTTTCCATTTATTATCCTCTTTTCTAAACTTACCTATCCCATACGATAAAATACAAAATCCCTCCTCTAACTTATAATAAAACTTACGTTAGAACAGGGATTTTCTACCAGCCTCATGGCTGTACTATGCTATCTCATCACCGTTTCGTCTTTTTGTTGATTTCTTCCCAATCGCTTTCTTAACGACTTCATCTTCAGACAAAACAAGCTTTGGTTCTTCCTTACCATCTACTGATGCCTTTGTAATAATGCACCTTGCAACACTCTCATTCGATGGTATTTTGAACATAGAATCCATCATAACCGATTCCATAATTGCTCTCAATCCTCTGGCTCCTGTCTTACGTTCAAAAGAGTGTTTTGCAATTTCACGAATTGCTTCATTCTCAAATTCCAAGGCAACTCCATCTAACTCAAACAGCTTTTGGTACTGCTTCACAATTGCGTTTTTTGGTTCTGTTAAAATTCTATATAGAGCTTCTTCATCTAATAAATCTAAACCAACACTTACCGGAACACGGCCAACAAACTCAGGTATCAACCCAAATTTCACAAAATCCTGTGGAAGAACCTGCTTAAACATTTCACCCACATTTTCCTGATGCTGATGACCTAACTCAGCATTGAATCCAATTGATTTTTTACCAATTCTGGCTTCAATAATCTTTTCCAGTCCATCAAATGCACCACCACAAATAAATAATATATTAGTAGTATCAATTTGAATAAATTCCTGATGAGGATGCTTTCTGCCACCTTGTGGTGGAACATTAGCAACCGTTCCCTCAAGAATCTTCAATAATGCCTGTTGCACCCCTTCACCGGATACATCTCTTGTAATAGACGTATTTTCAGATTTTCTCGTAATTTTATCTATTTCATCAATATAAATAATACCATATTCGGCACGTTCAACATCATAATCTGCGGCTTGAATAATCTTTAATAAAATATTTTCTACATCTTCACCTACATAACCAGCCTCAGTTAGTGCAGTTGCATCAGCAATAGCAAATGGAACATTAAGTAATTTTGCTAAGGTTTGTGCCAAATAGGTTTTACCAGAACCAGTCGGTCCTACCATGATAATATTACTCTTTTGTAACTCGACATCTAAATTCTTTCCTGCCAAAACACGTTTATAGTGATTATAAACTGAAACCGACAAAACCTTCTTTGCTTCGTCCTGACCAATTACATATTGATCTAGAAAATCCTTGATTTCCTGTGGTTTCAACAAGTTAATATCACTTTCCGTTTCAGCACTTTCAAATTCTTCCTCAATAATCTCCGAACACAATTCAATACACTCATCACAGATATACACATTTGGCCCTGCAATCAGCTTCCTAACTTGATCCTGTGTTTTATTACAGAAAGAACATCTTAATTGCTTCCTGTCGTCAGTTCTATTTGCCATGAATATATAACTCCTTTATACATTAGCTTAATCGGATCACTTAACTACGATTCGTAATAATACTATCTACAATTCCATATTCCACTGCTTCCTGGGCAGTCATATAGTTATCTCTGTCTGTATCAACTTCAATAACTTCAAGAGGTTTCCCTGTATTTGCAGCTAAAATCTCATTTAATTTTCTTTTTGTTTTCAAGATTTTGTCTGCAACTATTTTAATATCTGTAGCCTGACCCTTTGCACCACCTGATGGCTGATGGATCATAATATCTGCATTTGGAAGGGCAAACCTTTTACCTTTTGCACCACCTGCAAGAAGGAATGCTCCCATACTTGCAGCCATACCGATACAAATAGTTGATACATCACATTTGATATAGTTCATTGTATCGTAAATTGCCATACCCGCCGTTACTGACCCGCCAGGACTATTGATATATAAATGAATATCTTTTCCTGGATCTTCTGATTCCAGAAATAATAACTGTGCTACAATTACACTTGCTGATACGTCAGATACTTCCTCTCCTAAAAAAATAATTCTTTCCTTTAAAAGTCTGGAATAAATATCGTAAGAACGCTCTCCTCTGCTCGTTTGCTCAATGACATAAGGTACTAAACTCATTTTAATTCCTCCTCACTTGCAATTTTTATTTTTCAACTGCTGCATCTGTCAAAAAATCTACTGCTTTCTGAACAGCTAAATCCATTACAAGAATTTCTTTCTGCTGATCATCCATAAGCTCTTTCACTTTTTCAAGCTCCATTTTATACATAGCTGCCATATTTTCCATTTCTTTATCTACTTCTTCATCGGAAACAGTAATATTTTCAGCCTTTACAACCGCTTCTAAAACTAATCTGCTTTGAATACGTTTCATTGCCTGTGGTTTAATCTGATCCAAAAATTGAGATGGATTCATTCCTGTAAACTGGAAGTACTGTTCCAATGTCAATCCTTGGTTTTGAATTCTTCTTGCAAAATCATCTGCCATTTCTCTTACTTGGGTTTTCACCATTGCTTCTGGAATTTCCATTGTTGCATTTTCAATTACCTTATCAACAACAGCTTCCTCTTTTGCACTTTTTGCTGCTTCTGTTTTGCGGTTCAAAATATTTTTCTTAATGTCTTCTTTGTACTCATCTAATGTGTCAAACTCAGAAACATCTTGAGCAAATTCATCATCTAACTCAGGAAGTTCTTTGGATTTGATTTCGTTAATTTTCACTTTAAATAATGCAGGCTTTCCTGCTAATTGTTCAGCCTGATAATCTTCTGGGAATGTAACATTTACTTCTACTTCTTCCCCTGTAGTTTTTCCAATTAGTTGATCCTCAAATGTATCAATAAAAGAATGAGAACCAATTGTTAATGAGAAATCAGTTGCACTTCCGCCTTCAAATGCTTCGCCATCTACAAATCCTTCAAAATCAATTACTGCTATATCTCCGTCCTGTACAGCTCTGTCTTCGACAGAAATTGTTCTTGAGTTTTGCTCTCTCACTTTATCTAATTCAGCAGTTAACTCTTCCTCTGTTACGTCAACTTCTGCTTTCTCAACTTCTAATCCCTTATATTCTCCTAAAGTTACCTCTGGCTTAACTGCTACTAATGCTGTAAAAATAAAAGGCTGGCCCTTTTCAATCTGAACAATATCTATTTCAGGCTGTGAAACAATTTCTAATCCACTCTCTTTTGCTGCTGATTCATATGCACCTGGGATAAGTTCATTTGCTGCGTCTTCATAGAAAACGCCTGCTCCATACATTTTTTCAATTATCGCACGAGGAGCTTTCCCTTTACGAAAACCCTGCACAGAAATTTTTCCTCTATTTTTTAAATATGCTGTATTTATAGCAGCACTTAATTCCTCTGCACTTGCCTCAATTGTAAGTTTCACCATGTTTTTCTCTAACTTTTCTACTTGTAGACTCATTGAAATTTCCTCCTTAATATTGCATGAAAACAGACACTCACCCATTCTCAATCTAAGCATTAGTATATTATAACATCTTAATTTTGTAAATAGTTTTATGATCCGTATTCCTGCGTACTACTCTATTGTTTTTCATGTCCTTGCTCTTTTAATGCATCAACTACAATATTAACATATTTTTTACACAATTCATCATTTTCTGCTTCTACCATAACTCTTATCACTGGTTCAGTTCCACTTTCACGAAGTAATAATCTGCCGCTGTCTCCTAGTTCTTCTTCAACACGTTTTGCAGCTGCAATCACAGCGGCATCCTCCCTGGCAGCTTTCTTATCTTTTACTCGTACATTTTGGAGAAGCTGAGGATAAATTATAATTTCCTTTAGCAAATGTGATACAGGTTCCTTTTTTTCCAGCATGACCTCCATAATCATCAAGGAAGTTAAAATGCCATCTCCTGTTGCTGCATATTTACTAAAAATAATATGACCAGACTGTTCACCACCTAAAATATGACCATTCTTCATCATATTTTCATAAACATATTTATCTCCAACGGCCGTTTTTTCATAAGAAATCCCTTTTTCATCAAAGGCTTTATAGAGTCCCATGTTTGACATAATCGTGGTCACAACCGTATTATTTTCTAGTTCTCCTCGATTTTTCAAATATGTTCCGCAAAGAAATAGAATCTTATCTCCATCAATAATATTCCCCTTCTCATCAACAGCTAAACAACGATCTGCATCTCCATCATATGCAAAGCCTACATCCAGGCCATTTTCAATAACATATTTCTGCAAATCCTCCATATGTGTTGAACCACAATTCTTATTAATATTAATACCATTGGGTTCATTGTGAATGACAAACGTCTTTGCTCCTAATGCGTCAAAAACAGATTTTGCTACCTGAGATGCTGAACCATTAGAACAATCCAGTCCTACTCTCATATTTTTAAAGGAACGCTTTGCTAATGATATAAGAAAAGCAATATAACGATGCCTTCCCATTGAGTAATCCACCGTCATACCAATATTTTCTCTTAAAGCAAATGGTAAAGTATCTTCTGCACTATCTAAATATTCCTCAATCTTTCTTTCGACATCCGCTTCTAATTTATGCCCTTCACCGTTAATTATCTTAATTCCGTTATCATAAAACGGATTGTGGCTAGCTGATATCATAATCCCACAATCAAAATTTTCACTTCTGACCACATAAGAAACGCTTGGTGTTGTTGTCACATGCAGCAAATAAGTATCCGCTCCACTGGCTGTCAAGCCAGCTGATAAAGCATCCTCAAACATATAACTTGATCTTCTTGTATCTTTTCCGATTACAATTCTTGCCTTATGATCCTTGCCATAGTAATCTCCCAGGAATCTTCCTACTTTAAATGCTTGCGTAACATTCAGGGTAACATTAGCTTCACCGCGGAAACCATCTGTACCAAAATACTTTCCCATAGAATTTCTCCTTCAAACTTTATTATCCGACTTTTGATTTTTCATCTGTTAAAATATTGTATGTTCAATATATACGCAATAACATATTTTATCATAATACCGCTCTGATTGCAATAACATAAAAAGCATCATCTTGCATGCATTATGAGTATAACCCCATATCCGCAATGCAAGATGATGCTTTTATATTAATAAAATACTACTACTTAAGAAGTTCACTATTGATTAGTTGGTGTCTGACCTGACATCTGCTGTTCCTGGTTTCTAATCATCTGTCTAACCATTTCACCACCAACAGAACCATTCTGAGCACTAGTTAAGTCTCCGTTGTAACCTTGTTTTAAAGGTACTCCAATTTCTGAAGCAACTTCCATCTTAAAACGATCCATAGCCTCTCTCGCTTGAGGTACTTCCATTCTGTTTGAGCCACTGTAATTACTTGACATTCTATTCACCTCCGTGAGTTTTTAGTTTCTGCTGACTAATCCATACTGATCTTCAGCTGTATCGATAAGCAACTACTTCACGTCACTTATCGAGGTAACAACTTCTCTATTAATAAATAATAACCCATATCTATTATTTACTTCATAAATAATTGTATTTATCACATTGCGGATGCATATCTGCAACCGGATTGTGTCTCCTGTATAAGATGTGTTTTTCATCGCTTATCTTGTTATTATTGTTACACATATTTAAATTTTTATGTTGGTAATTTGTGGTCTTCTGGTTCTTAATTTCTTTTTTTATTTATATACTATAATAATAAAAATCAAGGTGTTGCAGATGCTGACTATTCTAAAATCTCTAAACCAGTTTATCTGGAGTTTTCCAATGCTTATTGTACTTTTGGGAACTCACATTTACTTTACATTGCACTTAAAATTTCCTCAAAAAAAAATTTTATCCGCAATTAAATTTTCTGTAATGCCTGATCCCAATGCATTACAAAACAAATTTAAAAATAATAAAAAAAGCATCTCCAGCTTTGCAGCTTTGTCCACAACCTTAGCTGCTACTTTAGGAACAGGTAATATTGTTGGTGTTTCAACTGCCATTGCACTAGGTGGTCCAGGTGCTGTTTTCTGGTGCTGGCTAACCGGAATATTAGGTATGGCAACCTCTTATGCAGAATGCTATTTAAGCTTTCTTTACCGTATTCCCCAACCAGACGGCGGATATATCGGTGGACCTATGTATGTACTCAAAAACGGCTTGAAGAGAAAAAAACTTTCAATCTTTTATGCTCTTTGTACCATATGTGCGGCTTTTGGTGTTGGCTGTACTACACAATCAAATGCCATTACACAGACAACTACTGCCCTATGGAATATATCTCCATCTATTGTAGGAATTACTGTCTCCATATTATGTGGCTTTGTAATTATTGGTGGTATTCGGTCTATCGGGAATATTTGCAGTAAACTTGTTCCTATTATGGGGGCATTCTATATTATTTGCTGCTTGCTGCTATTATGTATAAATCATTCCTTTCTTATTCTGGCAATCCAGTATATTGTTAAAAATGCATTTTGTTCAAGCGCTGCTTTTGGCGGTTTTATTGGAAGTTCATTTCAACTGGCAGCACGCTATGGTATTGCCAGAGGATTATTTACAAATGAGGCAGGACTCGGCTCAGCTGCCATTGCCAGTTCTGAAGCAGACACAAAAAATCCCAAAAGGCAGGCATTTATCCAAATGACCGCAACCTTTTGGGATACTGTTTTCATGTGTGCAATTACTGGCTTGGTTATCGTATCTAATATTTTAAAAAATCCTTCTTCCATTCAAGGCTATAGCCATGCAAATCTTACAACCGCAGCCTTCCAATGCCTTCCATATGGAGATACGCTGTTAGCGGTCTCATTAATTGCTTTTGCATTGGCTACATTAATTGGCTGGTGCTTTTTTGGCGAACGGGCAACTTACTTCCTATTCGGCGAAAAAGGAAAAAAACAATATCAAACCATTTATCTTTTTATGATTTATTTAGGTGCTATTATGTCCCTTGACTTAGCTTGGGAACTAACTGACCTGATTAATGCCTGCATGGTAATTCCAAATATAATCGCATTATTCTGCCTTCGTAAGCAAATAAAGTAGGCATCAATAGATAATAGCTTCTAGTATTTTTTGAGCAGCTTCTTTTCCCTTAAACTGCTCCACTATTTTTGCTGCAAACTCAATAGAAGCTCCCATACCTCTTGCCGTTATTATATTTCCATCTTGTACCACTTTTTCAAAAACAACATCAGCACCCAGCAGCTTTTCTTCAAAGCCTGGATAACAAACAGCTGTTTTTCCCTCTAAGACACCATTAGCTCCTAAAATACTAGGGGCTGCGCATATTGCTGCAAACATCTTATCTTCCCGAACAAATTTCTTAATCTTTGTTCTTAAACCTTCGTGGCGAAACAGATTTGTTGTTCCAGGCATCCCACCAGGAAGCACTATCATGTCTGCACCATCAATATCTGCATTGTCGAATAAAACATCCATTTGAACTGGTATATTATGTGAACCTGTCACCAAAAGTTCTTTCTCCACCGAAACCATTTCTGTATCAATTTCAGCTCTCCGTAAAATGTCCACCACTGTCAGCCCCTCAATTTCCTCAAAACCATTTGCAAAAAAAACACAAACCTTTGCCATTATTTCATCACTCCATTTCTTAATTTTATAATAAACTAATCAATTAGCTGTATTCTACCATAATGCTCCAGTGGAAACTTTTCATTATATTCTATACTATCAAATATTGGTGAAAATACTTCCTTAAACTTTAGAAGTAGCGGAATTGTAACCTGCTGCATTTGTGGATGCGCTGATTCATGGCAGCGAAGCTTAAAAAAATGTCTCCATTCTCTAAAATTATATGTTACTGCAATTTCTGTTTTCAAAGAATTAGGAAGTATTGCTCTGGCCTCCTGAGGAGAACTAATTTCCAAAAGCTGAATATATGCTTCTTCAATTGTTTTACAAGTATCTTTCCACTTATTATATTTATGCGAATCTTCTATATAATAGAACGGCTCAATTACTGTTATCTCATTCCCAAACTTATCCCCACTATAATTACAATATCTTGTAGATTCCTGACTGTAACTTCCCACTCTGTGTCTTACAATTTCATGTGTAACTCCCCTGTCTACTACAAAATAAACTGTTACTTTCTCATGTTCTAATACAGACTCATGCTGTCTTGTAATAATATTACTCAAAAACTTTTCATTTGGTTCATCTGTCATTTTGCCCTCTGACTTATAGCATAGTCTGGCTGCATACTCTATATTTAGTAGTTTTGATTTATCCATTTCTCCCTTACGTATATATGCATATGGTTGTATTACATTCATGTGTCAATTCCTCTTTCCCAAATCATTCTTTTTCTATTGTAACAATTTTTCATAAAATAATCTATACATTTTTGACATGCAAAAAAAGTTTCTATTAAATAGCATCTGCTACTAATAGAAACTTCAAGTCGGGGTGACAGGATTCGAACCTGCGACCTCTTGATCCCAAATCAAGCGCTCTAGCCAAGCTGAGCCACACCCCGTAATTACTATGTATCTTGTATCCGCTAATACCGATACAAACTCTTCTGTGCAAAAAAACACTGCAAGTACTACAAGGTTTAATGCGGATGACAGGAATTGAACCTGCACGGTCTCCCACTAGATCCTAAGTCTAGCGCGTCTGCCAGTTCCGCCACATCCGCATTCATTACTTTCTAAAGAAAGTAAATGAGACATCGGGGATTCGAACCCCGGACAACTTGATTAAAAGTCAAGTGCTCTACCGACTGAGCTAATATCCCTTACCAGCCTTACGGCCAAACTGGGCTAGCTGGATTCGAACCAGCGACTGCAGCAGTCAAAGTGCTGTGCCTTACCGCTTGGCGATAGCCCATCATAAAATACTTTACACAAAAGTATTACTACCTTGTAGATAAGGTGGATAAAGGGATTCGAACCCTTGGCCTCCAGAGCCACAATCTGGCGCGCTAACCAACTGCGCTATACCCACCACAAGTTTCCACCTATGATACTAACAATATAATATTTTGTAGATGAAACGTGCCAGAAGGGATTCGAACCCCCGACAACCGGCTTAGAAGGCCGATGCTCTATCCAGCTGAGCTACTAGCACATCCACATTCTCCAAAGATTTTTCAGAAAATGCAAGCGGGTGATGGGAATCGAACCCACGTATCTAGCTTGGAAGGCTAGTGTTCTACCATTGAACTACACCCGCAAAATCATTTATTCAAACAAACTTTGATACAAATCGGGGTGACAGGATTCGAACCTGCGACCTCTTGATCCCAAATCAAGCGCTCTAGCCAAGCTGAGCCACACCCCGTTTGATGTTTGTTTTTCGCCGTCATCGCTGCGACGCAAGACATATTATAGTATATGAAAATAGAAATGTCAACACCTTTTTAATATTTTTTTTAAAAAACAAAAAATTGTCGAAGTCACAGATAATTGATGCTAAAATGCATCTCACCAAATCGATCCAGTTCCATTATAATATAGCTCGGCTGACGCCCTGGCTGCCTTGGTAAGGATATACTTCCTGGGTTAACTGCAATGATATCAGAAGATTGATCAATTACAGGTATATGTGTATGACCAAACATAACAATATCTGCATTTCTGCTTCTAGCTGCCTCTTTCAATGTAGTCAGGTCAAAATGCACACCATAGCGGTGTCCATGAGTAAGAAATACCGTATATTTTCCAATTGTCATTAATCTTTCCTGAGGAATATCCGTAAAAAAATCATTGTTTCCAGAAATTATTTCTTTCCTGCCTTCTACAAATGCATCTATAAAGTCTTCACTGCCTTCCAGGTCGCCTAAATGAATAAACATATCAATAGTTCCTACCTTATCCAGAACTTTTGCTAAATTTGCATTTTTGCCATGTGAGTCACTAATTACAAGTATTTTCATAATTTCCTCTTTCTATTCATCCACCTTGACTGAATCCATTATCCTAATATTTTCTCTCTTATCACACTTTTCATGCTACTTAAAGCCCTTCCTCGGTGACTAATTTCATTTTTCTTTTCAGGTGTAAACTCCGCTGTTGTGCATCCAAATTCCGGAAGGTAGAAAATTGGGTCATACCCAAAACCGTTTTGTCCCTTTTCTTCATAACCAATCATCCCCTCTATGGTTCCGCGGGTGGTAAATATTTCACCTGATGGACAAACGCAGGCAATGGCACATACAAATCTTGCACTTCTTTCATCCCCTTCTGCCTTTTCCAACTGGTCAATAATATACTGATTTTTCACACTATACGGTGTATCCTCTCCTAAAAAACGTGCTGAATAAATTCCTGGTGCCTTATCTAAATAATCTACTTCCAGCCCTGAATCATCTGCAAGAACAACTTCATTTAGCATTTCAGAAATTGCTTTTGCTTTTATGATTGCATTTTCTTCAAAGGTTGTTCCGTCCTCAACAATATCCACATCAATGCCTGCTTCCTTTAGCGATTTTATCTCAATTCCTAAATCCTCCATAATCATACGAACTTCTTTCATTTTCCCTTCATTTCCCGTTGCAAAAACAATACGTTTCATAAAAACTACCTCTCTTCTAATGTTCTTATAATTCCGTTGAATAAACCCATTGCTATTTTCTGTTGGTTTCCTTCATCCAACAAAAACTTCAGTTCCTCCCTATTTGACATAAAACCAACTTCAACTAATGCAATTGGTACCTTTGAGCGACTTATTATGTAAATATTATCACCTGCTAACAAACCTC
The DNA here is from genome assembly GCF_900112775.1 of Anaeromicropila populeti. Taxonomy (GTDB): domain Bacteria; phylum Bacillota; class Clostridia; order Lachnospirales; family Lachnospiraceae; genus Anaeromicropila_A; species Anaeromicropila_A populeti. Next base: position 214,807 of record NZ_FOYZ01000007.1, read on the forward strand.
TGTCATTCTGATGGGTTATACTTAAAATCTCTTTCTTCAAAATATCTGAAAACTCTTTTGATGTCAACTCCTGTTTTCTTTCCTCATTGCTGGAATACAACACCTCTACTCCATTGGCATCTTTATTTTTCCCATAGTTACAATGTATACTAACAACTAAATCAGCCTTAACATTATTAATAAATTCAACTCTCTCCTCTGGTTCCATTTTTTTATCTGTCAACCTGGTATAATAAACTTTTATCCCACATTCATCCAGCAGTTCTTTCATATACCCTACAATTTTTAAATTAATATTCTTTTCCAAATACTTTTCATCCTTAGAACATGTCCCAGAGTCCATCCCCCCATGTCCAGCATCCACCACTACAATTTTATTTGACCCCAATATATTTCTTTCATTGGATTCTAATAAAATCTGTTCCTCTTCATAAAGAGACTGAAGCTTCATTTCATAACCTGCTGCATTAGAAACTATACATTTATTTTGACGGTTTGTACTGAAAAAGGAAAAAAACACTACCCAACATAATATGATTCCAAGATATGCTAGCAGTCTATTTATTAGTTTCTGCTCCATTCAGCCTTAGCTCCTTCGTATTTATTGCAATTTTGCAGCATTGCAGAATTGGTTAATCATACAATACTGCAAACATTTTATTTATTCGCGTGCCCTTGGAGGTTTTGGTCCCATAAACTGATAAAAATACGTTTTCATCATTCCATTATAAATTTTTCTGTTTTTGGTAGCTTTCTTCCCAATATATTTTTGAGCATCTTCATAACCAGAAATTATAAAACAAGACCACGTCTCCATATTTTTCAGCACTTCACCAATTTCACCATATAACTCTGGCATATACTCTTTTTCAGAAAGCCTTTCTCCATATGGTGGATTTGTAATAATAAACCCATATTTCTTAGGATGTTTCAGGTCTTTAACTGCCCTTTGCTGAAAGTGAATTAGTTGATCTACCTCTGCACGCTGTGCATTTTCTCTTGCCGCCTTTACCATATCATCACTGATATCGTATCCCTGAATATTCATAATAACATCTCTGTTTATCCTTGCATATGCTTCTTCTATTGCACTATACCATTCTTTTTTAGGTACAATATTAGTCCAACTCTCTGCTATAAAAGAACGATTCATTCCTGGCGCAATTTTTGCACCAATCATAGCTGCTTCTATCGGAATGGTTCCACTTCCACAAAAAGGATCAACCAGTGGTCTGTCTTTATTCCATGGAGAAATTAGAATGAGTGCTGCTGCCAAAGTTTCCTTTATCGGTGCCTTTGCAGTAGCCTTTCGATACCCTCTTTTATGAAGACCCAAACCTGTCGTATCTAATCCAACCACAACCTCATCCTTTAAAAGAGTAACCCGAATCGGATATTCTGCACCTGTCTCATCTAAAGACTCTGTTTTATAAGCCACTTTCATTCTATCAACAATGGCTTTTTTCATTATAGACTGAATATCTGGTGTACTTTTTAAATCACTCTTTACTGTAGTAGCTTTTGTAACCCAGAACTTGGCGTTTTTAGGGAGATATCTTTCCCATTCAATTGCTTTCGTATTTTCAAATAATTCATCAAATGTCTTTGCCTGAAATTTTCCTACTTTAAGCAGGATTCTCTCAGCTGTTCTTAAAAAAATATTTGCTCTTGCAATTGCTTCTGATTCTCCAGAAAATGTAATCTTACCATCTTCTACTTCTACAATCTCATAGCCTAAATCTTGTATTTCCCTCTTTAGCACTGCTTCTATTCCAAAATGACAGGGTGCCACATATTCAAACTTACTCATTCTTTTGTTCTCCTTTTTCCTAATATCTATATTATGGCTAACTTTTTATTATCCGTCAACGGATATTTTTCCTCTGTAAGCATGAAAACCTCCGTAGACATTAATTATTTTGTAGCCTTGCCTTGTTAATACCCTTGCAAGCTGTAGGCTGAGCCCTCCACGCTCGCAATATACAATATAATAATAGCCTGCTACCAAACAAATCTGATTATTTTCAAATGCTTCAAATGGGATATTTATAGCAGATGGGATATGCCCACGCAAGTAATCTTCTTTATTCCTTAAATCAATTATCTTACAATCCGCTCTTCCTATATATTGGAATATATCTTTTGCAGGAATCGACGTAACATTCATGCTATCACCACCAATCCTATTATAATATATTCGAAAAATAGAATTTTGTGTAAGAATACAAAAAATAACCTGAGAATATTTAATCTCAGGTTATTTTCTAGTTATAAATGATTAACTCAAGAACATTTCAAAATCAGAGCGATTAGAATTAATATTTGTCTGAAGTGTTGTTTGTACTATTTGAATAATTTGAGGTTGTACCACCTGTTGAATTTTTTGATGTGCTGGATGTTGTATTTTTAGAGCTGTTTTTTGAAGCATTTCTTGCGTTACTTGTATTACCTGTGTTACTTGCATTATTTGCATTACTTGTGCTGCTTGTTCCACTATAGCTGTTTGCATTGCTGTAATTATTCTGTGAAGAACAATCCTGATATGCATTATTACTCCTGTTAGTATCCTGTGTGCTATTATTACTATAATTTTTAGCCATAATATTGCCTCCTATAATATATTTAAATTACAAAATTATTATCTGCTTTTTATTTTTTTTTATTCACATTTCTGAAAATTAAGAAAAATGTTGAAATCAATCTTTTTCCAGTTGATTTTTAAATGTAAATGTACTATAATGAGTTTGTGTTAAGAGTTCACCCCTTAAATGAACTCTGATTCGCACACTATATAACCCCTTATTAATTATTTATACTCCCCTCATCGAAACACCGCCATGGCTCCCCCTTGGCGGTGTTTCATTTGTAAAAATATATTCTTTGATATTTACCTAATACTTTTAAGGATTACTCCACTAATTACATTATCATTATAATATGCCACTACTTTATTAGAATCTTTATAAGCGCAATCATTACTTTGTAGAAAATTAAACCAATCTTTTTTGCAACTCTGAACTCTAATTGTAATGTCCCCATTGTCCATTATTAGCCCATCTTAAATGCCCAAATTGAAAACAGAATGAATATCAAAAAAACCCTGCAAGCATAACATTAGCCTGCAAAGTTTCTAGTTTCACACCCTATACATACTCCGTTTCTATCTGCGCTTCCATACGCCTAAAAATACCTTTATAAGCAGATAAATTAATATAATAGGCAGGATAACCGAAAATAGTAATTGAACAGCAAATTTAATCACAATTACTAATACTAAAATAAAAGCAACATACGTAATAATTCTTCTCATTCGCTCAAAAAATCTATTCTTATTTATTTCGCTTCCTCCCTTGGCTCTAGGTTTACTGCTTCTTCCTGTACCCTCTTCACCTTCATACTCTTCGTATTTTACCTCTTCATAGGCATTATTTCTATTCTGCTTCCATCCGCCATATTTATATCTCCCTGACATCTTATAAGTATCGATAATTGTTTTTGCTATCAGCCTGGGGTCTCCTATTTGATTCACTATATTTTCTTCTGATTCTTGCTTCATTTTGCAAGATTCAATATAATCACTATAATATTTTATATGCCCATCTACAATATGACTTGGCATTTCATCCTGCAATGTTTCTCTTAATTGTTTCAGAAACTCTTCTTTATTCATTAGCATCTCCTTTTATTCATATAAATAATTCTACTAATGATTCTATTCTATCATAAATATAAAAACAGGTAAAATACTTTTATGTAAAAAAATAAAGCCCAATTTTTATTTGGGCTTTAACGTGCGTGAGAAGATTCGAACTCCCGACACCTTGGTCCGTAGCCAAGTGCTCTATCCAGCTGAGCTACACACACATATAATTTTAATGCCGGCGACCGGAATCGAACCGGTACGGGAGATTAGTCCCGCAGGATTTTAAGTCCTGTGCGTCTGCCAGTTCCGCCACGCCGGCATCAATGGGACCTACAGGGCTCGAACCTGTGACCCTCTGCTTGTAAGGCAGATGCTCTCCCAGCTGAGCTAAGATCCCACATTTCATTGATGACAAAATTTAGTTGTAAAACGACCCAGAAGGGACTCGAACCCTCGACCTCCGCCGTGACAGGGCGGCGCTCTAACCAACTGAGCCACTAGGCCTTAAAGCCGACGATCGGACTTGAACCGATAACCTGCTGATTACAAGTCAGCTGCTCTGCCAATTGAGCCACGTCGGCATATTCAATTGTAACTATAATACTTATTATATTATAATCAGTCTGGTATATCTCCCTCTGAAAATAACATAGTGGACCTTCGGGGACTCGAACCCAGGACCGATCGGTTATGAGCCGATTGCTCTAACCAGCTGAGCTAAAGGTCCAAATACATAAATATATTTATGTATTAATGACTCCAAGGGGATTTGAACCCCTGTTACCGCCGTGAAAGGGCGGTGTCTTAACCGCTTGACCATGGAGCCATAACTCCCCGAGTTGGGCTCGAACCAACAACCCCACGGTTAACAGCCGTGTGCTCTACCATTGAGCTATCGAGGAAAACTTCTCTGCTTCTTATAAATCCTTTAAAGATATTTTCATACCTTCAAAACTACACACTGTATTCATCCAAACTTTTTGATTAAGCCTTCGACCTATTAGTATCAGTCAGCTCCATGTGTTGCCACACTTCCACCTCTGACCTATCTACCTCGTAGTCTGCAAGGGGTCTTATTGCCTTTCGGCAGGGATATCTTATCTTGAGGGGGGCTTCACGCTTAGATGCCTTCAGCGTTTATCCCTTCCAAACTTGGCTACTCGGCCATGCCTTTGGTAAGACAACCGATACACCAGAGGTTCGTCCATCCCGGTCCTCTCGTACTAAGGACAGCTCCTCTCAAATATCCTACGCCCGCGCCGGATAGGG
>NZ_FOYZ01000003.1:0-65413 GCF_900112775.1 Anaeromicropila populeti
TTTTTGGGTGCATCTTTTTATAGATGCTGTTCTTTGAAATTCTTTTTGAATTTTCAAGGTTGTTTCACTGTTTAGTTATCAAAGTTCTTTTTTATTCTCTTGCCTCTGTCTTTGTTTCTCTCAGAAGCGACTTGATTATCTTACCACATCTTTCGACGTGTGTCAACATGTTTTTTATATTTTTTAAATTGTTTAATTTGTTTGACCTTTTTAGACAATTTGTTGTTGACTTGGATAAGTATAGCAGAGTCTATTACATCTGTCAACAACTTTCTATTCATATTGTCTTTTTATTCATCATCATCTGAATCATCTGCTGTATCCGCGTCAATCCCCAGTGTATGCATAGTTCTGCGCTTAATCCTTGCTTCTTCTGAAGTTTTCATAATGTAATCTTTTATTTCAGACGCCCTTTTAATATGAATCAGCATTAATTCTGGATGTGTTGAATCTCCTGTATAACATATTAAGGTACCAGTTCCGAAGATTCGTTCCATAATGCTTTTGCTCATTCTAACATCCTGAACCTTATATATATACGCATCATCCTCAATAATGGTAAAAAGTCCCTTTTTAATCCGAATTTTTTCCTCGTCAATTGTATACGTCGTAAAGCAGATCGGCAGTGCTAAAAACTTTGTCCTCTTTTTTTCTATAAACATAGCAATATTCCCTCCAGAATTCCCCAATATTATTTAAAAGCAACAACTGCTTCCTCTTTCCCATTCGATATCTTTATACTGCCACCTTCAACACTTAATTTCTTACTAACCTCAAAGACAAGAATGCCATCCGTATCTTTTCCACCTTCTATCTCTGTCTTCAAATATTGCAGATCGTTTACCAATAACGTTAATGATGGCTTTGTTACTTTACCATCAACAATTAATTGATAATTTATTTTAGACTCCATTAAATCAATTGTTTTTCTGGATTTAGAAACATTTTTGATTTGAAATGAAACAATCAACAACTGGTTTCCTTCTGCCGGCGAAAGTGTAAAGTATGTGTTAGTCTCCTTATCAGGGTAACTATTACATAATTGGTAGGACGAGTATTTAACTTCAAATTTATTTTGAGCAATTACCTGTGACAATGACGCCGTTTGAAGAACTTCAGTTGTGCTGTTTTCTGTAGCTTCTGGTTCCTTGGTTTGTTCAGTCGTTTCAGCTGCTATAGATGTACTCACAGGCTGTGGCGTTGGTGTAACAGTTACCGTTTCTTCTTCCGCAATGCTTTCTTCATCATCTGTATAAATCAATTCTTCCTTGTAATGCTTATCATATTTAAGTAAACTTCCTGCGATATATTCTGCAATCTGATCGTTTTCTTTATCCGTAATTTCCGCTTTTCCAGAGCATCCGGTAGTTATTAAGGACACTAACAAAATACCAACAAAAAATTTTTTCTTCATGAAATTCCTCCGTAATATTTTATTATTACACCTATTCATAATAGCACTATTTTTTTTATAAGACAATCCTTAAATCGAACTATATTTAAAAAAGACGTACTACAATTTAATCCAAATATTAATTATAGTACGTCCATTGTTTAATTTTTATTATTGATATCCACTTCAAACCAGAATTCCACACCATTGTTATGATTAATCACACCAAAATCATGGTTTAACGACTTCATAACAGCACTTACAATAGACAATCCTATTCCATTTCCACCATACTCTCTTGTTCTGGCTTTATCAACCTTGTAGAATTTAATCCAAATCTTTTCTAAATCCTCCTGGGGGATTTGTTTTCCGGTATTGAAAACAGATACTCTTAATGTATCCTGCTTTTTTACTAACTTAATATGAATAACTTTTTCACCATCTACATGATTCAATGCATTACTGATATAATTTGTAAAAACCTCTTCTACCATATACTCATCGGACCATACGTAAATAGGACTTGAGGCTTCAAAAAGCAGTCTTACTCCCTTTTGCTGAACCAAAATTCCAACACTTGCTATCACAGATTTTATCATTTGTACAATATCAAAATGCTCAATTTGAGCCATATTATTTCCAAATTCAATCTGGTTCAGCGTCAATAGCTTTTTCACCATTTTATTCATTTTATTGGCTTCATCAGAAATAACTTCACAATAAAAGTTGCGGCTTTCCGCATCATCATTTACATTCTCAATAAGACCTTCTGCATATCCCTGAATAAGCGCAATTGGTGTTTTAAGCTCATGTGAAACATTGGATAAAAATTCTTTTCTCATTTCATCAATTTGAATCTTTCTCTCAATATCAGTCTTCAGTTCATTATTTGCCGTTTTCAATTCGGAAATCGTATGTTCCAGCTTATTCGATAAAGTATTTATACCATTACCAAGAATCCCTATCTCATCATTACGCTCTTCCTCATATTTAGCTGTAAAATCTAAATCAACCATTCGCTCCGCGATTTCAGACAGATCTAATATTGGTTTTGTGAAATTTTTACTTAAAAAGAACATTATAATCGTGCTAATCAGTGCAACTATAATTCCAATATAAGCAAGAAACTGATTAGATATATGGATACTTTCTTTCATACTTTCATAATTTGCTCTCAAATAAATATAATTTCCGCAATCCAGAACACCAATTAATTCAATATAATTCGACTGCATTCTCTCATCATACCGCTTATATATTTCAAAATTTTCAGATTGCTCCAATAAGTCTCTTCCTTGTTCTGGTCTTACAACAAATCCCTGATGTTTTTTCCAGTAATCTATAAAGTTCTCATAAATCTGTTGCTTTTGTCTGTCACTGGTGTTACTCAGTACATTGAAGGGATATATATAATAAAATCTGTCCTGAATCGAAAAGGACAATAGGTTTTCTCCAATCAAATACAGATTCAGATTATTATTTGCCTCAATCCGTTCCACCTTTATGCTAATTTCATCATCATCTAGAACGGTTGTATTTTCTGTGTCATCTGCTAACTGCAAAAGATTATTTACCTGGTTAAATCCATCTACCAAAGAGTTAATTTTGCTGGCTTTATAGTACGAAGGCAGCAACCAGATGTTAACAATCCAGCAGGCAAACACAACAAGCGCAATAAATGCTGTAAGTGTGAGCATCAGACGCATCCTGAGAGAATCTTTAAAAACCATAAAATTTCTCAATCGTTCTTTCCATTTTGAATTATCCATTCAGTTCCTCCTATACTTCAAATTTGTAGCCCATGCCCCAAATTGTTTTAATGTATTCTCCTTTTTCCCCCATCTTGCTCCGCAATTTTTTCACATGGGTGTCAATGGTTCTTGCATCTCCAAAATAGTCATAATTCCAAACATTATTCAAAATTCTTTCTCTTGAAAGAGCTACCCCTTTGTTTTCAACAAAATAGGATAGTAATTCAAATTCTTTAAAACTTAACTCAATAGATTTACCATCAATTAACACTTCATGTGCTGTCTGATCTAAAACAAGTCCACCAATTTCAAATTTCCCTTCTTCCAGCACATTAGAGCGCCTCAAGATTGCACTTACCCGAGCCACCAAAATCTTAGGACTAAATGGCTTTGCAATATACTCATCCACTCCCAGATCAAATCCAAGCAGTTCATCTCTTTCATCACCCTTTGCTGTCAGCATAATAATAGGAACTTTTGAATATTGCCGAACTTCCCGGCAAACACTCCAGCCATCCATTTTTGGCATCATGACATCTAAAATGATTAAAGAAATAGTATTATCTTGAAAAAATATATCCACAGCCCGCTCGCCATCCTCTGCCTCTATTACTTCAAAACCTTCTCTTACCAAAAAATCTCTTACAAGTTTTCTCATACGACTTTCATCATCAACTACCAGAATCTTTATCTTATCCATGTAAACACTCCTTAACCTATATTATTTTATGTCCATCCATCTCTGTTTCACCTTACTATTAGTATATACCATATATATGACTAAATTGTGAAAACAAATAAGCAGCTAGAATACCAGCATTATAACCTAGATAAAGGGAGATGACAACAATCTGTTATCATCTCCCTAAGTAATTATTCCTTCTGATGTTCTGTTACCTATACTGAAAAAAATATGCAGGTATATCTAATGTATTTAATCCAAGAAGTTCAATCGACCTATTTATTTCATTTTGCGTAAACTCAAGTTTGCAGTTAAGCCTTTGGCTCAATGAAACACGTCCCATTCCAAGAGCTTTTGCAAATTTTTCTTGTGTGCCATAGATTTCTTTAATCCTGCCTAGTAACTTGCTGTAATTATAAATCATGACCCTCACCTCATATTTTTTGTTCAGAATACTGAACTGAGTAAATTTTACCATAATATAACATAAAAGTCAACACTTCATTTTGATTTTATATTTTATTACAGAATCTAAATATTTTTGTTGTCTAATTAAAACTTTTATGGTAGAATTAGGAAAAGTTTATGTTGAAAGAGGTGTCAAGATGAATATAATTGCGACTCGTATCAAAAAAGCAATGGATATACGTAATATGCGGCAAGTTGATGTGATTGAAAAAAGTGGTATTAATAAAGGTTCACTAAGTTCCTACCTTTCTGGGAAATACATACCAAAACAATCAAACATAATCCGGCTTGCAAGTGCTCTGAATGTTGCAGAGGCATGGCTCAGCGGCCAGGATGTTCCTATGGAACGTATTGATTATAGTTCCGCACTTGAAGTACATGAATCATTTGATTCTTTATCTGAGATGGATATAAAACTTCTGGACTATTTTAGCAGGCTCAACGAAACAGGAAAAGCAGAAGCACTAAAAAGAATATGTGAATTAACATATCTTTACTCCTATACAGAATCTAATTCGTGAAATAAATATGTGTCATTACCTACTAACCTCTCATACTCTCACTACATCAAAGTTTGTTTCAAACTCAAGCAGCACATTAAATTCTTATCAGTACCTATGACATGAAAATTTACGAGATAACCATTTATTTCTTATACTATATCATGTATAATAATAGCAATATCTATGATATTATTAAAATGTATAGGAGAACGTACTATGAGAAAACGAAATTTATTTATTACTGTGTTACTTTTTATTGCACTAATGACCTCTGGTTGCTTCAACAAGAAACCTGAAGATAAAGTGAAGGATATGCTGAAGGAAGCCTTCTCTTCTCTTACAGAATATGATTTGGCAGCTGCAAAGCAATATTTTAGCGAATGGGATGAGGAACTGCTGGCTACATCTTCTGATATAGAAGACGATCCATTAATTGACTACTTGGTCGAGTGTCACCAGACAACAAAGTACGAAATTAATTCCATTGATATAGCAGATGATAAAGCAACTGTTGAACTTGATTTCAACTACATAGATAATACTAATTTTACGAATATTTTTGCCGCTAAAGTTTTTCAGAAAGCATTAGATAATGAACTTTCTGATTCAACAACAGAAGAAGAAGGTGAAGAAGTGTACAGAGAAACTATTTCTGAAATAAAAGAAGAACTGAATCCCAGTACAGTAGAAAGCACATTTACATTACAATTATCTAAAATCGACGACGAATGGAAAATTAGCGAATTAACAGATGAGCTTGTAAAAGTAATTACTACAAATATCTCAGAAACAACTGAATAAACTTTAGGATCATTAGCAGCAAGCCTGTTATACCGACGGTCACTCAGCCACTGGTAGACAGGCTTTTTTGTAGAATGCACACTTTTTTCTGCCCATTAGCAAAGCTTTACCAAAAAGCAATTGACTTTTTGGTAATATATGGTATATTATTTATAGTTATCTAATATATATTACATTCGGGGAGGAACTATATGGAACAATTCTGTAAATTCTGCGGCAAACCACTTGTTGATGGTAAATGTGACTGTGACGATTATATTCGTACAGATAAAAGAAATCAATATTTTCTAATAGTAGAGAGTCTACTTTTACTATTCAAAAACTTTTTTAAAAAACCGCTTGAAAATTCAAAGCAAACAGCAAAAGAACTTATCATACCTGTAACTGTTATATTGTTTGGAATACATTTCCTAATTCTTTTCTGCTATAGCAGCGTAAACTTTGGCCTTAAAGCAGGAATTTTTATTGTGCTTTCTTTTATCATCGTTCATGCATTTATTATTAGTAGCATTTCAATTATTGCTAAAAAATTTGATCCAAAAATCCATTTTTACTATGTTCTGTATTCTTCTTGTACTGCCACCATCCCCTCGACCATTTTAATTATAGTAAGCTTTATTATCTCTTATTTTTATATTCCACTTGCTATACTTCTACTATTTATCGCATTTATCAGCTGGATTTTGCTTAGTTATACTATAACTCAAGAATTCATTTTATTTGATAAGAATTATGTTTTTTGGATCTACCTTCTGCTTATTACATTGTTTCTAATCATTGATTCCTATTTCATGAAATATGCTGTCTCTTCTGCGATAAAATACTATTTAAACCATCTATCAATATCAGATTTATTCAATTATATGGCATAGGAAATTATTTTGCAATTTCCTATCACACAAAAAATGCCTTCTGTCTTCTATAAAGTAAACACTGCTTCACTTTATAAAATGACAGAAAGCATTTCAAATCATTATCATGTATAACCAGCTCTTTAAAGTTCTTGTCATACTTCACTCACAATGAACAAGAAATCTCATTCAATGGAGTAGGCGAGAGTCGAACTCGCGTCCAAAAGCCGATTCATTATAGCTTCTCCCATTACAGTCATTATTTTAACATTCCCTTAGTAAAACTCCTAATGACAGGATTCTTACCTTAGTAGCTTCATATTACTTAACTTATCTCAAAGCTTTGATAAGCTAGTGTCCTACAAAATTTGATGCCTAATTCTAAAGTGTAGGTGCCTTAGGTTAGACAGCTGCCGCTATTAGGCAGCGTAAGCTAAATTATCTTCAGCGTTTATATTTATTTTTGTGTCGTAACGTGGCACAGACGAATGGCTTCCATAATTGCACAACCCCTGTCGAAACCTGTACTACCCCAGGGATATAAACGTGAAGTTATTGTAATACATTTTTATCGATTTGTCAATAGAACTAATTATAAATTTTTTACTTTAAAATCCTTCTCAGCTTCCCGCCTCTGATCCTTCTTAGCAATATCCTGTCTTTTATCATATAATTTTTTACCTCTTGCAAGCCCAATTTCTACTTTTACAAGGCTTCCACTAAGATAAACATTGAGAGGAACTAAAGTATATCCTTGCTGCGTAATTTTACCAGAAATTTTATTAATTTCATACTTATGCAACAATAACTTTTTAACCCTCAATGGGTCTTTGTTAAAAATATTACCCTTTTCATATGGACTGATATGCATATTATATACGAAGACTTCCCCCTGCTCAATACGAATAAAAGACTCCTTAATGCTGCACTTTCCCATACGCAGCGACTTCACTTCTGTTCCATGTAAAACAATTCCTGCTTCAAAAGTATCTTCGATAAAATAATCAAAAAATGCTTTCTTATTATTTGCTATTATCTTCTTCGATTTTAACGTCATTTTCTTTCTCCTGAATATCACTTTTCCTTGTACCCTTTTTCAAGGAGCGTTCTGATTTCCTTTTCCTCCTGTCTTTGGAAAAATCCTGGCCCTCCTCATCGTCCTCCGCCAGTTCAAAATCAATTGTCTTTAATAATTTATCTACGCCCACCACAACAACCTTAATCTTCTCTCCAAGCTTATACGTCTTATTTGTGTGTTCCCCTACCATCATATACTTTTCTTCATCATAAAAATAATAATCGTCTTTCAGTGCCGTTACTCGTATCATTCCTTCTACGGTATTAGGAAGTTCCACAAACATTCCCCATGTTGTTATTCCCGAAATAACACCTTCAAAAGATTCACCTAAGAACTGACCCATATATTCAGCCTTTTTCATTTTTTCCACTTCCCGCTCAGCCTCATCCGCACGGCGTTCCATCATACTAGATCGCAAAGCAACATCCGGAAGTATTTTTTCGTAATGACTCAATCGTTTTTCACTTAATCCATTACGAAGATTTTCTTTAATAATACGATGAATCTGTAAATCTGGATACCGGCGGATTGGAGATGTAAAATGACAATAATATTTTGCCGCCAGACCAAAGTGGCCTTCTCCATTTACCGTATATTTAGCCTGCTTCATCGAACGAAGTGTAAGCCTGCTAATCAATGCTTCCTCTGGTGTTCCTTCAATTTTTTCAATCAACTTTTGAAGCTCCTTAGGATGTATATCATCTTGACTAATTTTAATAGAATAGCCAAAATTATTAATAAAAATTCCCAGCTTCATTATTTTTTCTGGATCTGGATTTTCATGAGTACGATAAACAAATGGAAGTTCTTGCCAAAAATAATCCTCTGCAATTGTTTCATTTGCTGCCAGCATAAATTCTTCAATTATCTTAGTCGCTGTATTTCTATCATATGGTTTGATATCAATTGGTTTTCCCTTTTCATCCAATATCAGCTTGCTCTCTGGAAAATCAAAGTCAATGGAACCTCTTCGGCGTCTCTTTTCTCGCAAAAGCTTTGCTAGCTCTTCCATCCGTTCAAACATAGGAACCAATTCCTGATATTCCTTTATCTCATCTTCATCGTGATCCTCCAAAATCTTTTTCACGCTCGTATAAGTCATCCTCCGCGTAACATTTACAACCGTTTCAGCAATCTTATGACTTAATAAATTTCCTTTTAAATCAAATTCCATAAAACAGCTTAAAGCTAATCGATCCACACCTGCATTTAGCGAACATATTCCATTGGACAACGCATGAGGAAGCATAGGAATGACACGGTCTACCAGATATATACTGGTTCCTCTGCTCAACGCCTCCTGATCGAGAGGTGTATTCTCTTTGACATATTGAGTCACATCTGCAATGTGAACACCCAGCTTGTAAATATCACCTTCTTTTGATATCGTAATGGCATCATCTAAATCCTTTGCATCTTCTCCATCAATAGTAACCATCTGCCACTCTCTTATATCCATTCTTCCAGCCCGGTCATCTCCACTAATTTCCTCTGGAATCTTTTCAACCTGTTTCATAACTGCCTCAGGATATGATTCTGGCAAATTGAATGCCTTAATCACCGAAATAATATCTACACCTGGATCATTAATATGTCCCAGTATTTCTACGACTTTTCCTTCAGGATTTTTATCTTTGCCACCATAGCTGGTAATTTCAACTACAACCTTGTGTCCAGTAACAGCACCTTTTGTCTGTGCCTTTGGAATATAAATATCTTTGGCAAAGCGCTGGTTATCTGCAACCACAAATCCAAAATTTTTACTTTTAGCAAAAGTACCCACAACCATGTCAGTTCCTCTTTCTAATATACTGACAACCTTGCCTTCCTTTCGCTTTCCACTCTTAGCTTCTAAAATCTGAATTTGTACTTTATCGTTATGAAGCGCACCCTTAGTTGCATTTTCTGGTATATAGACATCCTCTTGCTCGCCTTCAATGGAAACAAAACCATATCCCTTCTGAGTTCCAGTAAATACTCCAACCTTTAGGTCACTATGTGCTGCCTTAAATTTTCCTTTTACATCAATTGATATTTTCCCTTCTGATATTAGTGACTCCATTACTTCACGCAAATCCTGCTTTTCTGCTTTAGGTACCTGTAAAATACCTGCCATTTCTTTAAACTTCACTGGCTTGTATTCTTTGCTTATCATATATTCGTATACTAACTTTTTCTTTTCTTCTAAAACCTGTTTATCTAACATAAAACTGCCTCCATTCTCTCTTAAGAAAGCGTTATTTTTTATATTATACCACAAATAGAAAAAAATAACTATAAAAAAGCTATTTCTTATTTGGCACTTTACCTTTCAGAAATAGCTTATCCATTTTATTGCATTTTAGCCTTCTACTCTTAATGAGTTTGAAACCCTGTGGAGTTGTTCACTAATACTCTTAATGTCTTTGGCATATGTCAGATTCTTGCCAGATAGTTCTTCTGTTTGAATTGAATTGGCAATTGTCTGCTGGGAAATCGCAGAAATATTTTGAATTGCTTCTACAATAGTTTTGTTAGAATGATTCAAACTATCTACTCTTCCTTTTAATAAATTAGCCTTCTCTTCAATCACCTGAACCTTTGAACTAATTCCTTTAAAATTACTTTCCGTATCTAAAATCATTTTATTTTGTTCCTGGAAACCATCTACAAATACATTAATTGAATCTGATACACGATTTGTATTGTTGTTAATATCCTTAACCATATTCTGAATTTCTTTTACGGATGCAGCTGTCATTTCCGCTAAATTCCTGATTTCCGTTGCAACAACAGAAAATCCTTTTCCTGCATCTCCAGCTCTTGCCGCTTCAATAGATGCATTTAACGATAATAAATTCGTTTGTGTAGAAATTTGTTCAATCAAACCGATAATCTCATCAATCTTCTTCACTCGCTCTTCTAATTTCCTAATATTTTCAATGGTGTCCCTGCTATGGCAATTATTTTTTTCCACTGACTGTATTAAATTATTAATGTTACTTACACCATCATGTATGTATTTACCAGCATCCATAGATACCTTATTGAAGGTGTGTGCCAGTTCCTTTGTATCTTCAATTTCTGATTGTATGCTTTCTGTCATTTCCAACTGTTTCTGGATATTCTCAGCTGTCTGCGATGTTCCTTCTGAAACTTCACTCATTGCACTAACCGTCATATTACAAGAGTCTTCCAAACTTTTTACGTCCCCGTTAATTCCTAGTACTATTTCTTCGATTTGTCTTACTGTCTCTAACATTTTATCGATCATTTTCAGATTTTCATCATTCTTTGTCTTGATTTCTCTTAATTTTTGTTTATTAATTCTCGCGTCAATTCGAGCTACAACAAAAACAAATACACAGAATATTGTAATAATTACCATCTGAATTTTTACATTTACTACAAAAACTAAATCCTCCGCATTTTTAGTAAAACCCATATTATATATTGCATATAAAACGTTGACTATAAATGTGCACACATTAATGGTTATTAAAAATTTATAATCATGGGTTAAAATAAGAACTAATAGTAGTGGCATTATGTACGTAAAAACACTTGGTGTATATGTTGTAAGCAATACGATACAGTACATGATGAAGTATCCTATCGTCAAGATATACTTGGTAACATCTCCTTCTGGATATTTTGTCTGAAAAAAATAATTCACCAGTTCTGGTATTAACATTACAACACCCAACGTAATTAAATACCCCAAAGTTCGATTATGTTTTAGAACCTCAGATAAATAAGCAATAAAAATTGCAGAGGTCATTGTTACATATAATGCAGCAATAACACGGTTAACAGTTCGCTTTTCAGAAATAACTTTCATTTTAATAATAACATAAGCTAACATGAAATCAGATTATATTATTCCGTCACCTAAACTTATTTTGATCCTGATATTCACTCAGTTATGTCTTCCCCCTTTCTTTCAAGATAAACTCTGTTTATTTTTACTACTTAATTATACAAAAATATATTTTTTTGTCAATAAGAGGTCTAATATGTTGAAATTATTATTATAAAAGTGTAAAAAAATAGACTGCCATAACCATGGCAGTCTTAGTTTATTTACCAATTCATGCATAATAAAACAGAAATCAAAAGAAATGCTCCTGCTAATACTCTTGTTGTGTTTACCAAAGCACCTTCCATAGAACGTCCTCTGTTTTTTCCCCAATAAGTATCAGCCACACCACTGATTGCTCCTGACAAACCAGCTGACTTGCCTTCCTGCATAATTACAACTACTGTAAGCCCAATACAAACCAGTATATAAGCCAAAGTTAAAACGGTTCTTAATATAGCCACACTCACACCTCCTAAACCTGTACATATTACTAATAGTATTCATCTGAATACATGCCTAATTGAATTGTACCACAAGCACAATGGCTTTTCAACTATTATTTCTTAATGAGTAATGACTTTCCTGTCATTTCTGCTGGTTGTGGCAATCCCATCATTTCTAATAAAGTCGGTGCAATGTCTGCGAGACATCCGCCTGTCCGCAATGTATATGCCGCATCGTAATTTACAAGAATAAATG
The DNA here is from genome assembly GCF_900112775.1 of Anaeromicropila populeti. Classification (GTDB taxonomy): domain Bacteria; phylum Bacillota; class Clostridia; order Lachnospirales; family Lachnospiraceae; genus Anaeromicropila_A; species Anaeromicropila_A populeti. Next base: position 12,068 of record NZ_FOYZ01000003.1, read on the forward strand.
GTACTGGATTAATTGTATGTGCAGTAAATGGTTCACCAGTCTTATAATCAACAAGCTGCTCTGCATTTCCATGGTCTGCACAAATAAACATCTGACCGCCCACTTCTTTAATAGCATCTACCGTCATACCAACACATTTATCAACTGCTTCTACTGCTTTAATTGCAGCAGCCTCAATTCCTGTATGTCCAACCATATCTGGATTAGCAAAATTTACAATAATTACGTCGTACTTACCGCCCTTAATTGCCTTTACCAATCCATCCGCAACCTGATATGCACTCATCTCTGGCTGCAAATCATAAGTTGCAACTTTGGGAGAGTTAACAAGCAATCTGTCTTCCCCTTCATTTGGTTCCTCTTTTCCGCCATTAAAGAAAAAGGTAACATGAGCATATTTTTCTGTCTCAGCCGTTCTTAATTGGGTTTTTCCGTTTTGTGCCAAATACTCACCCAATGTATTTTCAATTTCGACCTTATGAAAAGCAACTATTTTATTAGGAATTGTTACATCATATTCTGTAAATACGACAAATGTGGTGTCAATTCTTCCACCTTTACGTTCAAAACCAGTAAATGCATCATCACAAAATGCCCTTGTGATTTCTCTTGCTCGGTCAGGACGGAAGTTAAAGAAAATTACCGAGTCTTTATTCTTAATAGTTGCAACTGGTTTTCCACCCTCCATTACGACAGTTGGCAGCACAAATTCGTCTGTTGCATCCTTGTCATAGGATTGCTGCACTGCTGTTACAGCATCTTCTGCTTGTTCTCCTATTCCTTCTGCCAATGCTTCGTAAGCTTTTCCAACTCGGTCCCATCTATTGTCACGATCCATAACATAATAACGTCCCATTACGGTGGCAATCTTACCTACACCAATTTCTTTCATTTTAGCCACAGCTTCTTCTACAAATCCTTTTCCTGATGCTGGAGGTGTATCTCTTCCGTCTAAAAAGGCATGTAAATATACATTTTCTATGCCGCTTTTTTTTGCCAACTCTAATAAACCATACATGTGTGTATTATGACTATGAACTCCGCCATCAGATAACAGACCGAATAAATGCAAATCAGAATTATTTTTTTTACAATTCTCAACTGCCTGCAATAGTGCTTGGTTTTTGAAAAAATCACCATCTTGAATTTCTTTTGTAATTCTTGTTAGTTCCTGATAAATAATTCGACCAGCACCCATATTTAAATGCCCTACTTCCGAATTACCCATTTGTCCCTCTGGCAGTCCAACAGCCATTCCGCTTGCAAGTCCTTCGACAAAAGGACATTCCGCCATTAAATGATCCAATACAGGAGTATTTGCTTCTTTTACAGCATTTGCAGTTTCATTATCATTCAATCCATAACCATCTAATATCATTAAAACTGTAGGTTTCTTACTCATCTTAGTACTCCTTTATATTTTTATTGTCAATGAAACAGACGGTACACTGTGAAGCACCGTCTGCTTTTCCTGTTTTGACTTTATTCTTATTTGTAATTTACAATTTTTCCAAAGTCAGGTTTTAAGGATGCTCCACCTACTAAACCACCATCAATATCAGGCTGTGCAAATAATTCAGAAGCACTGTCTGCTGTAACGCTTCCGCCATACTGAATTCTGATTGCTTCAGCTGTTGCTTCATCATAAATTTCCTTGATACATTGACGAATTGCAGCACACACCTCTTGCGCCTGTTCAGAAGTAGCAACTTTACCAGTACCAATTGCCCAAATTGGCTCATATGCAATAACAGCTGCTTTTGCCTGTTCTGACGTAACATTCAAAAAGGCAATCTTTATCTGTTGACGTATCCAGTCAATTGTAACTCCCTGTTCTCTTTGTGTAAGTGATTCTCCACAACAAACAATTGGTGTAATTCCATGTTCAAATGCTTTCAACACTTTCTTATTAACCGTTTCATCTGTTTCAGCAAAATATTCTCTTCTTTCAGAATGACCAATTATGACATACTTCACTCCAATGTCTGTCAGCATATTTGGCGCAATTTCACCTGTATATGCTCCACTTTCTTCATAGTACATATTCTCTGCACCGATTTCAATATTACTTCCCTGTGCTGCTTCAATTGCCTTCGTTAAAGAAATTGCAGGCACACAAAATACTACATCTACTTCTTCACTTGCTACTAATGGTCTCAATTCATTTATTAACTGTACTGTTTCACTTGGAGTTTTATTCATTTTCCAGTTTCCAGCAATTATTTTTTTACGCATTTTATATCCTCCGTTTAAATATTCATTTATTTATCGTCAGCTGCTGCAACACCAGGAAGTTCTTTACCTTCTAAAAATTCAAGGCTTGCTCCGCCTCCAGTAGAAATATGTGTCATTTTATCTCCGAAACCTAAAATATTTACCGCAGCAGCAGAATCGCCACCACCAATAATTGTAATTGCATCAAGCTCTGCCAATGCTTTTGCTACTGCCACTGTACCAGCTTCAAAATTAGACATTTCAAAGCAACCCATTGGTCCGTTCCATACAACCGTTTTTGCCCCCTTAAGTGCATCTGCAAATAACGTCTGTGTCTTTGGTCCAATATCAAGACCCTGCCAGCCATCTGGAATATCTTCTTCTTTGTTTACAACGTTAGTGTTTGCATCATTAGAAAATGCATCTGCAATTACAGTATCTACAGGAATCAATAAATTAACTCCTTTTTCCTTTGCTTTATCTAACATTTCTAAAGCATACTCTTTATAATCTTCTTCTAATAGTGAGTCACCAACCGCTTTTCCCTGCGCAGCCATAAAAGTATATGCCATACCTCCACCAATAATCAACGTATCAACTTTATCTAACAGATTATTAATAACTGAAATTTTAGAAGAAACCTTTGCTCCGCCGAGAATGGCAACAAAAGGTCTTTCAGGAGTATTCACTGCATTTCCCAAGAAATCGATTTCTTTCTGCATTAAATATCCTACAACACAAGTATCTACAAATTCTGTGATACCTACGTTGGAACAATGAGCTCTGTGGGCTGTTCCAAATGCATCGTTAACAAATACATCTGCAAGAGATGCTAAATCCTTACTAAATGCTTCGCCATTCTTTGTTTCTTCTGCTCTGTAACGAGTATTTTCTAATAAAACGACATCTCCATCATTCATTGCAGCTACAGCAGCTTTAGCATTATCACCAACAACATTTGCATCAGCGGCAAATTTTACTTCTTTTCCAAGCAATTCAGATAACCTTGCTGCAACTGGTGCCAAAGATAATTCTGGCTTTGGTTCTCCCTTAGGTTTTCCAAGATGAGAACACAAAATAACCTTTCCACCATCTGCAATTAATTTATTAATTGTTGGAAGAGCAGCAACTAAACGGTTTTCGTCAGTAATTTTACCCTCTTGTAATGGCACATTAAAATCACAACGTACAAGTACTTTCTTTCCACTTACATTTATATCATCAACTGATTTTTTATTTAACATATAATAAACTCCTTTCAAAAATTATTTATTGAAAAAGGCCCGGTCCTTAAGACCGGACCTTTTTAGGTCATTTAATTTAATTATGCTAATTCAGCAAAATATTTGATTGTTCTAACCATCTGGCTAGTGTATGAATTTTCATTATCATACCAGGAAACAACTTTAACTAATGTAGAACCATCTCCCATATCCATAACAGTTGTCTGAGTTGCATCAAACAAAGAACCATATGTGATACCAACAATATCAGAAGAAACAATTTCATCTTCTGTATAACCAAAAGATGCTGACTGAGCGTTTTTCATAGCTTCGTTAACCTGGTCTTTTGTTACAGTACCATCTACAACAGCTACTAACTGAGTTAAAGAACCTGTTGGAGTAGGAACACGTTGAGCACAACCATCTAATACTCCGTTTAACTCTGGAATAACTAAACCGATTGCTTTTGCAGCACCAGTTGAGTTTGGAGTAATGTTTACAGCAGCTGCACGAGCTCTTCTTAAATCTCCTGCTCTATGTGGTCCATCAAGTGTCATTTGATCACCAGTATAAGCATGAATTGTAGTCATATAACCTTTTTTAATCTTCACTAAATTGTTTAATGTATTTGCCATTGGAGCTAAGCAGTTAGTTGTACAAGAAGCTGCGGAAATAACAGTATCTTCTTTTGTAAGAGTGTCTTCATTAACACTATAAACGATTGTAGGGAGATCATTTCCAGCAGGAGCAGAAATAACAACTTTCTTTGCACCAGCTTTGATATGTGCTTCTGATTTTGCTTTTGATGTATAGAAACCTGTACATTCAAGAACAACATCTACTCCGATTTCTCCCCAAGGAAGCTCCTCAGCTTTAGCCATTGCATAGATTTTAATTTCTTTTCCATCAACAACGATAGAATCTTCTTTTGCTTCTACTGATTTATCATATCTTCCCTGTGATGAATCATATTTTAATAAATGAGCTAACATTTTAGGACTTGTTAAGTCGTTAATTGCTACTACTTCATATCCCTCAGCTCCAAACATTTGTCTGAAAGCAAGACGTCCAATACGTCCAAAACCATTAATTGCTACTTTTACTGCCATGATAAATATTCCTCCTATATGATTAAATTTATTTTATAATTACTGCCACTTCTATAGTTTTATAATTAGACAGTGATTAATGCTATGATATTAGATTGTTGTATTTTTCACAAATCTCAATCCTTATTTTAACTAATTTGTCCCAAAATAGCAAGAGTAAAATTATTTTTTTTCATTTGTATTATTAGTCCATTTCATCCTTTACATAATTTGCAATATTCATGGAATGATCTGAAATTCTCTCTAAATTTACAAGTGTATCAATAAAGATAACACCAATTTCTGAGTCACATTGATTTTGTGATAATCTTGTAATATGCTTTTCCCTTAAATCTTCCTCTAGATTATCTACTAAATCCTCCAGTTTCACAACATTTCTTACAAATTCAACATTTTCAGTGGAACGAGCCTTTATTGCATTTTCAAAAGAATCTAAAGCCGCTTTTGAAATTTCTTTCATTTCTTCATCTGCTGTCTTCGAAAACTTTAGTTTATGTTCAATTTTCTTTAATGCCAGCTCTGCAATATTTTCTGCATGGTCACCCACTCTTTCAATGTTGCTTACTGTATAAAACATATGATTAACAATTAGCTGCTGGCGTTCTGTCAAACTTAGATTACTAATTTTCACCAGATACTCTGTAATCATATTATCCAACTTGTCTACAATATTTTCGCGATCAATTACTTTTTTCGCCTCGTCCTCATTTTCAGTCAGCAAAGAATTAATAGCAAGCCGGGTATTATCTAATGCAATTTCACCCATGTGAACCACTTCTTTTACAACATTTTCAACTGCAAAAGTGGGTGACTCTAATATTCTTTCATCTAAATGCCTTAAAACGACTGTCACCTCATCTGACTCATTGCTCTCAGGTTCTTCCTTTATAATCACACCTGCAATCTTAACTAATAAATTAGCAAATGGAAACAGGATAACAGTATTAGAAATATTAAAAATAGTGTGGAAAATAGATATCTGTACACTGTTAATATTACTTGCTGCCCATTCTGTATTGATTTTGAAAATAACAAACATTATAATTCCAAAAAGTCCTGCACCAATTGTATTAAACATTAAATGGATTGTGGCAGCCCTCTTAGCATTTTTACCTGCACCTGCACTTGACAAAATTGCTGTAATACAAGTACCAATATTTTGTCCAAGTGTAATAAATATGGCTGAACTCCAACTAACTGCACCTGTCATTGCCAATGTCTGTAATATACCAACTGATGCGGATGAACTTTGAATAATCGCAGTAACGGTCATACCTGCTAAAATACCCAAAATAGGATTTTGTCCTAAAACCTTGAACGCATTGGCGAAAACTGGTGATGAACTATATGGTTTAATTGCATCTGACATAAATTCCAGTCCAATAAACAATACACCAAAACCAATTAAAATTTCTGATACATCCTTTTTCTTTTCTGATTTTGCAAACATGAACAAAAATGCACCTATACCAATTAGAAATGGTGCAAAAAAGGAAGGTTTCATTGCTGCAGCCCATTCCCATTCATTCATGGAAACCAACCATGCTGTTACGGTAGTACCAATATTAGCACCCATAATTACACCAACTGCCTGGGTCAGATTCATTAGTCCTGCATTTACAAAACCAACAACCATAACGGTAGTTGCTGAGCTGCTCTGAATGATACCAGTTACAACTAAACCTACAACCACTCCCAACAAGCGGTTATTGGTTAAAATAGCCAGAAATTGCCGCATTTTATTCCCAGCTGCTTTCTGTAGTCCATCGCCCATGGTGCTCATGCCGTATAGAAACATTCCAAGGCCTCCCATAAACGTGAACAAGGTTCCTACATGTTCAATTGTCATAATATCCTCCTGAAAAATTTTCATGATACATTAGTTATAATAACATTTATTTTTAATTTATCAAGCATATTATGTATTTTTTTTAATTTTAGTCGAATAATAATTAAATTATTCGACTAAAAAATTAATTACATAAACTGTCCAGTTGTACCAGATTTATTAGTATTTACTGAGCTTCCACCCATAGAAGTAACGACTGATTTTACAGTCTGTATTTCTGATTCTGTTGATTTTTCTGCTGGTGTATAATAACCTTTACTTTTTGCTAAATTAAATAATTCATACTGACTAGTTTCTGTTTCATTTCTGATTTGCTGAAGTTTCATTCTTAATTGCTGGTTTTCTGTCTGTGAAATCATTTCACTCACTTTTGTAATACTGCCGTTAATTGCATTTAACGCATCTGCAACCATTGTTTTTTCCTGCATGTCAGACCCTCCTATTGCAAAAATTGCATTAAATCTGTTTTATTTTTTGTTGCACTTTGTACTGTTTTTTGAAAAAATTGTTTTACATTAGCATCTGAAGCCTGTTCTGCATATGCCGAATACTTATCGACATCCATAACGCTTTCTAAGAGTAAATGCCTAAGATTCTGTAATTCCATTTCATTAATGTCATTCATATTCTCACTCCATTCATTTTTTTTACTCTCCTAGTATGAATAGTTTCGTTATAGACTATGCAAAAATATTTCAATTACATTATTTAGCAGACTTTCCAGTTATTTTATAAAAAGAGCAAAAAGGACTAGAATATCCCTTTTGCTCTTTTCGGCTATATATTTCATTTATGTTTTATATAATACAAATATACTATCACATCTTTTTATATATTCCTATATATTTCTTCGTATCTCTTAGCTGATTTATCCCAGGAAAAATCAACCTCCATCGCGCGATCTATCAGTTTATTCCATTCTCGCTTTTTATCATAATAAATAGTCTTTGCGTAGCGTATCGCGTTTAACATTTCATGAGCATTGTAATTATGAAATGAGAAGCCTGTCCCCGTACTTTCGTACTCATTATATGGTACTACTGTATCTCTAAGGCCGCCTGTCTCTCTCACAATAGGAATTGTTCCATATCGAAGACTCATTAACTGGCTTAATCCACATGGCTCAAACATGGAAGGCATTAAAAATGCATCGCACGCACCATATATTTTATGAGATCTCTCATTAGAATAAAAAATGTTAGCCGATACTCTATCGCTATATTTCCAAGCATAATGCCGAAACAAATGCTCATATTTTTCTTCACCCGTACCTAGCACAACTAATTGTGTATCTTCTGTACAAATCTCTTCAATTACATAATCAATCAAATCGAATCCCTTTTGATCTGTCAATCGAGACACTATTCCAATCATAAAACACTTATCATTTTGCGCAAGTCCCAACTCTTCCTGTAGTCCCCGCTTATTCTTGATTTTTTCTTTTCTAAAATTTTTGGCATTATAGTTCTGGTATAAAAATGGATCGGTCTCTGGATTATATTCATTATAATCAATACCATTTACAATACCTACTAATGATTGTTGCCTAGCTCGTATTAAACCGTCTAACCCTTCTCCATAGAACGGATACTTAATTTCATCTGCATATGATTCACTTACAGTCGTGATTAAGTCAGCGTAAACTAATCCCCCTTTTAAATAGTTTGCGTCACCATATGCTTCAAGCTTATCAGGAGTAAAGAACTTAGCATTTAATCCTGTTATATCCTTAACTGTTTTCATATCCCAAATACCTTGAAATTTCAAGTTATGTATGGTCATGATAGTTTTAATTCCGTGGTAAAAAGGATTATCCATAAAAATATCTTTGATGTATACTGGAAGTAAGCCTGTCTGCCAATCATGGCAGTGTATAATGTCTGGTCTGAAATCTAACAGTGGTAAAGAAGATAATGCTGCCTTGCAGAAAAAAGCAAATTTTTCAATATCCTCATAAATATTACCATATGGAACTGTTCCTGCAAAATAGAATTCATTATCGACGAAATAGAAAGTAATTCCTTCATATTCCATTTCTAAAATACCTACATACTGTCTCCTCCACGCAAGATCCATATAAAAATGAGCTTTATATTTTAATTGTGACTTATACTCATCAGACATTGCCATATATTTAGGCAACATAACTCTTACATCAAATTCATCCTTGTTAAAATACTTTGGCAGGGAGCCGGTTACATCGGCTAAACCACCTGTTTTAATAAAAGGAACTACTTCTGATGCAACAAATAGCACTTTTTTCATAGGAAACCTCCTGTACTTTATTAGTGTTATTATACAATAAATATTCACATAGTTAAAGTGCTAATTTGTTATTAATTACATTAAAATCCAAATTATTTTGTGAATAATGCATATGTAGTTACGCTCTCATCTTATATTCTAATCTGATTTTGTCTGCAATTAATGCAACAAATTCTGAATTCGTAGGTTTTCCTTTTCCATTGCTGACGGTATAACCAAATAATTCATCAATAGTGTCCATTTTTCCCCTGCTCCAAGCAACCTCAATTGCGTGACGAATAGCTCTTTCTACTCGGCTTGGTGTTGTCTTATGCTGCTTTGCAATAGAAGGATACAGTAATTTGGTAATTGAATTCAACATCTCACCATCATTTACTGACATCATTATCGCATCACGGAGATATTGGTAGCCTTTAATATGTGCTGGAACACCAATTTCATGGATAATATTAGTTACGTCTGATTCCAAATTGTGCTCATATGAAACTGGTTTGCTTTCATAAATAGAAGTTCTCTTAGGCTTCACAAATTTATTAACATTTTCATGTTTTATTTGTTTCACCCGTGCCAATATTGTACTCGGCTCAAAAGGTTTGATTATATAATAACCTGCTCCTAATTCAAAAGCATTTTCCGTAATGTGTTCTGTACTGACTGCTGTAACAACGATAAAATTAGGTCTCTTTTTATATTCATCGCTAGAGCTTACTTTTTCCAAAACACCTAATCCATCTAGTTTAGGCATTATTAAATCTAATAGCATTACATCTGGTTCTTTCTCTTTTATGATTGCTAATGCACCTAAACCATCATAAGCAGTTCCTACAACTTCAATATCATCATCGTGTTTCAAAATTTCTACTAGGGTCTCTACTGTTGTTTCGTTGTCATCAACAACAGCAACTTTAATTTTTGACATATTCTTCTTAATCCTCCTTAATTACTTATCTCATCAGCCTCATTAACTAAATGATCGTAGAAAAATTATACATTTTTTTGGATGTTTAGTCAATCGGTTGTTGTTCTTAACTGAAATTGTTTCTTGCCGATGAAATACAAAAATAATAGCCAGGCATTTGTAAATATTTACCATATTTGAATTATATACGTAAATGACATAAATATCAATTATTTTTAATCGCAATTATTACTATTTATCGACTTATTTTGAGAACTTAACCATATTTTCAACAAAAATCCCGTATCCTCTCGTAGAATCTTGAACAAAAACATGTGTGACTGCCCCAATTATTTTGCCATTCTGTAATATGGGACTTCCACTCATGCCTTGTACAATCCCATTTGTAAGATTCAAAAGTTTTTTGTCTGTAACATGAATAACCATGCCCTTACTAAAATTTGCAGTATTCATTTCAATTTTTTCGATTTCAATTTCATATTCTTCTATTTTTCCAGTAACTTGACACAATATAGTGGCTTTACCTTTTTTTACTTCTTGCTTTAATCCCATTGGATATGCTTTCATTTTTTCCGAATTGAAACATTTTTCACTGATTACTCCAAATATTCCTTGCTTTGTATTTTTGATCACATTTCCATACAGATCATTTTCTCCTTTGCGAATTACACCTATTATTTCACCTGGTTCTCCCTTATGCCCTTTATTTATTTGTAAAACATCGGCCTTATACAACTCTCCTTCCTTAACATTCATAAGTAAACCTGTGTCAATATCTGTAATTCCATGTCCCAATGCACCAAAAATACCCTCTTCATCAACAAACGTCAATGTACCAATTCCCTGTGTATCATCACGAATCCATGCACCAATTTTATATACACCATCTGCTCCCATAACTGGTTTGATAATTACCTTGGACTCATTTTCATTACGTCTGATAACAAGTTCAATGTCTTTTCCACCACAGTTTTCTATGGTTTCGATTAACTGTTTTTTATTACTAATTTCAATATGGTCAGCTTCAACAATATAGTCTCCTGATTTTAAGATATTCAACGCCGGCTCATAGTTTAGTCCATCACTACAGGCAATTACTCCTGTTCCAAGTACTAGTACGCCGTCTGTTTTAATATTAATACCTACTGACATCCCACAAGGTGTCAGTAATTTATCCTCTATCACATCGACCTTTATTTTTTTAAAATTTATAATACCAAACAGTTTAACCTGTACATCATATGTCCCAAGTTCGTCTGCACAAATACTAAAGGGTTTTGAAAAATTTACGTGAAGCTTATTTCCCAAGACCGTTTTATTGTTAATTGAAATCGCCCCAACATAGTCTGAATGAATATGACCTTCCATTGGTAAAGAAAAATTAAGATTTTCGGTTTCATTTACTATTAGTTTTATATTATCTGGTATCCTTTTGTCAAGGTTTCTATAAGATAAAATTCCAATAGCACCCAATACAAGTATTAATATGCTTATCAGAACTCTTCTATAAATCTTTTGTCCTTCCATGTCAACACCTCTTTTTATTGTATGTCTAAAAAACAAAAGCCTAATTACATTAAAAAAGAATATACACTACTGTATATCCTTTTTGTTAGTATATGATAATATAAAATTTTAAAACTAGCAGTTTTTAGTGACGCTTGCCAATTCTTTCATTTCTTTTGCGTTATCGATTACGGTGTCTGTAATCTTAACTCCACCTAAAAGTCTTGCCAATTCCATGATTTCTTCCATCTGTTCCAATCGCCGAATGGTAGTAGTAGTATGAAGATTTTCACTACTTTTCTCAATAATATAATGTGTATCCGCCATCGCTGCAATTTGTGATAAGTGAGTGATACAAATGACCTGACGCTTTCTGGAAATTTCAGCCAGTTTTTCAGAAACTTTCTGTGCAGTTCTTCCGCTTACCCCCACATCAATTTCATCAAAAATAAGTGCACCAACCTGATCATTATCTGCTAAAACAGATTTGATTGCCAGCATTATTCTTGAGAGTTCACCGCCAGAAGCAATCTTTCCAAGCGGCTTCATATCTTCCCCTGGATTTGTTGAGATACAAAATTCTATTTCATCATATCCATTTCCTGTAAAATATTCCAACTGTTTAAATTCAATGCTAAAATTAACATCTAAAAAATTTAGTTCCAATAGTGCCTGATATATTTTATCAAATAATTCTTTAGCATTTTTCTTTCTAATTTTAGAAATGGCTTTACAACAATTTTCCATCTTCTCTTCGGATTTTTTTAACTTGCAAAGCAACTCCTCCTGATACTGTTCAAATTCTTGATATGTTTTTAATTTATCCTTTGCCTTTTTGTAATATTCATTAATCTTCTCGAGACTATTTCCATATTTTGATTTTAAACGATGAATCAAATTTAAGCGTTCTTCAACTTGTCCGAACTCTTGTCCGTCATAATTTAAATCCACTATATAATTATGTAATTCCCGATTAAAGTCACTTAACAGACTATCTATATCACTTATCTGAGTTTGAAAACCCACCATATCCGAATCCAACTCTGACAGCTTATTCACTATTTTAACAACTCTGTTCAATTCCTGAGATATGGATCGGTTAGATTCAGCCGTTATCTGATAAATGTTAGAAACCCCTTCTACGATTGCTTCCATATTGGAGAGTTTCTTGTGCCTCAAATCCAGTTCTTCTTCCTCACCTAGCCTTAATTGTGCTGCTTCAATTTCATTTATTTCATATTCAAGAAAGGAGATTTCTCTCTTCCTCTCTTCCTCAGATGTATTTGATTTTTCAAATTCAGAACGCAGATCACGATACTGCTTATACAAAATATCACATTTTTCTTTCCAGTCTTTTAATTCTGATTTTGCATAATAATCCAGTATTTCAAGATGCTTATTCTTGTAAAGAAGTGACTGATGCTCATGTTGTCCATGAATATCAATTAAAAATCCGCCTACTTCCTTCAGTACTGCTGTGGGAACGGTCTCACCATTAATCTTTGAAACACTTCTTCCTCTCATTATCTTTCTAGATAGAATAATCTGTCCATCTTCTAAAGGTAAATCTAATTCAATTAATTTGCTGGTGAGGCTTTCTTGTTCTACCTGAAATACCAGTTCGATTAACGCATAATCAGCTCCCTTACGTATGATATCAGAAGGTACTTTACCACCTAAGGCAATGTTGATAGAACCTATAATAATAGATTTACCTGCGCCTGTTTCTCCTGTCAGTATATTTAATCGTTGTGTAAAATCCACCTCAATTTCCTCAATTATAGCTAGATTTTTAACATGTAAATTCGTGAGCAATTTATGCGCCTCCAATCAAACATATGTTCTGTGTCTATCATAGCATACTATTTTTTAATTTTCAAGGACTTTTTTTAACTAAACTATTGTTTATTTATGAATCATTGTCAAGTTGGTACAGATATGTTAAAATAGTAGCTACTATACTATGAAACAAGGAGGATAAAGGATTGATTATTTTACTAGCCATTGGTGCTTATATGCTGGTAGTACTTGGCATAGGCATATACTTTGGTAAAAAGAATGAAACGTCAGATGACTATTTTATTGGAGGCAGAAAGCTTGGTCCGTGGGTCACTGCAATGAGTGCAGAAGCCTCTGACATGAGCAGCTGGTTATTGATGGGTTTACCAGGTTTAGCTTATTTAACAGGTTTTGGTGATGCTGGATGGACTGCAATCGGATTAACGATTGGTACTTATTTGAACTGGAAACTTGTTGCAAAAAGGCTGCGTCAATATTCGGAGGTTTGTAATAATTCAATTACAATTCCAGATTTTTTTAGTAACCGCTTTCGTGATAAGAAAAACATTTTAATGACGATTTCATCTATCATGATTATTGTTTTTTTCACTGTCTACACTGCAACAGGCTTTTCTGCCTGCGGAAAACTATTTAAAAGTGTTTTCGGTTATGATTATATTCCCACTATGATAATATGTGGAATCATAATTGTATTATACACCTCAATGGGAGGTTTTCTGGCTGCCAGCACCTCTGATTTAATTCAAGGTTTACTTATGTCTTTCTCCATTGTTGTTGTACTAATTGTTGGTATTTATCATGCAGGTGGTATAGGACCAGTAATTGATCATGCAAAGAGTCTGGAAGGATATTTAAAATTATTTCAAACACACGATCCAGTTTCAGGAACAGCAAAGCCGTATAGTATTATACGAATGATTTCTGGATTGGCATGGGGTATGGGATACTTTGGAATACCCCACATTTTAATTCGTTTTATGGCCATCAGCAACTCAAGAGAAATAAAAAAATCTCGTTCAATCGCTATGATTTGGGTAATCATTTCATTAGCAGTTTCTGTTTGTATTGGATTTGTTGGCGCAACGCTCTCTTCACAGGGTATTAATGGAATTTCTACTCTTTCTACTTCCTCTGAAGCAGAAACAATATTTATCTTGATGACTCAGACTTTTCTTCCTGCATTTATAGCTGGAATTGTTCTTTCTGGTATTTTAGCAGCAACTATGAGTACTGCTGATTCTCAGTTAATTATGGTTTCTTCCTCTGTTGCTAACAATTTATTTAAGCAGTTATTTAAAAAGGATGCAACAGATAAACAGATTTTACTTGTTTCCAGAACAACTACTATTCTTGTAGCGATTTTTGCTATGATAATTGCTTTAGACGAAAATAGTTCAATTTTTGAACTGGTTTCTTATGCATGGTCTGGTTTTGGCGCTGCATTTGGACCATTGATATTATTCTCGTTATTTTGGAAACGTACTACCTTAAAAGGTGCTATCAGCGGAATGGTAGGCGGTGGACTACTTTCCATTACTTGGTCCTTATGGATTAGCAAATTAGGGGGAATATTTGAGGTGTATGAATTACTGCCAGCTTTTATTTTTTCTTCATTACTAATTTTCATTGTTAGTTTAATAGATGAAAAGCCTTCTGATGAAATTGTAAAAGAATTTGATTCAGTAAAAAATTCAACCGTATAATATTAATTTTGCTATATTATAAAAAGGCTGTGCATTGCTGATTTTCATCAGTTGGTGCAACAGCCTTTTCTATTACATAAAATTAAGAGAACTCCCGATTCATAAATTATCTTACACTTCTAGTTACATTTACAGTACAGTATAATTTCACTCCAGATACTACTGCTACAATTCTTGTTCTTCCTACTTTCCTAGCAATAATATGACCTGCAGATACACTTGCTATACTAGGATTTTCAGAAAACCATCTAACTCCTGTTCCAATCTCCTCCACCCACAAATCGGCGGTATCATATTGGGTTAAAGATAAAGAAGAAATATTTAAACCAACTACCGTAACATTAACTAACGCATACCTGCCGCTGCTTGTGCGCACTGTAATCGTTGCCACACCTGGCTTTCTGGCTGTAACTCTTCCGCTTGAAGTCACACTTGCAACAGATTTATTATCACTGGAAAAATACACTTTATCCGTTGAATTACTTGGTGATATGCTGACAGAAACCATCGCTGCTGTACCTTTAACCATGACCATATCCTTTTGCGAAACGGAAACACTGGTAGAAGCAACTGCTTTAGAAACATATACCCAGCAAACAGCCTGTTTTCCACTATTATCCTTTGCTTTCGCAGTAATTTTACAAGATCCTTCTTTGACAGCAGAAACATTTCCATTTACATCCACCGTTGCAACCTCTTCATCTGAAGTACTCCATTTTACAGTTCGATATGTGGCAGTAGAAGGTGAAACACTAGCACGTATCTTAGTAGTAGTTCCTACCAACATCCTTAACGTCGTCTTATTTAAAGTAATACTGGTTGCCTGCCTCACTACTCGTATTTTACAAGTAGCGTATTCACCACTTCCATCTGTAGCTGCTACCTTAATGGTAATAGTTCCTAGTTTTTTACCTGTTACAACGCCTTTTGAACTTACCGTTGCCACTTTAATATTGGAAGAGGTCCATTTTAATTTTTGATTCGTAGCATAGTTTGATTTTATTGTTGCTTTCAGACTCACTGTTTTTCCAATTCCCAATGTATAACTGGATTTATTCAAAGTAATGGATGTAACTACCTGTGTTACTGTAACAACACAGTTTGCAACGTATCCACCGTCCTCTGAAATACAGGCTATAACAGTAACCCCTCCTCTAATACCCTTTACAACACCACCAGAAGTTACAGTAGCAACTTTCGTATTAGCTGACTGCCATTTCACATTTTTGTTAGATGGATTGGTTGGTGTGAATACAGGTTTTAACGTAAATGTCTTGCCTTTTACAATTGTTTTTGTTGTATAATTCAAGGTCATCCCTGTGACATCTGCAAAAACTGTAATATATAAGTATTCCACTTTACCACTTGCAGTTTTAACAAGAATAATCGTAGAACCAGCAGATACACCGGTAACTTTTCCTGCTTTGGTAACTGTAGCAATAGACGGATCCTTTGACGTCCAGGTAAAGGTTGTTTCAGAACTAGTAGCTGGAGATGGGTTAGCAATTACTTGATAAGTATCTCCAATCCCTAATGTTAAATCATAAACACTTAACGTAATTCCAGAAGCAGCCTGGGTAACGATTATAGTACAGGTATCAACAGCTCCATCCTCTGTCGTTGCAATAATATGAGTTTTACCACTTCCTACTGCTGTAACAGTCCCTGTAGAACTTATTGTCGCAATTGACGTGTCAAGTGATTTCCATGTAATACTTGTTGTAGCATTAGATGGATTCAATGTATATTCCAGTTTTTGCGATTTTCCGACCTCCAGCGTTACAGATGACTGGGATAAATAGAACCCAGTTGCTGACTGTACAACTGTCATTACACATTGATCCATGACAAAATATGGATTATATTCTGGCTGTACTGTAATAATAACAGTACCTGCACTGACTAAAGTAACTAAACCTTGTTCATCTACTGTTGCAACAGCTGTATTGGACGAGGTCCATCTCAAATCAGTGCTAGTTGCATCTGTAGGTGTATATGTTGCCTTCAGTCTTACCACTTCACGATTCATTTTAACAGTTGCCTGCGTCTGGTTAAGATTAATTGTCTTAATCGGTGAAAGCACTGTAATGGTCACACACGCTGTAACAAAGTTATCCTTATTCACCGCAGTCAAGATAACCTTACCCGCTTTTTTACCTGTTACAACAACGCTCTTATTATCACTTGCCACAGATAAACTGACTAATTCCTCATCTGAAGATAGCCATTTAATTGGTGCTGTACTTACATTTGGTGTAAAGGTAGCCAGAATCGTAACTGTTTTGTCTACCTCCAATACTACCTCGTCATAATTCAGTGAAATATTTGTAACTGTATTCACAACTTTTACAAGACATGTTGCTTTCTTAATATTACCATTTGAAAAAGTCTGGGTAACCGTAATTGTAACATCCTTATTATCTTCTGTTACCTTAATTGCTTTAATCAAACCATTCTGTGTTACAGTAACATAATTCTTATCACTTGAAGACCAGGTAAAGGTTCCTCCATAGGACGTATGGCTTTCTACCAACTGTAGTTCAGCTCCTAAAGCAAGTGTTACACTAGTCCGATCCAGTGATAAACTGTCAATCACATTTATCTTCACTGTATATCCACCCGCTGAAATCGCTGCTTCAGATAAATACTGTGCCAGTGAACTATTATTTATTGTAATAATAATATTGGCATCACCTTTTGTTAATGCAGTACCCATAGCTGAGGAAGGCAAATAAGAAAATACATTGCTTTCATCTGATGATACATAACTTCCGAAAATTGAAACAAAATCAGAAACAGTTAAGTTAAAGGCATCTGCAACATTGTATCCATCTCCAATATTCAAAGTAGCTGTTTTATCAGAAAACTCACCATATACAATCAGGTTCATGGATGAATAAAACGTATCACTGATTTCACTTAGTGTTACATTTTGATTTGCTTCATAAATTCCTTTTGGAAAAAACTTAATTGTATATTCTCCTGCTTTGGCATTTACCCGAAGTCCGGAACGAGTATCGGATACTACATCTAAGCTAATCAGATCAGAAGTTTTTCCAATAGAGTCTGCAATAATCTGAGAGGAACCATTCACATTCTTTTCTATAATCCATGTAAGCTTATCTTTTATACCCCCACCATTTCGTTCGTATACAGTATCGGTAAAAATCATTGAGCCTGTATGAAGTTTCAGAGTATTGGATGTATAAAATGTTACGTTATCCTCACTAAACTTGGGAACAACGTACACATCAATGGAATCTGTCATGGCAGTTGTTTCATTATCTGGTGTATAAGAAGCTCTCAGCGTAGTCTTTCCTGCTCCTATTGCCGTTACAGTACCACCATTCAGATTACTTGACGTACTGGTAGTAACTTTAATAATATCTTCATTATCAGAGGTCCATTTACAATTTGTATCCGTGGCATTACCAAAGTTTAACTGCATATCCTTAACATCATCTACAGACATGATAAGTGCCTCTCGTTCTGCACTGGAAGAAATCTTCTTAAAACTGGTATCCACTGAAGTATCAATGGAAAAGAGTACTTTAACCTGACAAGTCATACTCTCTACTTCCATCTGGGTTCCAGAAGCATCTGTATAGCTTACTTTAACCGTAATCGTTGCTGTTCCTGGCTTTTTGGCTGTAACAATAGCAACTGTCTTTTCTGATGAAGTCACATCAATAATCTGCTGTTCAGCGGCAGATGCAACAAACCAGTCAATGGTATATGCACTGTCATTGGCATACACTGGATGACCTGGTGAATTAAATAGCAATGTTAATGTTTTCGTTCTCATCACATAAGGATCATTTCCAATTGGTGAATTATTAATAAGAATTTCGATATCACTCGATGCAGCATTGGAAAAACCAGAAAATCTTATGGAAAAGACTGCAAAACCAATTAGAAAGATGAGAAACAATCCAATTATATTTTTTGAAACTATAAATGATTTCTTCATTATCTACCTCCTTGTATTTACAACTCTTCTACCTATAGTTGTACTTTAATGTTTACAGCTTCATATATACACAAATAAATGTTAGCAACATTTTATGGCATTTACATGTCAGCTTTCGGTCATATTATGAGGAATATAACAATAAGCTGTTTCCTTCGCAGCGTAAACTATCCTAAATAAATTATCGGCTCATTCTTTAAAAAAATTAGCGATTTATTAAAAATTATTTAATTTTTTTGTTTACCACAAAAAAAAGTTATGTTATGATATGAATAACGATATTTTGGGGAATTAATATAAAGGGGTTGTAAAAAATGTCGAATCAGTTTGATTTAGACGGAAGTATACAATATGCCGTTAACAATTATTCTAAATATTTATTAAAAGTTGCCTTTATCTACACTAAAAATGCGATGGATTCTGAACGAATTGTTCGGGAAGTCTTTTTATCTTATTTGAACAAACGACCACTATTTGAGAACTCCAGACATGAAAAAATTTGGCTCACACAAATTACAATACAGAAAAGCAAGTTTTTTTTACTAACACATTTTTTTATTCGACCTAATATTTTTTCTTCTTTTGGAAATTCACTATCGAAAGAAGAAGGCTTTTTACTTGATACCTTTTTTCAGTTAAAAGCATTTTATAGAATTCTTTTACACCTTTATTATAGTGAAAAAAGCAGTACTGAAGATTTGGCTGGTATTTTTGGCCTGCGTACTGATACAATTGAAAAATTACTGACTCATTCCATGCAGACATTAAAAACACAGTTTGGTGAAATTGAGATTGAAGTAAGCACATTTGTTCATATACAAGATTGTATTCGTTTTACAAAGAAATACAGTCAAACTACTTTATCCTATTTAGCTGATGCAATTGCCTATAATGCCGCTGCAAAAAAGCAGTTTTCATTTAAAAAAAGACTTATTATTTTTAGTTCACTATTCATTATTTTTTTTGGCTGCTCTATTTTTTTATATAAAAAACATAACAAGGAACGCCCATCGGATATTATCCTTATAAATTCTTCTGCAAATGTTAAAGTCTTTTATCTTTCCGATGATGAAAAAATATATGATGAAGATTATATGTCAGATTCTTCTTTGCATTGGCTTAGTGAAACTGATATTTTTACAAGATATAATACCTCCATTTTGAAAGGATATATCCAGGATATTCAAAATATAGAAATTGTAATGGGCAGAGGCAATTCATTTTACAAGGCCATTGCGACGATTCGTGTGGACAAGGTATATCGCGGCAAAGAAACGGTAGGCAGTCCCATTAGAATTTTACTGAATTTCCCAATACAATCTTCTTCTGATGAAAAAAATATTTTTTCACAATTAAGAGAAGGCTATGAAGGTATTTTTATGCCAGTAAAATTTGATGATAATGATTACCGTAAGGAAAACCAGGCCACTTTATATATGCGAGATTTGGCTGAATATTATTTTATCGATAGTCACTTTCTGTTTTTTCAGACCGATACTGAACTGGTTTACATAGATTCTGTTTTTTCCATTGATGGTGAACCAAGTTCTTTGGATGAAATTGAAGCTTATATTTTGAAAATGCTTAAAAATATTAAATATAATTGATTTTTATTATCGCTCATCATCATTTTATATAAAGGGGAATTCCATATTATGGTATTCCCCACTTTATATTTATGTTGGATTCAATTGAGCGTTTTTAATTCATTTGGATTGTATAGACAGCTAAAATCAGTTGGAACTATAATAATTCCTGCCTTTTCATATTTAATCCCATCTGACTGATCATGCCAACAACTTAGAAGCTTTTCGTTAGAAATGTAAGTATAATTCCCCAGTATAGAAGGATCCATACATATAATATTATACTTATCGTATCCACAGGCAACTACATAATGTCCGTCTTCCCACGTCTGTTCATAACTTTCTTTCTCTCCCCACGCTTGAATCATCAGAATGACTGGCAAATTAAGAGAAAGATATTCCTTGATACAATCAATTTTTAAATTAAGTAATAATTCTCCTGTTGCATTTATTGATTCTGCAAACTTAATAATTTCCTCAACCTTTGTTCCTCTTTGAGGGTTTGATTTCAGGTTTTCTTCCAATATATCCTGTCTGTAGTCTATACAGTAGTAACCTAACACCGACTGCACAGCTGCCACCCCACAAGTATATGCTGTTCCCTGACGGCATAAAGGAACGTGTATCATACAGATATCCTTACTAATCAAATTACATTTTTTCATTCTGCGCCTCATATTAAAATGGATTCAAGAATTTTCCTTGTATCCTATCTTATGAGGATGTAGGAGAACATGTTACATATCGGACTCATAATAAATAGCATACCAACTTAATTTCTAACTTTTTCCTTCTTTAATCAAGTGCTTTAATAAAGAATTTTTTCTATCTCATATTGTGAAGAAATTATTAACCAAAGCTGTGGATTAAATACCCTGATATTCCATACACTAATACCACTTAAATTATATTTGGACACTAATTCCATTGTTGCATTGATACTTCTAGAATTAATATACCATACTACATGTTCGAGGTTATTTCCAAATGTATATCTAAAATAAGGTGTTTGTGATACCTCATCATAATTTATAACTGCTCCAGCACTTCTAGCTAAATCAATAACTCCTTCAAAAGATAAGCTATTTACATTAGAAATTTTAGGTGCATACGGCAGCTCCCAATCATATCCAATCGTTGCTATTCCTATAATTATTTTATCTGGTGGTATATAGTTTAATATATAATTTATAAAATTTTCCATGCTATAAAAAGAACTAATAGGTGATGGCGCCATTATTCGTTCAGCCCATTCATATGTCGTAAATATAATATTTTGAGCTGATTGATTTAATCTTGTATAATCGACTTTTTCAAAAAACACTTCATTATTAACTAATGATACATTGGGATTTACGTTTAAAAAAACTTGGTATCCTTCTTCACTTAAGCGATTTGTAATTTTAGTTAAGTAGTTTTCATAGAAATGCAGATTTGATATATTGATATATTGAAAAGATATATTTATACCATAATAACCTTTCGTTTCAATTATTCTTAATATATTATCAATAATTCTATTTTGAAAATCTTCATTCAGAAGTATATCAAATGTAGTAAGAATGTTTGCTTCTCCTTGTAAAGTTGCAGTTGTTAGCATCATAAGTGGAGCCACCCCATAATCTTTAGCAATTTGAATTACTTCATTATCATCATAATAGGTGATAATCTCTCCCTCCTTTGTAGCAGTAAAATTTAGTACCGATAAATACGTTAAATACGGTAAAGTTTTTCTAAGTATATCCTTATTTATATTGGGATCTGTATTACCATGCGTAATGATTTTACCCTTATCAGTATTATATGATATGATAATAGTATCACCTGGGTAAATGTATTCTCTATCAGAGAGTTCTGGGTTATTTGCTAATATCTGGATTATAGAAACATTAAATTTATTAGCTATATCCAATAAAGTATCACCTTGTTTTATAGTATAGACTTGTTGAGGATGTGCGATTACCAACGTCTGACCGATTATTAGGTAATCTGTCTCCTCAAGCCCATTATCTTGAATTAATTTTTGTACGGAAAATCCGAATTTATCTGCAATTGATTGAAGAGTATCTCCCTGTTTAACAACATATATTTCCATAACTTACCCCTATACGGATTTATAATAATATATGTTTTGTTTTAAGGATATATCCACTTAATACCTAAGCTATCGTTGTATTCTTAAAAAAAATAGAAAGCACCTACCAAAGTAAGTGCTTTAGAAATAAAAAAAATATTTCAACCCTTGCTATTACTCTTCCCAGTTATGCCATACTTCTTGTACGTCATCATCCTCATCCAGTAAATCAAGGGTTTTCTGGAAAAACTTAATATCCTTTTCATCTGTCAACGTAACCCAAGTTTGTGGAATCATTGTTACTTCTGCCTGAACCATGGCTACTTTGGCATTTTCCAGTGCCTCACGAACTACACTGAACTGATCCGGATCAGTCAGAACTTCAAAGCTGTCCTCTTCTTCGTTAAAATCTTCTGCTCCCGCATCTAGTGCAATCATCATAAGCTCATCTGCTTCCATGCTGCATTCTTCTTTATCAATCAGAATCTGACCTTTCATATCAAACATAAAAGATACACAGCCTGGAGTTCCCACGTTTCCATTACCCTTTGTAAAAGCGTTACGGACATTAGAAGCTGTCCTGTTTTTATTATCAGTTAATGCTTTTACAATAATTGCAATTCCATTAGGACCATATCCCTCGTAAGTAATCGTCTCATAATTAACACCTGCCAAGTTGCCTGCGGCTTTCTTAATACCCCTGTCTATTGTATCATTAGGCATGTTATTTGCTTTTGCCTTTGCAACGATATCACGCAGTCTGCTGTTATTAGCTGGATCGGCTCCGCCTTCCTTTACTGCTACCGCAATTTCACGTCCAATAATAGTAAAAATCTTTCCTTTTGCAGCATCATTTTTTTCTTTCTTATGCTTTATGTTGGCAAATTTAGAATGTCCTGACATATTCATTCTCCTCTTTCACAAAATACTATTTTTTTCAAATTATAAAAATAATCAATCTTTCTTATTTTATCACTGTTACTTTCATCTTACAAGTACTTTTCTTGTTATGTATGAGACTTTCTCATTTAGAAAGACTCATCTGCCATTCACTAACTTGTTGATCTTTTCCATCACATTAACAACTGCATCATTATCCCGGATTGCACACATAATCGTGTCATCCCCTGCTATACAGCCAACAATTCCATTAATATTTAAATTATCCAATGCAGCAGCAACTGCCATTGCCATACCTGAAACCGTCTTGACTACCAAAATATTCTGTGCCCGATCCATGGAAAGAAATCCATCCCTCAGCACACGTACATATTTTTCATATAGACCAGATTCTTGATTTTGCAAAATAATATATTTTTGATGATTTCCATCTACGGATACCTTAGTAAGCTTTAATTCCCGGATGTCTCTCGAAATAGTTGCCTGTGTCACATTATAACCATCTGCATTCAGAAGATCTGCCAGCTCCTCTTGAGTTTCAATATCATATTTATTGATTAACTCTATTATTTTGGTTTGTCTGCCAACTTTCATAGCTTCTATACCTTTTCCCTTCCCAATTTGTTTTTTAAAATATCAAAAAAACTATTTTCCGTAAGCTTAATAATTTGAGTATTTTCCTTTGCCCGCGTTATCGAAATGAAATCTCCTGTTACAAGAGGTGAGATTTCATTGCCATCAAAATATACTACCGCTTCGTCTGGATGTCTTTCTTTGCAACGGCCTATTTCCATACGTATCTTATCAACATCTGAAACCACAAGACTTCTCTTGTTTAACGAATGTGGACAAATCGGTGTAATCACTAAAGCATTGATACCAGGTTCCAGAACAGGTCCTCCCGCAGAAAGATTATATCCTGTTGAACCTGTTGGAGTAGAAATAATTACTCCGTCCCCAACATATGTATCAATTAATTTTTCATTTATATAAAGCTTTATTTCGACTAATCGACACACACTGCTTTTTGTCACAAAAATATCATTTAATGCACATCCCTTGTGAAGATTTAATATGCCTTCACCTTCTGCATTTTTATTACCTGAGAAAACTTCTCCATTTAGCATCAGCCTTTTTTCTATCTGACAGTCATCTGCGAATAACTTCTCTAATGCTGTCACAATATTCTGTTTCTCAATTTCAGCTAAATAACCCACTGTTCCAAGATTAACCCCCAAAATAGGAATGTCCCTGTGAACCAAATCATTCGCGGCTTGAATAATTGTTCCGTCACCGCCCAGTACAATTGCACATTCCGTCTCCTCAGGAATTTCATTTATCCGGTCAGCTGAACCACTGTTTGTAATGGATGCTGCCAGAAAGCAGCTTTTATCCTTTTTTTTCAAATAATCCATAATATATAAAGCTGTCTTATGGTTATGATCTTTTTCGCTATTTACAATAATACAAAATCGTTCCATTCTAATACCTACCTTTAAAAGTACGTCAAACAATCATTTTTCTTGCTCTAAATGATTATGTGCGGTTTCAACTGTTCCATGTACAACAGAGTTCCATTCTAAAATATCATCCGCATCAGAAATCTGACTTAATAATAACAAATACTCTATATTCCCCTCCGGACCCTTAATGGGGGAAAATTCTAGCTTTTTAGGAATCAGTCCAATTTCTTTGGCATACATAATCACCATTTCAATTACTTCAGCATGTACCTTTTTATCCCGGACAACACCTTTTTTCCCAACTTTTTCTCTTCCCGCCTCAAACTGAGGTTTTATAAGACAGACAATCTGTCCTGTCTCCTTTAACAATTGACTTACTGGCAATAATACTTTGGTCAATGAAATAAAAGCTACATCAATGGAAATAAAATCTACTTGTTCTCCGATATCTTCCTTCGTGACATAGCGAATATTGGTTTTTTCCATGCTGATTACTCTTTCATCCTGCCTAAGCTTCCAGGCAAGCTGGTTCGTTCCCACATCAATCGCAAAAACCTTGCTGGCTCCATTTTGCAGCATACAGTCGGTAAATCCTCCTGTAGACGAACCTACATCCATACATATCTTATCCTTCAGACAAATAGAAAACTGCCCCATTGCCTTCTCCAGCTTATATCCACCACGGCTGACATATTTCATATTATTGCCTTTAACAACAATCTCTGCCTTTTCATCAAACATGCTGCCTGCTTTATCTTCTCTTTGCCCATTTACAAATACATTCCCGGACATGATAATAGCTTTTGCCTTTTCCCTTGACTCTGCATGCCCAGCTTTTACTAATAATAAATCTAATCGTTCTTTCATATTCTTTTCAAAATCCTTTCAACTACTGACTCAGCATCCAGTCCCAATTTCAAATGCAGCTGTTCGACACTGCCATGTTCGACAAATATATCAGGAATGCTTATTGTAAGGATTGAAATTTTCTCACTTAGTTCCTCCAGAACAAACTGTGAAACATGTTCTCCAAATCCTCCACTTTTTATATTTTCTTCCAAACATACTAATACCGAATGACTTTCTGCAATTTCAGTAATGATTTCTTTATCCAATGGACAAATAAATCTTGCATTAATAAGCGACACCTTATGCCCTTGCTCTTTTAATATTTTTCTTACCGTATCAGCTGTCTTCACCATACTTCCCAATGAAAGCAGTGCTATTTCAGATTCTTTATATATCCACTCTGCCTTGCCGAGAATTATTTCTTCACGAAATTCAGATAATCCATCAAAGGCTTCTCCTCTTGGATACCGTATAGCAACTGGAGCATTATAATTCTGGCAAAAATCAAGCATATCTTCAAACTCTAATTTATTTTTAGGTGCCATCATGGTCATGTTTGGAATGGATGTTAAAAAGGATATATCAAAAATACCTTGATGTGTTTCTCCATCCTTTCCAACAATTCCGGCACGATCCACTGCAAAAACGACTGGAAGATTATTAATGCATACATCATGTAAAATCTGATCATAAGCCCTTTGCAAAAAGGTAGAATAAATAGTTACAAATGGTTTGTATCCATTGAGAGCCAGCCCAGCAGCAAAAGTAACTGCATGCTGTTCTGCAATTCCTACGTCAAAAAAACGGTTGGGATAAACATCTTGGAAACTCAATAACCCTGTTCCCGAAGGCATTGCTGCTGTGATAGCAACTATTTTATCATTTGCTTCTGCCATCTCAATCAATTTATGGCTGTACACACTTGTATAGCTCTCATCTTTACTTTGGTTTCGTGATTCTCCTGTTTTTACAAAAAAAGGTTCAATACCGTGAAATTTTGAAGGATTCTTTTCTGCCTTAGGATATCCTTTCCCTTTTTTGGTAACTACATGAATAATTACTGCCTCATTTAGCTTGGAGGCACTTTCAAAAGCCGTCAAAAGCTGTTCCATATTATGTCCGTCAATTGGACCGATATACGTAAGTCCCATATCTTCAAATAGCATACCAGGAATCACTAATCTTTTTAAAGATTCTTTTGAAATCCTGATTTGTTCCGCTATTGCATCGCCAATTTTGGGAACTCGACGTAAAGCCTGTTCTACATCATATTTAAAACCCCGATACTTTCGGTTCGTTCGTATTTTCCCCAGATATGTGGACATGCCTCCTACATTTTCAGAGATACTCATATTATTATCATTTAGCACTACAATAAGGTTAGATTTCAACCGTGCAGCATTATTTAATGCCTCATATGCCATTCCTCCAGAGAGTGCGCCGTCTCCAAGTACCGCTACTATTTTATTTGTTTTTCCTTCCAGGTCTCTTGCAACAGCCATTCCAAGGGCAATGGAAATAGAAGTAGAACTGTGTCCTGTATCACAGACATCACAATCACTTTCTTTTCTCTTAGGAAAACCTGAAAGTCCTTCGTAGCATCGCAGGGTAGAAAACTGTTCCTTCCGGCCTGTTAATATTTTGTGAGTATAAGACTGATGCCCTACATCCCAGACAAGCTTATCTTCTGGAAAATCTAAAAAAACATGGAGTGCCATCGTTAATTCTACTGCCCCCAGGTTAGATGATAAATGCCCTCCACTTTTGCTGATTTTTTCTACAAGAAAATGTCTGATTTCACCTGCCAGTTTTTTGTAATCTTTTGGTTCCACTTTCTTTATATCATTTTCTTTTTGAATTCTATCTAATATCATTGCCAAGTTTTCACCCCATTTAGCTTACTTTTCTCTTGTTATTAATTCTTCGATTAAATCGATAAGAAATTGGTTGGAATACGGTAATGACTTCAAGTCAGAAATTGCTTCCTTTGATAGTTGACCCACTTTCTCCCTGGCATGCTTTACTCCAGTTAATGTTACATATGTCGTCTTATGATTTCTTTCGTCGCTGCCAATAGGTTTACCAATAACCTCCTGTACACTGGTTATATCCAAAATATCATCCTGAATCTGAAACGCAAGTCCGATTTTACCTGCTGCTTCCTCGATTAATCCAATTGTCTCAGCAGTTCCACCTGCTAATACAGCTCCTACTTTCATCGCTGCTTCAATCAACGCTCCTGTTTTAAGCTGATATATAAAATCAATCTGTTCTCTGCTAAGTGGCTTATTGGTATTTTCCACGTCTACTGCCTGTCCTCCAAGCATTCCATATACACCTGATTTCCCAGCTATTATTCCTATAGCCTTAGCCATTCTCTGTACGTAATCCATATTCTTAAAATCCACCTGGTCAAATGCATGAAGTAAGACTTCGAATGCATAATTTAGCAATGCATCTCCTGCCAAGATGCCCATAGCCTCGCCAAAAACAGTATGAGTTGTTTTTTTCCCACGACGGAAATCATCATCATCCATGGCTGGCAGGTCATCGTGCACCAGTGAGTAAGTGTGAATCATCTCGATCGCTGCAAGAAATGGTTCAATTCGTTTTAACTCTGTTCCTCCTAACAGTCGATAGGTCTCTAAAACCAGTATTGGCCTAAGTCTTTTTCCACCAGCCTGTAAACTGTAATTCATCGCCTGAAAAATGGTTTTCTGCTGTCCCTTTTCTTCTGGCAGGTATTTTTTTATTACTTTTTCTATATACTCTGTTCTATTGCTTAATTCCTCTCTAAAGTTCATAAATTTCTATTCCCTTTCTGAAAGTACTATTAATTTCTTCTCCACTTTATCGATAGAGTCATTACACTTTTTCAGCAGCTTCATACCATCATTATATAGCTGAAATGATTCTTCTAATGTCAAATCACCCTGTTCAAGCTTAGTAATAATCTCGTCCAGTTCTGCAAAAGAATCCTCTAAACTTTTCTCTGCTTTTGCCATTAATTTCTCCTCCTGTTTACAGTCTTTCCCACTGTAGCAAAAATATCACCATCCGCAAAAGAAATACACAGAATTTCTCCTTCTCTAACTGCTGATGCCTCTTTGACTGGTTTATTATCCTCTCCAGATACAAATGCATAACCTGAAGAAAGTTTATCAAGTGGCGATACTCCCTTCATTCTCTCAACATACAATTGAAGCATGTGCCTTTTCCTTTGTATCAGAAAATTCATATATTGTCTCATCTTATCCTCAACATCCTGCAAATACTGCCTGTTCTGCTGTATCTGATAAACTGGGCTCTGATAGGAAAGTCTTAGTCTTTGACGTTCAACCGTACTTCGATATTCCTTTATTTTTCTTTCTAATCCACGATTTAAGGAACGCCCCATCTCTTCTATTGTATCTAACAAGTCCTGAATGTTACATACCGTCAGTTCTGCTGCTGCTGATGGTGTAGGTGCTCTTAAATCAGACACATAATCTGCAATTGTGGTATCGGTTTCATGCCCAACTGCTGATACAACAGGCGTCTTGCACTGATAAATGGCTCTTGCCACCATTTCCTCGTTAAACGCCCACAAATCTTCAATGGAACCACCGCCACGACCAACAATGATAACATCTACCCCATAGGAATCTAATCTTTTAATCCCTTCTACAATGGTTTCTGCTGCACCCTCTCCCTGTACTTTTGCCGGAAATAGGATCAGCTGTACATAGGGGTTTCTTCTGGCAGTAATATTAATAATGTCCTGTATTGCTGCCCCAGTGCTGGCAGTTACGACACCGATTTTTTTAGAAAAGGTGGGAATCTGTTTTTTATGTTCCTCCAGAAATAGACCTTCCTTCAATAATTTCTGCTTGAGCTGTTCAAACTTCTCATAAAGCATTCCCATACCATCTAGCACAATATGACTGGCATAAAGCTGATATTTTCCATCCCTCTCATAAACACTCACATTCCCCATTGCAATTACATCTTGTCCCTCTTCCAATCGGAAAGAAAGACCGCTTCTCTGTCCTGCAAACATAACACATGCCATCTGGCTCTTAGCATCTTTCAAAGTAAAATAAATATGCCCTGAGCTGTGATATTTACAATTAGATACTTCTCCTTTGATATATATATGATTTAATGCAAAATCAGAAAGAAACATATTTTTTATATACTGGTTCACTTGTGAAACGGTATATGCTTTTTGCTTTCCTGCTTCCATGAAATATTATCACTCACTATCTTCACTATTCTCTTTTTCGTCCACCAGTTTCGCAAGAATTCCATTAATAAAGCTTGGAGAATGATCCTCACCATATTTTTTCGCAATTTCAACCGCCTCATTAATTGCCACACCAACTGGAATCTCATTATCATACTTCATCTCAAAAACAGCAATTCTTAGGATTGTAAGATCTACTTTTCCCAGCCTGTTTAAACGCCAGCCCTTTGAAACATTTTCGATCATTTCATCTACTTCAGGCACCTTCTCCAAAATTTTATCAAATCTTTGATTCAAATAGGTAGTTTGCTCTTCGTTAAGATTTAATTGTTCCTCGTCATTTAATGTATCACCATATAAATAATATAGTTTTATTTGTTCCTCAAGTTCCTCAGAAGCATGAAATTCCTTACGAAATAACATACGAAATAAATGTTCTCTGATTTCTCTTCTACTCATGAAATTTCCTCCTGATTGCAATAACATTTTGCATTTATCTCTTTATTAGTTTATCCTTAATACAGATAAACAACCCTTAAATATGACATTCAAGGGTTGCATATATTATACACAATTTATTTCTTTTAAGAAAGCATAAAAATCCACACATGAAATTACATATCCTGATTAATATTAACGCCTGCAATTCTTACATTTACCTCAGATACATTCAGTCCTGTCATATTTTCTATTGCTGACTTAACTCTTTCTTGTACAGTCTTAGAAGTCTCTGGTATACTATAACCATATTTCATAGATAATGCAACATCAACCATAACAGAGTCCTGTGTCACTTCAACCTTAACACCCTTTGACAGATTCTTCATACCCAGTTTACTTACCAGTTCATTTGTAATATTACCTGCCATTGCTGCTACACCCTCAACCTCTGTTGCCGCAAGACCTGCAATAATTGCAACCACTTCATCTGCAATCTGCACCTGACCAATATTACAGTCATCTAATTTTCTATAGTTTCCTCTATTTTCTGGTTCTTTTGCCAATGTTTTTACCTCCTAAAGCACTCATACTTTCGTTCCTTATAAGCCTTATAGAATAATTATAACAAAATTACAAAGAAATGCAATGTTTTTTATTATCTTGTTTCTTCTGTTACTCCAACAGGAGTGATAACAATATTATTTGCTGGAAGCCCTGTTTTTCTTTTTACAATATCTTCAATCTGTGCCATCTGCTGTTCTGTAAGATTTGTTGCATTCACCAGTACATCAGCTCCATCTTCACCTATACTGATGACCACATCAGCAAAGCCTTTAGCCTGGAGTAATAATTCTGCTGCACTTTCTTTTTCTGCAATTGTTGTCATGTTTACCATACTGTCAATTGCATCCTGCTTCTGTTCATCAGAAATATTTTTGTTATTGATAATTTCATTTAACGTTTCTTTATTTTGAGAACGTACCTGCTCTCTCTGAATCTTTGCGTTGTTAAAATAGTCTGCGCTGATTGTATTACTTACCAGGACTGCTTCTCCAGGATTTTCTGCATCCTCATCTGCAACCTTTACTCCCTCTGTATCTTCTTCTGCAAGAGCATCCTCACCAATATCTTCTGCTGATAAATCCAAAATTTCATTTTCACCTTCTGTATCTACAACGTCTGTAACTTCTTCTCCTGTTTCTGCTACTGCCTCACTATCTGTATCCACTGCTTCTTCCTCTGATAAATCGTTATACAAATCATTTTCTAATAACTCACTTGCTTCTTTACTCAGGCTTTCCCCAGAACCTCCATTGGGATTTCCATCCTTCCCTATGTTTTGTTGCGTAAAGGTTAAGTACCCTGCTACAGCCACCATTAAGACTAAAGCAGTTATAATGACTTGGTTTTTCTTTAATATCTTTCTCAAAACAGCCTCCTAACTTGTGCGGCCTATGTACGGCTCATGCACCTTAATTCATCTTCATTACTTTAATTTTATGTGCTGGTACATCAAATAATACCTGTACAGCACTGTTAATTTCACTAATAATTGAAGAATTATCACCTCCCTGGGCAATTACTAATACGCCTTCTATTTCTGGTTCCAGTTCTTTCACAATATAAGGACTAGTTTCCCCCTGTCCAGATTGAATTAAAATAGTCTCTTCCTCTCTGTCAATGCTAGACGACACTCTACTGCCGCCACTTCCATCTGTTTCTGTTGTATTATCTTGGGAAACAGGACTGTCCTTTAAAGTCACCTGTTCTTTGGATGCTTTGGCTGTTATCATCACTTCAACCTTTCCAATTCCATCCACTTTATTTAATATACCTTCTAACTTATTCTCCATTTCCTCAAGATATTCACCAGTACTCCCTGCATTTGTTTTAATTTCTGCTGATACCTCCTGTCCATTCTGTTGACTGACACTTTTATCCGCCCCTCCTATATCAGGAATAAAACAGATAAGCAGAACAATTCCAGCTAATGCCATTATACAGATTTTTGAAAGCCCTATCTCCTTAATTGATAGCTTTAATGGCAGTTTTCCTCCTTTTTCTTTCTTTTCCTCCATTTTTTATTCCTCCTTAAAAATTTCAATGACAATTTGTTCTTTTGACACTCCATATACATTTGCAATTTCTCTTTTCATTTCTTTCGTATCAAAAGAACACTGTACCTCTTCTGCTAGAGACTTATCATCGGTCCCATTAATAGCTGGAATTTCAACTGGTTCTATAAAAATGCGATCTGTCACAGAACTTTCCTCTTGCTTTAAAGCTTCTTCTGCGGATACCTGATTTGTAATGACTGCCTGTATTTTTTTAATACTTCCGTATTTCTCGTTTCCCTGGTCTTCTTCTATTTCAACGGTTACATCAACCGGGGCATACTCATAGTTTTCCAATATAATTTTTATCTGTTCTTGAATATTTTTTTTATATTCCTCTAGTATCATTTCCCTCTGATTAAGTTCAGCAATCTCAATTCCATTTCCCATATAGGAGCTTGTTTCAAAAAGCTGGTATTTTTTTAGATTAAAATCCAGTAAATCCTCCATTTTTAACAACTGTATAAGAGGGTTTAATATAATCAGAATTAAAACAAAGCCTGTAAAAGTTTTAATATACTTTTTATACGAATTATTTCCAATTAAATTTGTGGCAATTGTAACTAATACAAAATAAATTAATATATTTCTAACTAATTCCTTTATTATTTCCATACTTCCTCCTATGAACTAAGATGCAGGTTTGTTGATGTCGTAATAATTACAATGGTAAAAATGAATAAAACGGCTGCAATAATAACCATAGAAACAAGAAGCCTTGCGCTTTTAGCTGTTCCATTTATACAATTTAAAACTCTTTTGTCCGAAATCGGCTGCACAATAGCTGCACCTAATTTATATATCAGACTGTATATACCCAATTTTATAACTGGATTGGCGCAAATAACAACGATTGCAATTAACCCTGCTGCTCCCACCGAATTTTTAATCAGTACTCCTGCTGCAAATACAGTTTCTGTTACAGAACTAAATGCATTTCCTACTCCTGGTATTGCATTTGCCGTTTTCATCATCATGGATTGTTTTACATAGTCTGTCACTGGTACCACTAACCCCTGAATCACATTGAAACCAACAACAGCTCCTAAAATGGTTTTCAACGACCAGCTGATAACCATTTCCAGTAATTCAGCAAACTTTGATAACATGTCCTCCTTCATTATGTTATTAGCCATTAACAAAATGAAATAAACATTAATTAATGGTAAAAGTATTTTAATTAAAACAACATTTATAATGGTAATCAGTACTAAGGTTGATTCATAAAAAACCATTGACGTTTTTGCTCCAGCAGAAAAAGTAATACAAATGAAATATGTAGGCAGCAGTGCTTTCATAAAATCTAACAGTGTCGTTAATGCTCCTTCTGCAATTCTGGTAACCTGATAAAAGGAAGTTGTCAATAAAGTAAATAACAGCAGATATGTTACGTAAAAACCGGTCTCTGCTATATGACTATTTTGAAATACATTTGTAAAATTAGTAAATACAGAGGCTATCACTGCAATTGCCAAAAGCTGAATAATTGTTTTTCTTTCAATAACAATCTGGTTAAGCACTCCATTTGCCAGTTTTGAACAAATATTGGATAAATCAAACGGTTCTTCTCCTGACACAAACTCATTGACATATTCTTCAAAATTAAACTCTTCACTTCCGTTTTGTATTTCATTAATCACTTTCTGAATTTCATCGTATTCAAGTTCTTCCCCATAATCAGCCACCAGTGGAACATCCTCGTCTTCTGTTTTCTCTTGAGAAGCCAAAACACACTTTGCATCTGCGGTAAGAAACATCCCAAAGATACAAATAAAAAGGAAAAGCATGTACTTTTTTTGCTTCATTCTACTACCTCTCATTCATTACGCCAGAAACTCTTTTATTGTGTCCAGCAGCGATATTACAATTGGCATGCTCATAGATAAAATGGTTAACTTTCCAACCAATTCAATCTGTCCTGCAATTGCATTGTGTCCTGCATCCTTACAAAGATTTGAAGAAAATTCTGCCACATATGTAATTCCTATCATTTTTATAAGAATTTCCAGATATGTTGGACTTATTGAAATATAACTTTGTATTTTCTCAATGGTTCCAAGAATACCTGTTAACTTTGTTACTCCAATTGCAAAAATGAGTAAGCATGCACTAATGCTGATATAAGTGGCATATTCCGGCTTTGTATTCTTAAACTGAATGGCTATTAAAACGGCTGTTATACCAATTAAGGCTATCTTTATCATATTACCCCCATCTTCTGCCAATTTTATAATGAGAATAAATCTCTTATTGTATTAAACAGTTCTGAAATATATGGGATAATCCAGAACAACACTAGCAAAAGCCCGGCAAGGCTTGTTAAAAACGCGTGTTCTTCTCTTCCTGAATGTTTTAGTACCTGGCACAGTACAGATACCAAAATACCTACTGCTGCAATTTTAAATATAATTGTAATCGACATATGATCCTCCAAACAATCAAAGCATTATAATCGTAATAAATATCCCAGACATAATTCCCAGTGTGTTATACAACTTTGTCCGTTCTTTTACCACAATTGACAACTCGTTAATTTCACCTTCTAATTGACTTAAAAATAAATCAATTGTATTTATTTGCATCTCTCTGTCCAAATGGCCAAGGTTTTCTCCTAGACTGATTATGTTGTCCTTGTCCTGCTTATTAAGGCAGGTATCATTTAAATGTTTCTTCACACCAATCTCCCAGATTTCTTGAAAAGTCTGTCCATTTAGTAAAAGCAGTTCTTGGGATACATATCGAAAAAATCCCTGGAAACTTCCAGGACTTCGCTCAGCAAGGCCTTTGAAGGCTTCCGGCAGGGGTGTGCCCCCATACCTTATGTCCCCCCTTAAAATTGTTATGTACTTTCTAAGTTCACACAGTTCTTTTAATCTAGTTCTTATTTCCATACTAAAATACAAACCTAATGCAGTACAGGATGAAATTGTCAGTATAGCACCAATTACTTTTAAAATCATATGCTCCTCCTTCTATCTGATTAGTAGTTTACAGTTACCTCTATTTAAATTTAACCATGAAACAAGACTGTGCCACGGGAATCGCATATCGTTTCAATGTAACCAATATTTCTCTTAGCATTTAAAATAATATATCGTTCAAAAATCTTTTCTTTAACCAGCCTTCCAATCAAAGGCTTATTGATAATATCATCTACAGAGCTTCCATGAACGGTTGCTATTAACTTACATCCACAATTAATGGCATATTCTAGTGCCTCCATGTCCTCTCTTGAACCAATTTCATCTACTGCAATTACTTCAGGAGACATAGAGCGAATCAGCATCATCATACCAACTGCCTTAGGGCAGCAATCTAGAATGTCTGTCCGTATTCCCAAATCATTTTGTGGAATTCCCATGTAGCAGGCACCAATTTCAGAACGTTCATCCACAACTCCAACCGTTGTTCCCTTTCCCTCAGCCGCTCCATTGGAAATTTGACGTATAATGTCTCGCAGCAGGGTTGTTTTTCCACCTCCTGGCGGTGAAATGATTAAAGTATGGTATACCAACTCTTCTTCCATAATATATGGAAGAATCGGAGTTGCACATCCTTGAATCTGATGTGACAAACGAATGTTAATAAAGGAAATATGCTTTAAGTTTTTTACCTTATCTCCATCTGTTACTGCCTTCCCAGCAACTCCTACTCGATGACCGCCTTGGATGGTAATAAAACCTTGTCGTATCTCATCTTCAAATGCATATAGCGAATAGTTACTGATATACTCCATGGTTTCCCGCATTTCATTTTGTGTTACAATATATGCATTTTTTTTACTACTATCAAATTTATATTCTTTGTTAATAAAGTATTCTTTATTTTTATAAATTACTATAAGAGGTTTATTTACTCTAAGCCTGATTTCCTGTAATTGTTCAAAGTTAAGATTACTGCCTGCCATAACTTTTCTTAGGTTTAATGATAACACCTTTAATATCTCTTCTTTCTTATCCATGCTCGTCTCCTTTCCTGACCTTTCTAAAATATATGTGAGATAAATTATAATATAACTTGAATTTCAATTGGTTCTATACTAAGATATTCTTAATATTCTATTTTGATATTAAAAAGGAGCGATTTTATGTTACAAGAAATTACAGGTCATACAAGATTAACAGGATTGTTAGGTTCTCCTGTTGCTCACAGCATTTCCCCTATGATGCACAATGAAGCTTTTCGACAATTAGGACTTGATTATGTCTATTTGGCTTTTGATGTTAATACAAAATCATTAAAGACAGCTGTTGAAGGATTAAAAGCTTTGAACGTCCGCGGTTTTAACTTAACTATGCCTAATAAGAACCTGATGTGCGAATATGTTGATAAGCTTTCTATTGCTGCGGAAATTAGCGGCGCCATTAATACTGTTGTCAACGAAAATGGCGTTTTAACAGGACACACTACTGATGGTACAGGCTATATGCAGGCTGTACAAGATGCAGGACATTCTATTATAGGGGAAAAAATGACTCTTTTGGGAGCTGGAGGTGCTGCTTCTTCTGTTTTAGTGCAGGCTGCCCTAGATGGAGTATCAGAGATTGATGTATTCAGCATACGAGATCAGTTTTTTCCACGGGCAGAAGAACTGGTTGATACGATTAATAAAAAAACTTCATGTAAATGCTCTCTCTATGATTTTGAAGATGGTTCCATTCTGAAAAAGAGCATTTCCGAAAGCGCAATCTTAACCAATGGCACCAGTGTTGGGATGAGTCCTAATACAGAGGCTTGTATTATTAAGGATATGGATGTTTTCCGTTCTGATTTAATTGTATCTGATGTGATTTATAATCCAAGAGAAACGAAACTTCTAAGACTTGCTAAGGAAAGGGGCTGTTCTGTCTTTAATGGTCTCTATATGCTATTATACCAAGGGGCAGAAGCATTTAAAATCTGGACTGGACAAGATATGCCTATAGACCTGATTAAGGAAAAGTATTTTAGTGTATCATAAATTCCTGCGCCCTGTTTTTAGGGCGCTTTCTATCTTAATTTATGCTAACACCTTTTTTAATTAATTTATTGTAATATAATAGTATTGCTCTCTTCATCATAGCTGCAATCTATTCCAGCCTTACCGTATTCAAATCCTGACTGGCTCTGTTCTTCATTTAAATAGAAATTTAATCCGCTTGCTTCAGGTTCTAGAAAGTATCCATAAAGTACAGCAGTATC
The DNA here is from genome assembly GCF_900112775.1 of Anaeromicropila populeti. Lineage (GTDB taxonomy): Bacteria > Bacillota > Clostridia > Lachnospirales > Lachnospiraceae > Anaeromicropila_A > Anaeromicropila_A populeti. Next base: position 49,459 of record NZ_FOYZ01000003.1, read on the forward strand.
TCCAGTAGGCTCTCCTTCAGTAGCTTCAATTTTACGAATAATAAGTTTAATGGGATTCTCATCCTCTTTGGTTGGTTCTGTATTGGAACAAAAAATCGTAATATCTTCTGATAAAATAAAACCGGCTCCCAGATAATTCATATATTCGTCCTTCCCAGGCTCATCACCAGGCTTGACTCCCATAAAAGTCACCGGCACTTCTAAATTACATGATGATAGTACAAACTGATATGTATTCTGTTCTGCAACTATTTTTAAAGATGTATATGGTAATGACATAACAACTCCTCCTTGTTTTTCCAATTTGTACTTATATCATACAGCATTACATCATATTTCGTCAAGTTATTTTTCCTAAAGTTGGATTATTTTGTATTAATATTGAAAAACAGGATGCTCTTTTCTATTCTGCATCCTGTTTTTATATGTGCTAGATAATTATATTTGAAATAGCTCTACTCTTTCGTGTAGACTATTGGTTACATCCACACACTTACTAACCGCATCTGTCATTTTTGTTGACATCAGCATAATATCAGCCGCACGTTCTGCGATATCTGTAGTTCCAATAGCTCCTTCATTGGTGGCTTTACTAATACCATTAATAGAACTCAGAACACCCTCCACGGATGCAAGCAATTCTTCTGAAGCTGCACTAAAATCAGTAATTAATGCTTCAATATCAACAGCATCTTCATTATACTGTTCTGCCACGTTTCCAAATGTATTGTAATTATTCATTACTTCTGTTGCTACAAACTCCAGTAGTTTTGACGAATCTGCTGATAAATTATTTACTGATTCAGTTACTTTTTCTGTTATTCTTTGTATTTCAACAACTGTTTCCTTTGATTTTTCTGCCAGACCACGGATTTCATCTGCAACTACAGAAAATCCCCTTCCTGCTTCACCTGCTCTAGCTGCCTCTATGGCTGCATTTAGAGATAATAAATTGGTCTGATTTGTTATATCCATAATGGAAGCAGATAATACTTCTATTTCACTTACAACAGCAACCTCCATTAATGCCTTTTCTAAGTTTTCTTTTATCGACTTATGCATATGATTTGTCTCGTTGCGCTGTTCTTCTGTCTGCTTTTTTACATGAACTGCCCGTTTATAAATATCCGCAGCTTGGTCAGATCCTTCTTGTGATCGGCTGGCAATACTTTTGGATGCCATTTCTATTTCATTTGAAATACTTACAATATTTTCAGAAGTAGCAGCTGTCTCCTCCATACTTGCTGCTAACTCTTCTGTAGTAGCAGATACACTTTCAATCGCTTCATTTTGCTTAACCACATTTGTTTCTATTTCTGTAACAGCCTCATTAATTGCCATTTCACTTTCTTTTATCTGCCTTATCAGCACGCATAAGTTGTCACGCATCTCATTCAATTTCGCACCTAATACTCCAAAATCATCTTTTCTCTTACTCAATCTAGCCGGAAGGACTTGAGTAAAATCTCCATTTGCCATTGGCTCAAAATATTTAATTGCAGATTCCAATGATTTAGTAATATCCAAGCTTATTGATATTGCAATGATTATCATAAACACAAGTGCAGCAGAAAGAGTTATAATAACAAATGTAATTTTTTGATTGATTCTTTCACTTGAAATTTCCGCCTGCTGTACCACCATATCATCAATATAATCTGTATAGTTGCCTGTTCCCACTACCCAGCCAAAAGGTTCAAAAACCTTACTATAAGAACGCTTAGGTGATGATTCCGTTTCCCCTTCCTTGGGAAAAACATAATCTGTATACCCCCCATCTGGTTCCTGGGCAACACGGATAATCTCTTTAACCATCTCGTATCCATTAACATCTGTGGCATTTAGCCGGTTAGTTCCTTCTATTTCCTTTCCTAAAAGGACAACATTGTCTCCCACCAGAGTATCAATCCAGAAGTAACCACCATCCTTATATCTGATTTCACGAACTAAATTAGCCGCCAGCAATTTTGCTTCATCTAATGTATAAATTCCTTTTTCATAGTTCCCATAAATAGTTTGCAAAAGTGAGATAACATTATTAACCTGCTCCTTAATATTCTGGTCGTAATCCAAACGAATCGTTGATTCTAATAATTTAGTTGAATCTTCTTCAACTTTTCTCATATTTCGTTCTGTTAATATCCCAGCAACCATAATTGAAATAAATATTGCAATTAACAAAAGCAGCATTTTTATTTTGACTTTCAAATTTTTCATAGACCACCTCAGAAGTTATTTTGTCAGTACGATATGATTGTACCATACTATTCGGCGGATTTCTATTACATTGTGTTCATTTCCAGTATTTTCGACCATTCTGCTTATAATACCATGCGATCACTTATTGCATTTTCCTCTGTTTGCATACTGAACTTTTGAATCAAATCATTTACACTGGTTTTCTTTTTCTCTTCATCCGAAATTCCCATTATGATTTTACCTCTATTCATCATAATCGTTCTATTTCCATATTGAAGTGCATGTTCCATATTATGTGTAATCATTATGGTTGGTATTCTATTTTGCGTAACAATATCATTTGTTATTTTCAATACCTTTTCAGATGTAAATGGGTCTAGTGCAGATGTATGCTCGTCTAAAAGGAGCAGCTTCGGTATATGAATTGTTGACATTAACAAGGATAATGCCTGCCTCTGACCGCCTGATAACAAGCCAACCTTATAATTTAGTTTATCTTCTAATCCTAATCCAAGTAATTGCAGCTTTTCCCGAAACATATCATCCTTTTTTTTATTCAGCGCTAGTTGCAGTCCATGGAACTGGTTTTTAATATATGCAATAATCAGATTTTCCCTTATAGTCATGCTGGGAACAGTCCCCTTTAATGGATCCTGAAAAACCATTCCGATGTACTTAGCTCTTTTATGCACAGGAAGTGGTGTTACATCTTCCTTCTCAATTTGAATGGTTCCTGTATCTATTTTATACATTCCGCTAATACAATTTATCAGCGTTGATTTTCCAGCCCCATTTCCTCCAATGACAGTAATGAATTCGTTTTCTCTTATTGTCAGTGAAACGTCATCTAAAGCTTTATTTTCATTTGTTGTTCCTGCATTAAAGGTTTTACTCATCGATGTTATTTCAATCAAAATCACCGTACCTCCACATTTTTCTTTCCTACCACGTTAGAAACAGAAATTGCTATTATTACAATCAAGGCAGAAACTAATTTCAGATCTGTCGGCCTCATTCCGATTTGTAATGCAAGACTGATAAATAAACGGTAAACAATGGAACCAATTAGAGCAGAAATAATTTTCATTGTTGTGCTTTCCGCTTTTACCAGAACTTCTCCTATTACAATAGATGCAAGACCGATTACAACCATTCCTGTTCCCATATTAACATCTACAAATTCCTGCTGCTGCGCCAAAATTCCGCCTGACAACGCAACCAGTCCATTCCCTAATGCAAAACCTGTCATTTTCATAAAGTTAGCATTAATTGATTGGGAATTAGCCATTGCTGCGTTCATTCCAGTTGCACGCAAGCTGACACCCATTCTGGTTTTAAAGAAAAATGCGATTAAAGTATAAACCAGAATCACAATAAATAAAATAAGCAGTCTGTCATTTACTATTTCACTAAAGATTGTTTTTTCATCAGTTAGTGAAAGATTAGGCTTATACGACATAATTCGTAAATTAATCGAATAAAGTGATAGCATAACTAGTATTCCTGCTAATATTGGTGTTATTTTAAATCTGAGATACAATATAGCTGTAATACTTCCAATAATACCTCCACCAACAAATGCAATAAGCAATGCAAGTACTGGATGTCCCCAAATACAGAAAATAACAGATATTGCTGCACCTAGTACAAACGTTCCATCTACCGTCATATCTGGTATATTTAAAATTCTAAATGTTACAAAGAGCCCTAATGATAATAACGAATACACAAGTCCTAATTCAGCTGCTCCTAAAATAATATCAATATTCATCGTTCTACCCCGACTACTCAAAAATATTGGTCGCATCTGAAATCACATCATCAGGAAATGTAACATCAATTTGTTTTGCCGTACTGGTATTCAAAAATATGAAACTTTCTTCTAATCGCTGCACAGGCATCTCTGCTGGTTCTTTTCCTTGTATAATTTCAACTGCCATCTGTGCCGTCTGAATTGCAAGTTGTTCATAATCAACTCCGCATCCTGCTAATGCTCCATCCTGTACCATAGAATCTGCGCCCGCATATACAGGAATTTTTTTCTTACCTGCAATATTAGCGATTAAATTCATGGAAGAAGCAACTGTGTTATCTGTTGTAAGAAAAATAGCATCTACTTTATCAATAATGGATTCTACTGCCTGCTGGGTGTCTGCTGTTGATGTAATTGTAGCTTCATATAATTCCATATTGTTTTTACTTGTATATTCTTTTAGTTCTTCAATCATAACAGTAGAAACAGTTTCACCAGGATTGTATATCGTTCCAATGCGGGTAATTCCAGGGGTAATTCGATCTGCTAATTCAACGCTTTTTGTCAATGGCACATAATCCGATGTTCCAGTTGCGTTTTTTCCTGGCTTCTCTAGGCTATCAACTAAACCTGAGCTTATCGGATCAGTGCATGCAGTAAATAATACTGGTATGTCATCAGTTTCGCTTATCGCTGCCTGCGCCGAAGGAGTTGCAATTGCCACAATTAAATCATATTTATTACTTACGAATTTCTGGCAGATTGTTTTCAATAGCGACTGGTCGTTTTGCGCATTTTGATAATCAATTGATATTTCTTTCCCATCTTCATATCCCAGTTCCTTCAGCTGGTCAATAAAAGTAGTTCGGATCGTGTTAAGAGATGTGTGATCTACAATTTGTACAATCCCAATCTTATAAGTATCCTTGGATGCTGGTCTGCCATTCATAGCTAAAAATCCTGCTATAACAACAATACAAACTAAGCTAATCCCAATTGCAATATTTCTTTTCATAAATAATTACCTCCGTGATTCTATTTTTAAATAATATGTACATTTTTATGTATTCTTAGAAAGTCCTTTACGTTAATTTTAATGGATTCGTGTTCTTCTCCAATGCCTCCATATAAATAGTCCCACCGTGTCATTTCCTTATCCATCACATATAAAATGTCTAGTCCCACTAGTGGAACATAGCCTATATCATATCCTGTTACCTTTTTAACCTCACTTGAACTGGCCAATTTTAACTTTTCACAATGCAGTCTTTCTGCCAGTTCCTTTAAATCTGTTTTTCCTACACCACACTTTATGTATCCATAGTATAAGTCTTTGCTTTTCAAAATTAGTATTGCTGCTGTCTTTTCCATCTCAAAATACTTCTTTGCATCTTCTAATGTCAAAATTGGCTGTTTATGTTTAATAATTTCATAATCACATGTTTCATTATCAAGCAATACAATCAGTTCCTCCTTCAATTCATCAACTCCTTTCTAAAACCCTCAAAATATGACATAATTTTACCACTTTATTGTTTATAATTACATTTTATATCTTGTTCTATATATTAACACCATTATTTTTCATTGTAAACATATTTTTATCTCTTAATAATACTATTTGACAGATTGGAAATCCTGTGTGCTACCACTTCTTTATTTCATCAGCAAATCACAAAAAACCATACTGATATAAAGTAACAAGAGTTTCACTTTAAATCAGTATGGTTTTATTACAAAGGTTTTACTTATTCATTTACTATGCAAGCGTAGCTATACTATTAACAAACTCATCTCTTATATCTTCCTTATCCGGAGTATAGCTGATAATAACAGCAACCATATATTTATCCATCTTATATGTATAATACTCCTGATACATTCCACCATCATAACCTGAAAGTTTTAAACAATGAAATGTTTTGCCAGCAAGTTCCTCTGTGGTTCTGTCTACCACTTCATATCCAATAGATTCCACTTGAAGCAAACTATCTTCTAACGTATCCAGATACTCTTCTTCTGTATACTTTGTACCTCCTATTGACAATGCCAGATTCTCATAAACTAACTGAGCATTTATCATGTTTTCAGCGTCTGCTGCCATAAATCCATATACCGTTTTAAGCTCAGCTGCTGCTTTCATTGCTTCACTGCTGTTTCCTTTTAATTCACTCATTGTCTCGGCACCAGCACCTATTACTTCTGCAATCTCTTCGTCTGTAGCTATATTCCAGTCATCCTGAATCTCAAACTTCATGTCAAGCCATGTATTTTCAAATACATTTTCGTTCCACGTTCCAATGGAAAAACCAGAGTCTGATTTGCCCTTACAACCAGTTAAAGCTGTTACAACTACTAGCATTAAAACTAATATTATTTTTCTTTGTTTTTTCATGTTTCTTTCCCCTATTCTAAAAAAGTTAGTACAATTAACAATTCTATCATACTTTTCCAAATATATCAACAAAATAATAAACCTGTATTTGTACATACTAGTTGTAACAAATTATGAAAGGATGAATTTTTATGTCACATACGTTTTATTGTCCAAAATGTAATAAACTTGTTGCCGATTGTGGAATGGCTGACGAGCATGAACAGCCTTTTTCCTTCTCAAAAACCTGTTCCTGTGGTGAGCCGGTATCTGGTTCTTGTGGAAGTAAGCACACCTTTGACCCCTCCAATGTCATTCTAAATGCTTTCTCCATTAACAGTGTTATATAAGATTTAACATTGAAAGAAAAAACAGTGCACTTTATCCTGCACTGTTTTCATTATTTAAAGTTTCAGATTTCTGGATTCTAAATAAAAAGATTTACGTTAGATTCTTCTGCGTCTCCCAAATAAGAGGCAACTCCAGCAAACTCTACTCCGTCAATTAATTCTTCTTTGGTAATTCCCATAACATCCATAGACATCGTACATGCAACAAGTTTGATACCATTTGCCATTGCCTGTTTCATCAAAGCCTCCAATGAATCCACATTTTTATCCTTCATAACTTTTTTCATCATAACAGTACCCATACCTGCCATATTCATTTTAGACAATTTTAGTTTTTTTGTTCCCCTTGGCATCATCATTCCAAACATACTATCTAAAAATGGCTTTTTCACAGGTACCTTGTTTTCTTTTCTTAATGCATTTAATCCCCAGAAGGTAAAAAACATGGTTACCGGCCGTCCCATTGATGCCGCTCCATTTGCAATTATGAAAGAAGCTAAAACCTTATCCAGGTCACCACTAAAAACAATCAGTGTTTTCCCCTGAGGAAGTTCTGTTATATTGTTGTTTATCGCTGTGTTACATGTTTCAGAACCCTTTTTTATATAAACAACATTTTCTTTATTCTTTCTTTCCACTTTCATCAATGTATTTCCAGTTCTTTTGCACCAGGAATCTATATCATTAGCAAATCCCATGTCTGTTGCTGATACCTGCAACACTTCTGATTCCTTCATTTCACAAATTGCTTCATGTACCTTCATGATTGGCCCTGGACATTGAAGTCCACAGCAGTCTAATACTTTAATTGCTTTACTTGACATAATAGCACCCGCTTCCTCTCTGTCAGCTGGCTTCTTCACTTCCAGCTCTATACTGCCCTTCTTATCCATATGATGCATTGACTTATAAAAAGCAGTTCCACCAGATAACACTGCCACCTTTTGAAATCCATTTTGCATCAACACTCTGGCCGCGTTATAAGAACGTACACCAATTGCACAATACGGTACAATTAGCTTATTTTTATCTAATTCATTGATTCGCTTATGAACCTGACCTAGCGGAATGTGATAGGAGCCGGGTATTGAAAATACCATTCGTTCCATTTCCTCTGTTACATCTAAAACTACATAATCATCCCTTTTTGTCTCATCCTTCAAAAGATTATCTAATTCATCCCATTCGATAAAAGAAACTAATTTATTTAAAACATTTTCTGCAACAAATCCTAACATATTTACAGGATCTTTTGCTGATGAAAATGGTGGCGCGTATGCCAACTCCAGTTCTGCCAAATCATAAATTGTTCCATTCAGCCTCATGGTTGTAGCCATCGTGTCAATTCTTTTATCTACCCCATCCTGACCGACTATCTGTCCTCCCAGGATTTTTCCTTCTTTGTCAAATAGCATTTTTAATGTAAGTGGAGTTGCTCCAGGATAATATCCTGCGTGGGACTTTTGATTAATTATAATAGTAAAATAGTCCTTATTCTTCTGTTGCCCGATTGCCTTTAATTGCTTTTCATTCATCCCAACACTGGCTGCATTCAGATCAAACACCTTCGCAACTGCACTTCCCATGGTTCCCTTATATTTCTTTTTGTCTCCTGCCAGATTATCCGCAAGAATGCGTGCCTGCTTATTTGCTGGTCCAGCTAGTGGGATCATGGTTTTATTTTTCAGAACATAATTGTCAACCTCAATAACATCTCCAACTGCATAAATGTCTTTTGCAGAGGTCTGAAGAAATTCATTTACAACAATTCCTCCTTTTTCATTTAACTGAATCCCTGCTTCCTTAGCCAGTTGGCTGTTTGGCCTCACACCAATGGATAAAAGAACCATATCTGCTTTTAATGTTTTTCCACTGGACAAAGTAATCTGAGTGGTACCATTCTCAGATCGAAATTCCTTTACTCCATCTCCCAACACCAGATTAATATGATTCATTCTCATATTTTCATGCAAAAGATTAGCCATTTCATAGTCCAGTGGAGCCAGGACCTGATTTTGCATTTCAATTAATGAAACCTGAATTCCTGCTTCATGAAGATTCTCTGCCATTTCAAGACCAATGAATCCACCGCCAATTACAACGGCAGACTGTGGACTTTTCTGCTCTATATAGGTTTTAATTCTATCCGTATCTGGGACAGTCCATAAAGTAAAAATATTATCTGCATCAATCCCTGGAATTTGTGGACGGATAGGAGAAGAACCTGTTGCTAAAACCAAATTATCATACTTTTCTTCATACAGTTCACCAGTTTTCAAATTTTTTACTTTTACCATTTTTTTATCTGGCAAAATCTCTACTACTTCATTGGATACTCTTACATCTATATTAAACTTATTTTTCATTGCAGCAGGTGTTTGTAAAAGTAAGGCATCTCTGCTCTTGATAACATCGCCAATGTAATAAGGTAATCCACAGTTTGCATAAGAGATATATTCTCCTTTTTCAAACATAATGATTTCCATGGATTCATCTCTTCTTCGCAGCCTGGCTGCTGTCGTTGCACCACCTGCGACACCACCTATAATCAACGTTCTCTTTGCCATAACCATTCTCCTTTATTGTTAATTTCTTAACTAGTTTGCAGCTACACTTCTAACTCTTATTATATCCGCTTTAAAAAATATTTCTGTAACTTTGTCACAAACAAATTATAGCAATAACGAGAATGGCTTTATCCTAATAATTACTTAAATCTTAAATTTCTCAATTAATGCTCTTAGCGAGATTGCCAAATCTGATAAAGATTCGCTGGCATTTGAAATCTCCTCAATGGAAGCGGTCTGTTCTTCCATGGAAGCAGACACCTCCTGAGTTGACGCAGCGTTTTCTTCTGCTACTGCTGCTAACGACTCGATTAACTGCAATACCTCTGATTTATGTAATTCCATCAACTGACTAGCTTTATCTATTAATAGAATTGCATTTTCTACATCCCCTATTAATCTTGATATTTCATTAAACTTATCTTTTGTGTCTTCAACACTTAGTTCCTGTTGATGAACAAGTCCTTTGGCATCGGCCATTATCTTAACTGCCATATCTGAATCCCGCTCCAGTTTCTGAACCATATAGTCAATTTTCTTTGTTGACTGAGCAGACTGTTCAGCCAGCTTTTTAATTTCTTCTGCAACGATGGCAAACCCTTTCCCATGTTCTCCTGCTCTTGCTGCTTCTATAGCTGCATTTAATGACAATAAATTAGTTTGTTCCGCTATATCTGCAATGATATTACTGGCTGCCGCTATTTCTTTGGAACTCTCACTTGTCATTAAAATACTTTGATAAACCTTTTGAGATGCTTCACTGTTTTGCTTTGCATTTATACTCAAATCATTGACAATTCTTAATCCTTCTCTGATACTTCTCTCGGTTTTTGTTGAAGCTTCAGATACTTCATTAATATGGTTTCTGTTATCGTCAATTATTCTGCCCAACTGCATCACTTTTTCAGCACCAGTCGTTGTACTTTCCGCCTGTTCACCTGCACCCATTGCAATTTCATTCATTGTCCGTGCAACCTCTTCTGAGCCAGCAGTCAGTTCCTGGGAATTAGCTGTCAATTCTTCTGAGGAGGAAGATACCTGCTCAGATGAAGTCACAATTTCTTTTATAATCATTCGTAGGTTTTCAATTACTAACTGCACTGATTTTCCAATTTCACCAACTTCATCTTTTCTGTTACTATACTTAGATAATACATTATTCGTAAGTCGATATTCTGCCAGCTCACTGGCATTGTGAACAACTGCCATTAATGGTTTCGTAATAGAAGTTGATACAACATAGAGAAGCACAATAGAAAGCAAAATGATAATAATAATGGCTGACAATGCAAAACTTCTCAGTGCATTTATTCCTTTAAATGCTTCTGCCACATCTTGCTCAATAATTAATCCATCATATTCGCTTCCCACTTTTACAATACTTAACGAACCATAAACTGGGTTTTTTAAATAATCTTTATATTTGCCTACGTAACAATAATCATTATTTTCATTTGCAATTTCTTTAGACAGAAACTGTGAAGCACTTGTTGAAATAGTTTTATTTAGAGCAGCTGCTTCCTTATAATCCCCTAGCTTTGTATTGGACAATAAAAGTCCGTCTTTATTTATCAAATAAGCATCTCCTGTTTCACCAAGCTTTTCTATTCCCTGATGAACAATGGAATCAATCCTGTTTTGATCAAGTAGTAAGTTTATAGTTCCAACAATTTGACTACTATTGTTTTCTGCATAAACTGGTGCGCTTAATGTCATCATATTATTCTGAATAATATCGGAATAAAATAGCTTTGACCAAGTTATTTGTCCTTTTAGTGCACTTTGAATATACTCTCTATCCTTTAAATCTGCCTCTTTAAACTTTTCCTTCATATTTACCGCATAAACGACTTTACCAGCAGCATCTGTTAAATAAATATCTGTATACCCATATTCTTTCTGGGCAATCGATAAATACTTATCTATACTATTCAGTGCTTCTTCTTTTTCGCTTTGACTCGAAGCATTTTCTATTATAACCTCCATATTATTTACTACACTATTGGAAGTTGAAAGAGTTGCTGCATCTCCATTTCTCTCAGAAAAATAGGACTCTATCTGCTCCTTAGTAAGTGTTGAGAATACTGTATTTGATTCTAAAACAGCCGTTCTCATTTCCTGACTGGCATAAAGAAAAATAAATATTGCAAGTACTATCGTAGGTATTAATCCTGTTGCAATATACAAAACCGCTAACTTATTCTTCATTTTTAAATTTTTCAATATCATGACCCCCACCCTGTTCATATTTTTCTTTTAATGAATAACTATGCATTATCAGTGTATTCCTTTTATACATCTGAAGTAAAATTAAATAATTTCTTTCTTTAATAATACCACAATTTGTATATATATCAAGTATTTTCCTACTAATTTACTAGTCAACTTGACCAATAAATTACTTTTTCACCCTCCTCAAATTATTGAAAATTGTGACTTTCTGTGGTATACTTTTTTAATCAGGTACTGTTAACCAGCAAGTTGAAAGGAGGGAGCTTAATGGTAGCAATGACCTTGAATGCTTTTACAAAAGATACTAGTTTTCCTTTTTATATCCAATATGGTTTTCATGATACGAATTTGTACATACATACCCACGCTGATTTCTCTGAACTGGTAATTGTACTTCAAGGAACAGCTCTACATATAGTTGATAATAATTCCTATCCCATCAGAAAGGGAGATGTTTTTGTTATTTGCAACAATACATCTCATGGATATGAGAACACTTATGATTTCAAAATATGCAATATTATGTACCGCCCTGAGCTATTATCATCAGAACTGGATCTTCGCAGTCTGGCAGGTTATCACGCACTTTTTGTTTTAGAACCTTATTTATCTATGGAACATAGTTTTCAAGGCAGGCTCAAATTGAAAATGAATGATTTTGATAATGTCAGTAATATGATTTCTTGTATGATTACAGAATATGCCGAGAAGAAAGAGGGCTGGAAGGCCATACTTATTTCTTATTTTATTAAATTAGTTGTTATTTTATCCAGAGCATACAGTTTTACCTCTTCTGTTGAAAAATGTGACATCATTCAGATTGCCAAATCTGTTTCTTATATAGAAAATCACTACACGGAAGCCTTGACCATTAAGGATCTGGCTGAAATTTCCAATTTTTCTACTCGCCATTTTACACGGATTTTTAGGATTACTTACGAAACAACTCCAGGAAATTACATTCTCAGCTTAAGAATGCAGCATGCTTGTTCCCTTTTAAAAAATACGAACTTAACTATAACGGAGATCGCGCTGCAAAGTGGTTTTAGCGACAGTAATTATTTTTCAAGGCAGTTCCGAAAATTTTTCCATATTACACCATGTCAATTTAGAAAAATGAACCATCCAAATTATAACCATCAGTAAAAACTGGTGGTTGGTTTTTGTTTTACCGCTTCGGATGTTCCAATTTGTCATATGTTGTCTAAAACATTTTACAACTGGACATTATGTCCTATGGATAAACATGATATGTAATTTTCATTTTGTCATACATGTTATATAATATTAGTATCATAAAACATGTATTTTCTATTTATGGCGACACTACTTTTAAGAAAGGGGGCATCAAAGTTCAATACTTGTAACATGTTAACAGTGTAAATAGACTTTACACTAACTATTTATTTTAGACCAGGGGGTTCATTTATGAAAAAATTTTTTAGTGCCTTTTTATCCTTAGCCTTAGTGTTAAGTCTGACAGCGATAGCACCTGCTAACAAGGCAGACGCTGCTGTTCCAAGTAATGCAACATTATTAAACACTTATGGTTCCATATTGGGACATGTTGGAACATGTGTCACACCATATCAATGGAACGATACAACTACACGAAACTTTATCAAAAGCCAGTACAACAGCATTACAATGGAAAATGAAATGAAACCAGATGCTGTTTTAAACTCTAGCACAATGTCAGTGGCTCAGGCTAAAAACATGGGCTATTACATTCCAAGCAATTACACAGAATCTACTGTTCCAACTTTAAACTTCAATACAATAGACAGTATGATGAAAAATGCATACGACAACGGTTTACAAATCCGTTACCATACCTTAGTATGGCACAGTCAGACACCAGACTGGTACTTTAGAACTGGTTATACATCAAACGGCGGCTATGTAAGCAAATCTCAGATGAATGCAAGAATGGAGTTCTACATTAAATCTGTTATGTACCATGTATATAGCAGCCAGTATGCAAGCACTGTTTACTGTTGGGATGTTGTTAATGAATACATTCATGCACAGAATTCTGGATGGCAGTCAATCTACGGTGCAATCAATACTAATCCTGATTACGTTAAATCAGCCTTCCAATATGCTTACCAGGCTTTAGAACACTTTAACAAACAAGACTCTGTATCCTTATTTTACAACGATTATAATACATACATGGATTGTGACAAAATCATTACTATGATTAACTTCATCAATGCAGAAAAGAAAATCTGTTCTGGTGTTGGTATGCAGTCTCACTTAAGTTCTTCTTTCCCAAGTGCTTCTTATTATAAGTCTGCATTGGATAAATTTGTAAAACAGGATTGTGAAATCCAGATTACAGAATTAGATGCCAAGGGAAATAATGATGTCGACCAGGCAAACTATTTGTATGACATTATGTCTGCTATCATTAGTGCTAAAAAAGCAGGTGGCAAAATCACTGCCATCACATGGTGGGGACTTCACGATGGTGCTTCCTGGAGAACAGGAGAAAACCCATTATTATTTTCTAGCTTAGGTGTACAAAAACAATCTTATACATCTACCCTGCAAGCCTATTTTGATAATTCATACAGTATTGCTGCTCCTTCTGTACAGCCTAGTCAAAGCACTTCACAGACAAGCAGTATGACAGAAATCGCAAAATCATACATGACAAAAATGAATTTAGTGAATACATGCCCAACTGGGGCAGACCAAAAACTGGCAGGCATTCAATATGGTTCTGCAACAAAAAAAACATACTACTCCAAAACAACAGGTTCCAACCGTTCCTGCAACGTGTTCTTACCGGCAAACTATAATTCTTCTAAAAAATATCCTGTAGTATACTTTTTACATGGTATCATGGGAAATGAAGATTCTATGTTAGGAAATGCAGTTGAGATTCCTACAAACTTAGCAGCTCAAGGAAAAGCAAAAGAAATGATTATCGTTCTTCCGAATGAATATGCACCAGCTCCTGGTACTGCTGTATCACCTGCTTTTAATCAGGCATATTTTGATGGATATGATAACTTCATCAATGATTTAACTGATGATTTAATGCCATATATTGAGCAGAACTACTCCGTAGCAACAGGCAGAGAAAATACAGCGATTTGTGGTTTCTCCATGGGCGGCCGCAATGCTCTTTACATCGGTTATTCAAGACCTGACTTATTCGGTTATGTTGGAGCTTTCTCCCCAGCACCTGGCGTAACACCTGGAACTGATTACTCAGGATTTCACAAAGGTTTATTCCAGGAAAATGATTTCCGCATTAAAGATGAAAGCTATGTACCTTATGTAACATTAATCAGCTGTGGAACAAGCGACTCTGTAGTGGGAACATTCCCTAAGAGCTATCATGACATTTTAACTAGAAATAATCAGCCTCATGTCTGGGTTGAAGTTCCTGGTGCTGACCATGACAATGTTGCTATTGCTGCTGGTTACTATAACTTTGTATCTGCTTTATTTGGTGTTTTAGGTCTTGACAATGTTCAGACATCACAGACTCCTGTAACTCCAAGTCCAGAACCAAGCACTGCTCCGTCTGTAGCACCTAGTATAGCACCTAGTGTAGCACCTAGTACAGCACCTAGTGTAACACCTAGTACACAACCTTCTGTAACTGGTGTAACATGTGAATACAACGTAGTAAGTGACTGGGGTTCTACTTTCCAAGCTGAAATCGTTGTTACCAACAATTCTGGCAAGACTTTAAATGGCTGGACATTAACATGTGATTACAACTGTCAGATTACAAGCTTATGGAACGCTGAATTAACTGGGCAGATTGGAACAAAAGTAACAGTTAAGAATCCATCCTGGGATGCAAATCTTGCAAATGGACAATCTATAACGATTTGCTTCATTGCAAGTGGAACAGATAAGAGTGCTCCTACTAATATAGTTGTGAAATAATGATTCCATAATAAAACTTGGAGCCAACACATCATGTGCTGGCTCCTTTTTTTGCCTATCTGTTAACCTACTTGAACTCCATCATAAAATACTTTTACACCATTGTCCACAAACCCTGTATAAGCTGACCAGTCTGATTGTGCAAAACGAGTACCTATATTCAAACTACCTTCTCCAGGTGCTAAACTATAGTCTTTATTAAAAGAAATTTCAAGATAATTGTCATATAATGTTCCTACTACATTAGATGTTATATTCATGTACCATGGTGATACATTTAATTGTAACCCCGCATTGTCACACCAAAAGCTTTGCGTTTTTGAACTTGTTCTTGAATAATAATATCGAATTTTCAATTTTGACAAGTCAACACTTTGTGTTCCCGTTGCAATTATACTGTATTGCTGATTAATTGAGCTGCTGATTTGTGTTGTTACAACAGCTTTTACTTGAACTCCTGTAACACTAGTAGGTGTTGGCGTTACCACTGGTGTTGGCGTTACCACTGGCGTTGGTGTTACCACTGGTGTTGGTGTTACCACTGGTGTTGGCGTTACCACTGGTGTTG